>NZ_JBIWGA010000032.1:0-62587 GCF_044763345.1 Streptomyces sp. NPDC096132
ACGCTGTTGAGTTCTCAAGGAACGGACGCTTCCTTTGTACTCACCCGAGAGACTCTCTCAGGCTTTCCTCCGGGCGCTTCCCTTCGGTCTTGCGTCTCCGACTCTATCAGATCTTTTCTCGATCCGATTTCCTCGGTGCTTTCCAGGTTCCCGCTCTCGCGTTTCCCTTTCCGGCGATTCCGACTCTATCAGATCCTTTCGGCGTCTGATTCCCAGTCAGAGGGGGTTGTCTTCGCGGCTCTCGGGCCGTTCCGACGAGTGAGACTTTAGCGGATTCCCGGCTCCCGAAGCCAATCGGGGGCTGCGTCCTTTCGAACGCGGATTCCTCATTTCGCGAATACGCATGCCAATGACGCGACGGCAGACGGAACTACTGCTCGCCGAGAAGTTGTTGGTACTTGCGGAATGGTTGCCCGGGGACCGACCGGAGTCGGCGCTCACGTCGGACAACTCGGAGAACACTACGTATCGGGCCGGGGTGTGTCAACCCACGTCCCGTGGCGCCCCTGGAGGCGTACGCTGGGGCTCATGACTTCGCGTACGTGCACCCAACTGTGGTGGGCCGCCTGACGGCGGCCGTACTCACGTATGCGTTCAACGGCCGCCGCCTCGGCGGCCGTTCTCGTATCTCCCTCCGGAACTCCTGAGGGTCGGCCCGCCGGGACGGTGGCCTCGACCAGGAGAAGGAGTGGAGATGACGCGGGTCTTCAGCGGGATCAAGCCGACCGGGCATCTGACGTTGGGGAACTATCTGGGGGCCATGCGGCAGTGGGTCGAGGTCGACCAGCACCGCTCGGACGCGTTGTTCTGTGTCGTCGATCTGCACGCGCTGACCGTGGACCACGATCCGGCGCGGGTGCGTCGGCTGAGCCGGCAGGCGGCGACGCTGCTGCTGGCGACGGGGCTGGATCCACAGTTGTGCACCCTGTTCGTCCAGAGCCATGTCGACGAGCATGCGCGGCTGTCGTATGTGCTGGAGTGTGTGGCCACCGACGGTGAGATGCGGCGGATGATCCAGTACAAGGAGAAGGCCGCGCGGGAGCGGGAGCGTGGCGGGAGTGTTCGGCTTTCGCTGCTGACGTATCCGGTGCTGATGGCGGCGGACATCCTGGCGTACGGGACCGATGAGGTGCCGGTGGGGGACGATCAGACGCAGCACGTCGAGCTGACGCGGGATCTGGCGGTGCGGTTCAACCAGCGGTACGGGCACACGTTCGTGGTGCCGAAGGCGACGCTTCCGGCGGTGGCCGCGCGGGTGATGAATCTGCTGGACCCGGGTTCGAAGATGGGGAAGAGCGATGACTCCGGGCCGGGGATCGTCTATCTGCTCGACGAGCCGGATGTGGTGCGGAAGAAGATCATGCGGGCCGTCACCGACAGCGGGCGGGACGTCGTGTACGACCGGGAGGGGCGGCCGGGGGTCGCGAATCTGCTGGAGATCCTCGCCGCTTGTACGGGTGGGAACCCCGAGGAGCTCGCGGCCGTTCATGAGTCGTACGGCTCTTTGAAGAAGGCCACGGCGGAGGCTGTGGTCGAGGTGCTCAGGCCGGTGCAGGCCCGGCACAAGGAGTTGTGCGCGGATCCCGCGTATGTGGAGGGGGTGCTGCGCGATGGGGCGAACAAGGCACGGGAGATGGCGCGTCCGGTAGTGGACGCCGCCTATCGCGCGATCGGGTTGCTGCCGCCGGTGCCCGAGGCGGCGGCAGTCTCGGGTGGGGTGCTGAACGCGGCTCGGTAGGCGCGTGGGCTGGTGGCGAGGCGCGATGCGAAGTGCTGGCGCATCGTGACCTCGCTGCCGAAGCCGGCGCGGCGAGCGACCTCGGGCATGGGGAGGTCGGTGCGTTCGAGGAGTTTCTGGGCTGCGGCGATGCGCTGGTCGAGGAGCCAGCTGAGGGGGGTGGTGCCGGTGGCGGCTGTGAAGTGGCGGGCGAAGCTGCGGGGGGACATACCCGCGTGAGCCGCCAGGTCGGCGACGGTGAGTGGTTCGTGCAGGTGGCGCAGGGCGTGTTCGCGTACGGCGGCGAGCGTGTCGGCGTCGCGGTCCGCGGGCGTGGTGGGGTGCTCGATGAACTGTGCCTGCGTGCCGGTGCGGAAGGGGGCGGTGACCATCGAGCGGGCGATGGTGGCGGCTGCTTCGGCACCGTGGGAGCGGCGGACCAGGTGGAGGCACAGGTCGATGCCGGCTGCGGTTCCCGCAGCGGTCCAGATGTTGTCGTCCTCGATGAACAGGGCGTCGGGGACGACGGTGACGTGGGGGTGATGGGCGCGTAGGAGGGCGACGAGGTTCCAGTGCGTGATCGCGCGGCGGCCGTCGAGGAGGCCGGCCTGGGCGAGGGTGAAGGCTCCGCCGCAGAGGGCGGCGAGGGGGGTGCCGCGGGCGTGGGCGCGGCGGAGTGCGTCGAGGACGGGGGTGGGTGCGGGCGTGAGGTGGTCGTCGAGGCCGGGGACGACGATCAGGTCGGCGCGGGTGAGCCAGGCCAGGGTGCGGTCGGGGTGGAGGGCGAGTCCGCCGCGCATGGGGATGGGGGTGGTGGTGTCGATGGCGACGCGTCGCAGGTCGAAGGCGGGGGCGTCGCGGTCGGTGCGGTCGGTGCCCCAGACCTCGGTGATGACGGAGACGTCGAAGGCGCGGACGCCGGGGAAGGCGACGAGGGCCACGCGGTACACGTTCTCGTGCTCCATACTTGGCAGTAAACCATCGATCGCTGACTTTTGTACCTCTGGGGATGCGGGTGGTCCGGCGGCACGATCGAGGGCATGGACATCGCAGAGAACGCAGCGCTGGTGGTCGTGGACGTGCAGAAGGGCTTCGAGGAGGTCGACTACTGGGGGGCCAGGAACAACCCGGGGGCCGATGGGAACATCGCGGCGCTCATCGACGTATGGCAGTCGACGGGGCGGCCGGTGGTGTTCGTACGGCACGACTCGACGGGCCCGCGGTCGCCGTTGCGGCCGGGGTATGTGGGGAACGAGTTCAAGGAGTACGTGGAGGAGAGGAGGGGGAAGGGTGCCGGGGCCGAGCTGTTCGTCACGAAGACGGTGAACTCCGCCTTCCTCGGGACGCCGGATCTGGGGGCCTGGCTGACGGCGCAGGGGATCTCGCAGATCGTGGTGGCGGGGATCCAGACGAACATGTGCGCGGAGACGACGGCGCGGATGGGCGGGAACCTCGGGTACGACGTGCTGTTCGCGTACGACGCGACGTACACGTTCGATCTGGAGGGGCCGTTCGGCTGGCGGCGGAGCGCGGAGGAGATCGCGCAGGCGTCGGCGGTGTCCCTGCACGGGGGCGGGTTCGCGCGGGTGGTGACCACGAAGGAGATCGTGGGGGCGGCCGGCGGGTGATCGCCGCACCGCCCCACGCGTCCTCGGAGGGGTCAGTCCTTCTTGCCGGAGGCCAGTTCGCGGCTGCGGTCGCGGGCGGCCTCCAGGGCGGCGATGAGGGCGGCCCGTACGCCGTGGTTCTCGAGTTCGCGGATGGCGTTGATGGTGGTGCCGGCGGGGGAGGTGACGTTCTCGCGGAGCTTGACGGGGTGTTCGCCGCTGTCGCGGAGCATCGTCGCGGCGCCGATCGCGGACTGGACGATGAGGTCGTGGGCCTTGTCGCGGGGCAGGCCGAGGAGGATGCCGGCGTCGGTCATGGCCTCGACCAGGTAGAAGAAGTAGGCCGGGCCCGAGCCGGAGAGCGCGGTGCAGGCGTCCTGCTGGTTCTCGGGGACGCGCAGGGTCTTGCCGACGGCGCCGAAGATCTCCTCGGCGTGGGCGAGGTGGTCGGCGGTGGCGTGGCTGCCGGCGGAGATGACGGACATGGCCTCGTCGACGAGGGCGGGGGTGTTCGTCATGACGCGGACGACCGGCGTGCCGGGGGCGAGGCGCTCCTCGAAGAAGGCGGTCGGGATACCGGCGGCGCCGCTGATGACCAGGCGGTCGGCGGGGACGTGGCCGGCGAGTTCGTCGAGGAGGGTGCCCATGTCCTGCGGCTTGACCGTGAGGATGAGGGTGTCGGCGGTCTTGGCGGCTTCCGCGTTGGTGACCGGGGTGACGCCGTAGCGGGTGCGGAGTTCCTCGGCGCGTTCGGGGCGGCGGGCGGTGACGAGGAGGTCGGCCGGGGGCCAGCCGCCTCGGATCATTCCGCTGAGCAGGGCTTCGCCGATTTTGCCGGTGCCGAGGACTGCGACTTTCTGGGTCATGAGCGGGGCCCTCCGGGGGTTGCGTCGTCCGGTTTCATCCTCGCACCGGTACGGGGTGGTGCGGGTTGCTTGTCCGGTGGGCGGACGTCGGTTCTCTCGCCCCCGCCGCCCCTACCCGTCCCGTCCCTGGGGGCTGCCGCCCCCAGCCCCCGCTTCGGCCCTGAACGGGCCTCGTCCTCAAACGCCGGACGGGCTGTGTGGGTCACGCTGTCCGGCGTCGCAGGGTTGCCGCTCCCAGGATCAGGACCAGGAGTGCGCAGCCGCCGACGATCAGGGCGTCTCGTACGAAGGTGGCTGTCATGTCGGTGTGGTGGAGGACCTCGTTCATGCCGTCGACGGCGTAGGACATGGGGAGGACGTCGGAGAGGGTCTCCAGGGCGGGGTGCATGGTGTCGCGGGGGGCGAAGAGGCCGCAGAGGAGGAGTTGGGGGAAGATCACCGCCGGCATGAACTGGACCGCCTGGAATTCGGAGGCGGCGAAGGCGGAGACGAAGAGGCCGAGCGCCGTGCCGAGCAGGGCGTCGAGGAGGGCCACCAGGAGCAGGAGCCAGGGGCTGCCCGTGACGTCCAGGTCCAGGAACCAGACAGCGAGGGCCGTGGCCAGGGCCGACTGGATGACGGCGAGGGTGCCGAAGGCGAGGGCGTAGCCGGCGATCAGGTCGCCTTTGCCGAGGGGCATGGCGAGGAGGCGTTCGAGGGTGCCCGAGGTGCGTTCGCGCAGGGTGGCGATGGAGGTCACCAGGAACATGGTGATCAGCGGGAAGATCCCGAGCAGGGAGGCGCCGATGCTGTCGAAGGTGCGCGGGCTGCCGTCGAAGACGTAGCGCAGCAGGAACAGCATCAGGCAGGGGATGAGGAGTAGCAGCGCGATCGTGCGGGGGTCGTGGCGGAGCTGGCGCAGGACGCGGGCGGCGGTCGCGGTGGTGCGGGAGGCGTTCAGGCCCCGGGTGGCGGCGGGTGCGGTGGCGGTGGTCATCGGGTCGTCTCCTTCTCACGGGCGGCCTCGGTCGCCTCGTCGACCAGGTGCAGGAAGGCCGCCTCGACCGTGTCGGCGCCGGTGCGGGTGCGCAGGGACTCGGGGGTGCCGTCGGCGAGGATCTCGCCCGCGCGCATCAGCAGCAGACGGTGGCAGCGCTCGGCCTCGTCCATGACGTGGGAGGAGATCAGGAGGGTCGCGCCCCGGGTCTCGGCGATGTGGTGGAAGAGGTTCCACAGGTCGCGGCGCAGGACGGGGTCGAGGCCGACCGTCGGTTCGTCGAGGACCAGGAGTTCCGGGGTGCCCAGGAGGGCGACGGCGAGGGAGACGCGGTTGCGCTGGCCGCCGGAGAGGTTGCCGGCGAGGGCGTCGGCGTGGGTGGTGAGGTCCACGTCGGCGATGGCGCGGGTGACGTTCTCGTGGCGACGGTCGGCCGCGGCGCGGCCGGGGTCGAGGATCGCGGCGAAGTAGTCGAGGTTCTGGCGGATCGTCAGGTCGTCGTAGACCGAGGGGGCCTGGGTGACGTAGCCGATGCGGGTGCGGAGGGAGGGGTGGCCGGCGGGTCGGCCGAGGACGTCGAGGGTGCCGGTGACCTTGGCCTGGGTGCCGACGACCGCGCGCATCAGGGTGGACTTGCCGCATCCGGAGGGGCCGAGCAGGCCGGTGATCTGGCCGCGCGGGACGGTGAAGTCGAGGGAGCGCAGGACCGTGCGCGGGCCGCGGACCACGGTGAGGTCCCGGGCGCTGACGGCGGGGGGTGTGCCGGGCGGGTCCGGGGTGCCGGGCGGCTCGTTCAAGGAATTCATCATGTGATGAATAATTGCGGCGAGAGGTCGGGCCGTCAAGGGGCACGGTCGGGAGGTACGTGCGAGGGGGTATGCGCGAGCGGGGTGTGCGCGGTGGCGCAGGCGCGTGGCGGTGGGATTGGAGGCGGAGGCTCCGCTTCGCGTGCCTCCGTGTTCACGGGTCGCGCACAAGAACCTTTTCCAAGGCCCGTCGTTATAACTGACAATGGAATTCATGCGCGGCGCGGCTTCGGCCGTTTCCGCGCAGGTCAGTCGCCGTGCCCTCCCCCGGCGCGGCGCGCCCCACGCATCTCCCGTTCCCTACCGGAGGTGCTCCCGTGTTGCGCCGTGGTGTCCGTGCTGTCCGTGGTGTCGGCAAGGCCGATCTGTTCGCTTCTCTCGTCGTCTTCCTGGTCGCGCTGCCCCTGTGCGTGGGCGTCGCCATGGCCTCGGGTGTGCCCGCCGAGCTGGGGCTGGTCACCGGAATCGTCGGCGGACTGGTCGCCGGTGTGCTGCCCGGTAGCAGCCTGCAGGTGAGCGGGCCGGCGGCGGGTCTGACCGTGCTCGTCTACGAGGCCGTGCGGGAGTACGGCCTCGAGGCGCTCGGTGTGATCGTCCTCGCGGCCGGGCTGCTGCAGCTCGGGCTGGGCGCGCTCAGGCTCGGACGGTGGTTCCGGGCCGTGTCCGTGGCTGTCGTCCAGGGGATGCTCGCCGGGATCGGGCTGGTGCTGGTCGCCGGGCAGGTGTACGCCCTCGGGGACGCGGCCGCTCCGCCGGGCGGCCTCGGGAAGCTCGCCGGGCTGGTGTCGTTGCCCGGGCGGGTGGATCCGGTGGCGTTGTCAGTGGGGGGTGCCACCATGGTCGTGTTGCTGCTGTGGGGGCGGTGGCGGCGCGGGGCGCGGCTTGTTCCGGCGCCGTTGGTGGCGGTGGCGCTGGCGTCGGCGGTGACCTGGGCATTCGACCTGGAGGTGCGGCGGGTCCAGGTGCAGGGGCTGTGGGATGTCGTACGGGTGCCCGAGGCCGCGGATCTCGGGCGGCTCACGGAAGTGGGGGTGGCCGGGACCGTCGTGGCGTTCGCACTGATCGCGTCGGCGGAGTCGCTGTTCAGCGCGGCCGCGATGGACCGGCTGCATGACGGGAGGAGGACGGACTACGACCGGGAGCTGATGGCGCAGGGCGCGGGGAACGCCGTGTGCGGGGTACTGGGCGCGCTGCCGATGACGGCGGTCATCGTGCGGAGCGCGGCGAACGTGCGGGCCGGGGCGCGGACCAAGGCGTCGCGGGTGCTGCACGGGGTGTGGCTGCTGCTGTTCACGGCCGTCGTGCCGGGGGTGCTGGGGGTCATCCCGGTCGCGGCGCTGGCCGGGCTGCTGGTGCACGCCGGGTGCAAGCTCGTGCCGGTGCGGGAGGTGCGGAAGCTGTGGCACGGGCATCGGGGAGAGGTCCTCGTGCTCGGCGTGACGGCGGTGGCGATCGTCGTGGGGAATCTGTTCGAGGGGGTGCTGGTCGGGCTGGCGCTGGCCGTCGCGAAGACGGCGTGGGAGATCAGCCATGTGCATGTGGAGACCGAGGACCGGGGGGACGCCGGGATCGTCGTGAGGGTGCTGGGCCATGCGACGTTCCTACGGCTGCCGAAGCTGCTGGACGCGTTGGACGCGCTGCCGGCCGACCGGGAGGTGCGGCTGGAGCTGGGCGGACTGCGCCATGTGGACCACGCCTGCGCGGCGGCCCTGGAGGGATGGGCCGCGGCGCGGGAGCGGCGGGCGGAACAGCAGGGGGAAGTGGTGGCCGGCTAGGGGGTGTTGTGAAAGTCCCGTGCGGTGCCCGCGGTGTCCGGTGCGTGCCCTGGGGGTCCCCCCGGCCGAAGGCTGGGGGAGTGCCGGACGAAGGTCCTCGTAGCGGAGCTACTTGGGCCTTTGGCCGGTGCGGCGGTGGGGGTACCTCCCGCTCGAGCGAAGCCGAGAGTGGGGGAGCGTGCCGGGCGCCGTGGGTGCTGTGCGGGACTTTCACAACACCCTAAGGCTGCGTGGGGGCCGTGGCCAGGAGGAGTTCGACGTCGTAGGTCTCCTCGACGGTGCCGTCCGGGAACGTGGTGAGGAGGTGACGGCGTTCCTCGGCGAGGAAGGCGGCCGCGCTCTCCTCGCCGTGGACGAGGAAGACCGAGTGGCTGCTGATGTTGGCCAGATGGAGCTCGAGGGGGACGCGGCGGCTCCAGCGGACCGTGCGGTGGGCGAAGCGGAGCCTGCCGGTCGGATCGGTGCGGGCGGCGCGGCTGCCGTCGCCGTTCGTCGGCACCACCCCGTCGGTGCCGAAGTGCCGCTCCATGCGGTCGGTCTGGGCGTCGATCCACGGCACGTCCACGGCGCTGGTGTTCCACCACAGCGCCAGCGCGCCGCCCGGCCGCAGGACCCGCAGGGCTTCCGGGACCGAGTGTGCCGGGTCGGTCCAGTGCCAGGACTGGGCGTAGGTGAGGAGGTCGAAGGAGGCGGTGGCGAGGGGGAGGTGGTTGCCGTCGCCCCGGACGAGCGGGACGTCGGGGAGGGCGCGGCGGAACTGCGCCGCCATGCCGTCACCGGGTTCGACGGCGACGACGTGGGCGCCGCGGGCGTGCAGGAGGGCGGTGGCTATGCCGGTGCCGGCGCCGATGTCCGCGACGCGGGCGCCGGCGAGGGGGCGGCCGGCGACGGACTCGATCGCGTCGAGGAGGGCGGATGGGTAGGAGGGGCGGTTGGCGGCGTACTGGGCCGCGGCGGAGTTGAAGGAGTGGGCTCGAGCCTGGGTCCGGGGTTCAGGTGAGGCCGTCATACGACCATCGTGACGGGGGTGGGCGGTCAGGCGGTGGGCTTTTCCGCGTGGAGGAGGTAGGAGACACCGTCGGCGGCGGTCAGGGTGAGGGTGTCGGCGGTCGTCTCGGCGCGGAGGGAGCCGGAGCGGGGCGGGAAGCTCTCGGTGAACTCGGGGGCGGCGTCCGGGCTGGGGTAGCAGCCGATCGCGGTGGAGAGGAGGTCGCCGGCGAGAGTCACCGTTCCGGTGCCGATCACGGCATCGCTCTCGAAATGGTTGCAGCCGTCGTGCCCGGTGATCATGCCCTTCGCCGCGTCGAACTCCATCCAGGGGTCGGTGTCGTCGGGGACGGAGTGGGTCTTCCCGTCCACGGAGACACTGTCGAGTTTCCAGACGACACCGACGAGAGGGGCGGGGCTCGACCCCGGCTCGGAGGGAGCGGACCTCGGGGCGGATGCCGTGGCGCAGCCCGAGGCGAGGACGGCGGTGAGGAGGGCGGTGGCGACGATGGCGTATGTCCGGCTGATGCGTTTCATGACACGGGGACGCGAGGAGCCGGTGGAACGTTCAGCCCCGGCGGCGCTTCTTCGAAGGGTTGCCCGTGCGGCGGGAGACGCGCTTGTCGTGCTGCTTCAGCGCCGCCTCGTACTCCTCGCGGTGCAGCTTCTCTCCGGGAGCCTCGGTGAGGGCGCGGAAGAAGTAGGCGACGAGGGAGCCGACGAAGCCGATGGCCAGCAGGCCGCGGAGGGACGCCTGGCGGTCGGGGTCGGGGCGCTTGCCGAAGCCGTCCCAGGTGTGGCGGAAGGCGAGCGCACTGCAGATCGCGAACATGATCACGACCAGCAGGGTCACGAAGCTGCCGATGTCGGCGATCGCCAGGCCCTGGTAGGCGAAGCGCAGGACCAGACAGGAGACGACGGTGGCGGCGAACGCCCCGACGGCCACGGCGACGCGGCGGGCGGTGTAGCCGTCGGCGTGGTCCACCCAGGTGGTGCCGAAGAAGCGCAAAGGCTCGGGGCGCGGGCCGGTGGACATGGCCGGCCGGCCGGTGGGGGTGCCCTGTGTGTCGGGGGTGCCCTCGGTGTCCCGGGAGCCCGCCGGGGTGTCCGGGGTGCCGTTTTCGTCGCTCACGGGACGATTATGGCGCCGGCCTCCGGCGGGCCTCCGGGTGGGTTGCCCGGCGGTCAGGAGCAGCGCGAGGCGACGTAGCCGTCGCTGCCGGTGCGGACGTAGGCGTCGGAGACGTACTCTCCGCTGCCGATGTTGTCCCAGATGTTCGACGTGCCGTACGGGCCGCTGATCGAGGTGCCCGGGGTCTGGCAGTAGATCGGGACCTTGGACCCCTCGGGCAGGACGCGCACGACGCTGTAGCCCGTACCCGGGCCGCTGCGGACGTTCAGCCGGACGCCCGGGGCGACCGGGTAGTACGTGACGGCCGCCACGGCCGCGGCGACGGCCTCCGACGCGGCGCTGCTCCCGGCCTCTTCGACGCGGTCAACAGACATGAAAAACCTCCCCCGTTGGTCCCCATGAGTGCCATGGGGTCACGTTCATTCCCCTAAAACACGCCATGAAACACATGTACGTGATTCGCACACGGAGGCTAGCAAGCCGCCTCTGTCCCGTCGAAGTCATCGACTAGGCTCCGTGCGTCGCGCGCGCGGAGAACACGGGGGTGGTCCATGACGCCACAGCGCAACACCGGGGCGGGCGCGGAAGCGGAACTTCCGGAGTACGCCGGTCACTACCGGCTGGAGTCGCGTCTCGGTTCGGGTGGCATGGGCGTGGTCCACCTCGCCCGGAGCACGTCCGGGATGAAGGTCGCGGTGAAGGTCGTCCACGCCGAGTTCGCGCGGGATCCCGAGTTCCGGGGGCGTTTTCGGCAGGAGGTAGCGGCCGCGCGGAGGGTCAGCGGTGCGTTCACCGCGCCCGTCGTGGACGCCGACCCGGAGGCCGAACGGCCCTGGATGGCCACGCTGTTCATTCCCGGCTCGACGCTCGCCGAGCAGGTGAAGCGGAGCGGGCCGCTGAGTTCGGGCGAGTTGCGGCGGCTGATGGCCGGGCTCGCGGAGGCGCTGCGCGACATCCACCGGGTGGGGGTCGTGCACCGGGATCTGAAGCCCAGCAACGTCCTGCTCGCGGAGGACGGGCCGAAAGTCATCGACTTCGGGATCTCCCGGCCGAAGGACAGCGAACTGCGGACCGAGACCGGCAAGTTGATCGGGACGCCGCCGTTCATGGCGCCGGAGCAGTTCCGGCGGCCGCGGGAGGTCGGGCCGGCCGCCGACATCTTCGCGCTGGGCTCGGTGATGGTGCACGCGGCGACGGGCCGCGGGCCGTTCGACTCCGACAGCCCCTACGTCGTCGCCTACCAGGTCGTGCACGACGAGCCGGACCTGACCGGCGTACCGGAGAACCTCGCGCCGCTGGTGGTGCGCTGTCTCGCCAAGGAGCCCGAGGACCGGCCGACGCCGGACGAGCTCATGCGGGAACTGCGGTCGGTGGCGGCCTCGTACGACACGCAGACGTTCATACCGGAGCCGCGGGCGGAGGCTGGCGAGGGGCGTGGTTCCGCCGCTTCGGCCCAGCCCGCCAAGCCCTCCGTGGCGGCCGGGAAGCCCGCTCAGCGGTCCGAGCAGCCCGAGGTGCCCGAGCGGCCTCGGCGCAAGCCGCGGGGGCGGCGGGTGGCCGTGGCGGCGGGGACGCTGGGGCTCCTCGTCGGCGGGGCGTTCGCGGCGGCGCAGTTGCCGGGCGACGCGCCGGGGCCGGGGGTGACGAACCCCCGGACCACGACGGCCGCGTTCGACGCGTGGGAGGCCGGTTCGGTGTCCGGCGAGCAGAGCGTCCCGCAGTGTTCGTACGGGGCCGGAAAGCTGCTCTGCGCCCAGTCCGGGGTGGTCTTCGCGCTCGACCCGTCCGACGGGGACCTGGTGTGGAAGCACTCCGTGGCCGAGGGGCTGCCCGGCGGGCCGCCGGTGCTGGCGGGGGAACTCGTCCAGCCTTCGTCGGAGCAGGGCCGGAAGCTGGCGGCGCTCGACCCGGGCACCGGGAAGGTGAGCTGGCGGCGGGACACGCCCGCGCACACCGGGCTGCACACGGCGGGCGGCACCCTCCTGTTCAGCGCCACCGACGGGACCGTCACCGCCGTGGACGGGGCGTCGGGCCGGACGACGTGGAGACACGGGTTCTCCGCCGTCCAGGGTGTGCCGTACTTCGAGTCCTTCCCAGGGGATCCGCTGGCCTACGCGACGACCGCCACGGACTCCGGGACGACCCAGGTCACCGCGGTGGACCCGGACTCGGGGAAGGTGAGCTGGCACGCGCGGCTGCAGGGCACGCTGCGGGCGGTCGGCAGCCACGACGGGACGGTGTTCTTCCTCTCCACCGACCTCGCGTCCGGGGACGCCGACGCCGTGGTGCGCTACGACCCCGCCTCCCGGTCGACGCGCCGGGTGGCGCTGCCCCTGCCGCGGTCGGCGCCCACGGCCGGTGTGCACGGCGACGTCGTCTACCTGATGTCCACCGGCGGAGCGCTGGAGGCGATCGACACGGCGGCCGGGAAGCGGCTGTGGAGCCTGGAGACGGCCGTGTACCACGGTTCGGATCCGGTGTACGCCGACGGGCACGTGTACGTCACCGCGGCGGACGGGCGGCTGCTCGGCGTGGACGCCCGCACGGGCCGGCTCCTCGGGCAGACGAAGCCGCGCCTCGGCACGAACTCCGACCGGGTGACGAGCACGCTGCCGCGTCCGGTGCCGGTCGACGGCCGGGTCTACGCCGGCGCGCCCGACGGAACCGTGTTCGGCGTGGACGGGCGGGATCCGGCGGACTGGTAGGACGCGAAGGGGCCGCCCCCGGAGGAGGCGGCCCCTTTGTGCACAGGGTGTGGATCGACCGGGGCGGGTTGTGGATCCGCCCGGCCGGGGGGGTCAGCCCAGCTTGGACACGTCCCGCACCGCGCCCTTGTCGGCGCTCGTCGCCATGGCGGCGTAGGCCCGCAGGGCGGCGGAGACCTTGCGCTCGCGGTTCGACGGGACGTACGTCCCGTTCAACGACTGCTCACGGCGCGCGAGTTCCGCGTCGTCGACGAGCAACTCGATCGAGCGGTTCGGGATGTCGATGCGGATGCGGTCGCCGTCCTGGACGAGGGCGATCGTGCCGCCGGAGGCCGCCTCGGGGGACGCGTGGCCGATGGACAGGCCGGAGGTGCCGCCGGAGAAGCGGCCGTCGGTGATCAGCGCGCAGGTCTTGCCCAGGCCGCGGCCCTTGAGGAAGGACGTCGGGTAGAGCATCTCCTGCATGCCGGGGCCGCCCTTGGGGCCCTCGTAGCGGATGACGACGACGTCACCGTGGGTGACCTGCTTGTTGAGGATCTTCTCGACGGCCTCCTCCTGCGACTCGCAGACGACCGCCGGGCCCTCGAAGGTCCAGATCGACTCGTCGACGCCGGCCGTCTTGACCACACAGCCGTCGACGGCGAGGTTGCCGCGCAGGACCGCGAGGCCGCCGTCCTTGGAGTAGGCGTGCTCGGCGGAGCGGATGCAGCCGCCCTCGGCGTCGTCGTCGAGGGCCTCCCAGCGCTCGGACTGGGAGAAGGCCTCGGCGGAGCGGACGCAGCCCGGCGCCGCGTGCCACAGCTCCACGGCCTCGGCGGACGGGGAGCCGCCGCGGACGTCCCAGGTCTTCAGCCAGTCCGCCAGGGACGGGCTGTGGACGGAGTTGACGTCCTCGTTGAGCAGGCCGGCGCGGTGCAGCTCGCCGAGGAGGGCGGGGATGCCGCCGGCGCGGTGCACGTCCTCCATGTAGTACGTGCGGTTCTTGGCGACGTTGGGCGCCACCTTCGCCAGGCAGGGGACGCGACGCGAGACCGCGTCGATCTCCTCCAGGCCGAACGGGACGCCCGCCTCCTGGGCGGCCGCCAGCAGGTGCAGGATCGTGTTCGTGGAGCCGCCCATCGCGATGTCCAGCGCCATGGCGTTCTCGAACGCGGCGAAGGTCGCGATGTTGAGCGGCAGGACCGTCTCGTCGTCCTGCTCGTAGTAGCGGCGGGTGATGTCCATGACCGTGCGCGCGGCGTCGACGTACAGCTGCTTGCGCGCGGTGTGGGTGGCCAGGACCGAGCCGTTGCCGGGGAGGGAGAGGCCGATGGCCTCGGTCAGGCAGTTCATCGAGTTGGCGGTGAACATGCCGGAACAGGAGCCGCAGGTCGGACAGGCGTTCTCCTCGATGCGGAGGATGTCCTCGTCCGAGATCTTGTCGTTCACGGCGTCGGAGATCGCGTCGACCAGGTCGAGCGTGCGGACCGTGCCGTCGACGAGCGTGGCACGGCCGGACTCCATGGGGCCGCCGGAGACGAAGACCGTCGGGATGTTCAGCCGCAGGGCGGCCATGAGCATGCCCGGGGTGATCTTGTCGCAGTTGGAGATGCAGACCAGGGCGTCGGCGCAGTGCGCCTCGACCATGTACTCGACCGAGTCGGCGATCAGGTCGCGCGAGGGCAGGGAGTACAGCATGCCGCCGTGGCCCATGGCGATGCCGTCGTCGACGGCGATCGTGTTGAACTCGCGCGGGATGCCGCCGGCCTCGGTGATCGCCTCGCTGACGATCCGGCCGACCGGCTGGAGATGCGTGTGACCGGGCACGAACTCGGTGAAGCTGTTGGCCACCGCGATGATCGGCTTCCGGCCGATGTCCGCACCGGGTACACCGGAGGCGCGCATAAGGGCGCGGGCGCCCGCCATGTTGCGGCCGTGGGTGACTGTGCGGGACCTCAGCTCGGGCATCGTCGCTCGCTCCTTGAGACTGCTAGGGCTGCTATCAGACAGACAGGGCTGCTATTGAGCGTACGCCGGTCATCCAGGGGGCGGGACGAGGTGTCCGGAATGCGGGATGCGTGTCTCGCCGCACCGGCGCTTCAGGGGGTCGTGAGGTGGCCCTGTACGACCGGTGCCACGCGCGCGATGATCTGCTCGACGTCCGCCGACGCCAGCGGCTCCACCTTGATCACGTACCGCAGCATCGCGCACCCGACCAGCTGCGCCGCCGCCAGCTCGGCGCGCAGTTCGGCGTCCGGCAGGTCGACCTGGGCGGCGATCCGGCGCAGCAGCTGGGAGGCGACCAGGCGCCGGAAGACGGCGGCCGCGGTCTCGTTGTTCACGGCCGAGCGCAGGATCGCGAGCAGGGGCGTACGGGTGGCGGGGTTCTCCCAGACGCCGAAGACGAAGCGGGCCATCCGCTCCCCCACGCTGTCCAGCGGGCCCTCGGCGATCGCCTCCGGTGCGGTGAGCGCGGGCGCGACGGCGACCTCGACGGCCGCCTCGAAGACCTGTTCCTTGGTGCCGAAGTAGTGGTGGACGAGCGCCGAGTCGACCCCGGCCGCCTTCGCGATGCCCCGCACGGACGTCTTGTCGTAGCCCCGCTGCGAGAACTCCTCCCGGGCGGCGGCCAGGATCCGGTCGCGGGTGTCGGCCGCTTCGGTACGAGGGGGGCGGCCGCGCCTGCGGGCGGTCTCGCCGGTGTCGGCCGCTTCCGTACGCGGGGGGCGGCCGCGGCGCCCGGGGGTCCCGTCGGCGTCGGTCACGGGCGGGGCACCTTCAGCGCCGAGGCCAGGTGGAGCCGGGTGAAGGCCAGGGCCTCCGCCAGGTCGGCCTCACGCTCGGCACCGGACATGGCACGCCGTGTGTTGACCTCGATGACGACATGGCCGTCGAAGCCGCTCAGCGCGAGCCGCTCCAGCAGCTCGGCGCAGGGCTGGGAGCCGCGGCCGGGGACGAGGTGCTCGTCCTTGGCCGAACCGTTTCCGTCGGCGAGGTGGACGTGGCCGAGGCGGTCCCCCATGCGGTCGACCATCTGCAGCGCGTCCGTGCGGGCGGTGGAGGCGTGGCTGAGGTCGATCGTGAAGTGCCGGTAGTCGTCCTTCGTGACGTCCCAGTCGGGGGCGTACGCGAGCATCTCGCGGTCGCGGTAGCGCCACGGGTACATGTTCTCGACGGCGAAGCGTACGTCCGTCTCGTTGGCCATCCGCCAGATCCCCTGGACGAAGTCCCGCGCGTACTGGCGCTGCCAGCGGAACGGCGGGTGGACGACGACGGTGGTCGCACCGAGTTTCTCCGCCGCGGCGCGCGCCCGCTGCAGTTTCACCCAGGGGTCGGTGGACCAGACCCGCTGGGTGATGAGCAGACAGGGGGCGTGCACGGCCAGGATCGGGATGCCGTGGTAGTCGCTCAGCCTGCGCAGGGCTTCTATGTCCTGGCTGACGGGGTCGTTCCAGACCATGACCTCGACGCCGTCGTAGCCGAGGCGCGCGGCGATCTCGAAGGCCGTCGCCGTCGACTCCGGGTACACGGACGCCGTCGACAGGGCGACCTTCGCATCCGGGATCCGTACGACTGGCTCTGCCATGGGGGACAGATTACGGGGTGCGGCGTTGTGGGGGCCGGGCGCCCGATAGCCGTTGTGGTGTTCGCCATAGGCGGGTGCGGCGCCGTAGTGGTGTTCGCCATGGGCGGGTGCGGCGCCGTCGTGGTCGTTCACGCCCCGCGGCGGAGCCGCATATCGGGCACGGCCCCGCCCCCCCTAGGCCGGCTGTTCCGATCCCATGTGATCCAGGCGCCGCAGGATGACGCCTTCCCGGAGCGCCCACGGGCAGATCTCCACGCACTCCACGCCGAACAGGTCCATCGCGCCCTCCGCCACCAGGGCGCCCGCCAGGAGCTGGTTCGCCCGGCCTTCCGAGACGCCGGGGAGTTCCGAGCGCTGGGCGTACGTCATGCCCGCCAGGCGGGGCACCCAGGCCTCCAGGGACTCGCGCTTGAGTTCGCGCTGGACGTAGAGGCCCTCGGTGGAGCGGGCGGCGCCGGCGATGCGGGCGAGCTGCCGGAAGGTCTTGGAGGTGGCGACGACGTGGTCGGGGGCGCCGAAGCGGCTGAACTCGCCGACCGTCCGGGCGATCTGCGCGCGGACATGGCGGCGCAGGGACCTTATGTCCTCGGCGTCGGGCGGGTCGCCGGGCAGCCAGCCCGCGGTGAGGCGGCCGGCGCCGAGCGGCAGGGAGGCGGCCGCGTCGGGCTCCTCGTCGATGCCGTAGGCGATCTCCAGGGAGCCGCCGCCGATGTCCAGGACCAGCAGCTTCCCCGCCGACCAGCCGAACCAGCGTCGGGCGGCGAGGAAGGTGAGCCGGGCCTCCTCGGCGCCGGTGAGGACCTGGAGCTCGACGCCGGTCTCGGCCTGCACGCGCGCGAGGACGTCGTCGGCGTTGGTGGCCTCGCGCACGGCGGAGGTCGCGAACGGCAGCAGGTCCTCGACGCCCTTGTCCTCGGCGGCCTGGAGGGCCTCGTGGACGACGGCGATCAGTTTGTCGACGCCCTCGGGGCCGATCGCCCCGGCCGGGTCGAGGAGTTGGGCCAGGCGCAGTTCCGCCTTGTGCGAGTGCGCGGGCAGCGGGCGCGCGCCGGGGTGTGCATCCACCACCAGCAGATGCACCGTGTTCGATCCCACGTCGAGGACACCGAGTCTCATGTAGGGAACGCTACTGCCAGTGAGGCCGTGGGCCGTCCCCGAAGCGGTCTCCGGCGACTTACCCTGGACGGGTGCCAAAGACGAACAAGGCGAAGACCGACAAATCAACGGGCGGTTCTTCGCGGGCGAAGCCGGTGACGGCGTCCATGAAGTCGAAGAAGGCCCTGGCAGCGGATGAGAAGGGCCTCGACTTCGCGCGCGCTTGGGTGGAGTTCCCGGATCCGGCGGACGACGAGCAGGTCTTCCGGTGCGATCTGACATGGCTGACCTCTCGCTGGAACTGCATCTTCGGCAGCGGTTGCCAGGGCATCCAGGCGGGCCGCGCGGACGACGGGTGCTGCACGCTGGGTGCCCACTTCTCCGACGAGGACGACGAGAAGCGGGTCGCCGAGCATGTGGCGAGGCTCACGCCCGACATCTGGCAGCACCATGACGAGGGCCTGCGCGGCGGCTGGGTCTCGGAGGACGAGGACGGCGACCGCCAGACCCGCCCGTTCAACGGCTCGTGCATCTTCCAGAACCGTCCCGGCTTCGCCGGCGGCGCGGGCTGCTCGCTGCACATCCTGGCGCTGAAGGAGGGCCGCGAGCCCCTGGAGACCAAGCCGGACGTCTGCTGGCAGCTGCCGGTGCGGCGGACGTACGACTGGATCGACCGGCCCGACGACACGCGCGTGCTGCAGGTGTCGATCGGCGAGTACGACCGCCGCGGCTGGGGTCCGGGCGGCCACGACCTGCACTGGTGGTGCACGTCGGCGACCTCGGCGCACGGCGCGGGCGAGCCGGTGTACGTGTCCTACCGGGCGGAGCTGACCGAGCTGATGGGCAAGGCCGGCTACGACCGTCTCGTCGAGCTGTGCGAGGAACGTCTGGCCTCGCAGCTTCCGTTGCTGGCACCGCATCCGGCGGATCCCGTCGCCTGAGTCGCCCCGAGCCCGAGGGGCAAACGTTGCCTGCTGGGGCACTAGGAGCCGCCGGCCGGGCCCGGGTCGCCGTCGTCCTCCGGCGGCGGTGTCGAGCCCTCGGGGGCGGACGGGGAGCCGCTGGGCGTGGGCTGCGGGTCGGTCGAGGGCGGCGGATTCGTCGGGGTGGGGTCCGGGGAGGGCGGAACAGGAGGATCCGGGTCCGGATCGGAGGACGGCGGGGGCGGATCGGTGGGTCTGCCCGGGCCGGTACCGGGTCCGGTGCCCTCGCCCGTGCCGGTGCCCGGGCCGGCCGCGGTGCCGTAGCCGTCGATGGAGACCACGGTGCCCGCCGGGGCGACGGCGACGCGCGCGTGCCAGTGGCCGGACGGTTCGCGCAGCTGGTCGACGTGCACCTTGACGGTCATCGACTCGCCGGGCCGCAGGGTGCCGGTGGAGCGGCTCAGGTAGAGCCAGGAGGCTCCGGTGGAGGCGGACCAGCGGACGGGTCCGTCGGCGTCCCGGTCGGCGGTCAGGGTGATGAGGGTGGTGTCGCCGCTGGTGGTGGCGGTGACGGTGAGGAGGCCGGCGGTCTTCGTGCCGAGCCCCGAGACGCTGACGACCTCCACGGAGACGTCCGGCCTGGGGCCCTTGCCGAAGCCGGTGCCGGGTCTGGTGCTGGCGTTTCCCGCGTTCTCGTAGCCGTTCGCCGCCTCGCCGTCCAGGCTTCCGGGGTCCTGCGCCTCGCTGGCGCTGGCGGAGCGGCCGTCGGCGCCGTCCGCGGTGGGGGTGCCCCGGTAGGCCGCCCACAGGGCGAGCACGGGGGCCGCCACGACGGTGGCGACGACCGTGGTCGTGACGGCACGCGCGCGTAGGCGGTCGCGGCGGGCCGCGTGGTCCTTGGGGTCCATCGGGAAGCCGCGCCGGTCGAAGCGCGGTACGGCGGCGCCCCGCGCGCGCGGGAGGTGCGTCATGGCGACGTGCAGGGCGGCGCGGGGCGCTTCCAGGACGGGCAGCTCGGCGGGGGTGACCCCGGCGCCGGGCCAGCGGCCGGGGGCGGCGCGCTCGGCGGCCCTGCGGCAGCGGGGACAGTCGTCGACGTGCCGGACGAGTTCGCGGCGCAGGGTGGCGCTGAGGACCAGCTGGTGGTCGCCGGTGAGACGGGCCACACCGGGGCAGCCGCCGGTCTCCACGACGGCGAGGGCCGCGCGGGTGCGCTCGACCTCGCAGGCGGCCGAGGCGAGCAGCTCGCGGGCGGTGGCGTGGTCCATGCCGAGCACGGCGGCGACCTCGTGGGCGGCGAGGTGGTGGCGTACGGCGAGTTCGAGCGCCTCGCGCTGCTCCGGCGTGGTGCCGGCGGCCTCCGGCCAGGCCAGCAGGGCGAGTTCGCGCCGCCGCTGCTCCTGGAGGCCGTCGGGGGCGGAGGGGCTCTCGCCCGGCTGTGCGCCGGAGTCGGTGCCGGACCGCCGATGGGTGCCGGGCTGCCGGTGGGCCGCGGTGCGCCCCGCCGCGTGGGTGCCCTGACGTTTCTGCTTGGCCTCGGCCAGCTTGCGCAGGCACGCCCAGCGGGCCAGCGCGTACAGCCAGGCCCTGCGCTCCCCGGCGGCGTCCGGGATGCGCTGCCCGCGCCGCTCGGCGAGGGCGAGGACGTCCCCGAGAGCGGCGGTGGCCGCGTCGTGGTCGCACAGCGCGGACAGGCAGTAGGTGAACAGTCCGTCCAGATACGGCTCGTAGCGCGCGGGCGGCCGTTGGGCGAGCGTGCGCCCCGCGGCGCGGTCGCGCGCCTCCCGGTGCGCCCGGTGTGCGCCGGTCGTGCGGGTCGAGATTTCCGGGCTGCTGCTCATCACCCGTGCGACCGTAGGCGGCCCGGAACGGGCTCTTCTTGTCCCTTGAGTCCTTTTAATCCGTACGGGTGAAACGATCCCTCAATAGGGGACAGGAACGGGGGGTTCCGTGGCTCGTTCGTGACGGGCGGTGGCCGGATCACAGGGGGTGTCCGGATTCTCCCCAGCTGTCCCGCGGGCCGATCACGCCGGTTGTCCACAGGCCCACCCGGCTGTCGGTGGCGGCGGTTACGGTTTCCCCATGGCTGCCCGTACCAAGACCACCAAGGACCGCCCGTCCTACCGCTGCACGGAATGCGGCTGGCAGACGGCCAAGTGGCTCGGCCGCTGCCCCGAGTGTCAGGCCTGGGGCACGGTCGAGGAGTACGGCGCGCCCGCGGTCCGTACGACGACGCCGGGGCGCGTCACCACCTCCGCCGTGCCCATCGGCCAGGTCGACGGCCGACAGGCCACGGCCCGCACCACCGGTGTGCCCGAGCTGGACCGCGTCCTCGGCGGCGGTCTGGTCCCCGGCGCGGTCGTGCTGCTCGCGGGCGAGCCCGGCGTCGGCAAGTCGACCCTGCTGCTGGACGTGGCGGCCAAGTCGGCGAGTGACGAACACCGCACGCTGTATGTGACGGGCGAGGAGTCGGCGAGCCAGGTCCGGCTGCGCGCCGACCGGATCGGCGCCATCGACGACCATCTCTATCTGGCGGCCGAGACCGATCTGGCCGCCGTCCTCGGACACTTGGACGCGGTGAAGCCGTCGTTGCTGATCCTCGACTCGGTGCAGACGGTGGCCTCCCCCGAGATCGACGGGGCGCCGGGCGGCATGGCCCAGGTGCGCGAGGTCGCCGGGGCCCTGATCCGCGCCTCCAAGGAGCGCGGCATGTCCACCCTGCTGGTGGGCCATGTCACCAAGGACGGCGCGATCGCCGGCCCCCGCCTCCTGGAGCACCTGGTGGACGTCGTCCTGCACTTCGAGGGCGACCGGCACGCGCGCCTGCGCCTGGTGCGCGGTGTGAAGAACCGCTACGGCGCCACGGACGAGGTCGGCTGCTTCGAACTGCACGACGAGGGCATTGTCGGACTTGCCGACCCAAGCGGACTTTTCCTGACCCGTCGTGACGAACCGGTTCCCGGTACCTGTCTGACGGTCACCCTGGAGGGCCGCCGCCCCCTGGTCGCCGAAGTCCAGGCCCTCACCGTCGACTCGCAGATCCCCTCGCCCCGCCGCACCACCTCCGGCCTGGAGACGTCCCGTGTGTCGATGATGCTCGCGGTACTGGAGCAGCGCGGCCGCATCAGCGCGCTCGGCAAGCGGGACATCTACTCGGCGACGGTCGGCGGTGTGAAGCTCTCGGAGCCCGCGGCGGACCTGGCGATCGCCCTCGCGCTCGCCTCCGCCGCGAGTGACACCCCCCTGCCGCAGAACCTCGTCGCGATCGGCGAGGTGGGTCTCGCGGGCGAGGTCAGACGGGTCACGGGCGTCCAGCGCAGGCTTGCCGAGGCCCACCGTCTGGGCTTCACGCACGCGCTCGTACCGGGCGATCCCGGCAAGATCCCGCCCGGTATGAAGGTCCTCGAAGTCGCGGACATGGGGGACGCGCTGCGGGTCCTGCCGCGGTCCCGTCGCCGAGAGGCCCCACGGGAGGCGGAGGACCGCCGGTAGACTTTGCCCTGGTCTCGCCCGTCCGTACGAACAGAGTGCGCGAAACGGGAGCGCCTCAGAACCTGCGACCGGAGGAGTGCAGTGGCAGCCAACGACCGGGCAGCAGCTCCCGGAAAGTCCGGTGGGAGTTCCGGTGCCGAGGGCCTGATGCGCGCCGCGCTGAGCGCGGTGGCTCCGGGCACGGCCCTGCGTGACGGCCTCGAGCGGGTTCTCCGTGGCAACACCGGCGGGCTCATCGTGCTCGGCTCCGACAAGACCGTCGAGACGATGTGCACGGGCGGTTTCGACCTGGACGTCGAGTTCACGGCCACGCGACTGCGGGAGCTGTGCAAGCTCGACGGCGGCATCGTGGTCTCCTCCGACCTGTCGAAGATCCTGCGCGCCGGCGTCCAGCTGGTGCCGGACCCCACGATCCCCACGGAGGAGACGGGCACCCGGCACCGCACGGCGGACCGGGTCTCCAAGCAGGTCGGCTTCCCGGTCGTCTCGGTCTCCCAGTCGATGCGCCTGATCGCCCTGTACGTCGACGGCCAGCGTCGCGTGCTGGAGGACTCCGCCGCGATCCTGTCCCGCGCCAACCAGGCCCTGGCGACCCTGGAGCGCTACAAGCTCCGTCTGGACGAGGTCGCGGGAACGTTGTCAGCGCTGGAGATCGAGGACCTCGTGACGGTCCGGGACGTCTCCGCGGTGGCGCAACGCCTGGAGATGGTCCGCCGCATCGCCACCGAAATCGCCGAATACGTGGTCGAACTGGGCACGGACGGCCGACTGCTGGCCCTCCAGCTCGACGAGTTGATCGCGGGCCTCGAGCCCGAGCGCGAGCTGGTGGTCCGGGACTACGTCCCCGAGCCGACCGCCAAGCGCTCCCGCACGGTCGACGAGGCGCTGTCCGAGCTGGACGCGCTCTCCCACGCCGAGCTCCTAGAACTGTCCACGGTGGCCCGGGCGTTGGGCTACACCGGCTCTCCCGAGGCGCTCGACTCGGCGGTCTCCCCGCGCGGCTTCCGTCTGCTGGCCAAGGTTCCCCGGCTGCCCGGTGCCATCATCGACCGCCTGGTGGAGCACTTCGGCGGCCTCCAGAAGCTCCTCGCCGCCAGCGTCGACGACCTCCAGACGGTGGACGGCGTGGGCGAGGCGAGGGCGCGAAGCGTCCGCGAGGGGCTGTCGCGACTGGCGGAGTCGTCGATCCTGGAGCGGTACGTCTGACTCGGTGGCCCGCGGCTACGCGCAGCGCAGCTAGTCGGCAGACAGCACGAACGACGTCTGTGCCTTCGCGAACCCCGGCGCCTTCGCCTCCACCAGATAGGTCCCCGCGGCGGCCGACCCCGCCGGAGGCGTCGCGCACTCGGGAGCACTCGGCTTGCGGTCCCACTTCACGGTGTACGTGAAGCCACCCCCGGCCGGCACCCGGTACAGCAGACTGCCGGACACCTTGGGGCAGTCGGCGGACGACCAGTAGTCGTCGTCACTGCTCGCCTGAGTGATCGTCAACACCGCGGTCTTCGGCCCGAGGTCGACCTTGCAGTCGCTGCCGGAGGAGTTCTTCGCGATGAGCTGGAAGGTGGGCGTCTCGTCGGGCGAGTAGCTGTTGCGGACGCTGCGCAGGCTCAACTTGACCACGCTGGCGGTGCAGTTGGGCAGCGTGGTGCCGGCCGGGAGCGTCGTACTCGATCCACTGCCGTTGGCCCCGTCGTCGGTGCCGCCGCTGCCCGCGTCGGAGCCGGAGCCGCCGGAGCCCGAGCCGCCGTCCCCCGAACCCGTGTCCGAGCCGGATCCGGACCCGGAGTCCGAGCCGCTGGTGGCGCTCTCGCTCGACTCGTCACGCCCGCCCGGGGCTTGACTGATCGCGGGCCCCGAACCGGAGGGCCCCGGCGTGATCGAGGACGCGGGATTCTTGCCGCTGGACCCCTTGGCTCCGTTGTCGCCGCCACCCCCGCCCGAGGTGACGATCCACGTGATGAGCAGCGCCAACAGGGCGATCACGGACAGCAGTACGACCCTCCGACGCCAGTAGATGGAGGAGGGAAGCGGCCCGATCGGATTGCGCAGAGATCCCACGGCGCAAACTGTACGAGAGATCGCCGCGTTCGCTGGCCCCACCCGCCGCCCGGAGTACAACTTTTCCGGATCATCATCCCGGACCCCGCACCCCGGTCCCCGGCTCAACTGCCCGCACCCGTCCCTCCCGTTTGCAGGGGCGTGCCTTGCACCTCTGGCCATGAGCGGGGGGCGCACGCCCACGGCCTCGCTCCTGGGCCGGACCCCGGACGAGTGGCGGTACGCACGTGTGCCCCATCCCGCATGGCAGGATCGGAAGGGCCATGACTGCGCCCACGAAGCCCCCGCACAGCAGCCCCGCCGACGCCGAGCCCGGCGCGGACCTGCACTTCCCTGTCATCGACTGGTTCGAGGAGAACGCCCGCGACCTGCCCTGGCGGCACGCCGAGGCCGGCGCGTGGGGCGTGATGGTCAGCGAGTTCATGCTCCAGCAGACGCCGGTCAGCCGCGTCCTGCCGGTCTACGAGCAGTGGCTCGCCCGCTGGCCGCGCCCCGCCGACCTGGCCGCTGAGGCACCCGGCGAGGCCGTGCGCGCATGGGGGCGGCTCGGCTACCCGCGCCGTGCCCTGCGGCTGCACGGAGCGGCGGTGGCCATAACGGAACGGCACGGCGGCGACGTACCGTCGGACCACGCGCAGCTGCTGGCACTGCCCGGCATCGGCGAGTACACGGCCGCGGCCGTCGCCTCCTTCGCGTACGGCCAGCGGCACGCCGTACTGGACACCAACGTGCGCCGGGTCCTCGCCCGGGCCGTCACGGGGGTGCAGTACCCGCCGAACGCCACCACGGCCGCCGAGCGCAAGCTGGCGCGCGCCCTGCTGCCCGAGGACGAGGGGACGGCCGCCCGCTGGGCCGCCGCGTCCATGGAGCTCGGCGCGCTCGTGTGCACGGCCAAGAACGAGACCTGTGTGCGCTGCCCGATCGCCGCGCGGTGCGCCTGGCGGCTCGCGGGCAAACCGGAGCACGACGGCCCGCCGCGCCGTGGGCAGACGTACGCCGGCACGGACCGGCAGGTGCGCGGCAAGCTGCTCGCCGTGCTGCGGGAGGCGCACGCGCCCGTGCCGCAGGCGGCGCTGGACCGCGTGTGGCACGAACCGGTGCAGCGCGCGCGTGCCCTGGACGGCCTCGTCGCGGACGGACTGGTGGAGCCGCTGCCGGACGGGCTGTACCGCCTGCCGCTGACCTGACGCACGGTCACTTCACAGACAACGGGCTTCCTCACAGCCGAAGCCCAGCCTTTGTCACGCCCACCGGCCGGGCAAATCGGCATATAGACGCAGACTTCGGCGTGCCTCTTTACCCAGAACCTATTTCCGTTACACAACCGACGGACAGCCGAGGGCTGGCCGCAGGCTGCTCCGCACAGCCCCGTGACAACACCTCCGTAGCTTCTTTTGCGTGCCCACCGAGGGCACGGGGGCGACAGACCTCAGGCAGGAAACCGGCGGACGACCGCGAGCCGGAACGGGGAAAACGGAGGGGATGACCATGGGCGAGGTGCTCGAGTTCGAGGAGTACGTCCGCACCCGGCAGGACGCGCTGCTGCGCAGCGCCCGCCGGCTGGTCCCGGACCCGGTCGACGCGCAGGACCTGCTGCAGACGGCCCTGGCGCGGACGTACGGCCGCTGGGAGGGCATCGCGGACAAGCGGCTCGCGGACGCCTATCTGCGTCGGGTCATGATCAACACCCGGACCGAGTGGTGGCGGGCCCGCAAGCTGGAGGAAGTCCCCACCGAGCAGCTCCCGGACGCCTGCATCGACGACTCCACCGAACAGCACGCGGACCGCGCCCTGCTGATGGACGCCATGAAGGTGCTCGCTCCGAAACAGCGCAGTGTCGTGGTGCTGCGACACTGGGAGCAGATGTCCACGGAGGAGACGGCCGCCGCCCTCGGTATGTCCGCGGGAACGGTCAAGAGCACGCTGCACCGGGCGCTCGCCCGGCTCCGCGAGGAGCTGGAAGCCCGCGATCTGGACGCACGCGCGCTGGAGCGTGAGGAGCGGGAGCGTTGCGCGGCGGCCTGACCGAGGCCGGGCCGACACCGGCCCAGGCAGGGCCCACACCGGCCCGAGGCACCTTCCAGGCGGCGATCACGGCGGTGACCGTGCTCGCCGCCCTCGCCCTTTTCGTGTCCGCGTGCGCCACCGGCGGCACCGGCACCCGTGACGAGGGTCCCGCGCACGCCGACGGCGTGGGCGGCGGTACGACGGTGTCGCCCTCGGTCGCGCCCTCCGGCACCCCCTCCCAGACGGACGCGATCCAGCTCGTCATGAACGACCCCGCGGTCTCGGCGGAGGTCAAGAGCGAGCTGAAGCCGTGCGTCGGCGACGAGTACCCGGTCGACGTCTCCTACGGCGATCTGACCGGCGGCCCCACCACGGACATCGTCGTGAACGTGCTGACCTGCGGAGACGCGGTCGGTGTCGGCTCGTATGTGTACCGGGAGCAGGACGACCGGTACGAGAACGTGTTCAAGGCCGAGGAGCCCCCGGTCTACGCGGAGATAGACCGCGGCGATCTGGTGGTGACCAAGCAGGTGTACGCGAAGGGCGACTCCGTCTCCGATCCGTCCGGCGAGAACGTGATCACCTACCGCTGGACCACCGCGGATCGCTTCATCAAGCAGTTCAGCATCCACAACGACTACAGCAGCGTGGGCGGGGACGTGACGGCGGTGCCGAAGAGCGGCTGACCTGGCCGGGAGAGGATGTCCTGCGCGGAAGTCGCGGCCGGCCGGAAAAAACTTCCGGAACCGTGAACCGATCGGGCCGCTCGTTGCGATCAATGAGTGGGCGCACCGGGAGTGAACGCGGCAGACGCCCTGCGCGTCCCCTCAAGGGGCGCCCAGACAGACGGACCACCGAACACGAGGACTGAGAGCACCGGGATGGCAGACCAGACCCACGTCCTGTTCGTCGAGGACGACGACGTCATCCGCGAGGCCACCCAGCTCGCCCTGGAGCGGGACGGCTTCGTGGTCACCGCGATGCCCGACGGCCTGTCCGGCCTGGACGCGTTCCGGGCCGACCGCCCCGACATCGCCCTGCTCGACGTCATGGTGCCCGGCCTGGACGGCGTGAGTCTGTGCCGGCGCATCCGGGACGAGTCCACCGTGCCCGTGATCATGCTGTCGGCGCGCGCAGACTCCATCGACGTGGTTCTGGGCCTGGAGGCCGGCGCCGACGACTATGTGACCAAGCCGTTCGACGGGGCCGTGCTGGTCGCCCGGATCCGTGCGGTGCTGCGCCGCTTCGGGCACGCGGGCGGCGGGGACCGGGCCGAGGATGCCTCCCCCGCGGGCGGTGTGCTCACCTTCGGCAACCTGGAGGTCGACACCGAGGGCATGGAGGTCCGCAAGGCCGGCCGGCCGGTGGCCCTGACCCCGACCGAGATGCGTCTGCTGCTGGAGTTCTCCTCCGCTCCGGGCACGGTCCTGTCGCGGGACAAGCTGCTGGAGCGCGTCTGGGACTACGGCTGGGGCGGTGACACCCGGGTCGTGGACGTCCATGTGCAGCGGCTGCGCACGAAGATCGGCCAGGACCGCATCGAGACGGTCCGTGGCTTCGGCTACAAGTTGAAGGCCTGAGCGGGCGGGGGGTGAGGGGGATGATCCGGCATCTGGTTCCCGCCCGGGCGGGGGGCGAGGGCATCCGTACGGGTCTGCGGTGGAAGCTGAGCGCGGCGATCGCGCTGGTCGGCGCGTTGGTGGCGATCGCGCTCAGCCTCGTCGTGCACAACGCCGCCCGGGTGTCGATGCTGGACAACGCGCGCGACCTCGCGGACGAGCGCGTCCAGATCGCCCAGCGCAACTACGAGCTGACGGGGCGGCCCAACTTCCCCAACATCAAGATCAACGACTCCCGGCTGCCCTCGGAGGTGCGGGAGAAGGTCGCCGAAGGGCGCCGGGTGACGTATGTGTCCGACCGCGCGGGGGGCGTGCCGGACATCTGGGCGGCCGTGCCGCTCAAGAACGGTCAGGTGATGTCCCTGCACACCGGGTTCACCGACCGCAGCACGGACATCCTCAACGACCTGGACCAGGCCCTGGTGATCGGGTCGATCGCGGTCGTCCTCGGCGGCAGCGCGCTCGGGGTGCTGATCGGCGGGCAGCTCTCGCGCCGGCTGCGCAAGGCGGCGGCCGCGGCCAACCAGGTCGCCAAGGGCGAGTCCGATGTGCGGGTCCGGGCCGCCATCGGCGGAGTGGTGCGGGACGAGACCGACGATCTGGCGAGCGCGGTGGACGCGATGGCGGACGCGCTGCAGCAGCGGCTGGACGCCGAGCGCCGGGTCACCGCCGACATCGCGCACGAGCTGCGCACCCCGGTCACCGGCCTGCTGACGGCGGCCGAGCTCCTCCCGCCCGGCCGGCCCACCGAGCTCGTCCTGGACCGCGCCAAGGCCATGCGCACGCTCGTGGAGGACGTCCTGGAGGTGGCCCGCCTGGACAGTGCCTCGGAGCGGGCGGAGTTGCAGGACATCGTGCTGGGTGAGTTCGTCGCGCGGCGGGTGGCGGCCAAGGACCCGGACGTCGAGGTGCGGGTGGTCCACGAGTCGATGGTCACGACGGACCCCCGGCGTCTGGAGCGGGTCCTGTTCAACCTCATCGCCAACGCCGCCAAGCACGGTAGGTCCCCGATCCAGGTCACCGTCGAGGGCCGCGTCATCCGGGTCCGCGACCACGGCCCCGGGTTCCCCGAGGACCTGCTGGCCGAGGGCCCGCGCCGGTTCCGCACCGGCAGCGCCGACCGCGCCGGACACGGCCACGGACTCGGTCTGACCATCGCGGCGGGCCAGGCCCGCGTCCTCGGCGCCCGGCTCACCTTCCGCAACGTACGGCCCGCGGGGGCGCCGGAGCACATACCGGCGGAGGGCGCCGTGGCCGTCCTGTGGCTCCCGGAGCACGCGCCGACGAACACGGGGAGCTACCCGATGATGCCGTAGGCCGCGGCAGGGCTCCGGTCAGCCGAAGCCCTTCACCCGAGGGCCCTCCGGCCTTTCACCCGAAGTCCTTCGAGAAGTCCAGTTCCTCGCTGCGCTGGGTCAGCGAGTTCCAGTTGCCGTTGTCGTCGCGGAAGATCGCCTCGATGCCGTACGGCCGCTCCTGGGGCTCCTGGAGGAACTCGACGCCCCGTGCCCGGAAGGTCGCGTAGTCGCCGCGGCAGTCGTCCGTGCGGAAGGCGCCGGCGCCGATCACGCCCTTGCCGACGAGCTTCTTCAGCGCTTCGGAGGACTCCGGGTCGAGGCCGGGCCCGTCGAGGCTCATCAGGGCCAGCTCCACGCCGGGCTGGTCCTTGGCCCCGACGGTGATCCAGCGCATGTCCCCCATGGACACGTCGTCGCGGACCTCGAAGTCGAGCTTCTCGGTGAAGAAGGCCTTGGTGCGCTGCTGGTCGAAGGTCCACACGGTGGTGATGCCCAGGCCCTTGATCATGGCTCTGCTCTCCTGTCCTGCGAGGGGCTCTGTGCGTCACCGTAGGCAGGGCCGGGGGCGGGGCGCTTCTTCAAAGTTGCGCTCCTGGAGGTGGGGAAGCCGCCGGCCCAGAGCATCGCGTAGCAGCCGGGGATCAGCGCGGCGCCGCGGCCCACGTGCCGGGCCCGGTACTCGCTGGGGGTCAGTCCGGTGCGGGTCTTGAAGCGGGCGGAGAAGGTGCCGAGGCTGCTGAAGCCGACCAGGTGGCAGATCTCGGTGACGTTCAGATCGGCGCTGCGGAGCATCTCCTCGGCCCGCTCGATCCGGCGGTGGGTGAGGTACTGGCCGGGTGTCTCGCCGTAGGTCGCCTTGAAGGCGCGTACGAAGTGGTAGCGGGAGTACCCGGCGTGTGCCGCCACGGCGTCCAGATCGAGCTCCGGATCGGCCCAGTCACGGTCCATGGCGTCCTTGGCGAGCCGCAACTGCCGGAGTCTGTCCATGGGGCCGATGGTGGCACGGGGTACTGACATCGGTGCCGGCCGGCACACTCAGCCCGTCCGGGGGCAGAGCCCTCAGGCACCACGAAGGCCCCCGGGGCGGACACCCGGAGGCCTTCGAACTCAGGATCGGATCAGACAGCCTCGACGACCGGCGGAGCCACACCCGCCCCGTCCGCCGAGTCCTCGTCCGCCTTCTGCGGCCCCGCTCCCTTCAGCGGTACCTCCTTGACGAACACCGCCGCGATCAGCGCGGCCACCGCGACCACCGCACCCAGCAGGAACGCCGAGTGGGTACCGGCCGACACCGCGTGCTGGTAGGCCTCGCGGGCGGCTGCCGGCAGCTTCGCCAGGCTGGCGGCGTCGAGCTGCGCGGACTGCTCGGTGATCTTCGAGCCCAGCGCGCCGGCCCGCTCGGCCATGACGTCCTGGACACGGTTGTTGAACAGCGCGCCCATGATCGCGACACCGAAGGAGGAACCGAGCGTACGGAACAGGGTGGTGGAGGAGGACGCGACGCCCATGTCCTTCATCTGCACGCTGTTCTGCGCGACCAGCATGGTGATCTGCATCAGGCAGCCCATACCGAGGCCGACGACGGCCATGAAGACGCCGGCGGTGAGGCGCGAGGTGCCGGTGTCCATGGTCGACAGCAGGTACAGCCCGACGACCATCAGGACGCTGCCGACGACCGGGAACACCTTGTACTTGCCGGTGTTCGTCGTCACCCGGCCCGCGACCATCGAGGTCACCAGCATCGCGCCGAGCATCGGCAGGAGCAGCAGCCCGGAGTTGGTCGCGGAGGCGCCCTGCACCGACTGCTGGTAGAGCGGCAGGAAGAGGGTCGCGCCGAACATCACGAAGCCGGTGATGAAGCCGATGAGGGACATCAGGGTGAAGTTGCGGCTGCGGAAGATGTGCAGCGGCACGATCGGCTCGGCGGCCTTGGTCTGCCAGAACACGAAGCCGATGAGCGTGGCGACGCCGATCCCGATCAGCTCCATGATCCGCGCGGACGTCCAGGCGTACTCCGTGCCGCCCCAGGTGGTGACGAGGACGATCGAGGTGATGCCCACGGTCAGCAGCACGACACCGAGGTAGTCGATGCCCGCCTTGGCCCGCTTCTTCGGCAGGTGCAGCACGGCGCTGATCGCGGCGAGGGCCACCACGCCGAGCGGCAGGTTGATGTAGAAGGACCAGCGCCAGCCCCAGTTGTCGGTGATCGTGCCGCCGACCAGCGGGCCGCCGATCATCGCCAGCGCCATGACGCCGGCCATCATGCCCTGGTACTTGCCGCGCTCCCGGGGCGGGATCAGATCGCCGATGATCGCCATGACACCGACCATCAGACCGCCGGCGCCGAGGCCCTGCACGGCGCGGAAGCCGATCAGCTCGCCCATGTTCTGGGCCATGCCGCTGAGCGCGGAACCGATCAGGAAGATCACGATCGACGACATGAAGGCGCCCTTGCGCCCGTACATGTCACCGAGCTTGCCCCAGATCGGGGTGGCGGCCGCGGTCGCGAGGGTGTACGCGGTGACGACCCACGACAGGTGCTCCAGGCCCCCGAGGTCGCCGACGATCGTCGGCATCGCGGTGCCCACGATCATGTTGTCGAGCATCGCGAGCATCATGGTGATCATCAGGGCGAGCAGGACGACCCGCACGCTCCTGGGTTGTTTCTCCGGCTCCGTCTCGGCCGTCTTCGTGTCCGCCATCGTTCCCACTCCCCTGGGTACTGCTGCGGGCCGCCCACTTACTTGCCGCCCGGCTAGTTCACTACACTGGGGAAAGTAGCCCCGTCACTAGCCGGTCGTCAAGTAAGTTTCTGGTGTCGAACTAGCCGGGCGGCAAGTAACTTTCCAGGAGAGCTCGAGGAGTACGAGGATGGACGTCACCATGGACGGCACCAAGCAGCAGCGCCGCGGAAACACCCGCCAGCGCATCCAGGACGTCGCGCTCGAACTCTTCGCCGAGCAGGGCTACGAGAAGACCTCCCTCCGCGAGATCGCGGAGCGACTGGAGGTCACGAAGGCGGCTCTGTACTACCACTTCAAGACGAAGGAAGACATTGTCGTCAGCATCTTCACGGATCTGACGAAGCCGATCGAAGAGCTGATCGAGTGGGGCAGGCAGCAGCCGCACACCCTGGAGACCAAGCGGGAGATCGTACGGCGTTACAGCCAGGCCCTCGCCGACGCGGCCCCGCTCTTCCGCTTCATGCAGGAGAACCAGGCGACGGTACGGGAACTGCAGATCGGCGACTCGTTCAAGGACCGCATGCGCGGACTGCGGGACATCTTCATCGACCCGGACGCCCCCCTGACGGACCAGGTCCGCTGCGTGAGCGCGATCTTCACGCTGCACGCCGGCATGTTCTTCCTCCAGGACCTCGAAGGCGACCCCGAGGACAAGCGCGCAGCCGTCCTCGAGGTCGCCGTCGATCTCGTGACCCAGGCGCATCAGGGCACCTGATCACCCGTCATCGTCAGATGGCCAGGCCCTTGGCGCGCAGGAACTTCACCGGGTCGATCGCCGAGCCGTAGTTCGCGGTCGTACGGATCTCGAAGTGCAGGTGGGGGCCGCTGGAGTTGCCGGTGTTGCCGGACAGGGCGATGCGCTGGCCGGTCTTGACTATCTGGCCGATCTTCACGTCCACGCGGGAGAGGTGGGCGTACTGGGAGTAGGTCCCGTTGCCGTGCTTGATGACGATGGCGTTGCCGTAGGCCGGGCCGTCACCGGCGCCGTTGCCGCCGGCCTTGACCACGGTGCCGCCATGGGCGGCCACGACCTTGGTGCCGCTCGGCACGGCGAAGTCCTGGCCGCTGTGGGTGGACTGCCACATGGCGCCGGCCTGGTGGAAGCTCGCGGACTTGGTGTAGTGCGCCACCGGCTTGACCCAGCCGGCCGAGACGGCCGTCTTGGCGGCGGGCGCGGCGGCGGGTGCAGCGGCGGACGCCACTCCGGTTCCCAGCACGGCCGTGGCACCCAGGGCGGCGACCCCGACGGCCACGCGGGTGCGGAGCAGGGACGTACGGGAAGAACGGGAAGTGACGCGCTGGAACATGAAGACCTCATGGGTTCGGGGACAAAGAAACCGCCCGGCGCTCGAACGCCTGCCGGGTGGGCCATCCCTTGGTAACCCCGAGGTCGATAGACCCCCAAACGTGTGACGTACGACGGAAGCTAGTACTTCACCACAAAACCTCCCACTTCTTGACAGAGGTCCGTTCTCGCCCGATTTGAGGGCGATGCACGCCGGAGGCCCGTAACCCCTAGGGGGATCCGAGGGCTATGTCCCTTTTGCCTATATTCGGCCTGCCACTATCCGCCCTAGTACCGGACAAATGACCTGTGCCGCTTGTCACCGGCCGCCCGCCTCAAGGGACTTCGGAATGTGACGAGGGCTACTCCTCCACCCCGCAGGCCACTTGTGACCCCGGTCACGAACGCTGCACGGGTCTGTGAGCGGGGTCTCACTCACCTCTACCGTCCAGTAACCCGCAGGTTTCCCCCGGTAACCCGCTGGTTCCCCTCAGGCCATCCCCACAGAACAGCATGCCCTCGACACAGGCAGGCCAGGACGCGAGAGGACCCCACATGACCACAGGCACCTGGAAGCGCCGCATAGCCATGACAGCGGTGGCCACGGCCGCCGCCACCGCGATGGCCGTCCCGGCCGGCGCCCAGGCCGCTACGGCCACCAGCATCTCCACCGTCGCCACCGCGGCCGCAGCGGAGGACGTCGACTACACCACCTGGCAGGCGGACTGCCAGACCGTGATGAACGAGGCCCTGCCGTACCTGAAGCAGCGCATCGCCGCCGTGAAGTCGGGCGAGAAGCAGGCGATCGTCTTCGACATCGACAACACCACACTGGAGACCGACTTCGGCTTCAGCTACCCGCAGCCCGCCAACAAGCCGGTCCTCGAGGTCGCCAAGTACGCCCAGGAGCACGGCGTCTCGCTGTTCTTCGTCACCGCCCGCCCCGGCATCATCTACTCGTTCACCGACTACAACCTCAAGTACGTCGGCTACAAGGTCTCCGGACTCTACGTCCGCAGCCTGATCGACCTCTTCAAGGACGTCGCCGCCTACAAGACCGCCCAGCGCGTCGATATCGAGAACAAGGGCTACACGATCATCGCGAACATCGGCAACAGCACCACCGACCTGTCGGGCGGCCACGCCGAGAAGACGTACAAGCTGCCGGACTACGACGGCCAGTTGTCCTGAGGCTGCCGCGCGGCTGAGCGCCGGACGCAGAAAGGGCCGCCGTGGAACCGGAGTTCCACGGCGGCCCTTGCCGCTGTGACGCTTACGCGTCCTTGCTCAGGTTGGGTCCGGCGCCGCCGGCCGCCTGCTCGATCGGGGGGACGTCGGGCAGGGCCGACTTCTCCTCGCCGCGGAAGGTGAAGGTCTTGGTCTCGCCTTCGCCCTCGGTGTCCACGACCACGATGTGACCGGGGCGCAGCTCGCCGAAGAGGATCTTCTCCGACAGCGTGTCCTCGATCTCGCGCTGGATCGTGCGACGCAGCGGACGCGCGCCCAGCACCGGGTCGTAGCCCTTCTTGGACAGCAGCTCCTTGGCGGACTGGGAGAGCTCGATGCCCATGTCCCGGTCCTTCAGGCGCTCGTCCACCTTGCCGATCATCAGGTCGACGATCCGCAGGATGTCCTCCTGCGTGAGCTGCGGGAAGACGACCACGTCGTCGACGCGGTTGAGGAACTCGGGGCGGAAGTGCTGCTTGAGCTCGTCCGACACCTTGTTCTTCATGCGCTCGTAGTTGCTCTTCGAGTCGCCCGACGCCGCGAAGCCCAGGTTGAAGCCCTTGGAGATGTCCCGGGTGCCGAGGTTGGTCGTCATGATGATGACCGTGTTCTTGAAGTCCACGACCCGGCCCTGGGAGTCGGTCAGGCGACCGTCCTCCAGGATCTGCAGCAGCGAGTTGAAGATGTCCGGGTGGGCCTTCTCGACCTCGTCGAAGAGGACGACGGAGAACGGCTTGCGGCGGACCTTCTCGGTCAGCTGGCCGCCCTCTTCGTAGCCCACGTATCCGGGCGGGGAACCGAAGAGACGCGACACCGTGTGCTTCTCGCTGAACTCCGACATGTCGAGGGAGATCAGCGCGTCCTCGTCACCGAAGAGGAACTCGGCGAGCGCCTTGGACAGCTCGGTCTTACCGACACCGGACGGGCCGGCGAAGATGAACGAGCCACCCGGACGCTTCGGGTCCTTCAGACCGGCACGCGTACGGCGGATCGCCTTCGACAGCGCCTTGACGGCGTCGTTCTGGCCGATGACCCGCTTGTGCAGCTCCTCCTCCATGCGGAGCAGGCGGCTGGACTCCTCCTCGGTCAGCTTGAAGACCGGGATGCCGGTGGCCGTGGCGAGGACCTCGGCGATCAGCTCGCCGTCGACCTCGGCGACGACGTCCATGTCGCCGGCCTTCCACTCCTTCTCCCGCTTGGCCTTGGCGGCCAGGAGCTGCTTCTCCTTGTCGCGGAGAGAAGCCGCCTTCTCGAAGTCCTGGGAGTCGATGGCCGACTCCTTGTCCCTCCGGACGCCGGCGATCTTCTCGTCGAACTCGCGGAGGTCCGGCGGAGCGGTCATCCGGCGGATGCGCATCCGGGAGCCGGCCTCGTCGATCAGGTCGATCGCCTTGTCCGGCAGGAAGCGGTCCGAGATGTACCGGTCGGCCAGGGTGGCGGCCTGGACCAGCGCCTCGTCGGTGATGGAGACGCGGTGGTGCGCCTCGTACCGGTCACGGAGACCCTTGAGGATCTCGATCGTGTGCGGCAGGGACGGCTCGGCGACCTGGATGGGCTGGAAGCGGCGCTCCAGGGCCGCGTCCTTCTCCAGGTGCTTGCGGTACTCGTCGAGCGTGGTCGCACCGATGGTCTGGAGCTCACCGCGGGCCAGCATCGGCTTCAGGATGGAAGCCGCGTCGATGGCGCCCTCGGCGGCACCCGCACCGACCAGCGTGTGGAGCTCGTCGATGAACAGGATGATGTCGCCGCGGGTGCGGATCTCCTTGAGCACCTTCTTCAGGCGCTCCTCGAAGTCACCGCGGTAGCGGGAGCCGGCGACCAGCGCGCCGAGGTCCAGGGTGTAGAGGTGCTTGTCCTTGAGGGTCTCGGGCACCTCGCCCTTGACGATGGCCTGGGCGAGGCCCTCGACGACGGCGGTCTTGCCGACGCCGGGCTCACCGATCAGGACCGGGTTGTTCTTGGTACGGCGGGACAGCACCTGCATGACCCGCTCGATCTCCTTCTCGCGCCCGATGACCGGGTCGAGCTTGGACTCACGAGCGGCCTGGGTGAGGTTCCGGCCGAACTGGTCGAGGACCAGGGACGTCGAGGGGGTGCCCTCGGCAGGCCCGCCGGCGGCGGCGGTCTCCTTGCCCTGGTAGCCGGAGAGCAGCTGGATGACCTGCTGCCGCACCCGGTTGAGATCAGCGCCCAGCTTGACCAGGACCTGGGCGGCGACGCCCTCGCCCTCACGGATCAGGCCGAGCAGGATGTGCTCCGTGCCGATGTAGTTGTGGCCCAGCTGAAGGGCCTCGCGGAGCGACAGCTCCAGGACCTTCTTGGCACGGGGGGTGAAGGGGATGTGCCCGGACGGGGCCTGCTGGCCCTGGCCGATGATCTCCTCCACCTGCTGGCGGACCGCCTCGAGCGAAATCCCGAGGCTCTCAAGGGCCTTGGCGGCGACACCCTCACCCTCGTGGATCAGGCCCAGGAGGATGTGCTCGGTGCCGATGTAGTTGTGGTTGAGCATCCGGGCTTCTTCCTGAGCCAGGACGACAACCCGCCGCGCGCGGTCGGTGAACCTCTCGAACATCGTTAATCGCTCCTCAGAGCGGTCAGGCAGTGGGGGGAACTTCCCCTCCCTGTCCTTCCGCAGCTTAGTCCCGCAAGCGGGGACCGCTCATTCCAACTGCCGACACCGTCGATGGCCTCCTGACCCCGCTAACGCCGACATCTGCTCCAACCCGATGGTGCGAGACGATGTTCCCGCAGGCCAGGTGGTTACCCTCACCATCAGTACGCCGATGGCGAACGCGAGACGTCCTTTCCTGCGTGTCGCCCCCTCCCACTAGGGATGTCTTACCCGCCGGCACTGACAGTCCATGCCGTGCGCACCCTTTCCCTCCGCTACGGGCGAACAACCTTGCGCCTCCCGAGCTCTCTGCGCGCCCCCTTTTTCGACACTCTGCGCAGTCTTGACGGCGCGCAACGTAACCGTGGGGTCTTGGGGACGGTTTTACTCGGCATGGTTCGCTCAGTGCCCCTCCCCCGGCGTCCGCTCGACCCCGCCGACCCGGACGGCCGGATCCGCGGCTGGTACGAGAACGAACTGGGATGGGCGACGGTGCCCGGGACACCGGTACGACTTTTGGTGGGCGAGCGCTTCGACGTCCTGGACGTGCCCGCGGAGGCGGGGCACGCGGCGCTCGGGCGCCTGGCGCCGGGCTCGCCGGTGGCCGTGGGAGGCGGGCGGATGCGGCTGCTGGTGGCCGCGGGCAGCGCTGAGGAGCTGCCGGGGATCCTTCAGTGGCTGGAGTGGGGCGCACTCCCCCTGGATCTGACGGCGATCGGAGCGGGCGGGCTCATGGAGGCACCGCTCCCCCCGGGACGGGAGGCTTCCGGGCCGTTGCAGGGGGCCGCGGTCTGGGTGCGGCCCCCCGTCGCGGGGTGCGAGGCCGAGGCCTCGCTGCCGACGGTGTCGGCGTTGGGGGGCGCGGGAGACGCCCCCGATCTGGTGCGGCTGGTGGACACGCTGGCGACGCACTGTCACCGTGTCCGACTGCGGTGCTCCCGCGCTCAGCCGTTGGCCTTCTCGTAAGCCTCGCGAATGGTCGCCGGAACGCGGCCACGGTCATTGACCTCGAAACCGTTCTCCTTCGCCCACGCGCGGATCTGAGCGGTGTCCTGGCTGCTGCCGGAAGCGGCACGCGCCTTTCCACGCCCGCCCGAAGCACGGCCTCCGGTACGACGGCCGCCCTTCACATAGGGCTCGAGAAGCCCGCGCAGCTGGTCCGCATTGGCAGTCGTGAGATCGATCTCGTACGTCTTGCCGTCCAGCGCGAACGTCACGGTCTCGTCCGCCTCGCCGCCGTCGAGGTCGTCGACAAGAAGGACCTGAACCTTCTGTGCCACCGGATTTCCTTTCATCGATAACGTGAGGGACGGGTGTCCGCGGCGTCCGCCGTTTAGCCGCGCCCTGTTATATGCAGTACTGCAGTACGTCGGAAAGCAAACCGCTTTTGCTGAGAAAACACAAACCCCTGGCAGAGACCGACGACCCGCCCCTCGCCCGGAAACGTACGCGTTTCGGACATAGGGCACCGGGCAAGGGCGGTCGGCCGGAATGGGCGGCCACGATCACAGATGCAGAAGCATCCGGCTGTTGCCCAAGGTGTTCGGTTTCACTCGTTCGAGTCCGAGGAACTCCGCTACGCCCTCGTCATAGGAACGCATCAGCTCGGCGTAGACATCGGTGTCCACCGGCGTCTCACCGATCTCCACGAAGCCGTGCTTGGCGAAGAAGTCCACTTCGAAGGTCAGGCAGAAAACACGGCGAACGCCGAGCCAGCGCGCGGTGTGCAGCAACTTCTCCAACAACTGGTGGCCCACGCCGGCGCCCTTCAGGCCCGGCTTGACCGCGAGAGTGCGCACTTCAGCCAGGTCTTCCCACATGACGTGCAGCGCACCGCAGCCGACGACCTCGGCGTTGTCGTCGCGTTCGGCGACCCAGAACTCCTGGATGTCCTCGTAAAGGGTCACCGTCGCTTTGTCGAGCAGGATGCTGCCCCGGACGTACGCGTCAAGGAGTCGGCGTACGGCGGGGACATCGCTGGTCCGGGCCCGCCGGACGGTGATGGCTTTAGCGGTGACTTCGGGGTTCTCGGCGGAGGGGCTCTCTGCGGACATGTGCGGACGCTATCGCCCGCCGCCTCAGGTTGCCGAGCCGGGGTTCTCCCCGCCACTGCCCGCAGTTGCGGCTTCGGATGATTCCGGACCTTGGACGATCCGTACGGCGTCACGCAGCGCCTGGCGCTGTTCGTCGCTCATCATCCCGAAGAAGGCGACGAGAGCGGCGGCGGGGTTGTCGCTCTGCGCCCAGGCGTCGTTCATGAGGGCGGCGGCGTAGGCGGCGCGGGTGGAGACCGCCTCATATCGATAGGCCCGGCCTTCGGCCTCGCGGCGCACCCAGCCCTTCTGATGGAGATTGTCCAAAACGGTCATCACCGTGGTGTACGCGATGGACCGTTCCTGCTGAAGGTCTTCCAGGACTTCTCGAACGGTCACCGGGCGGTTCCACTTCCACACCCGCGTCATGACCGCGTCTTCGAGTTCTCCCAATGGGCGAGGCACTCTCAGAACAATAGTGGGAGATCTCGCCAATCGCGTGCCGGACGTGCACTTTCGATGCCAAACAGGAACAAAAAGGGCGTACGACTCCGATGGGAGCCGTACGCCGGGGGCGCCGCGGGGCGTGGGGGTCGCGGGACGCGAGGGTCAGGCGTCGGTGCCGGCGGAGGCCCGGCGGGTGCCCTCCGCGCGGGCGAGGGCGGCGTCGACGGCCGCGTCCTCCTTGCCCTTGTTGGCGCCCCCCTGGGTCTTGACGATCACCCTGATCACACCGATGAAGAACGCGGCCATGACGACGGGGGGCACCAGCGCGGAGACATAGTCCATGGATCCAGGGTAGCCAGGGAGGAACGGGACGAAGGGCCGGGGTCGGGTCGTGCCGCCTCGCGCGCGAAGCGGCACGGACGCCTCAGCCGGCCGCCAGCGTCCGCGGCCGCTGCAGCCCCTGCTCCTGCCCGTGCTCCGGCTCGGCGGGCGGCGGGGTGGGCTTGCGGCGCGGGAAGACCTCGCCCGGGGTGGGGACGGGACGGCGCTCGGGCTGGGGACCGGGGGGCTTCACGGGGACGGGACCGGGGCCGGGCGCGGCGGGCTTCTCGGCGGGTTTCTCGCGCGGCTCCTCGCGCGGTTCCTCGGCATCGGCCGCGAGGAGGTCGCAGGCCTCGCCGGAACGGCCCCCGGGAAGCGCCAGAAGGCGGGTACGGGACGCCGGGACCGTCGGGGTGGCCACGGAGGCCGGGCGGGCCGTACGGCGGGCGAGACGGGCCCGTACGTCGGCTTCGGCGAGCGTCTGGCAGCGGTCCAGGAGGGCGGCGGCGGCCGGATCGCCCCGCAGGGCGCGCAGGGCGGCGAGGTCGTCGGGGCCGGGCAGGTGGCCCGCGGCCAGGACCTCCTCCAGGAGCCTGAGGTAGCCGGCCGCGGCGCCGGGGAGGGCGGCGCGGTAGCGGCCGAGGTCGGCCACCAGGAAGGCCCGCAGCCGGGCGGCCTCCCGCACGGCCTCGTCGAGGGATTCGGCCAGGCGATGGCAGTCCTGTACGTCCTCGGCACAGGCGGGACCGGGGTGGAGGGCGAGGGCGAGGGCGCGGCGGAGCACACGCAGCTCCTCCGCGCCGAACGCCATGCCGCCGCGGGATCCGTAGGGCGTGGGCATGCGGTGACGATACGCGCTAATCAGACAAATTCGACATAACGGACTGGTGTGGCGCGCCCGAATCCGCCCCCTGGCCCTCACCGGATCCACCCCTGGCCCTCTCCCGGATCCGCCCCTCGGGCTCCCCGTGGAAGGGAGCCCGGGGTCACATGCGGGAGACGTTGCGCTCGTAGACCAGGCGCAGGCCGATCAGGGTCAGCCAGGGCTCGTGTTCGTCGATCACCGAGGACTCGCCCAGGACCATGGGGGCCAGCCCGCCCGTGGCGATGACCGTGACGTCGTCGGGGTCCTCCGCCAGCTCCCGGGCCATACGGGTGACCACGCCGTCGACCTGGCCGGCGAAGCCGTAGACGATGCCGGACTGCATGGCCTCGACCGTGTTCTTGCCGATCACGCTGCGGGGGCGGGCCACCTCGATCTTGCGGAGCTGGGCCGCCTTGACGCCCAGGGCCTCCACCGAGATCTCGATGCCGGGGGCGATCACGCCGCCCACGTACTCGCCCCGCGCGCTCACCGCGTCGAACGTCGTCGCCGTGCCGAAGTCGACGACGATCGCCGGGCCGCCGTAGAGCTCGTTCGCGGCGACCGCGTTGATGATGCGGTCGGCGCCGACCTCCTTGGGGTTGTCGAAGAGGATCGGCACACCGGTCTTGACTCCCGGTTCGACGAGGACGGCGGGGACGTCGCCGTAGTAGCGGCGGGTCACCTCGCGCAGTTCGTGCAGCACCGAGGGGACGGTCGCGCAGATCGCGATGCCGTCGATGCCGTCGCCCAGCTCCACGCCGAGCAGCGGGTGCATGCCCATCAGGCCCTGGAGCAGGACCGCGAGCTCGTCGGCCGTACGGCGCGCGTCGGTGGAGATCCGCCAGTGCTCGACGATCTCCTCACCGTCGAACAGGCCGAGCACCGTGTGCGTGTTCCCCACGTCGATCGTCAGCAGCATGACCGGTACCCGCTCCCTACTCCGCGTCCCGCAGATCCAGGCCGATGTCCAGGATCGGCGAGGAGTGGGTGAGGGCTCCCACGGCCAGGAAGTCGACGCCGGTGTCGGCGTACGCCTTGGCGTTGTCCAGGGTCAGCCGGCCCGACGCCTCCAGCAGGGCGCGTCCGCCGACGATGCCCACGGCCTCCGCGCACTCGCCCGGCGTGAAGTTGTCCAGCAGGATCAGGTCCGCGCCCGCGTCCACGACCTCGCGGAGCTGGTGCAGGGTGTCGACCTCGACCTCGATCGGCACGTCCGGGAAGGCCTCGCGCACGGCGTTGAATGCCTGGGCGACGCCGCCCGCGGCGACGACGTGGTTGTCCTTGACCAGGGCCGCGTCCGACAGGGACATGCGGTGGTTGACGCCGCCGCCGCAGCGGACCGCGAACTTCTCCAGGGAGCGCAGGCCCGGCGTGGTCTTGCGGGTGTCCCGCACGCGTGCCTTCGTGCCGTCCAGGACGTCCGCCCACGCGCGCGTGGCCGTCGCGATGCCGGAGAGGCGGCACAGCAGGTTCAGCGCGCTGCGTTCGGCGGTGAGCAGGTCACGCGTGCGCGTGGTGACCGACAGCAGCTTCTGGCCGGCCTCCACCCGGTCGCCGTCCTCGACGTGCCGCTCGACCTCGAACTCGTCGGTGCACACGACCGAGACGACCGCCTCGGCGACCCGGAGGCCCGCGACCACGCCCCCCTCGCGCGCGGTGAAGTCGGCGGTGGCCACCGCCTCCTCGGGGATGGTCGCGACCGTCGTCACGTCCACGCCGTGGTCCAGGTCCTCCTGGATCGCGACGTTGGCGATGTCCTCGACCTCGACGGGGTCGAGCCCTGCCTCGGCCAGGAGCTGGGCGAGCGCGGGATCGAGACCGCACTCCAGGTAGTCCTCGCCGGTGGCGTCGCCGTCGGCGCCACAGGCACAGCCGTCGCCGCAGCCGCCGCTGGCGAGGGGAAGGTCGGGGGTGCTCACGTCTGTCACTGCTCCTGGTGCTGCCGGGTAGGGGGGAAGTCTGCGGTATCGGTGGTGTGTAGGGCGAGCGTGCGGTCCGGATTCAGCCGTACGACGATGTGGCGGCGCCACGTCGTGTCGTCGCGTTCGGCGTGGTCCTCGCGCCAGTGGCAGCCGCGGGTCTCCTCGCGCAGCGCGGCGGCGGCGACCAGGACGCGGGCCACGCACAGGAGGTTGGTGGCCTCCCAGGTGTCGACGCCGGGCTCGGCGGTCTTGCCGTTCTCGTCGAGCGCGTCGCGGGCCTCGGTGTGCAGCCGCTGCAACTGGTCGGCGGCCTTGGCGAGGGACTCGGCGGAGCGCAGCACGCCGGCGCCCTCCGTCATGATCCGCTGGATCGCGAACCGGGCCTCGGCGCCGAGCAGCGGATGCGCGGGCTTCTCCGGGTGCTCCACCGGGGCGGGCACGCGCGCGTGCAGGCCCTCGCCGGCGTGGCTGTCGGCGATGTCGGCGGCGATCCGCTCCGCGTAGACCAGGCCCTCCAGGAGCGAGTTGGACGCGAGCCTGTTCGCGCCGTGCACGCCGGTGCAGGCGACCTCGCCGCACGCGTACAGGCCGGGGACGGTCGTCCGGCCCCGGGAGTCGGTGCGCACTCCGCCGGAGGCGTAGTGGGCCGCCGGGGCTATCGGGATGGGCTCTTGGACGGGGTCGATGCCGTGGGCGCGGCAGGCGGCGAGGATCGTCGGGAAGCGGTGCTCCCACATGTCGGCGCCGAAGTGGCGGGCGTCGAGGAACATGTGCTCGGCGTCCTGCTCCTGCATGCGGCGCATGATGCCCTTGGCGACGATGTCCCGGGGCGCCAGCTCGGCGAGTTCGTGCTGCCCGACCATGAAGCGCACGCCGTCCGCGTCGACCAGGTGGGCGCCCTCGCCGCGTACGGCCTCGGAGACCAGCGGCTGCTGGCCCTCCGCGTCCGGGCCGAGGAACAGCACGGTCGGGTGGAACTGCACGAATTCGAGGTCGCTGACCTGCGCGCCCGCCCGGAGCGCGAGCGCCACGCCGTCGCCGGTCGACACGGACGGGTTGGTGGTGGCCGAGAAGACCTGGCCCATGCCGCCGGTCGCGAGGACGACCGCGGGGGCGTGCACGGCGCCCACGCCGTCGTGCTGGCCCTCGCCCATCACGTGCAGGCTGACGCCCGCCGTACGGCCGCCCGCGTCCGTGAGCAGGTCCAGGACGAGCGCGTTCTCGATCATCCGCACGCCCCGCGCGCGGGCCGCCTCGACGAGCGCGCGGGAGATCTCCGCGCCGGTCGCGTCGCCGCCCGCGTGGGCGATCCGGCGCCGGTGGTGGCCGCCCTCGCGGGTGAGCTCCAGGCGGCCCTCGGCGGACTCGTCGAAGTGCGCGCCGGTCTCGATCAGCCGCCGTACGGCGTCCGGGCCCTCGGTGACGAGGATCCGGACGGCGTCCTCGTCGCACAGACCCGCGCCCGCCACCAGCGTGTCGTCCAGGTGCTGTTCGGGGGTGTCGCCCTCGCCGAGGGCCGCGGCGATGCCGCCCTGCGCCCAGCGCGTGGAGCCGTCGTCCAGGCGGGCCTTGGTGACGACGACGGTGTTGAGTCCCGCGGCCTCGCAGCGCAGGGCGGCGGTCAGGCCGGCGACGCCGGAGCCGACGACGACCACGTCCGCGTCGATGCTCCACCCGGGCGCGGGCGCGTGCAGTCGTATGCCTGTGCTGGTCACGAGGCGGCTCCGAAGGTGAGGGGGAGATTGTCGATCAGCCGGGTCGTCCCGACCCGGGCGGCGACGGCGAGGACGGCCTCGCCGGTGAAGTCGTCCTCGTTCCCGGTGATCTCCGTGAAGTCCGACGGGTCGACGAGCGCGAGGTAGTCCAGCTCCAGCGGCGGGTCCAGCCGGGCGGCCTCGTCCAGCACCAGCCGGGCCGCCGCGCGGACGGCGGCCGGGTTGCCGGGGGCGGCCTGGGCGACGGCGTGCGCGTCGGCCGCCGCGCGGGACTCCCCCAGCGCGCTGAGCGCCTCGGCACGCGCCTGGGTGGCGGGCACCTCACGCGCGCGTGCCCGCAGCGCCTCCTGGGCGGCGTGCCGGTCGCGGCCGGCGAACAGCGCCGCCGACAGCGCGAGCGCGGTGCGCCGCTCCTTCGCGGAGAGGTAGCGGTTGCGGCTGGACAGGGCCAGGCCGTCGTCCTCGCGGACGGTCGGGACGCCGACGATCTCGATGCCGAAGTTCAGGTCGCGGACCATACGGCGGATCAGGGCGAGCTGCTGGGCGTCCTTCTGCCCGAACAGCGCCGCGTCGGGCCGGGTGAGGTGCAGCAGCTTGGCGACGACCGTGAGGACGCCGTCGAAGTGGCCGGGGCGCGAGGCGCCCTCCAGGCGCTCCCCCATCGGGCCGGCGCTGACCCGGACCTGGGGCTCGCCGCCCGGGTAGACCTCGTCCACGGACGGGGCGAACACCACGTCCGCGCCCGCCTCCTCGGCGATCTTGAGGTCGGCGTCCAGGGTGCGCGGGTAGCGGTCGAGGTCCTCGCCCTTGCCGAACTGCAGCGGGTTGACGAAGACGGTCACGACGACCTCGCCGTCCGGCCCGGCGAGCTCGCGGGCGGTGCGGACGAGGGTGGCGTGGCCCTCGTGGAGGGCGCCCATCGTCATCACGACGGCCCGGCGGCCGGCCCGCGCGCGTGCGTGCAGTTCGGCGGCGGTGCGCAGGAGGGTGGTGGTCATCCGGCGTCTCCTTCGGTGCCGTGGGTGCCGGGGGCGCCGTCGGCCCGGCCCGCGAGGACGCCGAGCAGGTCCTCGGCGAGTTCCGGCTTGAGCAGTCCGTGGGCGAGCGCGCGGTCGGCGGTCGCCCGGGCCATCGCCAGGTACCCGGCGACGGTCTGCGGGGCGTGCCGGCGCAGCTCGGCGACGTGCGCGGCGACGGTGCCGGCGTCCCCGCGCGCGACGGGGCCGGTGAGCGCGGCGTCGCCGGAGCGCAGCGCGTTGTCGAGGGCGGCGCCGAGGAGCGGGCCGAGCATCCGGTCGGGTGCCTCGACGCCGGCGGCGCGCAGCAGCTCCATGGACTGGGCGACGAGCGTGACCAGGTGGTTGGCGCCCAGTGCGAGGGCCGCGTGGTAGAGCGGGCGGCTCTCCTCGGCGATCCACTCCGGTTCGCCGCCCATCTCGATGACGAGGGCCTCGGCGGCCAGCCGCAGCTCGTCGGGGGCGGTGACGCCGAAGGAGCAGCCGGCCAGCCGCTGCACGTCCACGGGCGTCCCGGTGAACGTCATCGCCGGGTGCAGGGCCAGCGGCAGCGCGCCCGCGCGCAGGGCGGGGTCGAGGACCTTCGCGCCGTAGCGCCCGGAGGTGTGCACGAGGAGCTGTCCGGGGCGTACGGCGCCCGTGTCGGCGAGGCCCTGCACCAGCCCGGGCAGGGCGTCGTCGGGGACCGTGAGCAGCACCAGGTCGGCCCGCCGGAGGACCTCGGAGGGCGGCACCAGCGGCACCTCGGGCAGCATCAGCGCGGCCCGCCGCCGGGAGGCGTCGGAGACTCCGGAGACGGCCACCGGGCGGTGTCCGGCAAGCTGGAGCGACGCGGCCAGGGCGGGGCCCACGCGGCCGGCGCCGACGACGCCGACGGTCAGCCGTGCGGGGCGGTCCCTGGGGTCTGGTTGTTGAAATGCACTCACTCGAGGGCGGCCTTCCCGTTCCAGTCCGCGCGGGGTACCGGACGATTTCTCGTCATGTTAACGCGATTGGAGTTCGGGACGGCCTGACCGTCGCCCGGCGAGGGCTTCGGCGTCAGCCGGTGAGGGCCCGGATCGTGGGCGTCCGGTAGAGGTCGCGCAGCGGCACCGCGGCCAGCCCCCGGGCCCGCAGGGCGGCACTGACACGGACGGCGAACAGGGAGTTTCCGCCGAGCTCGAAGAAATCGTCGTCGAGGCCGACGGGGGTACCGAGGACGGATTCCCAGATGTCCCTGAGGGCCTCGGCGAGACCAGCGTCACGTACCGGACCGGAGGTCTCCGGGAGGACCGCGGCAGCCGCCGTGGAGCGGGTCGGGGCGGGCAGCCGGGCCGGGTCCAGTTTGCCGTTGGTCGTCAGCGGGAGGGCGTCGAGCGTCGTGACCGTGGCCGGGACCATGTGCTCGGGCAGGATGCCGGCGGCGCGCTTGCGGATGCCCTGCGGGTCGTCGGCCGTGGCGCCGTCGGCCGGGACGACGTAGGCGTCCAGGCGGGCCGTGGCCGGGTCGGCGGGGTCGTCGCGGCGCACCACGACGGCCGCGGCGGCGACGGCCGGGTCCTCCAGGAGCACGCCGCGGATCTCGTCGAGTTCGATGCGGAAGCCGCGGATCTTGACCTGGCTGTCGATCCGGCCGAGGTGCTCGAGACGCCCGTCGGGCCGCAGCCGGCCGAGATCGCCGCTGCGGTACGCACGGGCGGCGGGATCGGGGGCGTACGGGTCCGGCACGAAGCGTTCGGTCGTCAGGTCGGGCCGGTTGAGGTACCCGGCGGCGACGCCCGCGCCGCCCACGCGGATCTCGCCGGTGACACCGGGCGGCACGAGGCGGCCCCGCTCGTCCGTGACGTACAGGTGCCAGCCCGGCAGGGCGGGGCCCACGGAGCGGGAGCCGGCGAGGGCGAGTGCGCGGGTGACGGTCTGGGCGGTGACGTGCACGGTCGTCTCGGTGATGCCGAACATGTTGACCAGGCGGCAGGTGGTCTCGGGGTGCCGGTCGAACCAGGGCAGCAGCATGCGGCTGTCCAGCGGTTCGCCGCCGAACACCACGAGCCGGACCGGCAGCCGGGCGTGGTCGACCCGCAGGAGCTGGGAGAACGCGGACGGGGTCTGGCTGAGCACGGTGACCCGGCGGTCGAGGAGCAGGTCGCGGAAGTCGTCCGGGTCGCGGGTGACGAAGTACGGCACGACGACGAGCCGTCCGCCGGTCAGCAGGCAGCCCCAGATCTCCCACACGGAGAAGTCGAAGGCGGCCGAGTGGAAGAGCGTCCAGGTGTCGTCGGGGCCGAGCCGGTACTCGTCGCGGGTGGCATCGATCAGGGAGACGACGTTGCGGTGCGGTACGAGCACGCCCTTGGGGCGGCCCGTGGAGCCGGAGGTGTAGATGACGTAGGCGGGGTCGTCGGGGGCCGGCTCGGGGAGGTCGCCTGTGGACGACCCGGCGGTGCCGGTGAGTTCGTCGGGGGTGAGCAGTGCGACCCCGTCCTCGCGCGGGAACGCGGCGAGGCGGGTCACGACCACCCGCAGCCCGGCGTCCGCGACGGTGTGGGCGAGCCGGTCGGCGGGGTAGGCGGGGTCGGTCGGGACGTAGGCGGCACCCGCCCGGACCACGGCGAGCAGGGTGACGACGAGTTCCGCCGTCCGCTCCAGGCAGACGCCGACGCGGTCGCCGGGGCGCACCCCGTGGGCCCGCAGCCCTGCGGCGACGCGGGCGGAACGCTCGTCCAGCTCCCGGTAGCTGAGCTCCGTCCCGCCGTCGCAGAGGGCGACGGCGTCGGGTGTGGCGGCGGCCACGCGCGCGAACGCCCGCGACAGGGTGTCCGGTTCGGACACGAGGGCGACGCCGGGGCGTCCGAGCCGGGCCACCCGGTCCCGCTCGTACGGGTCGAGCAGGTCCACGTCCGCGACGGTGGTCTCCGGTGCGAGTGCCGACTGCCGGTACACCTCCGCGAAGTGCCGGGTGAAGCCCTCGGCGACCGCCGGTGAGACATGGCTGAGCCGGTGGAAGCAGGACAGGCGGGTGCCGCCGTCCCGGAGGGGCGAGAAGGCGAAGGTGAGGGGGAAGGGCGGGGCGAGGCAGGGCAGTCGGTCGCCGACACCGGCACTGGCACCGGCACCGGCACCGGCACCGGCACCGGCACTGGCACCGGCGAGGGCGAGGGCGAGGGCCGTGGCGGGGCCGCCACGGGGCCCGCCGTCGTGGGGCGGGGTGCCGGGGCCCTGACCGCCCGGACCGGGCACCGCACCACCAAAGCCCCCACCGTCCGGACCCGGCACCGCACCGGCGCCCGGACCCTCCGGACCCGGCGCCGCACCGCCGCCGCCCCGAGCGTCCGGACCGGGCACCGCACCACCAAAGCCCCCACCGTCCGGCCCCGGCACCGCACGGGGGCCCGGACCCTCCGGACCCGGCACCGCACCGCCGCCGCCCCGAGCGTCCGGACCCGGCACCGCACCGCCGCCGCCACCCGCAACCGCACCCACACCCGTCGCCGTGCCCGGGGCCGTGCCCTGCGCCTCCGGCTCGTCGAGGATCCCCGCGACCACGTCCCGTTCCACCCGCGCCGGTCGTGCCGTGGCCAGGTCCCGCAGGGCGGTCGACGCGGGGAGGACGAACTCCAGGGCTCCGTCTGAGCCCTCTCCGGCGGTCCCGACCGTCGCCGAGCCGGTCGAGCCGTGGCCGTCGTAGCGGGCCAGGGTCAGGGCCAGCGCGGGCAGGCGGAGGGACGCGGGGGTCGTGGCGTACGGGAGGGGGAGGTCGAGGTGAAGGGCGCCGTGGGTGGTGGCGGAGGGGTCGCCGTCGCCCCAGTCCGGGGCGTCCGCCGGGGCGGGCGGCTCGGCGCGGGGCGCGGCGGGTGCGGGGCAGGGCGACGGCGGGCGCCCGCCCGTCAGCACCTCGGCCAGGTGGCGCAGCCCGGCCCCGTCCAGGCGGTCCCGGTGCGCCACGACGACCAGGTCCGCCGTGCCGTCGCCGTACCGCAGCAGGACGCACCGCACGTCCCGGGTCACCGGGCGGTGCAGTTCGGCCTCGCGGCGGCGTACGGCGAGCGGCTCGGCCGGTCCGGCCGGGACGTCGTCCGCCCACAGCCGCCAGGGGCCCGCCGCGGCCAGCCGGTCCCGCAGTTGTCGTACGTCCGTCCCGGTCACCGGGACGCGGACCGCATGGCACTGTGCACCCGGCACGGGTGTCCTCCCAGGTTTCTTCGCGTTTCTTCGCGTTTCTTCGCGGATGAGTGCGGCTCAGCGGGCCGAGAAGCCGCCGTCCACCGTGAGGGTCGTGCCCGTCACCTGCCGGGCGTCGTCCGACAGCAGGTAGACCACGGCCGCCGCCACGTCCTCCGGCTCGATCAGCGCGTTCATCGGCTGGGCAGCGACGAACTCCTCCTCGTGCTCGCCGACCGGCACGTCGAGGGCGCGGGCGATCTCGGCGAGCATCCGGCCCTCGGCGGCCGGGTCGTCGCGGACGGAGCCGGGGCAGACGGCGTTGACGCGTACCTTCCGGGGGGCGTAGTCGAGCGCCGCCGCCTTGGTGAGCCCGATCAGGCCGTGCTTGGCGGCGACGTACCCGGCGAAGTGCCGGTAGCCGACCAGGCCGGCCGTGGAGGCGATGTTGACGATGCTGCCGCGGCGGCGGGCGCTCATCGCCTTGCCGACGGTCCGGATCATCCGCCAGGCGCCGGAGAGGTCGACGTCGATCATCAGCGCCCACTCCTCCTCGCCGATCTCGTGCGCGGGCCGGCCCGAAGGAGCTGCGATGCCCGCGTTGTTGACCACGCCGTCGATCGCGCCGAGCCGGTCCTCGGCGAGCGCCACCGCCTCCTCCACGGACCGCAGGTCGCGCACGTCGCAGCGGGCCGTCAGCACCGCGGAGCCGGCCCCGCGGCACAGTGTGGCCGTGTGCTCCAACTGGCCCGCGGTGCCCAGCGGATACGGCACTCCGGGCAGGTCGTCGCAGAGGTCGAGCAGCGCCAGGTCGGCACCCTCCGCGGCACACGCCACCGCCGTGGCCCGGCCGAGACCCCGGGACGCCCCGGTGACGACGACGGTCTTCCCGGTCAGACGCATGGCCCGCTCCCCTCGTCCCAGTGCTCTCAGTGGACTTCGGCGGCGACGACGTCCAGCAGGTCCGCCGCCGACTCGGTCAGGTACATGTGGCCGCCGGACAGCTCGACGGACCGGAAGTCGGCGCCCGCGACCTTCGCCCAGGCCGCCGCCTCGTCACGGCTGACGAGCTCGTCGTGGCTGCCGCGCAGCACGGTGAGCGGGACGGGCAGCGCCAGGTCGGTGGAGGGCGTGTAGTTCTCGTGCATCTCCACGTCGGCGCGGAGCGTCGGCAGGATCAGCTCGCGCATCTCCGGATCGTCGAGCGCCTCGTGCGTGTACCCGGCGAACTCGTTGACCCGGGCGAGGAACGCGTCGTCGGGCAGGCCCGTGGCGCGCCGGGTGCGCTGTTCGGCGGGCTGCGGGGAGCCGCTGACGAAGAGGCGGACGAGTTCGGGGCCGTCCGGGGCCGCGGCCAGCCGGTGCGCCAGCTCGTAGGCGAGGACGGCGCCCAGACTGTGCCCGAACAGGGCGATCCGGTGCGGCGACGCGGGGTCGGCGGCGAGGGCGGCGCGCAGCTCGCCGTACAACCCCTCGGTCGCCGTACGGACGTCGGTGTACGGGTCCTCGTCGATACGGCGCTCACGGCCGGGCAGTTGGAGCGGCAGGATCGTCAGCCGCTCGCCGGCGACGCGCTGCCAGGGGCGGAAGAAAGAGGCGCCGGCGCCCGCGAAGGGCAGGCACACCAGGGTCGTACGGACGGTCATCGGTTCGCCCCTTCCGGGTCGACGGCCGCGAGCCGGGCCGTGTACCGCACCGGCAGCCTCTTCAGGCCCCGGCTGGTGGAGTTGTCGAAGACCCACTCCAGCTCGGCGTGCGGTACGGCGAGTTCGAGTCCGGGCAGGCGGCGCAGCAGGGTCGGGAAGGCGACCGAGCCCTCCACGCGGGAGAGGGGGGCGCCGACGCAGAAGTGCGCGCCGTGACCGAAGGCGAAGTGGCGGTTGTTGGCGCGGGTGATGTCGAGGCGGTCGGGGTCCTCGAAGGCCTCGGGGTCGCGGTTGGCGGAGTCCATCAGGATGTGGACGAAGCCCTCGCGGGGTATGGGGCAGCCGCCGAGTTCCATGTCCTCGGTGGCCACGCGCAGGGTGCCGCGGTAGACGGGCGGCTCGAAGCGCAGGAACTCCTCGACCGCCGATTCCACCAGCTCGGGCTCGGAGCGCAGGAGTTCCAGCTGGTCCGGGAAGGCGAACAGGGCCTGGAAGCCGTTGCCGATGAGGTTCGCGGTGGTCTTGTGGCCGGCGATGATCAGCAGGACGAGGGTGGAGACGAGTTCGTCGTTGGTGAAGACGTCCTCCTCGTCGGCGGCGCGCAGCAGGATGGAGACCAGGTCGTCGCCGAGGCCCTCGGCGCGGCGCCGGTCGAGCAGTCCGACGAGGTACTGCTCGATGCTGTCGCTGGCCACCTTCAGCTGACGGTTGGACTCCTCGTCCGCGAAGGGGGCGCCGCTCAGCCAGTAGCCCCAGGCGTGCAGGTCGGGGCGGTCCTCGATGGGGACGCCGAGGAACTCGCAGATGACCCGCATCGGCAGGGTGAACGCGAACTCCATCAGGTCGATCTCGCCCGACTCGGGCAGCGCGTCGATGAGTTCGTCGGTGATCTCCTGGATGCGGGGCCGCAGCAGGGCCATCCGGCGCGGTACGAAGGCGCGGCTGACCAGGCGGCGCAGCCGGGTGTGCTCCGGCGCGTCCGCGGTGATCATGTTGCGGATGAGGACCGGGCTGCTGTCCTTGAGGAGGTCGCGGAACCAGCCGGGGGCGTTGTCGACGGACTTGGACAGCCGGGGGTCGCCGAAGGCCTTGAGGGCGGTCTCGTACTCGGAGACCACGTACGCGTCGCCGCCGGGCGGGTAGTCGATGGGGTGCACGGGGCAGCCGGTGGCGCGCAGCCGGGTGTTGGCGGCGTGGGTGGCGCCGGGCGCCGGATCGGGGTCGGTGAAGAACTCCGGCGGCAGCCGGTCACCTCCGCCACCGGCCACGGCATCCACGAGAGCGGCGAGGGCGGGGGCGGAGACGGGGGGCGCCGTGGCGGTGTCGGCGGTCTGGTGACCGGGCGCGGGCGCGGAGGTCTGGCCGGTCACCGGGCTGGACGCTGAGGCCTGCCCTGTTGCCGGGCCGGACGCGGAAGCCTGCTCGGCCGCCGGGCCTGGCGCTGAGGCCTGCCCTGTTGGCGAGCCGGACGCGGAGACCTGCCCGGCCGCCGGGCCTGGCGCGGAGGCCTGCTCGGCAGCGGGCATGGGCGTGGATGCCTGCCCAGTTGCCGGGCCAGACACGGAAACCTCCCCAGCCACCGGGCCAGACACGGAAACCTCCCCAGCCACCAGGCCTGGCGCGGAGGCCTGCTCGGCAGCGGGCATGGGCGTGGATGCCTGCCCAGTTGCCGGGCCAGACACGGAAACCTCCCCGGCCACCGGGCCAGACACGGAGACCTGCCCAGCCGCCGGGCCTGGCGTGGAGGCCTGCTCGGCAGCGGGCATGGGCGTGGGCGTGGAGGCCTGCCCGGCAGCGGGCATGGGCGTGGATGCCTGCCCAGTTGCCGGGCCAGACACGGAAACCTCCCCAGCCACCGGGCCAGACACGGAGGCCTGCCCGGCCGCCGGGCCTGGCGTGGAGGCCTGCTCGGCAGCGGGCGTGGGCGTGGGCGTGGAGGCCTGCCGGGGCGTGGGCGTGGAGGTCTGCGGGAGCGCGGGTGTGGAGGTCTGCCGGGTGGTGTCGGCGGGCATCACGTCTCCTTGGAGGTCGGGGCGCCGGACGTGTCGTCGGCCGTGCTGGTGACGGCGTACTCCTCCGGCGGGGCGAGCTTGCGGATGCGGGGGCTGAGGGTGGGCAGCGCGGCCAGGCCCGAGACGATGCCCATGGCCGTGAACACCGCGGTGGGTCCGGCCAGGTCGAAGAGGGTGCCGACGCCGAACACGCCGAGCGGCGCGGCCACCATGGACATGAACATCACGGCACCCAGCACCCGCCCCTGCGTCTTGTCGGGCGCCATGGCGGCCAGATAGGCGAGGAACAGGGCGCTGGTGATCGGCCCGCGCAGGAACACGCAGGCGACGATGATCCCGAGCGGGACGAGCCCGGAGACGTTCGCCAGCAGCACGGCGGCGACCGGCCCGATCCAGGCGGCCGTCAGGAACAGCACCGGCGGCGGCACCCGCTTGATGATCGGGCTCGCCAGCAGCGAGCCGACCACCCCGCCGATGCCGGCGATCGACAGCAGCAGACCGGTGAAGGTGGAGGAGGCGCCCCGGCTCTCGGCGGTGGCGATCAGCGCCAGGAAGACCCCGGTGTGGGTGAACGCCATGTTCGAGCCCATGATCCAGACGATCAGCAGCCGCAGGACGGGCTGCCGGGCGAGGAAGCGGAAACCCTCGGCGGCGTTGCGCTTCTCGCCGGGCGCCGGGTTCTCCACCTTCAGCGGCTTGCGGATGAACAGCAGCAGCGCGGACGAGACCAGGAACGACAGGGCCGCCGTGAGGAACGGGAAGGCACGCGCGACGGCGAACAGCGAACCGCCGGCCGGGGGCCCGCCCATGGTGGCCGCGAAGTAGCGGACCTGGTTCTGCGCGGTGGCCTGGGTCAGCTGCGAGGGCGGCACCAGCTGCTTGATGACGGCGAGGCCGGTCGGGTTGGAGATGCCGAGGCAGGCGGCCGAGCCGACGGCGACGGCGAGGATGACGGCGGGGTGGGTGTTCCCGGTGGAGACGAGCAGCGCCAGCAGCCCCAGCAGGACGACGCGCACCATGTTGCAGGCGATCAGCAGCAGCCGCCGGTCGACCCGGTCGGCGAGGGTGCCGCCGGGGATCGACATCAGGCTGGCGGTGACCAGCTGGGCGGAGCCGACGGCACCGGCGTAGAACGCGGAGCCGCCGGTGGCGAGGATCAGCAGCGGGTACGCGACCTCGGCGGTCTCCTTGGCCAGCGCGGCGAACGCCTCACTGGTCCACAGTGCCTGGAAGTCGGCGTTGCGCAGGAGGGGTTTCTCCGCCTCCGGTGCCCGTGCCTCTTCCTGGGTGGTCGCGTCAGCCATGGTCACTCCGTTTCTCGTCCAGCACCCCGAGGAGCCTGGCCGCCAGGGGGCCCGCGTGGGGGGCGGCGAGCATCGACCAGTGGTCGCCGGGGACCGGCTCCACCCGCAGCCCGCCGGCGTACAGCCCGTCCAGGCGGGCCCGCAGCCGGTCCGCGCCGCCCGGCGCGAGGCCCTCGGCCGCCTTGAACAGGACCGCGCGGCAGGGCAGCGGCCGCGGCCGGTAGCGCAGCAGCGCCGCCTGGCGGGCCGCGAACCTGCGCCGCAGCGCCGGGTCCCGGCGCAGCCGCCGGGCGAGCGGGCCGACGCCGAGCACGGCCTCGGCCTGGTGGCGCAGGCCCGCGCGGAGGAACTCCGGGGCGATGCCGACGGGCAGACCGGCCGTGTCGGGCACGAACCCGTCCAGGCACAGCAGCAGCTCGACGCGCGCGCCGCGCCGGATCAGCTGCCGGGCCAGCTCATGGGCGACGACGGCGCCGTAGGACCAGCCGCCGAGGGTGTAGGGCCCCTCGGGCTGGGCGCGCAGCAGGGCCGCGAGGTGGGCGGCGGCGAGGGCACCGACCGTGCGCGGGGTGCCCCGGGGGTCGTCGGTGTCCTCCAGGCCGAGCACCGGTCCGGCGTGGCCGACGGCGGCCAGCTCGGCGGCGAGTTCCCGGTAGGGCAGCGCGGTGCCGACGGCGTCGCTGACGAGGAACAGCGGCGGCTGTCCTGGCCGGCCCTCGGCGAGGGTGGCCACGCCGGGCACCGAGGTCGCCGACGGTGCCGCGGCTCCTCCGGTGACGGCCGCGACGAGCGCCCCGAAGGAGGGGTGGCGGGAGAAGTCGGTGACGGACAGGGCGCAGCCGGTGCGTTCCCGGACGGCGGAGGTCAGGGTGACGGCCATGAGGGACTCGCCGCCCAGGGCGAAGAAGTCGTCGTCGTCGCGGACGGCGGCCACCCCGAGGGTTCGGCACCACACCTCTTCGAGCACGGCCCGTACGCCAAGAGGTGCGACCGGCGGCGGCGCGACCGGCGTCGGTGCGGGCGGGCGCGGCGGCCGGCGCTCCCCGCGCGGGTCCTCGCCCTGGAACCGGTAGCCGGGCAGCGAGCAGCGCGGCGCCCCGGGCCCGGCGGGCTCCCGTACGTCCGCGAGCGCGCGGTCGGCACCCAGTTCCCACAGCGTGCCGAGCGCCGCCAGCAGGGCGTCGTCGGCGGGCTCGTCCGGGCGCCCGGTCAGTCGTACGGCGGTGAAGGCGGCGGCGTCCCAGCCGGGGCTGCGGCGCAGTCCGCCCAGCATCGAACTGCCGGGCCCGAGTTCGACGTACGTCGTGCAGCCCGAGGCGAGCAGGGTCTCCATGGCGCGGGCCAGCAGGACGGGACTGCGCAGCTGTGCGGCCCAGTAGTCGGGCCGGGCCACGCGGGCCGGGTCGGCCCAGTCGCCGGTGGAGTTGGAGACGAGCGGCAGCCGGGGCGGGCGGGCGGGCACCGACGACAGGTACGCACGCACCGCCTCGGCTGCCGGTTCCATGGCCTTCGAGTGGAAGGCGCGCCGGGTGTGCACCGGCGTGATCGGCAGGCCCGCAAGCGCGTCGCCCGCCAGGAGGTCTTCCACGGCCCGCTCGGGGCCGGACAGGACGACGGAGCCCGCGCCCTCGACGGCGACGGTGACCTCCCCGTCGGCTGGGAGCCTTGCGGCGATTTCGCCTGCGTCGCCGGTGACGCTCACCATGCGGCCGGGCTCGGTGTCCCACATGGCGCGGGCGCGGTGGCACACCAGGTCGGCGGCGTCCTGCGGCGACCAGACCCCGGCGAGGGCGGCGGCCGCGTACTCGCCGACGCTGTTGCCGAGCAGCGCGGCGGGCCGTACGCCCCACTCCCGGAGCTGGCTGCCGAAGGCGTGGCCGAGGGCGAACAGGGCGAGTTGCTGGTGGACGGTGTCGGCGAACCAGTCCGCGCCGGTGTCGCCCTGTTCCGCGACGACGGGCGTCAGGTCGATGCCGTGGCCGTCCCGCACGTGCTCGCGTATCGCGTCGAACGCCGCCCGGAAGCCGGGGAGCGCGCGGTGCGCCGCGGCGCCTGCGGCGTGCCGCAGGGTGCCCTGGCCGGGCAGCACGAACGCGACCTTGCCGAGCTTGCGCGGCTTGGCCCCCGCCGCCCGTGCGCCCTCCCGCTCCGCGACCCCCCGCAGCAGCCGGGCCGCCTCCTCGACGTCCCGCGCCACGACGACCGCCCGATACCGGTGCACCCGCCGCCCGGCGAGGCTACGAGAGACCTCGCCGAGGGACGGGGGGCCTGGAGGGAGGGTGTGGGGGGCCACGGCGGGGGATGGGGTGCCTGGGGGGAGGGACGGCGTGCCCGCATGGAGGGTACGAGAGTCCCCGGCAAGGGTCGGCGCGTCCCCGCCTCGGGGCGATGTATCCCCGACGAGGGTCGATGCGTCCTCGGCGAGGGTGTCTGGCGCCACGGCGAGGGTGTCGGGCGCCTCGGTCACCACCGTCGTGCCCCGGGTCGGGGCGAGACGGTCGGCGAGGGCCTCGGCCAGGTCGCCCAGGGCGTGGGGTGCGGCTGCCGAGATCAGCAGGGGGCGCGGTCCGGGGCGGTCCGGGAGGGGGGCGCGGCGGGGGGCGGACTCCAGGACGGCGTGGGCGTTGGTGCCGCCGACGCCGAAGGAGCTGACGGCGGCGATCCGGGCGCCGTCGCCCCGGCGGGGCTCCCACGGCTCGCCCCGCTCCACGATCCGGAACGGCGAAGCGTCCAGCTCCAGCAGCGGGTTCGGCCTGCTGTAGTGCGCGGTGGGCACGAGCCGGCCGTGTTCCAGCATCAGCGCGGTCTTGATCAGCCCGGCGACCCCGGAGGCGGCACCGGTGTGCCCGATGTTGCCCTTCACGGCGCCGAGCGCGCACCGCGCGCGGGCCGGCTCGGTACGGCCGAACACGTCGGCGAGGGCCTGCACCTCCACGGGGTCGCCGAGCCGGGTCGCCGTGCCGTGCGCCTCGACGTAGTCGATGTCGGCCGGGTCCACCCCCGCCACCGCCTGCGCGGCGCGGATCACCTCGCTCTGCCCGGTCGGGGACGGCGCGGTGAACGCCATCTTGTCGGAGCCGTCGTTGTTGACGGCGGTGCCGGTGATCACGGCGGCGATCCGGTCGCCGTCGCGCAGCGCGTCCGCGAGCCGCTTGAGCACCACCACGGCGACGCCCTCGCTGGGCACGGTGCCCGCCGCGTCCTCGTCGAACGGCCGGCAGCGGCCGTCGGGCGAGAGGATGCCGCCCGGCTCGTACAGATAGCCCCACTCCCCGTCGGGCATCACGGTGACGCCCCCGGCGAGCGCCGCGTCGCACTCGCCGCCGACCAGCGCGCGGACGGCGAGATGCGTCGCGGTCAGCGAGGTGGAGCAGGCGGTCTGCACGGTGAGCGCGGGGCCGCGCAGGCCCAGTTTGTAGGCGGCGCGGGTGGCGAGGAAGTCCTTCTCCCGGCCGATGTAACGGGCGAGCTCGCCCAGCTCGGGGTCGATGCGCTCGCCCACCCGGTCGGCACCGGCGTACACCCCGATCCGGCCCCGGAAGCGGGTCGGATCGAGCCCCGCGTCGTCGAACGCGGTGACCGCGGCCTGGAGGAACACCCGCTGCTGCGGGTCGGTCGCGGCTGCCTCGGCCCGGCTGTAGGAGAAGTAGGCGTGGTCGAAGCGGCGGGATCCGGCGATCACGCCCATCGCCGGGACGAAGTTCTCCCGGCGGACGTAGGACGGATCGGCACCCCGGTCGATCAACTGTTCGGGGTCGAAGCGGCTGATGCCGTCGGCGCCGGCCGTCAGCGCCGCCCAGTACTGGTCCACGTCGTCGGCTCCGGGCAGCCGGCAGGCCATCCCCACGACGGCCACGGCCCCGTCCCCGCGCTCCAGCGTGCTCGGCACGGTCACACCCCCAGGTCGACGTAGAGATGATCGAGACCGACGTACGAGAGGTTGGGCCCCCACACGGCGGCCTCGTCCGCGAGCCGCGCGTCCGGGAAGCGCGCGGCGAACCGGCGCAGCAGCACGGCCGCCTCCAGCCGGGCGAGGGGTGCGCCGACGCAGTAGTGCGGGCCGAATCCGAAGACGAGGTGTTGCTCGGAGGCCCCGTCCGACGAACCGGCCCCGGCCGCCGCGCCGGTGACGGGGCAGGCAGCTGCCGGTGCGCCGCCGTCCTCGATCGCGCCGCCGTCCTCCAGCAGCCCCTCCCCCGTCAGGCTGACGAGCACCAGGTCGCCCTCCCGCATCCGCTCCCCGGCGACCTCCTGGTCGTACGCGACGACCCGTCCCAGGTGCCGCAGCGGTGGTCGGCGTTGCAGGACCCGCTCCACGAACGCCTCCGCCGCGCCGGGCCGCTGCTCGCGCACCGCGTCCCACACCGCCGGCTCGCCCAGGACGTCCATGACGGTGGACGCGAGCAGCGAGGACGTCGTCTCCAGGCCCCCGAAGAGGTTCATCGCCCAGGTCGCGGTGGTGCGCGCCCGGTCCTCGGGGGTCTCCTGCGGGAAGGCCTTCGGGGCGGTGGCCCGGGAGAGGGCCTCGGTCATCTCGACCATCGTGCGGTGGGCCGTCTCGGCGTAGTCGCGGCGGTACATCGCGCCGATGAACAGCGACAGGGTGCGCGCCCAGCGGTGCAGCACCTCGGGCGGTTCGGCGACGCCGACGACGTGTGCCATCACCCTGCCGGAGATCCCGTCGGCGACGGCCGGCACGACGTCGTGCGGCGCGGTGGCGGCCAGCGCGTCCAGGCAGGCGTCGGTGATCTCCTCGACGCGCGGCGCGAGGGACCGTACGTACGACGCCGACATCACCCGCTGCACCGGGCGCCGCAGCGCGGTGTGCTCGGGGGCGTCGGCCTGTACGAACCACAGCCGCAGGAACGCGGTGAGCTCGCGGTACTCCGTGCGGGCGGCCTCGGTCATGTACAGCTGGAAGGAGCGCTCGAACGTCCCGGATGTGAAGCCGGGGTGGTTGAGGACCTGCCGGGCGAGCCGCGGATCGGCGACCACCCAGCATTCGAGGCCCTCGTCCCACGCGAGCGGGGGCGTACCGTTCACGCGCCGCCGGCCTCCTTCTCGACGAGCGCCCGCAGCCCGGCCGGGGTCGGCGAGAGCAGGAAGTCCCGCAGCCGGACCGTCACACCGAGGTGCTCCTTGACCTTGCGCATGAGCCGCACGGCGCCCAGGGAGTTGCCGCCCACCATGAAGAAGTCGGTGTCGGCGTCGATGCCACCGGCCTCGGAGTTCTCCGTGACCTCGGCGAAAAGCTCCGCGATCCGCGCGGTCACGGCGGCCCCGGGATCGGCCGCGGCCCGCTTCGCCTGTCCTGCGGGGACGGCGGACGCGGCGAGAACGCGCCGGTCGACCTTGCCGTTGGCGGTGACGGGAAGGCCGTCCACGATCGTCCACAGGGTGGGGACCATGTAGGCGGGCAGCGTCCGCTGGAGCAGGGAACGCAGTTCGGTGGCGGCGAGGGCGGCGCCCGGCGCCGGCACCACCGCGGCGACCAGCCGCTTGTCGGCGCTGTCCCCCTCGGTGACCAGCACGACGGCGTCCTGCACGGCGGGGTGGCCGGTCAGCACGTCGGCGATGGCGCTCAGCTCGACCCGGTAGCCGCGCAGTTTGACCTGGTCGTCGGCGCGGCCGAGGAAGGCCAGCCGGCCCCGTGAGTCGACGCGTACGACGTCGCCGGTGCGGTAGAGCCGTTCGGGCACGTCGGGCGAGAACTCCCCGAAGGAGCGGGCCGTCTCGTCCGGGTTGCCGAGGTAGCCGTCGGCGAGTCCGGCGCCCGCCGCGTACAGCTCTCCGACCGCGCCGGGCGGCAGTAGCCTGCGCCGCGCGTCGAGGACGTACACGCGCGTGCCGGGCACGGGCCGGCCGATGGGCAGCGGGCCGTCGACCTCGTCGGGTGAGGAGACCGAGTGGGTGGTGGTGAAGGTGGTGTTCTCGGTGGGGCCGTAGCCGTTGGTGACGACGAGGCCGGGGTGGCGGGCCAGCACGCGCGCGGTGTGCTCGTGCGGTACGACGTCCCCGCCCGTCAGCAGCTGCCTGAGCCCGCCGAGCGAGTCGGGGGCGAACTCCTCCACGAGCCGGAACAGGCCCGCGGTGAGCCAGGCCACCGTGATGCCGCGTTCGCGCAGGAACGCGCCGAGTTCGGTGGGCGAGGCGAGGCCCGCCGGGTGCACCTCCAGGGTGGTCCCGGTGAGCAGCGCGCCCCACACCTCGAGGGTCGAGGCGTCGAAGGCCAGTGGCGACAGCCGCAGCATCCGCTCGCCCGGCCCCAGCCGCACGAACCCGGCCTCGTGCACCAGCCGGATCACGGCGCGGTGCGGCACGGCGACGCCCTTGGGCTCACCGGTGGAACCGGAGGTGAAGGCGACGTAGGCGAGCCGGGCGGGGTCCTCGGCCACGTGCTCCACGGACTCCACGGACTCCACGGACTCCACGGACTCCACGGACTCCACGGAATGCGACCCGGGGCGCCACGTCGGCTCCCACACCGCGACCGGTTCGGCGCCCAGGGCGCGGAAGCGGGCGGCGGCCTCCCCGTCGGCCGGGCCGACGAGCGCGGCCGACGGCTCGGCGCGGGCCACGATCCTCGCCAGATGGGCGTCCGTGGCGCTCTGCTCGACGCCCACGTAGGCGGCACCCGCCCACAGCACGCCCAGGACGGCGACGGCCTCGGCGACCGAGCGTTCGACGCCGACCAGCACCCGGTCACCGGGGCGGACCCCGGCCGCGCGCAGCAGCCGCGCCTGTTCCCGTGCCGCGTCGGCCAGCCCGGCGTACGTCAGGTGCGCGGACCCGTCGCGTACGGCGACGGCGTCCGGGGTGCGTTCCACGGCCGCGCGGAACAGCGCGTCGAGGGAGGTGTCGGGGAACTCGCGGCGGGTGTCGTTGAGTTCGGCGAGCCGGGCGTGGCCGTCGGCCGATATGCAGCGCACGTCCTCCAGACGGGCCGCGTCCCCGGTGGCGAGTTCCTCGACGCCGGCCAGGAAGTCGGCGACGAAGGCGCGGGTCTCGGCCTCGGTCCACACGGAGGTGGCGTACTCGACGTGGCCCGCGTAGGCGGGGTCGGAGTGCCCGATGAGCAGGGTCAGGTCGAACTGCGAGCCGCCGCCGTGTCCCTCCTCCACGCGCAGGCGTGCGGTGCCCGCGTCGAGGGTCTGCGGCACCAATTGGTCGTGCATGCCGAAGCAGACCTGGACCAGCGGGTGGCAGCCGAGGCTGCGTTCGACGCCGAGCCGGGAGGCGAGTTCCTCGAAGGGCAGGTCGCCGGCGTCGATGCTCCGTCCGAGCGAGGCGTGCACGGAGCGCAGGTAGGCGGCGGGGCTCGCGTCGTCGTCGAGGTCGACGCGGACCGGTACGAGGTTGCCCGCGACGGCGATCAGTCGCTCCAGCTCGCTGCTCTGGCGTCCGAGCAGCGGCACGCCGACGAGCAGGCTCCGGGTCCCGGTGCGCCGGCCGAGGGCGAGGCCGAAGGCGCCGAGGAGGAAGGCGAACGGGGTGACGCCGAGCGCGCGGGCCCGCTCGGTGACGGCCGCGGACAGCTCGGGCCCGAGGTCGAGGCCGGTGCGCTCGCCCGTGGCGTCCTGCAGGGCGGGGCGCGGCCGGTCGGCGGGGAGTTCCAGGGTGGTGGGCACCCCGTCGAGGTGGCCCTTCCAGAACTCGGTCTGGGTGTCCCACACGCCACGTACGCGCAGAGCTTCCTGGTGGTCCGTCAGCACCCGGACGGGGGGCGCCGTTTCGTCACCCGGCTCGGTGCCGGTGTCGGTGTCGGTTCCGGTGAGCGCGGCGTGCCGGGTGAACAGCTCGCGCAGCAACAGGCCGACCGCCCAGCCGTCGAGCACCATGTGGTGCGCGGCCAGGACCACGGCGTCGCGCCCCTGCGGGTGCGAGAAGTGCAGCAGCCGCCAGGCGGGCGCCGCCGACAGGTCGAACGGACGGCGGCCCTGCTCGGCCCCCTCACGGCGCACGAACGCCGCGAACTCCTCGACGGGCCCCTCGTACACGATCTCCGTCAGCTGCGGGGTGTGCGCGGACAGCACCTCTCGTACGACGTCGTCCTCGCCGTCGAGCCCGCTCTCCCGGAAGACGGTGCGCAGCCCCTCGTGCCGGGCGGCGGTCTCGGCGAGCGCCTTGGCGAGCGCCCCGCGGTCGATCCGGCCACCGTCCTCGGCACGGGCGGTGAAGACGAGGTTGTAAGGAGACCCGCCGGCCACCCGCTCCATGAGCCACATGCCACGCTGAGCGGGCGAGAGAGCGGCGCCACCACCGGAGCCGATGCCGGAGGCCGGGCCGGTGCCGGGCCCCGCGCCGGAGCCAGAACCCAGGTCCGAGCCGTGGCCGGAGCCCAGGCCTGCGCCGGAGCCCGGGCCGGAGTCAGAACCCAGGTCCGAGCCGTCGCCGGAGCCCGGGCCGGAGCCAGAACCCAGGTCCGAGCCGTGGCCGGAGCTCAGGCCTGCGCCGGAGCCGGAGCCGGAGTCAGAACCCAGGTCCGAGCCGTGGCCGGAGCTCAGGCCTGCGCCGGAGCCGGAGCCCGGGCCCGGCCCCGGGCCGAAGCCGGAATCCAGGCCCGAGCCGTGGCCGGAGCCCAGGCCTGCGCCGGAGCCGGAGCCCGGGCCCGGCCCCGGGCCGAAGCCGGAATCCAGGCCCGAGCCGTGGCCGGAGCCCAGGCCTGCGCCGGAGC
>NZ_JBIWGA010000032.1:62687-94341 GCF_044763345.1 Streptomyces sp. NPDC096132
CGGAGCCCGGGCCCGGGCCCGGGCCGAAGCCGGAATCCAGGCCCGAGCCGTGGCCGGAGCCCAGGCCTGCGCCGGAGCCCGGGCCCGGCCCCGGGCCGAAGCCGGAATCCAGGCCCGAGCCGGGGCCGGAATCCGCCCCAGAGCCAGAACCCGAGCCGAAGCCGGAATCCGCCCCAGAGCCAGAACCCGAACCCGAGCCGAAGCCGGAATCCGAGCCGGAGCCAGGACCCAGGCCCGAGCCGGGGCCAGAACCCAGCCCCGGCCCCAGGCCCAAGCCCGAGCCGGTGTCAGCCCCGTCGGCTGCCCCAGTCGCCCCGGTCGCCCCGGCCACCCCTTCGACCCGCGCCCCCGCCAGCACCTCGGCCAGCGGCTGCCCGCCGAGGAGTCCGCGCACGGGGATGCGCAGGCCGAGTTGCTCCTGGGCCCGGGCGGCCAGGCGCATGGCCCGTAGCGAGTCACCGCCGAGGGAGAGGAACGTCTCCGTGGCGAAGCTCGCCGGGTCCACCCCGTCGCCGAGGACGGAGGCGGCCAGCGCTTCGCGGGTCGGCGCCATCAGACGGCCTCGGCGGGCTTCGCCAGGAGTTCGGCCTGGCCGCTGACGGTGGCGGAGCGGAACAGGTCGATGGTGCGCAGTGTCCGCCCGGAGGCCTGGCTGAGGCGCTCCACCAGGACGACGAGGAGCAGCGAGTCGCCGCCGGCCTCGAAGAAGCTGACATCGTCGTCGAGGTCGTCCGCGGCGGCGGTGTCCTCGATGCCGAGGACCTCGCGCCAGACGGCCCGCACGAGGTCGAGCCGCTCCTCGGGGTCGTCCAGGTCGATCGTCCGGGCGGGCTGTTCCAGCACGGGTTCCTCCGGTGAGGTGGCAAGGTCCGCGGCACTGTGCCGCAGATCCGTCAGGAAGGCGGACACGGCGGAGTGGTCGGTGACGTCCGTCGGGTGGTCGAGGGACAGCTCCAGCTGCCGGCCCTCGGCGGCGTCGGCGATCCGGACGAACGCCGCGAGGTCGTACTTGACGTAGAGGGGGTCGAGCGGGCGCAGCCGGCCGGTGACGCCGGGGGCGAGCACGGGCGTGTGCGGTGCGTCGTCGAGGTTGAGCAGGACCGGGGTGAGCGGCGGCCAGATCCGGGTCCGGTCGGGGTTGAGCCGCGCGGCGAGGGCGTCCAGCGGCACGTCGGCGTCCATGAACGCCTCCATCGCGCCGATCCGGGCGTTGCCCAGCAGTTCCCGCCAGGTGGTGTCCGGCTCCAGGGAGACGCGCAGCACCACGGTGGTGATGAACATGCCGATCACGTCGCCGGCGTCCGGATGGTCGCGGCCCGGCCAGGCGAAGGCGATGAGGAAGTCCCGCTGTCCGCTGCCGCGGGCCAGGGTGCCGGCGAGCAGGGCGACGCCGAGCATGAACGTCGTACAGCCCTCCTCGGCGGCGACCGCGAGGGCCTTCGCGGTGCGTTCCGCGTCGAGCCGGGTGGTGACGGTGGCGCCGAGCCGGGCGGCCTCCAGGTCGTCGCCGGCGCCGCGCTCGAAGGGCAGTCGTACGTCGACGGGTGCGCCGCGCAGCCGCTCGACGACCTCGTCGACCTGGGCGGCCACCTCCTCGGGCGGGCGCTCGGCGACGACCGAGGCGGGATGCGGCGGGTCGCTCAGCTCCGGCCGGGTGCCGGCGAGCCGGGCCCGGTAGACGGTGAAGATCTCCTCCAGGAGCATCGTGCGCGACAGTCCGTCGACCACGATGTGGTGCGAGACGAGGACCAGCAGCGTGCGCCGGGCGTCGAGTCGGAGGACGACGGCCCGGGCGGGCGCGTCGGTGGCCAGGTCGAACGGGGTGCTGCACAGCGTCCGTACGTACGCGTCGACGTCGGCGTCGGACAGCCCCTCGGCCTCCGCGTCGCGCAGCACGGCCTCGCCCGGTTCGCCGTCGGTGCTGTACTCGACCCGGCGGCCCTTGAGGTCGAAGCGGAACCGGGCCCGTAGGGACGGGTGCCGGGCGATGGTGAGCCGGGCGGCCTCCACGAGGTGCCCGTGGTCCACCTCGCCGGTGAACTCGACGACGGACGGGACGAGTTGGGTGGGTCTCTGCAGTTCGTCGCGGTCGAGGACCCACAGACCCTGCTGCATCTTGGTGGCCGGGTACCAAACGGGCAACACGAGAGATTCCCCCGAAAACTCTTGTGAACAATGGAACCGCTTACTGGAGCCACGAATAACACGTGGAAAAACAGTGCGCGAACAAATGGAAAGCAAAAAGGCGTTTCCATCAAGGCAGGACGGCGAACGCCCGTCAATGGCTGAATTACCGTAGGCGGGCCACGATGAACATGTCAAGGCTTTCCCTGCCGGGCGTGTCCGGGGCGTGTCGCACCCCGCCGACCTGCTGATCAGCATCTCCGGGGTACTTTTTGGCCAGGTGGCTCGAAATCAATTCAAGCCTGAACATGTCCAATTCATTGCGGTCACGCGAACGCCGTCAAAGGATCGTCAAATTATTAACCTTCACTCGACACCCGTCGTGTACGTTGTCTCGCGGCATCCCGACCGGACGAAAGGACCACCCCCTTGAAAGTCCACGACGCCGCCGTACCCAGCGCAGCGATTTCCGGATGCCCCGTGCACCAGGGGGCGACAGGGGCGACCGCCGATCTCGTCGACCCCTGGCTGTACAGCGGGGGCGACGCGCACGCCGTATGGCGATGGATGCGGGCCCAGGAGACCCTGACGCGCCAGGAGGTCGACGACCGGCGCGGCTTCTGGAACATCGTGGGATTCGACGACGCCGAGCGCGTCCTGCGCGACACCGGCGCCTTCACCTCCGAGCGCGGCACCATGCTCGACCTGCTCGGCACCGACGACCCGGCCGGCGGCAAGCAGCTCGCCGTCACCGACCCGCCGCGCCACACCGAGATGCAGACACGGCTGAAGAAGGCCCTCGCCGTGAAGGCCGTCGAGCGGCAGAAGGACATGATCAGACCCCTGGTCGTGGACCTGATCGCCCCGCTCGGCGACGGCGGCACGTTCGACTTCGCCGAGGCCATGCTGGCCATGCCGATGTCCGTGACCGGCACCATGATGGGCCTGCCCCGGGCGGACTGGCCCTGGCTGAGCCGGCTGACCACCATCTGCATCGCCGCGGACGACCCCGAGTACCAGGACCCGGGCGGCAAGGCCGCCACCCTGGAGCGCGCCCACCGCGACCTCTTCGCCTACTTCCAGGACCTGATGCGCTTCCGCCGCCGCAACATCGGCGACGACCTGCTCAGCGTGCTGATCACGACCGAGTTCGAGGGCCGCCACATGGACCCCGGCGAGATCGTCGCGAACTGCTACAGCCTGCTCCTCGGCGCGAACGTCACCACCCCGCACTCCCCCAACTACGTGATGGCGGAGTTCATCGACCAGGGCGTCCTGGAGGACTGGGCCGCGCACCCCGAGGTCAACACCACGGCCACCGAGGAGGCACTGCGCTGGGCCTCACCCGTCAACCACTTCCTGCGCTACGCCACCCGGGACGTCGAAGTCAGGAACACCCTGGTCAGGGCGGGTGACGCGGTGGTCGTCTGGCTCGGTTCCGCCAACCGCGACGAGGCCGTGTTCCCCGACGCGGGCACCTTCGACATCCGCCGCAAGCCCAACAAGCACATCGCCTTCGGCATCGGCCCGCACTACTGCATCGGGCACAGCGTGGCCCGGGTCACCCTGCGCATCCTGTTCGAGGAACTCCTCACCCGTTTCGAGGACTTCCGGCCCGCCGGCAAGCCGGAACGCCTCGCCTCCAACTTCGTCTCCGGCTGGAAGCACGTGCCCATCACCGCCCGGGCGAGGGCCGGCGCGGGCCGGGCGGGGTGACGGGGATGGCCGTGAGCGCGCCCGCCACCCCGTGGCTGCGCCGCTTCCACCCCGGCGCCCCGGGCGCGGTACGCCTGTTCGTCTTCCCGCATGCCGGCGGCAACGCCTCGTTCTTCCACCCCTTCTCGGCGCGGCTCGCCCCGCGGGCCGAGGTGCTGGTCGTGCAGTACCCGGGGCGCCAGGAGCGCTTCCACGAGCCCTGTGTCGAGGACCTCCACGAGCTGGCCGACACCGTCGCCGCCGAGCTCGCCGAGTGGGCCGAGGAGGGGCCGTTCGCCCTGTTCGGGCACAGCATGGGCGCCACGCTCGCGTTCGAGGTCGGCAGTCGGCTGCACACCGCCGGGGCCCGTCCGAGCGCCCTGTTCGTGTCCGGGCGGCGCGCGCCCTCGGTGCCCGCGCCCGGCTCGGTGCACCTGGCGAGCGACGAGAAGCTGATCGCCGACATGAAGCTCCTGGGCGGCACGGACACCCGGATGCTGGAGAACCCCGAGCTGCTCGCGGCGATCCTGCCCGCGGTGCGCAGCGACTACGTCGCCACGGAGACGTACCGCTACCGGGGCGCGCCGCCGCTCGACTGTCCCGTCACCGCGTTCATCGGGGACGTCGATCCGCGCGTCGACGCCCCCATGACCCGGGCCTGGGCCGCGCACACGACGGAGGGGTTCGCGCTCCACGTCTTCGAGGGCGGCCACTTCTTCCTCGTGCCGCATCTCGACGCCGTCGTGGAAATCGTTCATCAGGAATTGACGATTCCGGTCTCTGCCGCCGCACCGTTCCGAATCCCCGAACCGAAGCCCCGAAGAGGACTCCCATGAAATACCGCGTCATCGGAAGCGACCCGGCCACCCGCCGTGAGGTGAGTGTCCTGAGCCTTGGATCCATGCACTTCGGGACGGCCACCGACGAAGCGACGTCTTTCGCCGTTCTCGACCGTTTCGTCGAAGCGGGCGGCACCTTCATCGACACGTCCAACAACTACGCGTTCTGGGCCAACGGAACGCAGGGCGGCGAAAGCGAGGAATTGCTCGGCCGCTGGATCCGCAGCCGTGGCATCGGCGACGAGATCACCGTCGCCACGAAACTCGGCGCCCGCCCGAACGCCCCGTCGAGCGGTTTCAGCCTCGATGTCGAGGGACTTTCGGCCAAAACGATCCGGGAATCCGCCGAGCGCAGCAGGGAGCGGCTCGGCATCGAGCGTATCCACCTCCTGTACGCGCACATCATGGACGAGAAGACGCCCTTGGAGGAGACCGTCCACGGCTTCGCCGAGGTCGTCGCCGACGGTGTCGCGGGTCTGCTCGGCGCGAGCAACCACTGGGCCTGGCGGATCGAGGCCGCCCGCAACCTCGCCAAGGCGGCCGGCCTGCCCGGCTACGAGGTCCTCCAGCACCACCACAGCTACCTGCGCCAGCGCGCGGACATCCCGAGCCTGCGCTCGCCCGACGGCAACCAGGGCCTGGTCAGCGCGGACCTGCTCAGCTACGTCCGCGCCAACCCGTCCCTGACCCAGGTCGCCTACTCCCCGCTGCTGGCCGGGGCGTACGTCCGCGACGACAAGCCGCTCGGTCCCGGCTTCGAGCACGCGGGCACCCAGCCCCGCCTCCAGGCCGTGCGCGAGGTGGCCGAGGAGACCGGCGCGAGCGTCAACCAGGTGGTGCTGTCCTGGCTGATCGGCGGCGACATCCCGATCCTGCCGCTGGTCGGCGCCTCCTCGGTCGAACAGCTGAACGACAGCCTGGCGGCGGTCGACCTGGACCTGACGGCGGAGCAGCGGGCGAAACTGGACGGCGTGAACTGAGCCCCCTCGCCTCCCTCCCCGTGAGCCCCTCGTCTCTCTCGTGAGACCCCCGGGCCCCTCTCGATTGACGGCCGTCGTCAATCGAGAGGGGGGTTGTCGGTGGTGGGGTGCACCATGAAGGCATGAGCGTCCGCATCGACATCACGGGGCTGCGGCCGGAGCGGGTCGCCGTCGTGCCCTCGCCCCTGGCCGAGCTCGGCATGGCCCTGCACGCGCTCTCCGAGCCCGGACACCACCCGGGCCTGCAGGGCTGGGTCACCGGCGTCACCGCCCGCCTGGACCCGTATCTGGCCGACCGGATGTGCGAGGCCGACTTCCTGTGGCGGACCACGTTCTCCGACCTCTTCCTGCCGTACGCCGGGCTCCCGGGCCGCGGCACCCTGCCCGGCGCCACGCTCGCCGAGGAACTGGACCTCCTCGACAAGCTCACGGACGAACAGTTCGTGAACGCCGCGACGGAATTCATGTGCACCCCCGGGTACGAGACGCCGGACCTCGACGTCCTCGCCGACCCCGCCCAGCACCGCCGCGCCCTCGACCTCGCCGCCTCCCGCGGCCCCCGGCAGGTGCACTTCACCAGACGGCTGCTCGACGACCCGCCGGCCGTGCGCGCCTGGCTGCGGCAGTTCCTCCAGGACTGCGCGGAGGCGTTCTTCGCCGACGTCTGGGCCCGGGTGAGCCACCCGCTCGCCGCCGACGCCCGCCACAAGACGGAGCTGCTGCGCCGCAAGGGCCTGGCGGAGGCACTCGGCTCGGTGTCGTCCGCCGTGACGCTGGACGAGGGCGCCGCGCTGATCTCCGTGGACAAGATGGCCAACGGCCGCACCACCACGGCGGACGGCGGGCTCCTCCTCGTCCCGACGAGCCTCGGCTGGCCGCACCTGATGGTGCTGCACCGGTACGGCTGGCAGCCGGTCCTGCACTACCCGGTCGGCTCCCCCGAACTGGCCTCACCGCCGTCGGTCGAGCAACTGACCCTGCGCATCACCGCGCTCTCCCACCCCGTCCGGATGCGCATCTGCCGGCTGCTGGCCCGCAGCGCCTACACCACGAGCGAGATCGCGCAGTCCCTGGGCATGACGGCGCCGGAGATATCCCGCCACCTCGGCGTCCTCAAGAAGGCCGGCCTCATCACCACCCGCCGCCGCGGCCGCTACGTCCTGCACCAGCTCGACGTGACGGTGGTGGCCCGCCTGGGCAGCGACTTCCTGGAGGGGATCCTCCGCTGACCCGGCCGGCCGTCGCACAGCCCCTAGCGGCCCCCCGCCCGCACCAACCCGGTCTCGTACGCGAGGACCACCACCTGCACCCGGTCCCGCAGCCCCAGCTTGGTCAGGATGCGGCCCACGTGGGTCTTCACCGTCGCCTCGGACAGCACGAGTCGGGCCGCGATCTCGCCGTTGGACAGGCCCTGGGCGACCAGCACCATGACCTCGCGCTCGCGGTCGGTGAGCCGCTCCAGTTCCTTGTGCTGGGGGTCCTTGCCGGCGCTGGGCAGCATCGGCGCGAACCGGTCGAGCAGTCGGCGGGTGGTGGACGGGGCGACCACCGCGTCGCCGCTGTGCACCGCGCGGATCGCGGCGAGGAGTTCCCCGGGCGGCACGTCCTTCAGCATGAAGCCGGACGCGCCCGCCTTCAGCCCGGAGAACGCGTACTCGTCCAGGTCGAAGGTGGTCAGGATGAGCACCTTGGGCGGGTTGGGCTCCGCGCAGATCCGCCGGGTGGCCTCCACCCCGTCCAGCTTCGGCATGCGCACATCCATCAGCACGACGTCGACGGCCGTGGACCGCACCACCTGGAGGGCCTCGACGCCGTCGCCCGCCTCCGCCACGACCTCCATGTCCGGCTGGGCGGCGAGCACCATCCGGAACCCGGTGCGCAGCAGCACCTGGTCGTCGACAAGCATCACGCGGATCGTCATCGGGTCCTCTTCCGTGGGTTGTCGCTGTGAGTTGGGGGCGTGACAGGTGTCAACGGGGGGCGTGCGTAAACGTCAATGCGCCGGTTTCAGCGGCAGCAGCACACTGATGCGGAATCCTCCGCCGGGGCGGGGGCCCGCGTCCAGGGTGCCGCCCACCATGCCGACCCGCTCCCGCATGCCGATCAGCCCGTGGCCCTGCCCGTCGGCGCCGCCCTCCTCGTACAGCTCGTGCGGGGCGCCCTTGCCGTCGTCCTCGACGAGCAGCCCGAGACCGTCGTCGAAGTAGACCAGCCGGACGCTCGCGCCCGCGTTCGGCCCGCCGTGCTTGCGGGTGTTCGTCAGCGCCTCCTGCACGATCCGGTACGCGGTGAGCTCGACGCCGCTGGGCAACGGACGCGGCGTGCCCTCGATCTTGAAGTCGACCGGCAGGCCCGAGCCGCGGCACTGCTGGACGAGGTCGTCGATCTGCTCGACGTCCGGCTGCGGCACGTACTCGCCGCCCTCCTGATGCTCCCCGGTGCGCAGGACGCCCAGCAGCCGGCGCATCTCCGCGAGGGCCTGACGGCCGGTGGAGGAGATCGTCTCCAGGGCCTTCTTCGCCTGGTCGGGGGCCGCGTCGAGGACGTACGCGGCGCCGTCGGCCTGCACCACCATCACCGACACGTTGTGCGCGACGACGTCGTGGAGCTCCCGCGCGATACGGGCGCGCTCGGCGGCCACCGCGACCTTCGCCTGTGCCTCGCGCTCCTTCTCCAGCCGCGCGTTGCGCTCCTCCAGCTGCGCGAAGTACGCGCGCCGGGTGCGCATCGAGTCGCCCAGCACCCAGGCGAGGGCGAACGGCACCGTCTGGAACACGATGATCGCGACCTGGCCCGGCACACTGGCGTCCTCCGGCCAGCGCACCTGCGCCACCGTGGCCGCGCTCAGCCCCATGGCCAGCGCGAGCCGGGAGGCCCAGCGGGCGCCGGTCGCGGCGACCGTGTAGACGATCACCAGCAGGGCGAAGTCGGCCGCCGTCACCGCGACGTTCAGCGCCAGCTGGACCACGCCGAGCACGGCGGCCAGCACCAGCATCTTCTCGGGCATGCGCCGACGCAGCGCGATGACCAGGCACAACAGGAACACCACGGGAACGAGCACCGCCATGGAGTCGGTGCCACCCCGCTCCTGACCGGCGGTTCCGGCCACCACAGTGATCCCGAACAGGACGAGGGCCCAGAAGCCGTCGACCCCGGTCGGGTGTCTGCGGAGGAAGTCATAGAGGCGCTGCACGTAACCCAGCGTAGGGAAGTGCCCTGTGTGCAGGGGTCAACCGGAGGGCCGATCCGGTCCCGGCGCGCATACTCCGCAAGGTGGAGGCCGTGATCACCTGTACGCCTAGTCTGACCGGATGACGCACGAAGTGAGCGACTCCGACGCCCGGCCCGGCTGGCGCGGCTGGCGAGCGGCGATGGGGGCGGCGCTGTACGGCACGGGCGGCGCAGGCGGCACAAACGCCACGGGTGCCACGGGCTCCACGGACGGCTTCTACCGGAGGCCCGAGGGCCCCGCCGGGCACTTCCGTACGTCCGTGCACGCGTCCCCCCTCTTCGCCGACGCCGTCGCCCGCCTGCTGTGCCGCGTCGACGAGACGCTGGGCCGGCCCGAGGGGCTCGATCTCGTCGACATGGCCGCCGGACGGGGCGAACTGGTCACCGGCGTGCTCGCCGCGCTCCCCGCCGAGGTCGCCGCACGCACACGCGCGTACGCCGTCGAGATCGCCGACCGCCCCGAGGGCCTCGCTCACCGGATCGAGTGGCTGTCCGAGCCCCCACGGGGGATCACCGGGCTGCTGTTCGCCAACGAGTGGCTGGACAACGTGCCGGTCGAGGTCGCCGAGGTCGACCCCGGCGGCGTGCCCCGCCGGGTGCTGGTCCGCGCCGACGGCACCGAGCGGCTCGGGGAGCCGGTGTCCGGCGCGGAGGCGGAGTGGCTGACCCGCTGGTGGCCGCTGCCGGCCGAGGAGGGGCTGCGGGCGGAGATCGGGCTGCCCCGGGACACGGCGTGGGCGTCCGCGGTCGCCTCCGTCGCGCGCGGGCTCGCGGTGGCCGTCGACTACGCGCACACGGCGGACGCACGTCCCCCGTTCGGCACGCTCACCGGCTTCCGCGAGGGCCGCGAGACGGCACCCGTGCCGGACGGCTCGTGCGACCTCACGGCCCACGTGGCACTGGACGCGTGCGCGGAGGCGGGGGCCCGGGCCGCGGCGCGTACGACGGCGTACGCCCCGCCCCGCCCGCGCCTGCTCACCCAGCGCGCCGCCCTGCACGCCCTGGGCCTCACGGGCGCACGCCCCCCGCTCGCGCTCGCCTCCACGGACCCCGCCGGGTACGTCCGCGCCCTCGCGAGCGCCGGGGAGGCCGCCGAGCTCACCGCGCCGGGCGGGCTGGGCGACTTCGGCTGGCTCACCCAGTCCGTCGGAATTCCCGACCCACTGGCGGACCAGCTCGCGTGACCTACTTGTCGATGTCCCCGACCACGAAGAACATCGACCCCAGGATCGCCACCATGTCCGCGACCAGCGTGCCCGGCAGCAACTCGGTGAGGGCCTGGATGTTGTTGTAGGAGGCCGAGCGCAGCTTCAGGCGGTACGGCGTCTTCTCGCCCTTGCTGACGAGGTAGTAGCCGTTGATGCCGAGGGGGTTCTCGGTCCACGCGTACGTGTGCCCCTCGGGCGCCTTGAGGACCTTGGGCAGCCGCTGGTTGATCGGGCCGGGCGGCAGCTCGGCGAGACGGTCCAGGCAAGCGTCCGCGAGGTCGAGCGCGTTGTGGGTCTGGGCCAGGAGGCACTCGAAGCGCGCGAGACAGTCGCCCTCGCTGCGGGTCACCACCTTCAGGGTGTCCTGCAGCTCCCCGTACGCGAGGTAGGGCTCGTCGCGGCGCAGGTCGAAGTCGACGCCCGAGGCACGCGCGATCGGCCCGCTGACGCCGTACGCGTGCACGGCCTCCGGCGAGAGCGTGCCCACGTCGCGTGTGCGGCCCCGGAAGATCTCGTTGCCGAGCACGAGGTCGTCGAAGACGTCCAGGCGCGAACGCACGGCGGCGACGGCGCCACGCGCGCGTGCGGCCCAGCCGGCCGGCAGGTCCTCCTTGAGGCCGCCGACCCGGTTGAACATGTAGTGCATGCGCCCGCCGGAAACCTCCTCCATCACGTTCTGCAGCACCTCGCGCTCGCGGAACGCGTAGAAGACCGGCGTGATGCCGCCCAGCTCCAGCGGATACGACCCCAGGAACATCAGGTGGTTCAGCATCCGGTTCAGCTCCGCGAGCAGCGTGCGCGTCCACACCGCGCGCTCGGGGACCTCCATGCCGAGCATCCGCTCCACGGCGAGGACCACACCCAGCTCGTTCGAGAAGGCGGACAGCCAGTCGTGGCGGTTGGCCAGCATGACGATCTGGCGGTAGTCGCGCGCCTCGAACAGCTTCTCCGCGCCGCGGTGCATGTAGCCGATCACCGGCTCGGCGTGCTGGATGCGCTCGCCGTCCAGCACCAGCCGCAGTCGCAGCACGCCGTGCGTGGAGGGGTGCTGGGGGCCGATGTTGAGCACCATGTCGGTGCTCTCCGCGGCGCCGCCGATCCCGACCGTGGTCTCCGTCGTAGGAGTCATGGCATCCAGTCTCCCCTACGTACGCTGGCGCCATGGAAACGGGGAGCCCTGGGGGCGCGGAGACGACCGAGGCCGGACCGGAGACCACGGGGGACGGACCGGAGACCACCGAGGCCGGCCCGGTGTGGACCGGGCTGCCGCCGGGGCTGCTGCGGATGCGGCGGCTGTTGCTGGTGGTGTGGCTGGGGCTCGCCGCCCTCGGCCTGGGGCTGGTGCTCGGGCTGTGCGTCGGCCCGGCGTGGGCCGCGTTCGCGCTGCTGCCGCTCGCCGGGATCGGCTGCGGCTGGGAGCTCCTCGCCCGCAACTGGCGCTCCTGGCGGTACGCCGAGCGCGCCGACGACCTGCTGATCAGCCGGGGCGTGCTGTGGCGCGAGGAGACCGTCGTGCCGTACGGGCGCATGCAGCTGGTGGAGGTGACCTCCGGGCCGGTCGAACGGCACTTCGGCCTGGCCAGCGTCCAGCTGCACACCGCGGCCGCCGCCACCGACGCGACCATCCCGGGCCTCGACCCGGCGGAGGCGGAACGGCTGCGGGACCGGCTCACCGAGCTCGGCGAGGCCCGATCGGCGGGCCTGTGACCGCGCCCGGGGCCACCGACGACGTACGCGGACCACGGCAGGTCAGCGAGCACCGGCTGCATCCCGTCACACCGTTCCGGCGTGCCTGGGCTCCGGTCGCGGTGCTCGTCGGCTGGGCCGTGCACGACCCCAACCAGGCGCAGGAGCAGCTCACCCGGCTGACCACGACGACCCTGCTGATCGCGCTCGCCGTGTTCGTCCCGGTGGCCGCCGCCTACGGATTCCTGAGCTGGTGGTTCACCCACTTCGCGGTGACGGACAGCGAGCTGCGCATCCGCACCGGCCTGCTGTTCCGGCGCACCGCGCACATCCGTCTGGAGCGCATCCAGGCCGTCGACGTCAGCCGGCCGCTGCTCGCGCGGATCGCGGGCGTCGCGAAACTGCGGCTCGACGTCGTCGGCGCCGACAAGAAGGACGAACTCGCCTTCCTCGGCGAGGACGAGGCACGCGCGTTGCGGGCCGAACTGCTCGCGCGGGCGGCCGGTTTCGCACCCGAGACGGCGCACGAGGTGGGCGAGGCGCCGGCGCGCGATCTGCTGCGCGTACCGGCGCGCGACCTCGCCGTCGCCCTCGTCCTGACCGGCGCGACCTGGGGCGCCCTCGCCGCCGCCCTCGTCGTCCCGCCCGTCCTGTGGCTCGTCACCCACAGCGTGGTGACGGTCCTCGCGACCGGCCTGCCCCTGCTCGGCGCGGCGGGCGCGCGCAGCGCCGGGCGGTTCGTCGGCGAGTACGACTGGACGGTCGCCGAGTCGCCCGACGGGCTGCGCATCGACCGCGGACTGCTGGACCGCACGCACGAGACGGTGCCGCCGGGGCGGGTGCAGACCGTGCGGATCGTGGAGCCGCTGCTCTGGCGGCGACGGGGCTGGGTGCGCGTCGAGCTGGACGTGGCCGGCTCGGCCAACTCCGTGCTCGTACCGGTCGCCCCGCGCGCGGTCGCGGAGACCGTCGTCGCGCGCGTGCTGCCCGGCGTGACCGTGCCGACGGCGGCCTCGCTTTCGCGCCCGCCACGCCGGGCCGGCCGGTGCGTGCCGCTGTGGTGGCGGGGCTACGGCATCGCCGTCACCGACACCGTGTTCGCCACCCGGCACGGCTTGCTGCACCGCAGCCTCGCGCTCGTACCCCACGCCAAGGTCCAGAGCGTACGGCTGGCACAGGGCCCCTGGCAGCGCCTCTGGCGCCTCGCGGCGGTCCACGTGGACACGGGAGCCAACAAGACCGTCACAGCCCGCCTGAGAGACGCCCAGGAAGCCGCACGACTACTCCACTCCCAGGCCGAACGCTCCCGAACAGGCCGCCGCACCGCACAACCCGACCGCTGGATGGCGTAGCGGGCGCGGGACGGCCGAAGGGCCGGGGGGGGGGGGGGGGGGGGGGGGGGGGGGCCGCGCCCCCCGCCCGGGGGGGGGGGGCCCCGGGGGGGGGGGGGGGGGGCCCCCCCGAACAAAAGCCAGCGGGGGCGCCCCCCCCGACCGCCCCCCCCCCCCCCCCCCCCCCCCCCGGGGGGGGGGGGGGGGGGGGGGGGGGGGGGGGGGGGGGGGGCCGCCGGGGCCCCCCCCCCCCCCCCCCCCCCCCCCCCACGGCCCTCGGTGTGGAGCGAGTGGGTGACGACCGGTCAGGACACCGCGCTGCGCAGGCCCTGGAGGTCGATCACCTCGGTCTCGTCGTGCGCGGTCAGGTCGATCACCTGGCCGACCCCTCGCGACTCCTCGCCCGCCGGCTTGAACTCCGCCTCGGCCTCGGCCTTGTGCAGCGCGAGCGCCTCCTGCCCGACGACGTCGGCGAGGTCCTCGTTCTGCACGGCCTCCAGCGCGTTCGACGGTGCCGTGCTCTTCGTACCGAAGAAGTCGAACCCGCCCTCGACCGCGGGACGCCGTACCGGCTGGGCGGCGGGTACGACGGCCACGGCGGTCGGCACGGTGAAGTGCCCGGAGGGCCGCTGCACGGGACCGGCGGGCCGCCGGACGAGCGCGGTGGACCCGGACACGGCGGGCGCGGACGCTGCGGACTCGGCCGCAGGAGCCGGGATCCCGGAACCCGGGATCCCGGAGCCGGAGGTGTCCGAAGCAGGCGTCCCGGCCTCCCCGGAAGGAACCGTGGCGGCCTCCTCCGACAGGCTCTCGTCGTCCTCGTCAGCCGGGTGAGGGGCGGTCGCGCGCGCGTGCTCGTCGACCGCCTCGGGCTTCCCCTCGGCCTCGTCCTCCTGAGCAGCCTCCGTGGTCCCGGCCTCCCCGGAAGGAACCGTGGCGGGCTCCTCCTCGTCGGAGTCGTCGCCCTCGGCGACCGGGGCGGCCTCCGGGTCGAGCTTGACCAGCGCCGCCTGCGCCCGCAGGTACAACTGCGAGCCCTCCGGGGAGAAGACCGCCGGAGCCTTGGACTCCGCCTCGGCCTCGGCCTCCGCCGACTCTTCGGCCTCCACGACCGCCTCGGCCGTCTCCGCCTTCTCGGCCGCCTCGGAGACCGCCGTCTCCGCGTCCTGCTCCTCCGACACGCGCGCGGGAGGCAGAGCGTGCGTCTCCGGCGCGACCGTCTCTATCTCCAGCAGACGGCGGCCCTCCAGGGCGCTCGCCCGCTCGGTCTCCGCCGTGGCGTAGCGGCGCAGCAGGGCGGCGTGCTCGTTGCGCAGGCCGGCCAGCTCGGTGCGCTTGGCCCGCAGCCGCTGCTCCAGCTTGACGCGCAGCTCACGCGATTCGTCGAGGTCGGTCTCCAGTTCGGCGACCCGTTCCTCGAAGCGCCACTCGTCGCTCGCACGCGCGCGCGTGAGGTCGGCGACCTGTTTACCCGCCTGCATGTCCCAACGGCGCAGGACGGCGGCCCCGACGACCGCGGTGGCCGCCGCGACCGCGGCGACGACGCGGAGCAGGGCGGGATCCGAGAACACCCAGGGACCGAAGGCACAGATGAGGGAGACGCCTGCGATCGCCGAAGGAGGCAGCAGCCTGTGCAAAGGCGGGGAATGGCGGTGACGTCCACGTGGCATGGCCAGAAACTTACCGCGCGTAGGCGAATGTTGGCGCCCCGCCCCGTAAAAACACAGCCATACCGAAGTCTTCACAGGCCACGTAAATCAAGATCGATTACTCAGCCGCCCGCTGATCCACTCCAGGGTCGGCGGGATCTCGCGCCGCCAGGTGTTGAAGTTGTGCCCACCGCTTTCGAGGATGATCGACGAGATCCGGGTCGTGTTCGTGGCCTTCACCAGGTCTATGAACTTCAGCGTGGCCCTGTAGTTGGACTCGCCGGACTTGCTGCTGGTGACGAGCAGCGAGGTGTCCGGGGCGGAACGGTTCTTCATGAACCAGTGCAGATCGGCCTCGTTGCGCAGGGTCTCGTCGCCGTGGAAGAGGTCGCCGGTGGTCGGATCGGTCGGCGCCTTGTAGTACGCGGACAGACCCGCGCCCGCCGCGTACACCTCGGGGTGGTGCATCGCGAGCTTCAGGGCACAGTAACCGCCCGTGGAGTCCCCGATGATGCCCCAGCTCCCGGGCTTCCTGCCGACCCGGTAGTGGGCCGTGACGGCGTCCGGCAGATCCTTGGCGAAGAACGACTCGGTCTGCGGCCCGCCCGGGATGTCCACGCACTCCGTGTCCCGGGGCGGTGCCACCGTCGGCCGCAGCATCACCAGGATCATCGGCTGCATCCGCCCGTCCTCGGCGAGCTGCCGCGCGGTGCGCGGGTAGTGCAGCTTGTCGACGAGCGCCTGCGCCGTCCCGGGGTAACCGGTGAGGACGACGGCCGCGGGGAACGTGCGCGTGCGGTTCTCCGGGGCGAAGTACTCCGGCGGGAGGTACACGAAGGCGGGCGTGCCCATGCGCGTCGTACGGCCGCTGAGGGCCACCTTCTGGATCTGCCCGTTGACTTCCGGCCGTCCGCCGCCGCCGTCCACGCGCCGGGTGTCGACGACCCGCAGCGGTCCCGGCGCGCCGCCCGTGTGGTCGACGACCACACCCGGCTCGGTCTCCCGGCCGAACAGGTCCGCCCAGCTGGCGTAGAAACCGAAGGCCTGATTGGCCGACAGCCCCACGCACAGGAAAAGCGCCAACTGCGTCGACAGCAGCAGTCCGACACGACCGCTGACGGCCCGCCAGGTACGCCGGGACAGTCGCGGCCACAGCCATACCGTGCCGACGAACAGCAGTAAGGCGAACAGAACCGACAACAGCAGCACTGTGTTGCTCGTGAGACCCATGCGGTGGATTCCTGCCTGCTCCGCGCCCGGGCGCACAGCCGTTCCCCCGACTCCTTCGCGAGGGCTTGTCCCGGACTTTCCTTGGCCTTTTCGGCGGCTTTGAAGAGGGGAGTGAACCTCTCTCCCCGAGACACCGTCCTAGAGGGCGCAATGTCGCCGGATGCCCCGAATGGCGCCGGGTTCAAGGTCTCTCGCGGAACTACGGGATGCGATGTCTGTCAGGGAAGATGGGGAAATGTCGGGCGGGGTTCCGCGCCGATCAAGCCGGGTGCGGCAGCTGATGCGAGGTCCGCGCCCCGAGTCCGTACCCGCCCTCGTCGGCAGAGCCTGTGCCCTCGTGGGTCTGCTGGACGTCGCCGCGGGCATCTTCCCGCGGTTCCGGCAGAGCCGTATGCACACCCTCGCCGAGGTGCTGCCCGGTTCGTTCGGCCCGTTCGCGGCCGCTCTCTCGCTCAGCGCCGGCGTCCTGCTGCTCCTGCTCGCCCACGGTCTCAAGCGCGCCAAGCGGCGCGCGTGGCGGGCCGCGGTGGTGCTGCTGCCGGCCGGCGCGGTCGCGCAGTTCGTGTACCGGCACTCGATCGTGGGCGCGGTCATCTCGCTCGCGCTCCTGGTGCCGCTGGTGCTCCACCGCGACCAGTTCGCGGCCCTGCCCGACCCGCGCAGCCGCTGGCGCGCGCTCGCCAACTTCGTCCTCATGGGCGCCGGTTCCCTCGTCCTCGGACTGATCATCGTCAGCGTCCACCCGCGGCGCATGATCGGCGACCCGAGCCTGGCCGATCGCATTACGCACGTCCTCTACGGCCTCTTCGGCTTCGAGGGCCCGGTCGACTACCAGGGCAGCACCTCCTGGACCGTCGCCTTCTCCCTCGGCGCCCTCGGCTGGATCACCGCGGTGACGACGATCTACCTCGCCTTCCGCCCCGAACACCCGGCCGCCCGCCTCACCGAGGAGGACGAGACCCGCCTGCGTGCCCTGCTGGACAAGCACGGCGGGCGCGACTCCCTCGGCCACTTCGCGCTGCGCCGCGACAAGGCCGTCGTCTTCTCCCCCAGCGGCAAGGCGGCCGTCACCTACCGCGTGGTCTCCGGCGTGATGCTCGCCAGCGGCGACCCCATCGGCGACGTCGAGGCCTGGCCCGGCGCCATCGAGCGCTTCATGGACGAGGCCAAGGCGCACTCCTGGACGCCCGCCGTCATGGGCTGCTCGGAGACCGGTGGCGAGGTCTGGACCCGCGAGACCGGCCTCGACGCCCTCGAACTGGGCGACGAGGCGGTGGTGGACGTCGCGGATTTCTCCCTCGCCGGCCGCGCGATGCGCAACGTGCGCCAGATGGTCAAGCGCATCGAGCGCGCCGGTTACGAGACCCGCGTACGTCGTGTCCGTGACCTGGGCGAGGCGGAGCTGGAGCGCATCCGGCGCGCCGCCGAGGACTGGCGCGGCACCGACACCGAGCGCGGCTTCTCCATGGCGCTGGGCCGCGTGGGCGACGCCGCCGACGGCGACTGCCTCATCGCCACCGCCCACAAGGCCGACGAGGTCTCCGGCCCCTACGGCGACCTGAAGGCGATCCTCCACTTCGTGCCCTGGGGCTGCGACGGCGCCTCCCTGGACCTGATGCGCCGCGACCGCTCGGCCGACCCGGGCATGAACGAACTGCTGATCGTCGCCGCCCTCCAGGCCGCCCCGAAATTCGGCATCACGCGCGTGTCGCTGAACTTCGCGATGTTCCGCTCCGCGCTGGCCCGCGGCGAGAAGATCGGCGCGGGACCGGTGCTGCGCGCCTGGCGCGGACTGCTGGTCTTCCTCTCCCGCTGGTTCCAGATCGAGTCGCTCTACAAGTTCAACGCCAAGTTCCAGCCCCGCTGGGAACCCCGCTTCGTCGTCTACCGGGCCTCCGGCGACCTCCCCCGCATCGGCTTCGCCGCCATGCAGGCCGAGGGCTTCGTCGACCTCGCCCTCCCCCTGCCCCGCTTCCTGCGCCGCCGCACCAAACAGGCACGCGTGTGCACGCACACACTGGCCGAAAGAGATGTACGGGCCGCCTAGTCCCGCGGCCCTCCCGGACCGGCCCGGGCGGGGCCCCGCCCCCTCCCAGCCCTGGGGCTTCCGCCCGGGCCGCCCGGCGTACCGGCCCTCTCCTGGGCCTACGCTGAACGTATGAGCAAGCAGATCGGACGCGGGCGCGTCGCCGGACTTCCGGAATGGGACCGCTGTGCGGTCATGGGAGTCGTCAACGTGACGCCCGACTCCTTCTCCGACGGCGGCCGCTGGTTCGACACGACGGCCGCCGTCAAACACGGCCTCCAGCTCGTCGCCGAGGGCGCCGACCTCGTCGACGTCGGCGGCGAGTCCACCCGGCCCGGCGCCACCCGCGTCGACGAGGCCGAGGAACTGCGCCGTGTCATCCCCGTCGTCCGCGGCCTCGCCTCCGAGGGCGTCGTCGTCTCCGTCGACACGATGCGCGCCTCCGTCGCCGCCCAGGCCCTCGCCGCCGGCGCCGCCCTGGTCAACGACGTCAGCGGCGGCCTCGCCGACCCCGCGATGATCCCGGTCGTCGCGGACGCGGGCGCCCCCTTCGTCGTCATGCACTGGCGCGGCTTCCTGGAGGGCGGCGGCATCAAGGGCGTCTACGACGACGTCGTCACGGAAGTCGTCGACGAACTGCACGCGCGCGTGGAGGCCGTCCTGGCGGGCGGTGTCTCCCCCGACCGCATCGTCGTCGACCCCGGCCTCGGCTTCTCCAAGGAGGCCGACCACGACCTCACCCTGCTCGCCCACCTCGACCGGCTGCACGCCCTGGGGCACCCGCTGCTCGTCGCCGCCTCCCGCAAGCGCTTCCTCGGCCGGGTCCTGGCCGGACCCGAGAGCGCGCCCCCGCCCGCGCGCGAGCGCGACGCCGCCACGGCCGCCGTCTCCGCGCTCGCGGCGCACACCGGCGCGTGGGCGGTCCGTGTGCACGAGGTACGCGCCACGGCGGACGCCGTACGGGTCGCGCGCGCCGTGGAAGGGGCCCGCACGGAAAGCGCCGCGCCCAGCGCGCACCCCGGCGCCGACGACTCGGGCGCACGCGGCCCACACGGCGCAGAAGGAGCCCGGTGAGCGCCCCCCACACCGACGTCGAGCAGGTCGAGGCCGCCAACACCGCCTTCTACGAGGCACTGGAACAGGGCGACTTCGAAGCGGTGTCCGCGCTCTGGCTCACCCCCTCCGACCTGGGCGTCGACGAGGAGTACCACGACCCGGCGGACACCGGCGTGATCTCCTGCGTGCACCCCGGCTGGCCGGTGCTCACCGGACGCGGCGAGGTCCTGCGCTCGTACGCGCTGATCATGGCGAACACGGACTACATCCAGTTCTTCCTCACGGACGTGCACGTCTCGGTCACCGGCGACACCGCCCTCGTGACCTGCACGGAGAACATCCTCAGCGGCGGCCCCGCGCCACGGGCCGGCGAGGAGCTCGGGCCGCTCGTGGGCCAACTGGTGGTCGCCACGAACGTGTTCCGCCGCACCCCGGACGGCTGGAAGCTCTGGTCCCACCACGCCTCCCCGGTCCTGGCAGAGAACGACGAGGACGAGACCCCCGAGGACGACGACACACCCTCCTGAACACAAGAAGTGGTTGGAATCACGAACCCGCGGGTAGGGGCGGCTACCAGCCCGTGAGGCAGCGGGTTCCCCAAGGGAAACGCCAGGTGAAAACTCCGGGCCGGGCCGGGGCCACACCGGCCGGAACCCGGGCTTGTCAGTGCGCGCAGGTAGATTCGTTCGAGGCCGGGGTGCCGCCCGCACCCGGTACGGACCGGCCGCAACCGACGATTGCAGGAGTGATTCGCGTGGATCGTGTCGCGCTGCGCGGCCTGAAGGCCCGCGGGTACCACGGTGTCTTCCCCGAGGAACGCAGGGAGGGCCAGACCTTCGTCGTGGACCTCGTCCTGGGCCTGGACACCCGGCCGGCGGCCGCCGACGACGACCTGGCGAAGACCGTGCACTACGGCATCGTGGCCGAGGAGGTCGTGGCCGTCGTCGAGGGCGAGCCCGTCAACCTCATCGAAACGCTCGCCGAGCGCATCGCCCAGGCCTGTCTGAAGCACGAGGGGGTACAAGAGGTCGAAGTCGTGGTCCACAAGCCGAACGCGCCGATCACCGTCCCCTTCGACGACGTGACCGTCACCATCACCCGGAGCCGAGTATGACCGCGTCCTTCACCGAGGGTCACAGCGACCCGACCGTTCAGCCGGTGCCCGCCTCCGTCGTGCAGCAGGTGGACGCCGCCGACACCACCCTGCACAACCCCAAACGCGCCGTGATCTCCCTCGGCTCCAACCTCGGCAACCGCCTGGAGACCCTCCAGGGGGCCATCGACGCCCTGGAGGACACCCCGGGCGTCCGCATCAAGGCCGTCTCCCCGGTGTACGAGACGGAGCCGTGGGGCGTCGATCCCGGCAGCCAGCCCTCGTACTTCAACGCGGTCGTCCTCCTCAAGACGACCCTGCCCCCGTCCTCGCTGCTGGAGCGGGCCCACGCGGTCGAGGAGGCCTTCCACCGCGTCCGGGACGAGCGCTGGGGCGCGCGCACCCTCGACGTCGACATCGTGGCGTACGCCGACGTCGTCGACGACGACCCGCACCTCACCCTCCCTCACCCGCGCGCCCACCAGCGCGCCTTCGTCCTCGCCCCCTGGCACGACGTGGAACCCGAGGCCCAGCTCCCCGGCCGCGGCGCGGTCGCCGACCTCCTCGACGCGATCACACGCGACGGCGTCAGCGTCCGCAAGGACCTGGAACTCCACCTCCCCGAGTAGTCGTTAAGGTCAAGACGACCACTACGACCACTGTCCGCGGAAGGACCCGCGGAACCCGGGGGAGTTGAAGGGACACCGTGAGAGAGCTGCGCATCAGGGTGCTGGCGGGCGTTTTCGTCGTGGCGGGCGTCCTGTCCTGGGCGGGCGCCCGCCTCTGGAACTCGATCGGGACCCTGCCCAGCGTCCCGCTGGCCGCCCCCATCGTCCTCGCCCTGATCGCCGTGGTCCTCACGGCCACGGCGCTGTCGCTGCGGGCCCGTCTCAAGGCCCAGCGCGAGCGCCGCCCCGAGGCCAAGGGCGTCGACCCCCTCATGGCGGCCCGCGCGGTCGTCTTCGGCCAGGCCAGCGCCCTGGTGGCCGCCCTCGTCGCCGGCATGTACGGCGGCACGGGCGTCTTCCTCCTGGAGTCCCTCGACATCCCGGCCCGGCGCGACCAGGCCATCTACGCCGGCTTCTCGGTCCTGGCGGGCATCGGGGTCATAGCGGCCGCCCTGTTCCTGGAGCGCGTCTGCAAGCTCCCGGAGGACGACGACCACAACCACAGCGGGGCGGAACCGGCCGCGTAGCCCGCGGAGGCGTCAGCGCGCCAGTATCAGGCTCATCGCCTCGGCGCGGGTCGTGGCGTCCCGCAGCTGGCCTCGCACCGCCGAGGTCGTCGTCTTGGCGCCCGGCTTGCGGATCCCGCGCACCGACATGCACATGTGCTCGGCCTCGATGACGACGATCACACCGCGCGCCTCGAGGATCCGCATCAGCGAGTCGGCCACCTGCGTGGTGAGTCGTTCCTGCACCTGCAGCCGACGGGCGAACACCTCGACCAGCCGCGCCAGCTTCGACAGGCCGGTGATCTTGCCGGTATCGGCCGGGATGTAGCCCACGTGCGCCACTCCGTGGAACGGCAGCATGTGGTGCTCGCACAGGGACACGATCTCGATGTCCTTCACCAGGACCATCTCGTCGTGGCCGAGATCGAACGTCGTCGTCAGGACATCCTCGGGCACCTGCGTATGGCCCGCCAGAAGCTCCCGGTACGCCCGCGCCACCCGCGCCGGGGTCTCCTTGAGCCCCTCGCGGTCCGGGTCCTCGCCGACCGCGATCAGCAGTTCACGTACGGCGTTCTCGGCGCGCTTCTCGTCGAACTCGCCGATGAAACCCTCGCCGTCCAGCGTCACGGGGTCGGTCATGTGCTGCCTCGTTCCTAGGTGTCCCTACATGAGCGTACGAAATCGGTCATACGCGAATGCCGCGCCCCCCAGGCTAGAACCTGGGGGGCGCGGCATCCATTCCGGGCCTGGTGAGGCGGCCGGGAGCCTCGATCAGCTCTCGGGGCGGTCCTCCGGGGCCGACTCGATCACCGGGGTGGCCTCCGCCGCCGTGGCCTTGGCGGTGGAGATCGCCGGGGTCGCGCCGTTGGCGCCGTTCGTCAGTGCGAGCTCCTTGGGGGAGAGCACCGGCGGGCGGGTGGACGGCGTGCGGCGGGAGGAGCCGGTCCAGGCCGGCCGCGGGGGACGCTTGACGATGGGGGCGAAGATCTCGGCGATCTCCTCCTTGCCCAGCGTCTCCCTCTCCAGCAGCTGCAGGACCAGGTTGTCGAGGACGTCGCGGTTCTCCACCAGGATTTCCCAGGCTTCGTTGTGCGCGTTCTCGATGAGCTTCTTCACTTCCTCGTCCACCAGGGCGGCGACCTCTTCCGAGTAGTCGCGCTGGTGAGCCATCTCACGGCCGAGGAACGGCTCGGTGTTGTCGCCGCCGAACTTGATGGCGCCCAGACGCTCGGTCATGCCGTACTGGGTGACCATCGCGCGGGCGGTGGCGGTGGCCTTCTCGATGTCGTTCGCCGCGCCCGTGGTCGGGTCGTGGAAGACGAGTTCCTCGGCCGCGCGGCCGCCCAGCATGTACGCCAGCTGGTCCAGCATCTCGTTGCGCGTGGTCGAGTACTTGTCCTCGTCGGGGAGGACCATCGTGTAGCCCAGGGCACGGCCTCGCGAGAGGATCGTGATCTTGTGGACCGGGTCGGAGTTCGGGGAGGCCGCCGCGACCAGGGCGTGACCGCCCTCGTGGTACGCGGTGATCTTCTTCTCCTTGTCCGACATGATCCGGGTCCGCTTCTGCGGGCCCGCGACCACGCGGTCGATCGCCTCGTCCAGCATCTGGTTGTCGATCAGCTTCTTGTCCGAGCGGGCCGTCAGCAGCGCGGCCTCGTTCAGCACGTTGGAGAGATCGGCACCCGTGAAGCCGGGCGTGCGGCGGGCGACGGCGGACAGGTCGACGTCGGGCGCGACCGGCTTGCCCTTCTGGTGGACCTTGAGGATCTCCAGGCGGCCCTGCATGTCCGGGCGGTCGACCGCGATCTGGCGGTCGAAGCGGCCGGGACGCAGCAGCGCCGGGTCGAGGATGTCGGGCCGGTTCGTCGCGGCGATGAGGATCACGCCGCCCTTGACGTCGAAGCCGTCCATCTCGACGAGCAGCTGGTTCAGCGTCTGCTCGCGCTCGTCGTGACCACCGCCGAGGCCGGCGCCGCGGTGACGGCCGACCGCGTCGATCTCGTCGACGAAGACGATCGCCGGGGCGTTCGCCTTGGCCTGCTCGAAGAGGTCACGGACCCGGGAGGCACCGACACCGACGAACATCTCGACGAAGTCGGAACCGGAGATCGAGTAGAACGGGACGCCCGCCTCGCCGGCGACGGCGCGCGCGAGCAGGGTCTTGCCGGTTCCGGGCGGACCGTAGAGCAGGACGCCCTTGGGGATCTTGGCGCCGACGGCCTGGAACTTCGCCGGCTCCTGCAGGAACTCCTTGATCTCGTGGAGCTCCTCGACGGCCTCGTCCGAACCGGCGACGTCCGCGAACGTCGTCTTCGGGGTGTCCTTGGTGATGAGCTTCGCCTTGGACTTGCCGAAGTTCATGACGCGGGAGCCGCCGCCCTGCATCTGATTCATCAGGAACAGGAAGACGACCACGATGAGGACGAAGGGGAGCAGGGACAGCAGGATCCCGACGAAGGCGTTCTGCTTCGTCGGAGAGACCGTGTAGCCGTCCGGAATCTGCTTGTCCTGGTACTTGGTCTGCAGCGTGTTGGCGATGGTCACGCCCTGGTCGCCGATGTAGCTCGCCTGGATCTTCGAGCTGCCCTTGACCTTCACGCCGTCCTTGAGCGTGACCTTGATGGTCTGCTCGTCACCGGTGGTGAGCTTGGCCGACTCGACCTTGTTGTCGTTGATCGCTGCCACGACCTGGCCGGTGTCCACCGTCTTGTAGCCGCCGGACGAGCCGACGACCTGCATCAACACGACCACGGCAAGGACGGCCAGCACGATCCACATGACCGGCCCACGGAAGTATCGCTTCACGTCCATCCATACGGAGCGGTGTCGCCCCGTCCCTCCTGCCATAGTGAGTTTGATAAGACAGTTCTTCTGACGGTACCCCAGCTTTGTCACGCGAAGCCGCACAGTCCGGCTGGCAAACCCGTCTGCATGCTCCAACGGCGCGAGGGCCGCCGGGGTTCCCGATCGTCCTACGTGCTTCGGCCCCGGGGGGGTTCAGCCGCCGTAGACGTGGGGCGCGAGCGTACCGACGAACGGGAGGTTGCGGTACTTCTCGGCGTAGTCGAGGCCGTAGCCCACGACGAACTCGTTGGGGATGTCGAAGCCGACCCACTCGACGTCGATGGCGACCTTGGCCGCGTCGGGCTTGCGCAGCAGCGTGCACACCTTCAGCGAGGCCGGCTCGCGCGAGCCGAGGTTGGAGATCAGCCAGGAGAGGGTCAGGCCGGAGTCGATGATGTCCTCGACGATCAGGACGTGCCTGCCCTTGATGTCGGTGTCGAGGTCCTTGAGGATCCGCACGACACCGGAGGACTGGGTGCCCGCGCCGTACGACGACACGGCCATCCAGTCCATGGTGACAGGGGTGGACAGCGCCCGGGCGAGGTCGGCCATGACCATCACCGCGCCCTTGAGGACACCGACGATCAGCAGGTCCTTGCCCGCGTACTCAGCGTCGATCTTCGCGGCCAGCTCGGCCAGCTTCGCGTCGATCTCTTCCTTGGTGATGAGCACCTGCTTGAGGTCGGCACCCATGTCTTTCGCGTCCACCCGCATCACTTTCGGTCGTCCCACCGGCCGGCCCGGACCCTCCTGGCGGAGGGTCGGGAATCAGCCTTGCCGAATCACCAGTCTGCCACCCTGTCGCTGGGCCACGACTTTGCCGGGGAGATTGATGGCTCCCTGGCCGCGCCAGCCGGTGATCAGCCGGTCGACCTCCTCGATGTGCCGGGCGAAGAGGGAACCGGCCGGGGCGCCCGCCTCGATGGCGGCGCTGCGCAGGATGCGGCGGCGGACGGCGGGCGGCAGGGCGTAGAGCTTGGCGCACTCCAGAAGGCCCGCGGTGTCCCGTACGGAGGCCTCGGCGCGGCGGGCCCAGGAGTCCAGGGCGTCGGCGTCGTCGCGGGAGAGCTGGGCCGTCCGGGCGAGTGCCTCGACGACCCCCTTGCCGAGTGCCTTCTCCAGCGCGGGCAGGCCTTCGTGGCGCAGCCGGGAGCGGGTGTAGGCGGGGTCGGCGTTGTGCGGGTCGTCCCAGACGGGGAGGGCCTGGACCATGCAGGCCTTGCGGGCGGTCTGCCGGTCGAGCTCGAGGAAGGGGCGGCGGTAACGGCCGCCGGCCCCCGAGACCGCGGCCATTCCGGAGAGGGAGCGGATGCCGGAGCCGCGGGCGAGTCCGAGCAGGACGGTCTCGGCCTGGTCGTCGCGGGTGTGGCCGAGCAGTACGGCGGCGGCGCCGTGGCGAACGGCTGCGGCATCGAGGGCGGCGTAGCGGGCGTCGCGGGCGGCGGCCTCGGGGCCTCCCTCGCGGCCGACGGTCACGGAGGTGGACTCGACGGGGTCGAGGCCGAGTTCGCGCATGCGCAGGACGACTTCGGCGGCGCGCAGGTCGGAGCCGGGCTGCAGGCCGTGGTCGACGGTGACGCCGCCGGCCCGGACGCCGAGCCGGGGGGCCTCGAAGGCGAGGGCGGAGGCGAGCGCCATGGAGTCGGCGCCGCCGGAGCACGCCACGAGGACGAGCGGCGCGGGCGGGCGCTCGTACGCCCCCGGGTCGGGGTTCTGGTGGTCATTGAGGATGTCGTGGAGGACGCGGCGGACCGCCAGGCGTATCGCCGCGACCGCTGGATGGGGACCCATGTCCGGTTCCCTTCATGAAGTTTTCGGGGGGTGAGCCCGAGGTCGGTCACTCAGAGTGTGTAGATGGTGACAGAACCGGGCCGTTCCCCGAGCATCGCACGCCTGTCGAGGGCTCACGGTCCCTCGGACGGGTGATTGAAGGGGCGTTCGCCTGCCGTGGGCCGGATCTGGTTCACCACGTTCCGGGCGGGGTCATGACTCGGCCTTGCGGTGCACCCGGGCGACCCAGTCCGCCGGTTTGGCGATCTCGGCCTTGGTGGGGAGGGTGTTCGGGGAGGTCCAGACGCGGTTGAAGCCGTCCATGCCGACCTGGTCGACGACGGACCGCACGAACTTCTCGCCGTCCTTGTACTGGCGGAGCTTGGCGTCCAGGCCGAGCAGTTTGCGCAGGGCGACGTCCAGCCGGGAGGCGCCCTTGGCGCGGCGCTGCTGGAACTTCTCGCGGATCTCGGAGACGGACGGCACGACATCCGGGCCGACGCCGTCCATGACGAAGTCGGCGTGGCCCTCCAGGAGGGACATCACGGCGGTGAGCCGGCCGAGGATCTCCCGCTGGGCGGGGGTCTGCACGAGTTCGACGAGGGAGTGGCCGCCGTCGTCCTCCTCGCCCTCGGGGCGGCCGCCGGCGAGGGACTGGGCGGCTTCCCTGACCCGCTCCAGGAAGGTCATGGGGTCGACGTCGGTCTCCCCCAGGAACGACTGGATCTCGCCCTCCAGGTGGTCGCGCAGCCAGGGCACCGCGGAGAACTGGGTGCGGTGCGTCTCCTCGTGGAGGCAGACCCAGAGGCGGAAGTCGTGAGGGTCGACGTCGAGTTCGCGTTCGACGTGGACGATGTTGGGCGCGACGAGCAGCAGCCGGCCGCCGTTCTTGGCTCCGGCGGGGAGTTCGCGGGTGGCGGGGGCGAAGGTCTCGTACTGCCCGAGGACGCGGGAGGCCAGGAAGGACAGCAGCATGCCCAGTTCGACGCCGGTGACCTTGCCGCCGACCGCGCCGAGGACCGCGCCGCCGGGGCTGCTCCCACGGCGTTCCTGCATCTTGTCGAGGAGGGGCTTGAGGATCTCCCGGAACCCGGCGACGTTCGCCCGGACCCAGCCGGGCCGGTCGACGACGAGGATCGGGGTGTCGTGGATGTCCTCGGTGCCCATCCGGGTGAAGCCGCGGACGTGTCGCTCCGAGGCCTTGGCGTGCCGGCGCAGTTCCGCGACGACGGTGCGGGCCTCGTCACGGCTGACCTCGGGGCCCGGCCGCACCAGCCGGGTCGCGGTCGCGACCGCGAGATTCCAGTCGACCATCCCAGCAGATGCAGCACCACCGATGCTCGTCATGTGTCAACCGTACGTGAGCGCCGCCGGTTGGGGCAGGCCGCGAGGCGTCGATCAGGGGGACGTCAGGGTCGGGGGCGGGGCGGCGTCGGGGATCTCCCGGAGGGCCGCGGTCACCTGCATCCGCAGCCGGCGAGGGCCGTCGCGGTCCTGTCCAGTGCCGTCTGGGCCGCGGTCGGGTCGGTCGTGGCGGAGGTGAGCAGGGCGAAGGCCAGCAGGCGCCCGTCCTGGTCGACGACGGTGCCGGCGAGGGTGTTCACGCCGGTCAGGGTGCCGGTCTTGGCCCGCACGACGCCGGCCGCGCCGTCGGCGTAGCGGGTGCTGAGGGTGCCGGTGAAGCCGGCGACGGGCAGGCCGGTGAGGACGGGGCGCAGCTCGGGCCGGTCCGGGTCGCCGGCCTTGACCAGCAGGGCGGTCAGCAGGGTCGCGGTGAGGCGGTCCTCGCGGTCGAGCCCGCTGCCGTCCTTGAAGGCGGCGCCCGTCATGGGCAGGCCGAGCTTCTTCAGCTGGGCCTGGACGGCCTTGCCGCCGCCGGCGAAGTCGGCGCGGACTCCGGTCGCGAGGGCGGTCTGGCGGGCGAGGGCCTCGGCGATGTCGTTGTCGCTGTTGGTGAGCATGCGTTCGACCACGGTGGACAGCGGGGGCGAGGAGACCGTGGCGAGCGTCTGCGCGCGCGTGGTCGCCTTCGAGGGGCCGGGGGCCGTGGTCGTGATGCCGTCGGCCTTCAGGAACTCCGCGAACTTGCCGGTGGCGTCGACCGCCGGGTCGCTCACGCGGGTCGCCGGGCCGCTCGTCGAGTCGTCGATGCGGCCCTCGTCGGCGCTCAGGGCGGTGACGGGGGCGAGGTTGGGGTTGACCCCGATGGGGTGAATCCGGGAGCCGGCGAAGAGGGTCGTGTCGTACGAGAGGGTGACGTCGGTGATGCCGCGCTTCTTGAGCGCCTTGGCCGTCGAGGCGGCGAGGGTGCGCAGGCTCGCCCAGCCCTGGGCGTCCTTGCGGGCGGTGAGGGTGGGGTCGCCGCCGCCGACGAGGACGAGTTCCCTGGTGTCGGGTTCGAGCGCGGCGCGGGTGGTGAGGCGGTGGTCGGCGCCCATCGCGGAGAGCGCGGCGACGGCGGTGGCGATCTTCGTGGTGGAGGCCGGGGTCAGCGCCTCGTCGGCGCCGGAGCCGTACAGGCGCTTGCCGGTGGCCACGTCGACGACCGCGACGGTGTGGCGGGCGCCGAGGGCGGGATCGGCCAGCAGGCGGTCCAGGACGGCGGCGAGGCCGGTGCTGGTCGGCAGGGCGTCCGGGGCGGACTTCACGGTGCCGGCGGCGCCCCCGAGGCCGGTGAGGACGGAGGCGGCGCTGGGGGCGGGCCGGGGCGCCCCGGCGGCCGTGTCGGACGTACGGGACGAATCGTTCTTACGGCCGTGATCTGCGCCACCCGTACGTTCCAGGGCGGCTGCCCGGTCCCGCTCGGCCGTACGCTGACCGGTGGAGTCCCAGGGACCGGCGGCGGTCACCACGCCGGCGGCCAGCGCCAGACCGGCGGTCGCCGCACCCGCGGTGTACTGCCAGGACCTGACGCCCGGACCGGCCTTCGTGATCCGTGCGAGCCGCGGCCCAGCCGCCCGCGTCAGCCGTGCGACCTGCGGCTTGGCGGCCGCCGCGACGCGCGTCAGAGAGGGTCGTACGATCCCTGCGGCCCGTGCCAGACGCGGTCGTACGGCGTCCGTGATCCGCACCACATGCGGTCTCGCGGCTCGCCAAGGCCTCAGCTCTGGCACGACCACCAGCCCCTTTCGCGATCACACACCTGCGTGAGGGACACTTAACCACCAGAACTATGTGCTGATCATGGAGGAGCCACCGGTGGAGTTCGACGTCACGATCGAGATCCCGAAGGGTTCGCGGAACAAGTACGAGGTGGACCACGAGACCGGTCGGATCCGCCTGGACCGTCGACTCTTCACCTCGACCGCCTACCCGACCGACTACGGCTTCGTCGAGAACACCCTCGGCGAGGACGGCGACCCGCTGGACGCGCTGGTCATCCTGGACGAGCCGACCTTCCCGGGCTGTCTCATCCGCTGCCGCGCGATCGGCATGTTCCGTATGACGGACGAGGCCGGCGGCGACGACAAGCTGCTGTGCGTCCCGGCGACGGACCCGCGCGTGGAGCACCTGCGCGACATCCACCACGTGTCGGAGTTCGACCGCCTGGAGATCCAGCACTTCTTCGAGGTCTACAAGGACCTGGAGCCCGGCAAGTCCGTCGAGGGCGCCGACTGGGTGGGCCGCACCGACGCCGAGGCCGAGATCGAGCGGTCGTACAAGCGCTTCAAGGACCAGGGCGGTCACTGACCTCCCGTAGTCCCGGAAAGGGCCGCACGCGCACGCGTGCGGCCCTTTCGCGTTCTGTGCGCATACTGAGGCCTACGGAAGGTGTCGTTCAGGGAGCGTTTCTCAGTGACGGAGGCGGAGGACCGCAAGCCGCAGTCGGACGAGGCGAGGGGTTCCTACGACCCCGAGGTGACCTCCGAGTTCGCCGTTCCGGAGGGGGTGGAGGTCTCGCCCGCCCCGGAAGCGGAGGGCTCGGCGTTCAGTCCGCCGAGCACGTACAGCGCCCGCGGCGGCCCGCCCGCGTTCACACCGGCCGGCGGGATACCCGTGGTCAGTCTGACCAAGGACGTGCCCTGGCAGGACCGGATGCGCACGATGCTGCGGATGCCGGTGGCCGAGCGGCCCGCGCCGGAGCCGCCCGCGAAGGCGGAGGAGGGCGGTCCGGCCGTCCCGCGCGTGCTCGACCTGACCCTGCGCATCGGTGAGCTGCTGCTCGCGGGCGGGGAGGGCGCGGAGGACGTGGAGGCCGCGATGTTCGCGGTGTGCCGCTCCTACGGGCTGGACCGCTGCGAGCCGAACGTCACCTTCACACTGCTGTCGATCTCCTACCAGCCCTCGCTGGTGGAGGACCCGGTGACGGCGTCCCGGACGGTACGCCGCCGGGGCACCGACTACACGCGTCTGGCGGCCGTCTTCCGGCTCGTGGACGATCTGAGCGACCCGGAGACCCACATCTCCCTGGAGGAGGCCTACCGGCGGCTCGCGGAGATCCGCCGCAACCGGCACCCGTACCCGACCTGGGTGCTGACCGGGGCGAGCGGGCTGCTCGCGGGGGCGGCCTCGGTCCTCGTCGGCGGTGACGCGATCGTGTTCGTGGCGGCGGTGCTGGGCGCGATGCTCGGGGACCGGCTGGCGTGGCTGTGCGCGGGGCGCGGGCTGCCGGAGTTCTACCAGTTCCTGGTTGCCGCGATGCCCTCGGCCGCCATGGGCATCGCGCTGACGCTGGCGCACGTCGACGTGAAGGCGGCCGCGGTCATCACCGGCGGACTGTTCGCGCTGCTGCCCGGGCGGGCGCTGGTGGCGGGCGTCCAGGACGGGCTGACCGGCTTCTACATCACCGCGGCGGCCCGGCTCCTGGAGGTCATGTACCTCTTCGTGGGCATCGTGGTGGGCGTGCTGGTGATGCTCTACGTCGGCGTCCAGCTGGGCGCCCATCTCAACCCCGACGCGGCCCTGGGCATCTCCGAGCGGCCGCTGTGGCAGATCGGCGCGTCGATGCTGCTGTCGCTGACGTTCGCCGTGCTGTTGCAGCAGGAACGATCCACCGTGCTGGCCGTCACCCTGAACGGGGGTGTGGCCTGGTCGGTGTACGGCGCCATGCACTACGCCGGCGGGATCTCGCCCGTGGCCTCCACGGCCGTCGCGGCGGGGGTGGTGGGGTTGTTCGGGCAGTTGCTGTCGCGGTACCGGTTCGCGTCGGCGCTGCCGTACACCACCGCGGCGATCGGGCCCCTGCTGCCCGGGTCGGCCACCTACTTCGGGCTGCTGGCGATCGCGCAGAACGAGGTCGACGCGGGGTTGGCGTCGCTGACCAAGGCGGCGGCGCTGGCCATGGCGATCGCCATCGGCGTGAACCTGGGGTCGGAGGTGTCCCGGCTGTTCCTGCGGATCGGATCGCTGGAGAAACGCCGGGCCGCCAAGCGGACGCGGGGCTTCTGACCTAGTAGCCCTGGTTCTGGTTGTACGGGTACTGCTGCTGGGGGTACTGCTGCCGGCCGCCGTAGTAGTCGTTGGCGTAGGGCTGCGGCTGCTGCTGGGGCTGGGCGTAGTAGTCGTGCTGCTGGGGCTGCTGGTCGTCGATGCGGCGGAGCTGGGTCGTCGCGTCGTCCATGACCGGGTACTGGGGCTGGTGCGGCTGCTGCTGCTCGGGGGCCGCGGGCTGCTGGTGCTGCGGGTTCTTCTTGGCCTGGGAGCGGGCGCGGAGGAACTCGATGACGATCGGGATCACCGAGATGAGGACGATCAGGATGAGGATCGCCTCGATGTTCT
>NZ_JBIWGA010000033.1:0-94152 GCF_044763345.1 Streptomyces sp. NPDC096132
GAAATGGTGACGGACGAGGAACGCGACTACATGTACGCGGAATACGCGAAGGACCCGCGGATGCGCGCCAACATCGGCATCCGCCGCCGCCTCGCGCCCCTCCTCGACAACGACCGCAACCAGATCGAGCTCTTCACCGCGCTCCTGCTGTCCCTGCCCGGCTCGCCGATCCTCTACTACGGCGACGAGATCGGCATGGGCGACAACATCTGGCTCGGCGACCGCGACGCCGTGCGCACCCCCATGCAGTGGACACCTGATCGCAACGCGGGTTTTTCGTCCTGTGACCCCGGGAGGCTGTTCCTGCCGACCATCATGGACCCCGTCTACGGCTACCAGGTCACCAACGTCGAGGCGTCGATGTCGTCGCCCTCGTCGCTGCTGCACTGGACCCGCCGGATGATCGAGATCCGCAAACAGAACCCGGCCTTCGGGCTGGGGACGTACACCGAACTGCAGTCCTCCAACCCCGCTGTCCTCGCGTTCCTGCGCGAATACGAGGACGACCTGGTGCTGTGCGTGCACAATTTCTCGCGTTTCGCACAGCCCACGGAGCTGGATCTGAGCCGGTTCAACGGGCGCTACCCGGTCGAGCTGTTCGGCGGGGTGCGTTTTCCGGCCGTCGGTGAGCTGCCCTATCTGCTCACCCTGGCCGGGCACGGCTTCTACTGGTTCCGGCTCCGCAGGGAAGCCGCCTAGAACTCCGATCGCGGGGCGGTTTCCCCCGCCCCGCCCGGGGCACGCATCAGTAGCACCCCGCCCTCCCGGGGAAAGGAATGTGACGCCATGGCGAAGACTGTCACACGTTCCGGCAGCTCCGGCACGACAAGCCCGGGCCTCCTCGCGTCACTGGACCCACTGCTGCGGGAGTGGCTGCCCCGGCAGCGCTGGTTCGCCGGCAAGGGGCGTCCGGTCACCGGGTTCTCGCTGGTCGCGGCCACCGAGCTGCTGCCGGCCGGCACCCGGCTCGGCCTGTACCACCTGCTGCTGCGGGCACACCAGCCGGAGAGCCCCGGCGACTGCTACCAGCTCCTGATCGGTGTGCGCGAGGCCCTGCCGCCCCGGCTGGCGCCCGCGCTGATCGGTCATGTGACGGACGGACCGCTCGCCGGACGGACCGTGTACGACGGCCTGTACGACACCCGGCCCGCCGAGCTGCTCCTGGAGGCGCTGCGCAGCCGGGCCCGGATCGGCGCCCTGCGCTGCGAACGGGACCCCGACCAGGAGATCCGGTCGGGTCTGGTGCCGCGGCTGATGACCGCCGAGCAGTCGAACTCGTCGGTCGTCTACGGAGATACGTTCATCCTGAAGCTGTTCCGCCGGGTCGCCCCCGGCGTCAATCCCGACCTGGAGCTCCCGCTGGCGCTGGCCCGCGAGGGCTGCCCCCGGGTGCCGGCGCCGACGGCCTGGATGGAGACGGACGTCGACGGCGACCCGTACGTTCTCGGTGTGCTCCAGCCCTACGTCCAGGGCGCCACCGACGGCTGGGAGCTGGCGCTGCGCGAGCTGGCCAAGGGGGAGGACTTCGGCGAGGAGGCGCGGGCGCTGGGGCGGGCCACCGCCGAGGTGCACGGGGCACTGGCCCGGGCGCTGCCCACGGCGACGCTCGGACCCGCGCAGATACAGCCGATGGTCGACGGCATGACCGTACGCCTCGACGCGGCGGCGCAGGCGGTGCCGGCGCTGCGGCCGTACGCGCCCGCGCTGCGCACCGCCTTCACCGCGCTCGCCGATCTCGCCGTCGAGGGGCACACCTGGACCGCCCAGCGCGTCCATGGCGACCTGCACCTCGGTCAGTGCCTGCGGGCGCCGACCGGGCAGTGGTCGCTGATCGACTTCGAGGGCGAGCCGGCCCGGCCGCCGGCCGAGCGCAGGATGCCGCAGCCTGCGGTGCGGGACGTGGCGGGGATGCTGCGGTCCTTCGACTACGCCGCCCACTCGGCCGACCCGCCGGCCCCCGGCTGGGCACACGCCTGCCGCGCGGCGTACTGCTCGGGGTACGCCGAGGTGGCCGGCCGCGACCCGCGCACCGATCCCGTCCTGCTGCGGGCCTTCGAGACGGACAAGGCGGTCTACGAGGTCGTCTACGAGGCCCGGCACCGCCCCGACTGGCTCCCCGTCCCGCTGTCCGCGATACACCGCCTCGCCGCTCCCGACCTGCCTTGAGGAGGCCCCGCACGTGACTCCCCCGAAGAAGAAGGCCACCGAGAAGAAAGCGGCAGCCGAGGAGGCGGCGGGCAAGAAGAAGGCGGTGGCGAAGAAGACAGCGAAGACCACAGCCGCGAAGACCACAGCCGCGAAGAAGACGGCGGCGAAGAAGGCCGCGCCGGCCAAGACGGCGACGGCCAAAGCGGCGGCGGCCAAGACGGCGACGGCGAAAAAGGCGACAGCCGACGCCGCTCCCGCCAAGACGACCTCCGCGGCGAAGAAGGCCCCCCTTGCCAAGAAGGCGCCCGCGGCGAGGAAGACGCCCTCCGCCCCGAAGCTCCCGAGCCGGCCGCCGGAGGCACCCGCCGCCGACCGTGGGCGGCTCCTGCACGGCACCCATCACGACCCGCACTCCGTGCTCGGCGCGCACCCGGTGCCGGGTGGGGTCGTCTTCCGTGCCCTGCGCCCGTACGCGCGGTCGGTCACGGTCGTCGCGGGCGGGCTGCGGGCCGATCTGCACGACGACGGGGACGGTTTCTTCTCCGGGCTGCTGCCCCTGACGGAGGTCCCGGCCTACCGGCTCCTCGTGGCGTACGAGGGCACGACCGTGGAGACCGAGGACGCGTACCGCTTCCTGCCCACGCTGGGCGAGCTGGACCTGCACCTGATCGGTGAGGGCCGGCACGAGCAGCTGTGGACGGTGCTCGGCGCGCACCCGACGGAACACGAGGGCGTGGCCGGCACGCGGTTCTCGGTGTGGGCGCCGAACGCGCGCGGGGTGCGGGTGGCCGGGTCGTTCAACTTCTGGGACGGCACGGGGTTCCCGATGCGGTCGCTGGGCTCCTCGGGGGTGTGGGAGCTGTTCGTGCCGGGGGTCGGCGAGGGCGAGCTGTACAAGTTCGACATCGCCCGCGCCGACGGCTCGCACACCCTGCGCGCCGACCCGCTGGCCCGGCGCACGGAGGTCCCGCCGGCGACCTCGTCGGTCGTGACCTCCTCGGCGTACGAGTGGGGTGACGAGGAGTGGCTGGCCCGGCGGGCCGAGACACCCGTGCACGAGGCGCCCTTCTCGGTCTACGAGGTCCATCTCCCCTCCTGGCGGCCCGGCCTGACGTACCGTCAACTCGCCGAGCAGCTGCCCGCCTATGTCAGGGACCTCGGCTTCACGCACGTCGAGCTGATGCCGGTCGCCGAGCATCCCTTCGGCGGCTCCTGGGGCTACCAGGTCACCGGTTTCTACGCGCCCACGGCCCGGCTCGGTGGCCCGGACGACTTCAAGTACCTGATAGACGCGCTGCACCGGGCCGGGATCGGCGTCCTCATGGACTGGGTGCCGGCGCACTTCCCGCGCGACGAATGGGCGCTGGCGGAGTTCGACGGGCGGCCGCTGTACGAGCACGAGGACCCGCTGCGCGCCGCCCACCCCGACTGGGGGACGCTGGAGTTCGACTTCGGGCGGCGCGAGGTGCGCAACTTCCTGGTGGCCAACGCGGTGTACTGGTGCGAGGAGTTCCACATCGACGGGCTGCGGGTGGACGCCGTCGCCTCGATGCTCTACCTGGACTACTCGCGCGAGCCGGGCCAGTGGACCCCGAACGAGCACGGCGGGCGGGAGAACCTGGACGCGGTGGCGTTCCTGCAGGAGATGAACGCGACGGTCTACCGGCGCTGCCCGGGCGTCGTGACCGTCGCCGAGGAGTCGACCGCCTGGGACGGGGTCACCCGGGCCACCCACCACCGGGGCCCGAGCGGCTTCGGCGGGCTCGGTTTCGGCCTGAAGTGGAACATGGGCTGGATGCACGACTCGCTGCAGTACATGAGCCACGAGCCGGTGCACCGCAAGTACCACCACCACGACCTGACCTTCTCGATGGTGTACGCGTACAGCGAGAACTACGTCCTGCCCATCTCCCACGACGAGGTGGTGCACGGCAAGGGCTCACTGGTGTCGAAGATGCCCGGCGACTGGTGGCAGCAGCGCGCCAACCTGCGGGCCTACCTGGGGTTCATGTGGGCCCACCCGGGCAAGCAGTTGCTGTTCATGGGGCAGGAGTTCGCGCAGGGCGCCGAGTGGTCGGAGGCGCACGGGCCCGACTGGTGGCTGCTGGACCCGGCGTACGGCGCCGAGGCCGACCACCGGGGCGTGCGCGACCTGGTCCGCGACCTCAACGCCGTCTACCGCTCGGCCCCCTCGCTCTGGCAGCGGGACACCGACCCGGCCGGCTTCCAGTGGGTGGTCGGGGACGCCGCCGACGACAACGTCTTCGCCTTCCTCCGGTACGACGCGGAGGGCACCCCGCTCCTGTCCGTCTCCAACCTCTCCCCCGTCGTCCGCCACGACTACCGCCTCGGCGTCCCCGACGACATCCCGGCCTGGCACGAGACCCTCAACACCGACGCGGAACGCTACGGCGGCGGCGGCATCACCCACCACGACCCCGTCAAACCGGAACCCCAGCCCTGGCACGGCCGACCGGCCAGCATCCGGCTGGCGCTGCCACCGCTGGCGACGGTGTGGCTGCGCCCGGCATAGGCGCTCCGCTGGGGGTGCCGTCAGGGGCCGTCGTTCGTCCGCGGCGTCATCGTGGCTGGTCGCGCCCCGCGGCGGGGCCGCATGATGTCAACGCCCCGCGCCCCTTCAGGGCGCTGCGCGCAGCGGCTTCGCCCCCCGCCTAGCTCTCCTTCTTGCCCCCGAACATCAGCCGTCGCAGTGCCGCCAGCAACCCCCGCGCCTGCCCTTCCTGATGGGGAAGGGCGGGGAGTCGATCCGGGTCGGGGCGGTGGAGGGACGGGGCGTCGTGGGTCAGTTCGTAGCGGACCGGGAGGACCTTCAGGCCCCGGACCACCGGGCCCGAGCGCCAGGGCAGCTGGTCGGGCGGGAGGGTGAGTTCGGCCTGGGCGAAGTGGTCGAAGACCCGGCCCACGGCGGTGGAGACGATCAGGGCGCCGAGTTCGCGGGCCGCGCTCGGGCACTGGTGGGAGCCCGCGCCCCAGCCGAGGTGGGCGCGGGTGGAGACGGTGGAGCCGACCATGTGGGACGAGCTGATGGCCAGCAGGTCCTGGTGGGCGGCGGCGGAGGACGGGGAGACGATGTCCCCGGCGCGGATCCAGAACCGGCCGAGTCGTACGTCCCGGGCGGCGAACCGGAAGCACATGTTGGCGACGGGAGGGTTGGCCAGGGCGGCCCGGTTGACCGTCTCGCCGAGCTGCCCCGCCGAGAGGCTGCGGCGGACCGTGGCGTTGCCGCGCAGCACCTCCAGCAGGGTGTTGAGGACCATGTTGCCGGTGATGTCGTTGAGGTAGACGGCGTTCATGAACAGCTCCCGGCCGAGCTGTTCGTCGCTGAGGTCCGGGTCGGCCAGCATCAGGTACGAGGTGAGGTCGTCGCCGGGGCGGGCCCGGCGGTGGGCGGCGAGCCGGGTGAAGGCGGCCAGCGCCCGGCCGGTGGCGGGGCCCGCGTCGGGGCCGCCGTCCAGCATCCGCCACAGGTCCATGACCAGTTCGTCGCCGAGTTCGACCGGGCAGCCGAACAGCTTGGTGGTGACCATCAGCAGCAGCGGCCGGGTGTACTGGGCGCCCAGGTCGGCGAAGCCGGAGCGGCCCGACTCGGCGGCGAGCAGGGCGACCAGCTCGTCGGCGTACCGGGCGACCGCCGTACGCAGTTCCCAGCCCTCGGGGCTCTTGGCGTCCTGGAAGGGGCGCAGGGCGCTGTGGTGGGTGCGGCGGGCGGCGCGGTGCTCCTCGTCGTCCATGAACATCATCTGGCGCACCTCGTAGCCCGCGAGCAGCGGCCAGTCGCGGGGCAGCTCGCCCTGCGCCCGCGCGCGCCAGTGCCGTACGTCCCGCCGCCACTGGCTCTCGTTCTTCAGGACCTCCAGGACCTCCCGGTAGTCCAGAACGAGCCACACCGGTACGCCCATCAGGCCGACGGGCGCGACGGGGCCGTACTGAGCCCGCAGCCGCCGGTACACCGCGCCGGGATCGGCGTCGAACTCCGCGGTGAGCAGCGGCTGGACGGGCAGCGCCCCGAGACCCGGGCTGTCGGCCGGTGCGGTGGCGTGGGGCTGGGCTTCCATACGGCAACGCTTACCGCACCGGCCGTGCACGCGCAGTGATCACGGCACGAACTGTTACGTCTTGGTGATCCCGCGTTACGTCAGCGCTGCCACCAGCGCCTTCGGCAGCTCCTTGGTATGGACCACACCGAGCCGCTGGGTGGCCCGGGTGAGGGCGACGTAGAGGTCGCTGGTGCCGTACAGGGCCGGCTCGACGACCAGCACCGAGTCGAATTCCAGCCCCTTGGACTGCCGCGGGTCGAGCAGGACGACGGTCCGCGTCAGATCCGGCTCGGCGCCCGCCGTCACCCCCTCCAGCCGTGCGGCCAGCTTGCGGTGCAGATGGCGCGGGGCGATGACCGCGAGCCGGCCCTCGGCGGGCGTCAGCTCCTTCACCGCCTCGGCGACGGCGCCGGGCAGGTCGTCGGTGGCGCGCACCCAGGGCCGTACCCCGGTCGACCGCACCGAGCTCGGCGGTTCGAAGCCGGGGTTCTCGGCGCGTACGACGGCCGCCGCGACGTCCATGATCTCGGCGGGCGTGCGGTAGTTGACGCCGAGCCGGGTGTGCTCCCAGCGGTCCTGCACGTACGGCTCGAGGATCTTCGCCCAGGAGCCGACGCCCGCCGCCTCCGCGGTCTGCGCCGGGTCGCCGACCAGGGTCATGGAGCGGGTCGGGCTGCGCCGCATGAGCAGCCGCCACGCCATCGGGGACAGCTCCTGCGCCTCGTCGACGATGATGTGCCCGAACGCCCAGGTCCGGTCGGCGGCTGCCCGCTCGGCGGCGCTGCGGTGGTCGTCCTCCTCCTGCCGCTCGGCGAAGCGTTCGGCGTCGATGATGTCGTGCGCCGACAGCACCTCGGAGGCATCCGGATCACCGTCTTCCTTGTCCTCGAACTCGTACGTCCGGGAGGCGTACGACACGTCCAGCACGCCCTGCGCGTACGCCACCTGGGTCTCGCGCTCCCGCTCCGCGCGGGCCCGGGCCACCCGCTCGTCCACGCCCAGCAGCTCGGCGGCCTCGTCGAGCAGCGGTACGTCGGCCACGGTCCAGGCCCGGGTCACCGGACGCCGGACGGCGGCCGCGTCCTCGTCGGGGAGGTGGCCGACGGGGTCGGCGAGGAAGTCCGCGACCAGGCGCTGCGGGGTCAGTCGCGGCCACAGCTGGTCGACGGCGGCCCAGACCTCGGGGTTCTCTGCGAGCTCGTCGCGGATCTGGGTGATGTCGGAGGCGTCGAGGAGGCTGGAGCCGTCGTAGGGGTCGGTGCCGACGCGCTCGGCGTACAGCTCGGTGAGCGTGTTGAGGATGTGGCCCTCGAAGTGTTCACGGGCCACGTTGTGCGGCAGCCGCGCTGCCCGGGTGCGCTCGCGGGCGACCCTCACCAGGCCGTCGTCGAGCATCAGGACCTCCCGGTCGTGCTCGATGGTGATCACCGGGTCCGGCAGCGACTGCCAGTCGCGTACGACCTCGGCGAGCACGTCCGCCATGTCGGCGCGGCCCTTCACGGCGGCGGCCTCGCGGGTGTCCGTCGCCGTCGCCCTGACGCCGGGGAACAGCTCCCCGACCGTCGCGAGCAGCACGCCGGTCTCGCCGAGCGAGGGCAGCACCTCGCCGATGTAGCCGAGGAAGGCGGGGTTGGGGCCGACGATGAGGACGGCGCGCTTGGCGAGGAGTTCGCGGTGTTCGTAGAGGAGGTAGGCGGCGCGGTGCAGGGCGACGGCGGTCTTGCCGGTGCCGGGTCCGCCCTCGACGACCAGGACCCCTCGGTGGGGGGCGCGGATGATCTCGTCCTGCTCGGCCTGGATGGTCTGCACGATGTCGTGCATACGGCCGGTGCGCGCGGCGTTGAGCGCGGCGAGCAGGACGTCGTCGCCGGCCGGGTCCTCGTGGCCGGTGCGCTCCCGGTCGCCGAGGTCGAGGATCTCGTCGTGCAGGGCGGTGACCGTGCGGCCCTCGGTGGTGAGGTGCCGGCGGCGGCGCAGGCCCAGCGGGGTGTGGCCGGTGGCCAGGTAGAAGGGGCGGGCCACGTCCGCCCGCCAGTCGATCAGGACCGGTGTGCGTTCGGCGTCGTCGGCGCGCAGCCCGATCCGGCCGATGTGGTGGCTGACCCCCGAGGTTAGGTCGATGCGGCCGAAGCAGAGCGAGCCGTCCACGGCGTTCAGCGCGGCCAGCAGCCCCGAACGTTCGGCGACCAGGATGTCCCGCTCCAGTCGGGCCTGCATGGGCGTGTTGCCCTGGGCGAGCGCGTCCGTGACGGAGGTCTCGGTGTCACCGCGCAGGGCGTCCACCCGGGCGTACAGGTCGTCGATGAATTCCTGCTCACGCCGCAATTCACTGTCTGGAAAGTCGGTGTTTGACAATTCCACTCCCGCCCGGATATACTGTGCTCACTGAACTTCTCTGCGACTCGATAATCTCGAAGTCGCAAAGCATCGAATATACGCAAAGAAATCCCCCGAGCGCAATTGCCCGGGGGATTTCTTTGGTTCGGTGCAGGTCAGAGCACGTCGGACAGCTCCTCCAGGAGTCGGCGCTTCGGCCGGGCACCCACCATGGCCTTCACCGGCTCACCGCCGCAGAAGACCATGAAGGTCGGCATCGACAGCACCTTGTAGGCGTTGGTCGTCCCCGGATTCTCGTCCACGTTCAGCTGCACCACCTTCAGCCGGTCGCCCTCCTCGAAGGCGAGCGCCTTCAGGACCGGTGCCATCTGCCGGCACGGCGGACACCAGTCGGCGGTGAACTCCACCAGGACCGGAAGATCCGCCCCCAGCACTTCCGCCTCGAAGTCCGCGTCCGTCACCGCGGCCACACCGTCCACTTCGATCACAGCTCCTGCCCTCCCAGTTCACACAACGGCGGTTCGCCCCCGGCCACGGCGAGCCGCACCCCGATCCGGGCCCTGATCTGCTGCAGTTCCCCGATCAGCGCGTCCAGCTCGTCGAGCTTGCGCCGGTAGACGGCGAGCGAGGCGGGGCACGTGTCGCCCTCCGGGTGACCGGCCCGCAGACACTCCACGAACGGCCGCGTCTCCTCCAGGTCGAACCCGAAGTCCTGGAGCGTCCTGATCTGCCGCAGCAGCTTCAGGTCGCTCTCGTCGTACGTCCGGTGTCCGTTCTCACCCCGCCGCGCGGGCAGCAGCCCCCGCGACTCGTAGTACCGCAGCGTCCGCGTGGTGGTCCCGGCCCGTGCGGCCAGCTCGCCGATTCGCATGCGTACGAACGTACGGCTTGACGCCGACGTCAAGGCAAGAGCGGTTTCCTCGCCACCGGAGAGGTGAGCACGATCGAGGTCGTCGTGCGGCCCAGCGCGGAGACCTCTTCCAGCACCTCCTCGAGGTGGACCGTGTCACGGACGGCGACCTTGAGGATCCAGCAGTCCTCGCCGACCACGTGGTGCACCTCGGTGATCTCCGGGCGGTCGATCAGCTCCAGGGTCCTCGGGTGCCTGAGGTTGTAGCCGCCGTGCGGGCTGACCCGGATGAACGCCTGGATGCCGTAGCCGAGCCGGGCCGGGACGACATGGGCGCCGTAGCCGCTGATCGCGCCGGCGGCCTCCAGCCGCCGCACCCGCTCGGTCACGGCCGCCGGGCTGAGCCGGACCCGGCGCCCGAGCTCGCTCAGCTTGATCCGGCCGTCCGTCTGCAGATGCTCCAGGATCTGCCGGTCCACCGCGTCGAAGGCCACCGAGGTTTCGTCGGCGGCGGCTCGCGGATACCGCTGTTCTTTCGGAGAGACGGCCTGAACTCCCATGGTTCCCCCTTCAGGACGGGCAGGTACGCCGAGAGAATTATGGTCATGGAAAAGCCACGAGAGGTACTGGTCATCGGAGGGAACCGCTACTTCGGAAAGCGGCTGATCGCACGCCTCCTGGCCGCCGGGGACCGGGTGACGGTGCTGAACCGCGGATCGTCGCCGCCGACGACGGGCGCCGAGCACCTCGCCGCCGACCGCGACGACGAGAACTCCCTGACCAAGGCCCTCGGCTCGCGCACCTTCGACGTCGTCGTCGACCAGGTCTGCTACACCCCGCGCCAGGCGGCGCTCGCCCTGCGGCTGTTCACCGGCCGCACCCGCCGGTACGTGATGACGTCCACGGTCGAGGTGTACGAGTACGAGGACTCCATCGCGCCCGTCCGGGAGACGGACCTCGATCCGCTCACCGTGCCCGTCGACCTCGGACTCCCCTGGCAGGACCCGGAGTTCCTCGACTCCCGCTACGGCGAGGGCAAACGGCAGGCGGAGGCGGTCTTCGCGGCCGCACCGGACTTCCCGTACGTCGCCGTCCGCGTCGCCCATGTCCTCGGCGGCGAGGACGACTTCACCGGGCGTCTGGAGCACTACGCGTCCCGCGTCCGCATCGGCGAGCCGGTCACCGTGCCGGTGGTCAACCGACCGGCCACGTACATCCACGTCGAGGAGATCGCCGACTTCCTGTTCTGGGCGGTGGGCGAGGACTTCACCGGCCCCGTGAACGCGGCCTCCCACGGCACGCTGCTCACCGGGGAGCTGGTGGCGGCGGTCGCCGCACGGGTGCCGGGCGGCACCCCGCGCTTCCGGGAGGTCGAGGTCGGGGAGGTCTCCCCCTTCGCCTTCCGCCGCTTCTACGGCATGGACAACTCCCGCGCCACCCGGCTCGGCTTCACCTTCGGCAACGTACGGCAGTGGCTGCCACGGGCCGTCGCCGAGACCCTCGCGAAGGGCGGCCACTGACATGCGGTACCGCACACTCGGCGGTCTGCGGGTGAGCGCGATCGGGCTCGGCGCCATGCCGCTGTCCGTCGAGGGCCGCCCGGACGAGGCCCGCGCCCTCGCCACCGTGCACGCCGCCCTCGACGCGGGCGTGACCCTGATCGACACCGCGGACTCCTACCACCTGCCCGGCGCCGCCCCCGGCCACAACGAGTACCTCGTGGCCCGCGCTCTCGCCGCCCGCGGCGGTGACACGGACGACGTGCTGGTGGCGACGAAGGGAGGCCGGGGCAGACCCGCGGACGGCAGCTGGACGGTGACCGGCACGCCCCGCCACCTCAAGGCGGCCGCCGAGGCCTCCCTGAGACGCCTGGGCGTCGAGGCGATCGGCCTCTACCAGCTGCACAAGCCCGATCCCCACGTGCCCTTCGAGGAGTCGGTCGGCGCACTGCGCGACCTCCTCGACGAGGGCAAGATCCGGCTGGCCGGCGTCTCCAACACGGACACCGCGCAGATCCGCACGGCTCACCGGATCCTCGGCGACCGGCTGGTGTCCGTGCAGAACCGGTACTCGCCCGCCGTGCGGGACAGCGAGGCAGAGCTGCGGCTGTGCGCGGAACTGGGCCTCGCGTTCCTGCCGTGGAGTCCGCTGGGCGGCATCTCCCGCAGCTCCCTGGACGGACCGTCCGCCGCGGCCGCCGAGACGCGCTTCGGCGCCTTCCACGCCGTGGCCGCCGAGCGCGGGGTCAGCCCCCAGCAGGTCTGCCTGGCCTGGCTGTCGGCCCGGTCGCCGGCCGTCGTCCCCATCCCGGGAGCGAGCCGCCCGGAGACGGTCCGGGACTCGGCGGGGGCGGCCGACCTGGTGCTGGAGGAGGAAGAGCTGGCCCGGCTGGAGGGTCCGGCGGGCCAGGGTGTTCACACACGAAAAAGACCGGGCGGCTGAGCTACGGGGGAGTACTCAGCCGCCCGGATCCTGGCCGGGTGTCCGGCCCCGGTTCAGGCGGGGCCGGACACCCGGGGTTCGGGGGTCCTGCGGGTCTTGCTGGTCTTTCGGGTCCTGCGGGTCCTGCGGGTCCTGCGGGTCCTGCGAGGACGGTTCAGGCCTTGGCGAGTTCCTTCTCGCCGTCCTCGCGCGGCTCGGGCACCTCGCCGCCGGTGACGGTCTCGCCCTCGTCGAGCAGGGTCTTCTCGTCGAAGGGCAGCTCGCCCGCCAGCACCTGCTGGACGCGGGCCTTGTCGATCTCCTTGGTCCAGGTGCCGACCAGGACGGTGGCGACCGCGTTGCCGGCGAAGTTGGTCAGGGCGCGGGCCTCGCTCATGAAGCGGTCGATGCCGACGATCAGGCCGACGCCGTCCACCAGGGCCGGCTTGTGGGACTGGAGCCCACCGGCCAGCGTGGCCAGACCGGCGCCGCTGACGCCCGCCGCGCCCTTGGAGGCGAGGAGCAGGAAGAGCAGCAGCGGGATCTGCTCACCGATCGACATCGGCGTACCGAGGGCGTCGGCGATGTAGAGGGACGCCATGGTCATGTAGATCATGGTGCCGTCGAGGTTGAAGGAGTAGCCGGTCGGGACGGTGATGCCGACGACGGGCTTGCTGACACCCAGGTGCTCCATCTTCGCGATGAGGCGCGGCAGCGCGGACTCGGAGGAGGAGGTGGACAGGATCAGCAGGAACTCACGGGCCAGGTACTTGAAGAGCGTGAGGATGTTCAGGCCGGCCACGATGCGCAGCAGCGCGGCGAGCACGATGAAGACGAACAGGAAGCAGGTCACGTAGAAGCCGAGCATCAGCACGGCGAGGCTCTTGAGCGCGTCCAGACCGGCCGAGCCGACCACCGCGGCGATGGCGCCGAAGGCACCGATCGGGGCGGCCCACATCACCATGGCGAGGATGCGGAAGACGAGCCGCTGGATGTGCTCGATGCCGCGCAGCACCGGCTGGCCGACACTGCCCATGGCCTGCAGCGCGAAGCCGGCGAGCAGGGCGACGAGGAGGGTCTGCAGGACCTGGCCCTCGGTGAAGGCGGACAGGAACGTCGTCGGGATGATCGACAGGACGAACTCGACCGGCGGCAGTGCCTCGTCGGAGACCTGGTCGTGGCCGGTCGCCTTGATCGCGTCGGTCAGGTGCAGTCCGTCACCCGGGTGGAGGATGTTGCCGACGACGAGGCCGATGCTCAGCGCGACCAGCGACATCACCAGGAAGTAGCCGAGCGCGATACCGCCGACGGCGCCGACCTTGGCGGCCTTCCGTACCGAGCCGATGCCCAGGACGATCGTGCAGAAGATGATCGGCGAGATCATCATCTTGATCAGGGCCACGAAACCGGTGCCGAGCGGCTTGAGCTCGACGCCGAGGTCGGGCCAGATCAGACCGACGGCGATGCCGAGCGCCACCGCGGCGATGACGGCGATGTAGAGATAGTGGGTGCGGTCCCGCTTCCCAGCGGGTGCGGCAGGTGCCGTATTCGGGGTGGTGCTGGCGGCCACGGCTGCCCTCCTTGACGTCTTCGTCGGCATCACCGGCGTGCGGCTCACGTCCGGGGAGATAAGGGGAATGCAGTGACTATCTCCGGGCCTGTGAGGGCGGTCACCCTTACGTTCATTTAGTTCGCGCTTAACACGGGAGGCACACTGACGACATGCGCATTCCCGTCCGTGTGCCGAGACCCCGCAGCCTGGCCGGCCAGCTGTTCGCCATGCAGGCGGTGCTGATAGCGGTCCTGGTGGCCGGGTACGCGCTGTTCACCTACGTCAGCGACCGCACCCAGGCCGAGGAGGCGGCGGGCCGCCAGGCCACCGCGGTGGCCCGCTCGGTGGCCGACTCCCCCTCGGTACGGGCGGCGATAGGCACCGCGAACCCCACCGCCGAGCTCCAGCCGTACGCCCTGCGCGTCATGAAGGACACGGAGGTCGACTTCGTGACGATCATGACCCCGGAGGGGATCCGCTGGACCCACCCGGACCAGGACCAGATCGGCCAGCGCTTCCGGGGCAACACGGCGAAGGCCCTGGCGGGCGACACCTTCACCGAGACCTACACCGGCACCCTGGGCGCGTCCGTCCGCGCGGTCACCCCGATCAAGGACGACCACGAGAAGATCATCGGACTGGTCAGCGCGGGCATCAGGGTCGAGGCGATCAGCAAGCGGGTCCAGGACCAGGTGACGACCCTGTTCGCGGCGGCGGCCGCGGCGCTGCTGCTGGGCGCGGTCGGTACGTACGTCATCAACGCCTCCCTGCGCCGCCACACCCACGGCATGAACGCGGGCGAGCTCAGCCGGATGCACGACTACCACCAGGCGGCGCTGCACGCGGTGCGCGAGGGGCTGCTGATGCTGGACGGGCAGTACAGGGTGGCGCTGATCAACGACGGCGGGCGGGAGCTGCTGGGGGTGTCGGAGGAGGTCGTGGGGAGGTCGGTGGCGGAGCTGGGCCTCCCGGCCCCGCTGACGGGCGCGCTGCTGGCCTCGGAGCCCCGGGTGGACGAGGTGCACCTGGCGGCGGACCGGGTGCTGGTGGTGAACACCTCGCCGGTGTCCGGCGGCGAGCGCCGGGGCACGGTCGTGACGCTCCGGGATGTCACCGAACTCCAGTCCCTGATGGGCGAGTTGGACTCGGAACGGGGCTTCACCCAGGCGCTGCGGTCGCAGGCGCACGAGGCGGCCAACCGGCTCCACACGGTGGTGTCGCTGATCGAGCTGGGCCGCGCGGACGAGGCCGTCGACTTCGCGACGGCGGAACTGGAACTGGCGCAGGCACTGACCGACCAGGTGGTGGCGGCGGTCAGCGAGCCGGTGCTGGCGGCCCTGCTGCTCGGCAAGACGGCCCAGGCGAACGAGCGGGGCGTGGAGCTGGTGGTGGCGCGGGAGAGCGGCCTGGACGACGGACTGCTCCCCCCGTCGCTGCCGGCCCGGGACCTGGTCACCATCCTCGGCAACCTCATCGACAACGCGGTGGACGCGGCGCAGGGGAGCGTGCGGGCGCGGGTCACGGTGACCGCGTGCACGAAGGGGGACGAGTTGCTCCTGAGGGTGGCGGACACGGGCGCGGGGGTGGATCCTGCCCACGCCTCCCTGGTCTTCGAACGGGGCTTCTCGACGAAGCCCTCGGGGCCCGGGGGGCGTGGTCTTGGTCTCGCCCTGGTCCGGCAGGCCGTACACCGGCACGAGGGGACGCTGTCGGTGGCGGAGGCGGAAGGGGGCGGGGCGGAGTTCGTGGTGCGGCTGCCGTTGCGGCGGGTGACGGCGGTGCCAGGAAGCGAGGGATGACGGAAGTGCCGGAAGTGCCGGGCGGTGAGCCCATCAGAGTGCTGGTAGTCGAGGACGATCCGGTGGCCGCGGACGCGCATGTCATGTACGTCGGCCGGGTGCCGGGTTTCGTCGCGGTCGGAAAGGCGCACACGGGCGCGGAGGCCCGGCGCCTCCTCGACCGCACGCCGGTGGACCTGCTGCTGCTGGACCTGCACCTGCCGGACGCGCACGGGCTGCAACTGGCCCGCTCGTTGCGGGCGGCGGGCTATCACGCGGACGTCATCGCGGTGACGTCGGCGCGCGATCTGACCGTCGTCCGGGAGGGTGTCTCCCTGGGGGTCGTCCAGTACGTGCTCAAACCGTTCACGTTCGCCACGCTGCGGGACCGGCTGGTCCGCTACGCGGAGTTCCGCGGCGCGGCCGGCGAGGCGAGCGGCCAGGACGAGGTCGACCGCGCGCTGGCGGCTCTCCGCGCGCCCAGTCCCGCGGCGCTGCCCAAGGGATTGAGCGCACCGACCCTGGAACGGGTGACGGAGGCGGTCCGCGAGGCGACGGAAGGCCTGACCGCGGCGGGCGTGGCCGAGGCGGTGGGCATCTCCCGGATCACCGCCCGCCGGTACCTGGAGCACCTGGTCGAGGCGGGGAGGGCGGAGCGAAAGCCGTTGTACGGGCAGGTGGGGAGGCCGGAGCTGGTGTACCGGTGGGTGAAGGGGGCGGGGAAGACACGCTGAGCCCGTCGGCGGCGCCACCGGGAAGTCGGCCGGCGCCGCCCCCGGTCATGCCGCCCCGCTCCCACCCCCGGACGGCACGGCATACCGCACCACGAACACCCCCAGGCCCACGAGCGAGCCCGCCTCCACCACGCTCAACACCAGCAGCCCCGACGTCACCTGGCCTCCGCCCCAGTACACGACCAGCGCGGCCAACGGCACGACACAGAAGGCGAGCAGGTCCACGACGCACTGCACGACCTTCCGGGACGTCCGACGGGAGTCACCGCGATGGAAGGTCTCCCAGCCGAACACCTCCGCAGAACCCGCCATCGCGGCCAGCCGAGGCCCCAACTCCCCCCGCACATACCGCCCGATCGCCGAGATCTTCTCGTCGTTGACCAGGTAGGTCCACCCGAGCACCACGCACACCGGCGGCAGCGCGAGCAGCATGGCCGTCTGCCTGGCCTGAGCGGCGGCGGCGATCACGGCCGCGACGACCGCCAGCGTCACGTACAACAGGTTGTCCCGGAACCCGATCCGAGCCTTCTGCTCGTCCTTCACACTCTGGTACTCGACCAGCAGCAACTGCCCCGCGTTGACGTCCTGTTCGGCCACACCGACCGCCCCTCCCCCGATGAACCCGGCAGTACCTCAATGGGTGTTCACAACACCCCGTCCCTGAACGGCTCCACCCCCACCACCCGCCGCACCTTCACCGGCTCGATGAGCAGCATCACCCGTCGTTCCCCCTCCAGCAGCCATGGATACCGGGGCTCCCCGATGTACTTCAGGGTCAGCCGGTCCATCGCGCGCTCCGCCTCCTCGCCCTCCACGAACCGCACCACCCGGCCCCGTATCTCCACCCGGTCATAGGGATTCGCGGTGTCGTGGTGGGACAGCGAAACCCAGGGGTTGCGCCGCAGGTTGCGCTCCTTCACGCGCCCGATCGACGTGTTGACCATGACGTACTCGCCCTCCAGGTCCGCCCACATGGGCGAGACCTGGGGGGCTCCGTCCGGCCCCACCGTCGCGAGGTGCCAGAAGTTGGGCGCGAGCACCCGTTCCCGTGCGTGGGCGTCCAGTGCGGCGTTGACTTCGTAGAGACCGTCCATGGGGCGACCGTCCCCCGAAAGCCCGACGGGGAAACGGGGCGACGGGACTAGAAGACGGACTCCGCCTCGTCCATGCGGTCCTTCGGGACCGTCTTCAGTTCGGTCACCGCCTCAGCCAGCGGCACCATCACCACGTCGGTGCCGCGGAGCGCCGTCATCCTGCCGAACTCGCCCCGGTGCGCCGCCTCCACCGCGTGCCAGCCGAAGCGGGTGGCGAGGACACGGTCGTACGCCGTGGGCACGCCGCCGCGCTGGACGTGGCCGAGGATGACCGGGCGGGCCTCCTTGCCGAGTCGCCTCTCCAGCTCGTACGCGAGGGCCGTGCCGATGCCCTGGAAGCGCTCGTGGCCGAACTTGTCGATCTCGCCCTTGCCGTAGTCCATGGTGCCCTCGGCGGGATGGGCACCCTCCGCCACGCACACCACCGCGAACTTCTTGCCGCGCGCGAAGCGCTCCTCGACCATCTTGACGAGGTCGGCGGGGTCGAAGGGGCGCTCGGGGAGGCAGATGCCGTGGGCGCCCGCCGCCATGCCCGACTCCAGGGCGATCCAGCCCGCGTGCCGGCCCATGACCTCGACCACCATCACGCGCTGGTGGGACTCCGCCGTCGTCTTCAGGCGGTCCATCGCCTCCGTCGCGACACCGACCGCGGTGTCGAAGCCGAAGGTGCGGTCCGTGGAGGAGATGTCGTTGTCGATCGTCTTGGGGACGCCGACCACCGGGAGGCCGGCGTCGCTCAGCATGCGCGCGGCCGTCAGCGTGCCCTCGCCGCCGATCGGGATCAGCGCGTCGATGCCGAAGTCGTGGATCATGTCCGAGGCGCTCTCGCATGCCTCGCGCAGCCGGTCGCGCTCCAGTCGCGAGGAGCCGAGGATCGTGCCGCCGCGGGCGAGGATGCCGCTCACCGCGTTGAGGTCGAGCGCGCGGTAACGACCGTCCAGGAGACCCGCGTAGCCGTCCTCGAAGCCGATGACCTCGTCGCCGTAGTTGTCGACCGCGCGGTGGACCACCGACCGGATCACTGCGTTCAGACCGGGGCAGTCGCCACCTGCGGTGAGAACTCCGATGCGCATCGTGCTGTGTCTCCTGCTCGCTGTCGGTACCGGTGAGCCAGGTCCGATTGTTTCACGCCGCCGAGGGCACTGTCTCTTGACGGGCGCCATATCCAGGCCCAGGGGTATTGTCAAGAGGGTTCTGCTCACCCAGGTGGGCGATTTTTGTACGCCCGGAGAACAAGACCAGAAGAAACGGAGAGCGCGCGTGACCCGCAGCGTGTACGTGACCGGTATCGACCGCGGCGACGGCCGCCAGGTCGTCGAGCTGGGGGTCATGGAGCTTCTGACCCGACAGGTCGACCGGGTGGGCGTGTTCCGCCCCCTCGTCCACGACGGCCCCGACCGGATGTTCGAGCTGCTGCGCGCCCGCTACCGGCTGGCGCAGGACCCGGCGACCGTCTACGGCATGGACTACCACGAGGCGTCCGCCCTCCAGGCCGAGCAGGGCGCGGACGAACTGGTGTCCACCCTCGTCGAGCGGTTCCACCTCGTCGCCCGGGACTACGACGTCGTCCTCGTCCTGGGGACGGACTACGCGGACACCCAGTTCCCGGACGAGCTGGCACTCAACGCGCGCCTCGCCAACGAGTTCGGCGCGTCCGTGATCCCCGTCGTCGGCGGCCGCAAGCAGACCGCGGAGTCCGTCCTGGCCGAGACGCGCAACGCCTACCGGGCCTACGAGGGACTCGGGTGCGACGTCCTCGCCATGATCGCCAACCGCGTCGCCCGCGAGGACCGGGAGGAGATAGCCGAGCGGCTCACCGGCCGGCTCCCCGTCCCCTGTTACGTCCTGCCCGACGAGCCCGCCCTCTCCTCGCCGACCGTCTCGCAGGTCACGCACGCCCTCGGCGCCAGGGTCCTGCTCGGCGACGACTCGGGCCTGGCCCGCGACGCCCTCGGCTTCGTCTTCGGCGGCGCGATGCTGCCGAACTTCCTCAACGCCCTGACCCCGGGCTGTCTGGTCGTCACCCCCGGCGACCGGGCCGACCTGGTCATCGGCTCGCTCGCCGCGCACAGCGCCGGCACCCCGCCGATCGCCGGGGTGCTGCTCACCCTCGACGAGGTCCCGAGCGACGAGATCCTCACCCTCGCCGCCCGCCTCGCCCCCGGCACCCCCGTCATCTCGGTGCCGGGCAACAGCTTCCCCACGGCCGAGCAGCTGTTCTCCCTGGAGGGCAAGCTGAACGCGGCGACCCCGCGCAAGGCCGAGACCGCCCTCGGACTCTTCGAGCGGCACGTCGACACCGGCGACCTGCTCAAGCGGGTCTCCGCGCCCAGCACCGACCGGGTCACGCCGATGATGTTCGAGCACAAGCTCCTCGAACAGGCCCGCGCCGACAAGCGGCGGGTCGTGCTCCCCGAGGGGACCGAGGAGCGGGTGCTGCACGCCGCGGAGGTGCTGCTGCGCCGCGGCGTGTGCGACCTCACCCTGCTCGGGCCCGTCGAGCAGATCCGCAAGAAGGCCGCCGATCTGGGGATCGACCTGGGCGACTGCCAGATCGTCGACCCGGCCACCAGCGAGCTGCGCGACGCTTTCGCCGAGAAGTACGCGCAGTTCCGCGCCCACAAGGGCGTGACCGTGGAGCTGGCGTACGACGTGGTCTCCGACGTGAACTACTTCGGGACGCTCATGGTGCAGGAGGGGCTCGCGGACGGCATGGTCTCCGGGTCCGTGCACTCCACGGCCGCCACCATCCGGCCCGCCTTCGAGATCATCAAGACCAAGCCGGACGCCTCGATCGTGTCGTCCGTCTTCTTCATGTGCCTCGCCGACAAGGTCCTCGTCTACGGCGACTGCGCCGTGAACCCCGACCCGAACGCCGAGCAGCTCGCCGACATCGCGATCCAGTCGGCCGCGACCGCCGCCCAGTTCGGCGTGGAGCCGCGGATCGCCATGCTGTCGTACTCGACGGGAACGTCCGGGTCGGGCGCCGACGTCGACAAGGTGCGCGAGGCCACCGGGCTGGTACGGCGCGAGCGCCCCGACCTCAGGATCGAGGGGCCGATCCAGTACGACGCCGCCGTCGAGCCGAGTGTCGCCGCCACCAAGCTGCCGGACTCCGAAGTCGCGGGCCAGGCCAGCGTGTTGATCTTCCCGGACCTCAACACCGGCAACAACACCTACAAGGCCGTGCAGCGTTCGGCCGGCGCGATCGCCGTCGGACCGGTGCTGCAGGGTCTGCGCAAGCCCGTCAACGACCTGTCCCGGGGTGCCCTCGTCCCGGACATCGTCACCACCGTCGCCATCACGGCGATCCAGGCCCAGACCCTCGACCAGAAGGTTCCCCAGCAGTGAGCGCAACCCGCGTCCTCGTCCTCAACTCCGGCTCCTCGTCGGTGAAGTACCAGCTGCTCGACATGAGCGACGGCATTCGGCTGGCGAACGGGCTCGTCGAGCGCATCGGTGAGCAGACCTCGCGGCTGAAGCACACCCCGCTCGCCGGCGGCGGCGAGGGCCGCGAGTGGACCGGGCCGATCGCCGATCACGACGCCGCCCTGAAGGCCGTCGCGGAGGAGCTGGCCAAGGACGGGCTCGGGCTGGACTCGCCCGAGCTGGCCGCCATCGGGCACCGGGTGGTGCACGGCGGGAAGTCCTTCACCGAGCCGACGGTCGTCGACGACAGGGTGCTCGCGGAGATCGAGCGGCTGATCCCCGTCGCACCGCTGCACAACCCCGCCAACCTGACCGGGATCCGCACCGCGCTGGCCCTGCGGCCCGACCTGCCCCAGGTCGCCGTGTTCGACACCGCCTTCCACACGACGATGCCGGAGTCCGCCGCCCGCTACGCGATCGACGTGGAGACCGCCGACGCGCACCGGATCCGGCGGTACGGGTTCCACGGGACCTCGCACGCGTACGTCTCCCGGGCGACGGCGAAGCTGCTCGGCAGGGCACCCGAAGAGGTGAACGTCATCGTGCTGCACCTCGGCAACGGGGCGTCCGCCTCCGCCGTACGGGGCGGCCGGTGCGTGGACACCTCCATGGGGCTGACGCCCCTGGAGGGGCTGGTGATGGGGACGCGCTCCGGGGACACCGATCCGGCCGTCATCTTCCATTTGGCGCGCGTTGGCGGAATGTCCATCGATGAAATCGACACTCTCCTCAACAAGAGGAGCGGGCTCGTCGGACTGTGCGGTGACAACGACATGCGGGAGATCCGGCGCCGGATCGACGAGGGCGACGCACGGGCGAAGCTCGCCTTCGACATCTACATTCACCGTCTGAAGAAGTACATCGGCGCCTATTACGCCGTACTCGGGCGGGTGGACGCGGTCGCGTTCACCGCGGGGGTGGGCGAGAACGCGGCCGAGGTGCGCGCGGCGGCCGTCGCGGGCCTGGAGACCCTGGGCCTGGCGGTGGACGGCGGGCTCAACGCCGTACGCGGTGACGAGCCCCGGCTGATCTCGCCCGCGGACGCCCGGGTGGCGGTCGCCGTGGTGCCGACGGACGAGGAACTCGAGATCGCCACGCAGACGTATGCATTGGTCGTACGGACAAACTGAGCCGGAAAGCAACTGAGCAACAACCCGCCCATTTGTATCTTCCGCCAGACGGAATATTCCGTAGCGAAACAAACCGATAGGATCGCCCCATGCGCCGTTCGAAAATCGTCTGTACTCTCGGCCCCGCGGTCGACTCCCACGAGATGCTCGTCGCCCTGATCGAAGCCGGCATGAACGTGGCCCGCTTCAACTTCAGCCACGGCACCCACGCCGAACACCAGGGCCGTTACGACCGGGTCCGGGCCGCCGCCAAGGAGACCGGCCGGGCCATCGGTGTCCTCGCCGACCTGCAGGGCCCGAAGATCCGCCTCGAGACCTTCGCCGAGGGTCCGGTGGAGTTGGTGCGCGGTGACGAGTTCACCATCACCACCGAGGACGTCCCCGGCGACAAGACGATCTGCGGCACGACGTACAAGGGCCTGCCCGGCGACGTCGACCGCGGCGACCAGATCCTGATCAACGACGGCAACGTCGAGCTGAAGGTCCTGGACGTCGAGGGCGCGCGGGTGAAGACGATCGTCATCGAGGGCGGCGTCATCTCCGACCACAAGGGCATCAACCTGCCCGGCGCGGCCGTCAACGTCCCCGCGCTCAGCGAGAAGGACGTCGAGGACCTCCGCTTCGCGCTGCGCATGGGCTGCGACATGGTCGCGCTGTCCTTCGTCCGGGACGCCAAGGACGTGGCCGACGTCCACCGGGTGATGGACGAGGAGGGCCGCCGGGTCCCCGTCATCGCCAAGGTGGAGAAGCCGCAGGCGGTCGACAACATGGAGGACGTCGTGCTGGCGTTCGACGCCGTGATGGTCGCCCGTGGTGACCTCGCCGTCGAGTACCCGCTCGAGAAGGTCCCCATGGTGCAGAAGCGCCTGATCGAGCTGTGCCGGCGCAACGCCAAGCCGGTGATCGTGGCGACCCAGATGATGGAGTCGATGATCACCAACTCCCGCCCGACCCGCGCCGAGGCCTCCGACGTGGCCAACGCGATCCTGGACGGCGCGGACGCGGTCATGCTGTCCGCGGAGTCCTCGGTCGGCGCCTACCCGATCGAGACCGTGAAGACGATGTCGAAGATCGTCGCCGCGGCCGAGACGGAGCTGCTCAGCAAGGGCCTGCAGCCCCTCGTCCCCGGCAAGAAGCCGCGCACGCAGGGTGGTTCGATCGCACGTGCCGCGTGCGAGATCGCGGACTTCCTCGGCGGCCGGGGCCTGGTGGCCTTCACCCAGTCCGGTGACACGGCCCGCCGGCTGTCCCGCTACCGCGCCCAGCAGCCGATCGTCGCCTTCACGACCGACGAGGGCACCCGCAACCAGCTGACGCTCAGCTGGGGCGTCGAGTCGCACATCGTGCCGTTCGTGAACACCACCGACGAAATGGTCGACATGGTCGACCAGGAGATCGCCAAGATCAGCCGCTTCAACCCGGGCGAGATCGTCATCATCACCGCCGGCTCGCCCCCCGGCGTCCCCGGCACCACCAACATGCTCCGCGTCCACCACCTCGGCGGCGCCACCGACTGAACTCAGGGCCCCGCGAAGGGCCTTGTACGGCACTGAGGGCGCCCCCTGCGAGACAGGGGGCGCCCTCGGTGTGTTGCGGCTCCCGGTGGGGTCCGTGCGGACGTTCAGTCCGTGTACACCTGCATGCCGGGCACGTGCAGCGTTCCGCCGAACTGGCCGGCCTGGGTGACCTTCACGTTGGTGAAGTAGATCAGCGGGATGTTCAGCGGCGGCGGGCTGTCCGGGGTGAAGGTGACCGGGATCAGTCCGAACAGGTTGCCCGAGATGCTCTCGGTGTACATGACCGTGTCGCCGTCGGTGATCGTCGAGGTCGTGCCCTTGCCCGCCTGGACGTGGTACGTCTTGCCGGAGTTCTTGTCGTTCACCGTCTGGTGCAGGTCACCGATGTCGGTGCCACCGGAGATGACGTACTTCAGCACCTTCTTCTTGGCGCCGCTCGCGGTCTTCACCTCGACGATGCCCTGGTAGTCCGCGCCCTTGAGCAGCAGCGAACTGGCCTGCAGATACCAGGGGTCGTCGGCCACCCGGATCTTGTTGTCGACGCCGCTCTCGTCGTCCGTGGCGACGGCGCAGTCGTCCGCGTCGGTGGTGGAGCTCGCGGAGGGGCTGGGCGAGGAGGTGGCGTCGGCGGCCTTCTCGGTGTCCTCGGCCGCTTCGTCGGCCGCATCGGCGGCGTCCTCGGCGGTGTCCTTCACCGCGTCGGTGACGGCGTCCGTGGTGTCCTTGACCGTACCGCCGTCGGAGTCGCTCGACCCGGAAGAGCCGGAGGACCCGGAGGAGTCCGAGGAGCCCGAGTCCGTCGACGAGTCCCCGCTGCCGGCGGAGGCCGAGGCGGACGGCGACGGGCTCGCCGTGGCGGTCGCGTCGTCGGAGGTGGAGCTGTCGCCGTCGAAGAGGTCCGTGATGGCGTCCCCGATGGTCTCCAGGACGTTCTTGCTCGTCTCGGACGGCGACGGGCTCGCGGTCGCGGTGTCGGCGGAGGACGACGACGTCGACTGCTCCGCCGAGGAGGCGGCCTCGGAGGACGCCGAGGGGGAGGGCTCGGCCGTGTCGTCGGAACCTGAATCCGACGAGGACGAACCGCCCGACGAGCTCTGGGAGTCCTGGGAGTCGGAGTCGTCGTCCGAGGAGTCGCTCTTGGAGTCGCTCGAGCTCTCGGAGGCCGACGGTGACGGCGAGGCCGAGGCGGAGGCGTCCGCGCTCTCCAGGGCCGTCACACAGTCCTGGTACTCGTCGGCCAACTGGCTGTTCGACGTCGGCTGGTCGTCGGCGACGGCGAGGGTCGGTGTGAAGCCCATGCCCATGAGGACGGCCGTGGGCATCGCGGCCATCGCTATCGCCTTGCCGGCCGGCATCTGGAACCGGGTGAACAACGGCTTCTTCGGGGCCGCGTGGCGGCCCCCGCCTCTCGCCCGGTGCTGGAAGGCCGAGCTGTCGCCGCGGACCTCGTCAGCCGACACGGTGCACTCCGTTCGGCTCGTCCGCCTCGGTGGTGTGCGGCGCGTCGCCCTGCGGCTGCTCGTACCCGGCGTGCGGCGCGTCGCCTTCCGGCTGCTCGTACCCGGCGTGCGGCAGACCCGCGGCACCGGCGTCGTAGCCGGCAGCCGGTTCCGGCGCGCCGTCGTCCGTGGGGGCCGGCTTGGCGCCCAGGCGCCCGGAGCCCTGGGCCGAGGGGTCGGCCGGCGCCCAGGAGGCGGCGAGCGCGCCGCCGATCAGCGCGAACAGGAAGCCCACGACGAAGCCGCCGATGTTGGCGACCACCAACGACACCAGCGCCAGGAGGATCGCGGCGACACCGGCGAAGACCCGGGTGGCCTGCTGGAACCACATGGTCAGGCCCAGCGTGAAGAGCAGGACGCCGATTATCAGCGAGCCCGCGCCCGCGGTGGTCGCCATGGTGAGCGACATGGTGCCCAGCTTGAGCGTGGCATACGGGAAGTAGGCGATCGGCAGCCCGCCCAGCAAGGTGAACAGGCCCGCCCAGAACGGTCGGCTGCCCCGCCAGTCACGGAAACGCAGGCGCAGCCGGGCGAAGGTCCCGGCGCTCTGGTCCGGAGTCTCGGCACTCATGGAAAACAGCTCCCTGGGTCCGGGTTGGAACTACATACCGGCTCGGCCGTGGCGTGGAGAAGCCGGAAGGGTCTCTGAGGTCTTGGATGCACCCGGTGCGTGGCACCGGATGGGTGTGCGGGGCGGAGAAGCGAGTCGCTTCTCCGCCCCCTCGGCGGCTCAGCCGGCCAAGGTCACCTCTGCGGCGTCAGCCGTCAGAAGCACTCCATGCTGGCGCTCGTGCCGAGACGCATCTTCAGGCCGCTGAGCTTGAAGGTGCCGGCCGTGGTCGCCCACGCCGTCTGCTCGACGTTGGTGAGGTCGGCCGACTCGGCCTGCTGGGCGAAGCCGCCCGGCAGGACGTTCTCGCCGTCCTTCACCGCGGGACCGCGGGTCTTGTCCTTCACCGCAACACCGATGTCGATGTTGGTGAAGGTGGCGTCCGCGTCCAGCTGAGCGACGTCGATGTAGAGGTTCTTGGCCTCGACCTTGTGATCGGCGTCCGGGCCGGCCTCGAGACGGAGGTAGATCGTCTTCCCTATGAGGGGAATCTCCGTCTTGACGGACTGGCACATGTTCGTGATCTTCGCCGTCTCGAACGACGAGATCGCGACGGGGCGGACCGTCTTGGTCTTACCGTCGGTCGACGTGTAGCCGGTGTCGATACCGCCGTACTGGGCGAAGCCGGTGCCCTCGAGGTGGCCGGCCTTGACCTTGAACTCCTGGCCGGAGACGCTGAAGGACGCCGCGAGGGCACCCTGCGCCAGACCGATACCCACACACGCCGCGGCGGCGACGCTGGGCACCATGACCACAGCGAACCGCTTCCATCTGGTCCCGCCACGCACCTGGGACTCCATATTTCCTCCTTCTCGGACGTACATCTCCTGGCCCCGACTCGCCCCACTTATGCGGCGGCCCAGCCGGGCAGGGATGGGAGAAGTGCTACGTCCTCGGGAAGGGGAGCGCCTGTCCCGGAGGCGCGAACCGCGCACCGATCACCGGCGATCACCCCCGAGCGACAACCACTGGTCGCGCCTGACACGCATCACGCACAACCTTGCTGGACAGGCTTCACCGAGCGGCGAAGACCCCCCTGTCCGAGAGCCGGCGGCATGTGCCGTTCGACTCTGCTCGGTGGGGACCCAGGAAAACCCGTTGACCCAACCGGCTGTCGGGGTACGGGAATGGACCGAGCGTGGCCGATCGTGGTCCATTCTCGCCGCCCGCACAAGGGGGTTCGTTACTCGCTAGTAACGGCCGTATAACCGAACAACGACCCAGAGGTCTCGGGTGGCGACACAGGGTGGCAACGGGGCCCAGAACAAAGCAGTTGATCGATGGACAGAACCCGACAGATCAACGCCCCCGTCTTACTTCCAGTAACAGCGGCCGCGATTACCAAGATTTGGTAAAGCGCGGCCGCAGGGGAACCATCTCGTCAGAACTTTCACTCGGGAACCACAGGCCCCGACGTTTAGCGACTGGTCAGAACCGGCCCCCGCCCGGATCCGACCCTCCCTCAGAACAAGGCGCGCGCCAGCGCCCGCCGCGCCGCCGCCACCCGCGGGTCGTCGGGCCCGACGACCTCGAACAGTTCGAGAAGCCGCAGTCGTACGGCGTCCCGGTCGTCGCCGGCCGTGCGCTGCACGGTGTCGATGAGCCGCCCGAACGCGTCCTCGACATGACCGCCCACCAGATCCAGGTCGGCGGCGGCGATCTGCGCCTGGACGTCCGCCGGCTTCTCGGCCGCGTCCTTGCGCACCTGCTGCGGATCCATACCGCCGACCCGCTGCAGCAACTCGGCCTGTGCCAGCCCGAGTTTCGCCTCCGTGTTCGCCGGGTCATCGGCGAGCACGTTCTTGTACGCCTGCACCGCACCGCCGAAGTCACCCGCGTCGAGGGCCTCCACGGCCGCCTCGAGGAGCGCGTCGTACGGACCGGCCGGCGCCGCTGCGGCGGGCTGCCCGCCCCCGGGCTCGGCGTCGGGGTCGACGGTCAGGCCGGTGAGCCCGAACCGCTCCTCGGCGACCTGCACCAGCTGGTCGAGGGTCTGCCGGATCTGCTGCTCCCCGGCGGCCCCCTGGAAGAGCGGCAGCGCCTGCCCCGCGACGACGGCGAACACGGCGGGGATGCCCTGCACCCCGAACTGCTGCATCAGCATCTGGTTGGCGTCGACGTCGATCTTGGCGAGCAGGAAGCGGCCGTCGTACTCGACGGCGAGCCGCTCCAGGACCGGGCTCAGCTGCTTGCAGGGCTGGCACCACTCGGCCCAGAAGTCGATGACGACCGGCACCTCGGCGGACCGCTGCAGGACATCGCGCTCGAAGCCCGCCTCGTCGACGTCGATGACGAGATCTGCCGGGGAGACGGCCCCCGCGCCGCCGCCCTGCCGGGCCGCTTCGGCACGCGCCTGCTCCGCTTTCGCCTTGGCCTCCTGGGCCGCCTTCACCGCGGCGAGGTCGACGACTCCGCTCATGGACATGTTCCGTGGCTGCATGCGTCTATCCTCCCCCGTCCGCGCGCGTACACGAAAAGCGTTCCGAAAGCGTTCCTGCCCAGGAGTCGGGGTCCCCACCCCACTCCCGTGTTCACAACCCGTGGTACGTCCGTCACGGGTGCCGCACCCACGCTTTCGCTACGAGTCGTAGCGTAATGGCACCGAGTGCCTCCGCAACACCCCGCCCCGGTGATCTCCCTCACGGCGACGGAGTCTCCGGCAGGCCGCAAACCGGCGGTTATGGTCGGGGCATGCAGAGCCGCACGTCCATTTGCCGCACCGGCGTCCGCACCGGTCGCCCGCGCAGCGCCGCCGCGGACGCCGCGATCCTGGCCGCGACCCGGGAGGCACTGGTCGAGCTGGGCTGGTCGAAACTCACCCTCGGGGACGTGGCGACCCGCGCCGGGGTGGCGAAGACCACCCTCTACCGCCGGTGGGCCGGCAAGAACGAACTGGTAGTCGACGCGGTGGCCGAGCTCTTCGCCGAACTCGAACTCCCCGACCGGGGCAGCCTGGCCGCCGACATCGAGGGCGTGGTGCTGCAGTTCGCGGCGATCCTGGCGCTCCCCGAGGCGCGGAGCGGTCTGATGGCGGTGGTCGCGGAGTCCACCCGCGACGACGCCCTGCGCGAACGCATCCGGGCCTCCATCGTCGAACCCCAGAAGCATCTCGTCCTGGAGGGCCGCACCCGCGCCCAGGTGCGCGGTGAACTCCCCCCGGAATCCGGCCCGGAGGACGCCGCCCGCACCGCCGACCTCATCTTCGACATCGTCGCGGGAGCGGTCGTCCACCGCACCCTGGTGAGCGCGGAACCGGCAGACGAGGACTGGGTGCGGAGCTTCACGAGCGTGCTCCTGACCGGCCTGGCGGGCGCGGCGTGACAGAGGCCGCCGGATCGCCCAAGGCCTGTCCGGCGGGCAGGGCCTAGAACCCGGCCGGCTCCGTGTGCTCCCCCCACTCGTCCCGCAGCGCGTCGCAGAGCTCGCCCAGCGTCGCCTCGGCGCGTACGGCGTCCAGCATCGGCCCGATCATGTTCGAGCCGTCGCGCGCGGCATCGAGCAGGGCGTCCAGCGCGGTCCGCACCAGGGCGTCGTCCCGCCGCGCCCTGCGCTCCGCCAGGACCCGCACCTGCTCCCGCTCCACCTCGTGGCTGACGCGCAGGATCTCCAGGTCCCCGGTGACCGACCCCTGGTGGCAGTTCACGCCGACGATCCGTTTCTCGCCCTTCTCCAGGGACTGCTGGTGACGGAAGGCGGACTCGGCGATCTCGCCGGTGAACCAGCCCTCCTCGATGCCGCGCAGGATCCCGGAGGTGACCGGCCCGACGGGGTGCCGTCCGTCGGGGTGGGCCCGCAGCCCCCGCTCCCCGATCTGCTCGAAGATCCGCTCCGCGGCGGCCTCGATACGGTCCGTCAGTTGCTCGACGTACCACGAACCGCCCAGCGGATCGGCCACGTTGGCGACTCCGGTCTCCTCCATCAGCACCTGCTGGGTGCGCAGCGCGATCTCGGCGGCCTGCTCGCTGGGCAGCGCGAGGGTCTCGTCCAGGGCGTTGGTGTGCAGCGAGTTGGTCCCGCCGAGGACCGCCGCGAGCGCCTCCACCGCCGTACGCACCACGTTGTTGTACGGCTGCTGGGCGGTCAGCGAGACACCGGCGGTCTGGGTGTGGAAGCGCAGCCACTGCGCCCTCTCGGACCGCGCGCCGTAGACGTCCCGCAGCCGGCGGGCCCAGATGCGGCGCGCCGCGCGGAACTTGGCGATCTCCTCGAAGAAATCGACGTGCGCGTCGAAGAAGAAGGACAGGCCGGGCGCGAAGACGTCCACGTCCAGGCCGCGGGACAGGCCCAGTTCCACGTAGGCGAAGCCGTCGGCCAGGGTGTACGCCAGCTCCTGCGCGGCCGTCGCACCGGCCTCGCGGATGTGGTAGCCGGAGACGGAGAGCGGCTTGTAGGCGGGGATGCGGGCCGCGCAGTACTCCATCAGGTCGCCGATGAGGCGCAGGTGCGGCTCGGGCGGGAAGAGCCACTCCTTCTGGGCGATGTACTCCTTGAAGATGTCCGTCTGGAGCGTGCCGTTGAGGACGGACGGGTCGACGCCCTGCCGCTCGGCGGCGACGAGGTACATGCAGAAGACGGGGACGGCCGGGCCGCTGATGGTCATGGACGTCGTCACGTCCCCCAGCGGGATGTCCCTGAAGAGGGCCTCCATGTCGGCGGCCGAGTCGACGGCGACCCCGCAGTGGCCCACCTCGCCCAGCGAGCGGCGGTCGTCGGAGTCGCGGCCCATCAGCGTCGGCATGTCGAAGGCCACCGACAGGCCCCCGCCGCCGTGGGCCAGGATCATCCGGTAGCGCTCGTTGGTCTGCTCGGCGTTGCCGAACCCGGCGAACTGCCGGATCGTCCAGGTGCGCCCCCGGTAGCCGGTCGAGTACAGCCCCCGGGTGAAGGGGTACTCCCCCGGCCAACCGATCCGCTCGAAGCCCCCGTACGTGTCGCCGGGCCGGGGCCCGTAGACCGGCTCCACGGGGTCCCCCGAAAGCGTCGAGAAGTCGGCCGCACGCTTGCGTGAGGCGTCGTACCGGGCCTGCCAGCGGCGGCGGCCCTCCTCGATGGCGTCAGCGTCCATACCTCAAATTTACTAGGACATCCTAGTAAACGCCGGACGCAAACCGCCGTACGCGCGCGTACGGCGGTCCTGACCGTGCCCTCGGGGCTGCGCCTCTACGCCTCTACGCCTTGACGACGCCCGGCGCGCCGTCGGCGACCCGCGCCTCGAGCTCGTGGGTGATCCTGCGCTCGACGAAGAAGGCGGCCGTCGGAATGGTCCCGGCCAGCAGCACCCACAGCTGCTTGGCGACCGGCCACTTCGCCTTGGAGCCCAGGTCGAAGGCGAAGACGAGGTAGACGACGTACAGCCAGCCGTGCGCGATGCCCACGGCGCGCGTGAAGCTGTCGGCGCCGTCCAGTTCGAGCACGTACTTGGCGATCACGCCCAGGGTCAGCAGGACCAGCAGCACACCGGTGACGTAGGCCATGACGCGGTAGCGGGTCAGCACGCTCTTCTTCATGCCGTCGAGCGTAACGACCCGTTCCGGGAGATCTTGCCCCGGGTCACCCCTCGGCGGAGCGTGTCACTCCTCTTCGAAGTCGTGGGCCGCCACCCGCAGCGGCCGCAGCATCGCGAAGATCTCCGCGCACTCCTCCGCGTCGTACACCCCGAGCCCGAAGTCCATCGCCATCAGGTCGCGGGTGGCCGCCTCGACGACCTCGCGGCCCTTGTCGGTGATGGAGGCGAGGGTGCCGCGGCCGTCGTTCGGGTTGGGCCGCTTGGCGACCAGCCCCGACTTCACCAGCCGGTCGACCGTGTTCGTCACCGACGTGGGGTGCACCTGGAGCCGCTCGCCGATCTTCGACATGGTGAGCTCGCCCTCCTTGGAGAAGGTGAGCAGCACCAGTGCCTCGTAGCGGGCGAACGTCAGCCCGTACGGCTTGACCACCGCGTCGACCTCGGCGAGCAGGATCTGGTGTGCCCGCATGATCGAGGTGATCGCGGCCATCGACGGCACGCTGCCCCACCGCTGCTTCCAGAGTTCGTCGGCGCGGGCGATCGGATCGAAGGGGAGACTGAGCGGCTTCGGCACGGCACCAGACCCTACCCGTCGGTCATATCCTGGTCAGCCCTGTCTCGACTTTCGGTCAGCGGAGTCAATAGAGGCTGCGCAGGCCCAGCACGTCACCCTTGCCGAGCGTACGGGCGGTGGTGGAGCAGGCGAACGAACTCGGGTACATCGTGAGGTTCTCGTGGCCGGGGCCGGCGTGGCCCAGGCCGAAGACGTGGCCGGCCTCGTGGGTGGCGACGCTGCGGATGTCGTAGGCGTCGTCGCAGCCGCCGGAGGGGCTGTCGGTGAACCGGTAGTCCTCGATGTTGAAGCGGACGTCGGCCTCGATCAGCCGGTCCGGGCCGCGGGAGACCGGGCGGCTCCATGAGCAGGTGGTGGCGACGCTGTCGCTGCTGAGATCGCCCGCGTCCCAGACGCTCAGACCGTCCCGCGCGGTGCAGCGGGCCCGGTGGTCGATGCCGGCCTCGTGGCCGGTGGCGGCGAGGAACCGCGCCCTCGCCCTGATGGTGTCGGGGAGCCCGCAGTCGTTGGTGCCGTGGATGATGGCGGCGATGCCCTCCTCGAAGGCCCGGCGGACCTCGCGGCGGGGCAGGTCGCCCGGCTGGGGGCCGTCGCCGATGAACCACTCGTACGTGCCGTACTCCTTGCGGTCGGCGACGGAGTAGGCGGTGTCGACGCAAGGGGCGGGGGCGTCGGCGCGGTTGCCGACGGGGCGGGAGTCGTCCCCCGTCGCCGTGTGCGTGTCGCCGTCGTAGGAGTAGGACACCGTGCCGTCGGCGGCGACCTGAAGGGTGAAGCCATGGGTGGAGCCGTCCGACGTCAGGGAGTCGACGCTGACCTTCGTGCCGGGTTCGGGGACCGTGAGGCCCGCGCCGCCATGGGTGACCAGGCGGCCCACGGCGCGGCAGCGGGTCACGGAGGACCCGGCGGGCAGGTCGTCGACGGTCAGCTCACCCGGCGCGAGCACGCACGCGTGGCCGGAGCGCTCCGCACGCACGTGTGCGGCGCCCCCCGCCCCGAGCAGGGCCAGCGAGGCCACCAGCAGCACGGCAGCCGAACAACGGTTCATCACACAGGACTTGATCGACACCGGGAGAGATTAGCCAGCGCCCGCCGCGTCGAAACCCTTCCCCCGGTCGCCTCATTGAGCGACTGCTCAAACAGGTGTATCGCCCCCTCCGGGGCATTTGAGCGATCGCTCAAACAGCCCCCCACCTGGGGGATTCATATGAAGGTCTACACGGAGACCCGGATCCGCGCCGCCCTCGACGACGTCCGGACACGGACACAGGACCCGTCCGAGCGCCACCGGTAGAACTTGCGTTTCACCCGGATCGACCACGTTCCGCGCGCGGATGGGGGGTCCGTACGGTGGACCCCTTCGCCCGTGAGGAGGCGCGCGCGTGACCCCCGACCCGAAGACGGCGCAGGACACCAGGACCAAGCTGCTGGAAGGCGCCCTGCGCACGCTCACCGAGCAGGGCATCGCCAAGACGTCGGCGCGTACGGTCGCGGCGGCCGCCGGCGTCAACCAGGCGCTGGTCTTCTATCACTTCGGCTCGGTGGACGAACTGCTCGCGGCGGCCTGCCGGTACGGCGCGGAGCGCACCGTTTCGCGCTACCGCCCCCGCTTCGCGACCGTCGCCTCCCTGACCGAACTCCTCGCCCTGGGCCGCGAGATCCACGACCAGGAACGCGCCGGCGGCCACGTCGCGCTCCTGGGCCAGCTCCTGGCAGGCGCCCAGACCCACGAGGCGCTCGGCCCGGCCACCGCGGCGGGTCTCGACCTGTGGATCGTGGAGATCGAGAAGGTCCTCGACCGCGTCCTCGCGGGCACCCCCTTCGGCGAGTTCACCGACCCACCGGGCCTCGCCCGGGCCGTCGCGGCGTCCTTCGTCGGCATCGAACTGTACGAAGGCGTCGACGCGACCGGCGCCACGGCCGCACTGGACGCCCTGGAACAACTGGGTCTCCTGGTCGCCGCCCTCGAGGAACTAGGCCCGGTCGCCCAGCGAGCGGTCCGCCAGTACCTACGCCGAGCCTCGGCCCGCCGCTGACTCCCCTTGCCCGGCCGTCCCGACGCCGTCCGCCCCGGACCACTCCAGCACGGTCAGCCCGGGCTCGTACACCTCGCCCGAGGCGGCCATCGACTCCTTCGCCGCGACCATCTGCCGCCTGGGGCGGCTTGGCGCCCGCACCCGGCTACTCCCCCCGCTCCGCCAGGTGTCGTTCCACCGTCTCGACCTTCGTGGTCAGGGCGTCGGTCACGCCGGGGCGGATGTCCGCCTTGAGGACGAGGGAGACGCGGGGGGCGCGTTCCTCGACGGCGGCGACGGCGCGTCGGACGACGTCCATGACCTCGTCCCACTCGCCCTCGATCGAGGTGAACATCGCGTCGGTGCGGTTCGGCAGGCCGGACTCGCGGACCACGCGGACGGCGTCGGCGACGTACTCCCCGACGTCCTCGCCGACGCCGAGCGGGGTGACGGAGAAGGCGACGATCATGCGTTCACGACCCCTTCCTTGCGGGCGCGGGAGGCGATCACCGCGTCCTCGGCCTCACGGCGCAGCCTGCGCTCGGCGAAGAAGCCGCCGGTCGGGAGGACGGAGAGGACGAAGTAGAGGGACGCGGTCTTCAGGGACCACTTCGTGCGGTTCCAGGCGTCGGCCCAGAAGAGCAGGTACAGGATGAACAGCACGCCGTGGACCATGCCCATCACGGGGACCGCGTTGAAGTCCGTGGTCCGCTTCAGCACCGAGCAGACGAGCAGCAGCAGGAAGGAGATGGCCTCGGGGGCGGAGACCAGGCGGAGGCGGCGGAGGGCGGAGGCTGTCTTCAGGTCCACGGGTCACCTTCGGGTGAGACGGCGATGTTCTGGGGGTTGGTCCGGGCGGCTTGTGAACGTACGCACAAGCGTTCGTCCATTGTGGCAAACGGTCCACCTAAGGGTGCGCTCAGGGTCGTTCTCCACCCCCGGGTGCTGTTCCGCGCACCCGTCCGGCCGCTACCTTTCGCAGCGTGGCGATGTTCCGACTGCAAGGCAGCAAGGTGCTCGCCGTCGACATGACCGGGGACGCCGTGAAGGCGAAGAACGGCTCGATGGTCGCGTACGACGGGCAGATGGCCTTCAAGAAGCTCAGTGGCGGGGGTGAGGGCATCCGGGGGATGGTGACCCGGCGGCTCACCGGAGAGCAGATGACCGTGATGGAGGTGAGGGGACAGGGGACCTGCTGGTTCGCCGACCGCGCGTCGGAGATCAACCTGGTGAGTCTTCAGGGGGACAAGCTGTTCGTGGAGTCGAGCAATCTGCTCGCGACGGACGCGGGGCTCAGGACGGGGACCAGCTTCACCGGCCTGCGCGGGGCCTCCCAGGGCAACGGGCTGTTCACGACGACCGTCGAGGGCCACGGCCAGGCGGCGATCACCTCGGACGGGCCGGCCGTCGTGCTGCGGGTCAGCCCGCAGTACCCGCTGACCGTCGACCCGGGCGCGTACATCGCGCACCAGGGCAACGTCCGCCAGTCCTTCCAGTCCGGTGTGACGTTCCGCACGCTCCTGGGTGAGGGCGGCGGCGAGGCCTTCCAGATCCGCTTCGAGGGGGACGGCCTGGTGTACGTCCAGCCGAGCGAGCGCAACACGATCGCGGGGGACGTCTGACATGGCCTTCCGTGAGATCAACTCCAAGATGGTCGAGGGGACCGTCGTCCCCGGGCAACGGCTCTTCAGCCAGCGCGGCGCCATGCTCGCCTACCGCGGCGACGTCTCGTTCACACCCAACATGCAGGGCGGCCAGGGCGGCGTGATGTCCATGATCGGCCGCCGGCTGGCCAACGAGGACACGCCCCTGATGACGGTCGAGGGCAGCGGCACGGTCCTGTTCGGGCACGGCGGCCACCACGTCCAGGTCATCCGGCTCACCGGCGACACCCTGTACGTCGAGGCGGACCGCCTCCTCGCCTTCGAGGGCACCCTCCAGCAGGGCACGATGTTCCTCGGCTCCCAGGGCGGGGTCATGGGCATGGTCCGGGGCCAGATCAGCGGCCAGGGCCTGTTCACCACCACCCTGAAGGGGCACGGCGCCGTCGCCGTGATGGCCCACGGCGGTGTCTTCGAGATCCCCATCACCCCCCAGCGCCCGGTCCACGTCGACCCGCAGGCCTACGTCGCCCACCACGGCGACGTGCGCAACAAGCTGTCGACCGCGCTCGGCTGGCGGGACATGGTGGGGCGCGGCTCCGGCGAGGCGTTCCAGCTGGAGCTCAGCGGCAGCGGTGCGGTGTTCGTCCAGGCGTCGGAGGAGAAGCTGTGAGCATGTACGGGGCTCCGGGCGCCGGCCCGACGGTCTACGACCCCATGACCCTGCCGGTCGACGACAACGTCAACAACTACACCTTCTGCGTGGAGCTCAAGGGGAGCCAGTGGTTCCTGCAGAAGGGGAAGATGATCGCCTACTACGGCTCGATCGAGTTCAACGGCATCGGGCACGGCCGGCTGGACCGTCTCGTCCGTACGTCGTTCCATTCGCCTCTGCACGCGAGCGACTGGGTCGTGGCGGAGGGCTCGGGCAAGATGCTCCTCGCCGACCGGGCCTTCGACGTGAACTCGTACGACCTGGACGACGGCAATCTGACCATTCGCTCGGGCAATCTGCTCGCTTTTCAGCCAAGCCTGTCGCTCAAGCAGTCGATCGTCCCGGGATTTCTCACGCTGATCGGAACCGGAAAGTTCGTCGCGGCATCTAACGGTCCGGTGGTGTTCATGGAACCTCCCATCCGGGTGGACCCGCAGGCACTTGTCGGCTGGGCCGACTGCCCGTCCCCGTGCCATCACTACGACCACGGGTACATGACGGGCGTGATGGGCGGTCTACGTGCACTGACGGGCCTCGGCGGGGTCTCCGGCGAGGAGCACCAGTTCGAGTTCGTCGGGGCCGGCACGGTGCTGTTGCAGTCGAGCGAGACCCTCATGGCCGAGCAGGCCACCGGGGTGGTTCCGCAGGAGCCGGGGGTACCCGGCTCGGGCGGGATTCCCGGTGTTCCGGGCGGGCACGGTGGGCAGAGTGGGGTACCACGCCTTCCCGGACAGCTGGGGGACCTCCAGCGTCGCTTCGGGCTGTGAGCGGTAGTCTGCGGAGTGTGACATCGAACGCGTGCGCACCGTCACACCACCCTCACTAGTTCGCCTTTCAACATTTTAGGTAGACTTCACATATGGAGACCGAAACGGCCACGCGCTGGCTGACCGATGCGGAGCAGTGCGCCTGGCGCACCCACCTGGAGGTCAACAGGCTGTTGACGTACCAGCTCGAGAAGGATCTGCAGCCGTTCGGCCTGACCATGAACGACTACGAGATCCTGGTGAACCTCTCCGAGTCGGAGGACGTCCGGATGCGGATGAGCGATCTCGCGTCCGCCACCCTCCAGTCCAAGAGCCGTCTCTCGCACCAGATCACCCGCATGGAGAACGCGAACCTGGTCCGCCGTGAGAACTGCGAGTCCGACCGTCGCGGCCTCTACGCGGTCCTGACCGAGCACGGCATGGAGACGATGATGAAGGTCGCGCCGCATCATGTGGCGTCCGTGCGCCGGCACTTCATCGACCTCCTCTCCCCCGAGGCCCTCGCGGACCTCGACAAGTCCCTGAAGCCGATCGCGGAGCACCTGCGCGGCCAGCGGGGACGCCCGTAGGCACACCCGTACCAGCACGCCCCCCGGGGCAGCGGCTACGGGACCGGAAGGCGGAGCTCGAACAGGGCTCCGCCTTCCGCCGTCTCCCGGACCGTGAGGGTGCCGCCGTGCCGGAGGGCCACGTCCCGGGCGATCGCCAGGCCCAGCCCCGCCCCGCCCTCGTCCCGGCTGCGGGCCGCGTCGAGCCGTACGAACCGCTCGAAGACCCGCTCCCGGTCCGCCGCGGGCACCCCGTCCCCGTCGTCGGCGACCGCGACGACCGCCCACGGCCCCTCCCGGGCCGACTCCCGCCGCACGGTCACCGTGACGGCCGAGCGGGCGTGCCGCTGGGCGTTGTCGAGCAGGTTGGCCAGCACCCGGCCCAACTGCCCCCGCGATCCGGCCACCTCCGCGGCCTCCGCGGCCACGCTCACGCCCGCCCGCCCGGCCGCCTCCTCCCGAGCCAGCGCCGCCAGGTCGACCCGGGCGTCCGCCACCGGCCCCTCCCCCGCGTCCAGCCGCGCGAGCAGCAGCAGATCGGCGGCCAGCCGCTGCAGCCGTACGGTGTCCTCCACCGCGCCCGCCACGTCCAGCAGCTCGGGATGCGCCGCGCCCACCTCCAGCTGGGTGCGCAGGGAGGCGAGGGGGCTGCGCAGTTCGTGGGAGGCGTCGGCGACGAACCGGCGCTGGCGTTCCACCGAGGTCTCCAGGGCGGCCAGCGTCTCGTTCGTGGTCCGGGCGAGCCGGGCGACCTCGTCGTGGGTGTCCGGCTCGGGCACCCGGCGGGCGAGATCGGCGGAGGCGGTGATCGCGGCCATCTCCCGCCGGATTCCCTCGACCGGCCGCAGCGCCCGCCGGGTGACCAGCCAGGTCACGCCCGCGACGACCGCGAGCAGCAGCGGAAAGCCGATCAGCAGGGCGGTGAGGGCGGTGCGTACGGCGCTCTGCTCGGCCTCCAGGGGGGCGCCGGCGCAGACGGTGAGCGGGCCCTTCTCCGGGTCCCGCACCTCGACGGCGGCGAACCGGTAGTCGGCGGTCTCGCCGTCGACGGTCGCGGAGCCGTCGCCGAAGCGGGTCTCGTCGTCGATCTCACCGGGACCGAGATCCTCCTCCGCGTCCTCGTCCGTCCCGGCGCAGCCGATGCGCTCCAGGTCCTCGCTCGCCGCGACCTGACGGCCCTGGGCGTCGACGATCCGCACCGGCCGTTCGTCGTCGTCCAGGGAGGAGAGGTCCTCGTACGGCGTCCCGACGGCGAGCTGGGCGGCGACGGCCCGCGCGGAGCGCTCCGCCTGGGTGCCGGCCTGCCCGGTCAGACTGGAGCGCAGGGACAGCAGGACGGCCGTGCCCGCAGCGAGGAGCGCCACGGCGACGACGAGGGTGGCACCGAGTGTCGCCCGGGCCCGGACAGAACCGAACCGGCGTCTCATCGCACCCGCTCCAGCCGGTACCCGGCGCCGCGGACCGTCCGGATGAGGCCGGCGCCCAGCTTGCGGCGCAGGGCACTGACGTACACCTCGACGATGTTGGGGTCGCCGTCGTAGGCGAAGTCCCAGACGTGGTCGAGGATCTCGGCCTTCGACACCACCTCCCCCGCCCGCACGGCCAGTTGCTCGAGGACGGCGAACTCCTTGGCGGTGAGCGCCACCTCGTCCTCGGCGAGACGGACCCGGCGGGCGGCCGTGTCGACCCGCAGCTCCCCCACGGCAAGCACCGGCGAGGCCCCGGCGCCCTGCCCGCGCCGCCGCAGCAGCGCCTTGATCCGGGCGACCAGGACGACGTACGAGAACGGCTTGGTGAGGTAGTCGTCGGCCCCCGTGTCCAGGCCCTCCGCCTCGTCGTACTCGCCGTCCTTGGCGGTGAGCATGAGGATCGGCACGTCGTTGCCGGCGGCACGCAGGGTGGAGCAGACGCGGTAGCCGTTCATGCCGGGCAGCATGATGTCGAGGATCAGCAGGTCGTACGGCGCTTCTCCCGCCCGGTGCAGCCCCTCCAGGCCGTCGTGGACGACGTCCACGGCGTAGCCCTCGGCGGTCAGGCCCCTGGCCAGGGACACGGCCAGGCGTTTTTCGTCCTCGACGATCAAGAATCTCAAGCGGCGGCGCGAAGCGCCTCGAGTAGGGCGGTGGTGGGTGACGGGCGGGCGCATGCGGTTCAGGGTGCCAAACGGAACCTGAAGTGATCTTCAGGCGGCTTCAGCCGGCCTTCAGCCGCGGTTCGGCAGCGTGGGTCCCGTCGAAAGCGAACGACCCGAACCGGAGGAAACCCCCATGAAGCGCAAGCTCGTCATCGCCGCCGTCGCCACGTCCGTCGTGATCGGCGCAGGCACCGCGGTCGCCTTCGCGGAGGGCGGCACGCGGACCGGCGCGACGGAGACGCGGGTCGCCGACGCACGGACCGTGACGACGACCGACACCGACACCGACGTGCGGGTCACTCCCGCGAAGACCGGCGTCGCCGAGGCGATCGCGGCCGCGCTGCGGCACACGCCGGGCACCGCCGTCGGCGCCGACCGGGAGGACGACGGCGCCGACGCGGGCCGTTGGCACGTGGACGTCGTCAAGGGCGACGGCACCGCGTACACGGTCACCGTCTCCCCCGACACCGGCAGGGCCCTCGGCGCCCACCGCGACACCGACGACGACGGGGACGACGCCGCCGAGGGCCTCGAGGGCACGGACGTCGACGTCCTGGAGGCCGTGCGAGCCGTCGCCGCCAAGGACACGGTGACCGACGTCGACCTGGACGACGCGGGCCGCGCCACGATCTGGAGCGTGGACACCGCGCAGGACGGCGAGTGGACGGTCGACGCCCGCACCGGCAAGGTCACCCAGGACGTCGACGACTGACCCGGACGGACGGACCGTCAGGCGAGGGGCAAGAGTCCGCTCGTGCCCCTTTTGGCGGGGTTCACCCCTCCGTGAGCCCCGCCACCAGCTCGTCCGCCGCGCGGTAGGCGTCCAGTTCGCCGGCGACGATCCGCTCGGCCAGGGCGCTGAGGCGGCGGTCGCCGTGCAGGTCGCCGATGCGTTCGCGCAGGGCGGTGACGGCGATCGTCTCGACCTCGTGGGCGGCGCGGGAGCGGCGGCGCTCGACGAGGACGCCCCGCTCCTCCATCCACGCGCGGTGCTTCTCCAGCGCCTCCAGGACCTCGTCGACGCCCTCGGCGCGGGCCGCGACCGTCTTGACGATCGGCGGACGCCAGTCGCCGGGCTTGCGGGACTCGCCGAGGCCCAGCATGTGGTTCAGTTCGCGGGCGGTGGCGTCGGCGCCGTCCCGGTCGGCCTTGTTGACCACGTACACGTCGCCGATCTCCAGGATCCCGGCCTTGGCTGCCTGGATGCCGTCACCCATGCCGGGGGCGAGCAGTACGACGCTGGTGTCCGCCTGCGAGGCGATCTCCACCTCCGACTGGCCGACACCGACGGTCTCGACGAGGATCACGTCGCAGCCCGCCGCGTCCAGCACGCGGATCGCCTGCGGAGCGGCCCACGCGAGGCCGCCCAGATGGCCGCGGGTGGCCATGGAGCGGATGTAGACGCCGGGGTCGGAGGCGTGCTCGGACATCCGCACGCGGTCGCCGAGGAGGGCGCCGCCGGAGAACGGCGACGACGGGTCGACGGCGAGCACGCCGACCCGCTTGTCCTGCTTGCGGTACGCCGTCACCAGCGCGGACGTGGAGGTCGACTTGCCGACGCCCGGGGAGCCGGTGAGGCCGACGACGTAGGCGTTGCCGGCGAGCGGAGCCAGGGCCGCCATGACCTCCCGGAGCTGCGGGGACGCCCCCTCCACCAGGGAGATCAGCCGGGCCACGGCCCGTGGCCGGCCTTCCCTGGCCTGGGCGACCAGCGAGGAGACGTCCTGCATCACAGCTCCGTTCGCGAAGGGGCGTACAGCGGTCAGGCCTTGGGTACCCGCACGATCAGCGCGTCACCCTGGCCGCCGCCGCCGCACAGCGCGGCCGCGCCGACGCCGCCGCCGCGCCGCTTGAGCTCCAGCGCCAGGTGCAGGACGAGCCGGGCGCCGGACATGCCGATCGGGTGGCCGAGGGCGATCGCGCCACCGTTGACGTTCACCTTTTCCGTCGACACCCCGAGGTCCTTCATTGACTGGACCGCGACGGCGGCGAAGGCCTCGTTGATCTCGACGAGGTCGAGGTCCTCGACGCCCAGGCCCTCCTTCTTCAGGGCGTGCGCGATGGCGTTGGAGGGCTGCGACTGGAGCGAGTTGTCCGGCCCGGCCACGTTGCCGTGGGCGCCGATCTCGGCGATCCACTCCAGGCCCAGCTCCTCGGCCTTGGCCTTGCTCATGACGACGACCGCGGCGGCGCCGTCGGAGATCTGCGAGGAGGTGCCCGCGGTGATCGTGCCGTCCCTGGTGAAGGCCGGACGCAGCTTGCCGAGGGACTCCACGGTGGTGTCGCCGCGGATGCCCTCGTCCTTGCTGAAGACGACCGGCTCGCCCTTGCGCTGCGGGATCTCGACCGGGGTGATCTCCGCCTCGAAGATCCCGTTCTTCTGCGCGGCCGCGGCCCGCTGGTGGGACAGGGCGGCGATCTCGTCCTGCTCGGGGCGGGCGATGCCGAGGCGCGTGTTGTGCTTCTCCGTGGACTCGCCCATGGCGATGTTCTCGAAGGCGTCGGTGAGACCGTCGTAGGCCATCGCGTCGAGCATCTCGATCGCGCCGTACTTGTAGCCCTCGCGGGACTTCGGCAGCAGGTGCGGGGCGTTGGTCATGGACTCCTGGCCGCCCGCGACCACGATGTCGAACTCACCCGCACGGATCAGCTGGTCGGCCAGCGCGATCGCGTCGAGGCCCGACAGACACACCTTGTTGATGGTGAGCGCCGGGACGTTCATCGGGATGCCGGCCTTGACGGCGGCCTGGCGGGCGGGGATCTGGCCCGCGCCGGCCTGGAGCACCTGGCCCATGATCACGTACTGCACCTGGTCGCCGCCGATGCCCGCACGGTCCAGGGCGGCCTTGATCGCGAAGCCGCCGAGGTCGGCCCCGGAGAAGGACTTCAGCGAGCCCAGCAGCCGTCCCATGGGCGTACGCGCGCCCGCGACGATCACCGAGGTCGTGCTGTTCGTTCCAGTCGATCCAGTCATGAGCTGCGATTCCCCTTACCGGCCTGCACTGGCCGAGGAGTGAACGAGGGTTTACTTCGAATGTACTGAGTGGCACTCCGTGCCGTCATCGGGCCGTCAGTGTGATCGCGCGCACGTTGCGTAACCATGACAGCCGCGCTCCACTAACACCATGCTGACGCGAATCGACCACATCGGGATCGCCTGCCACGACCTCGACGCGACCGTGGAGTTCTACCGGGCCACCTACGGCTTCGAGGTGTTCCACTCCGAGGTCAACGAGGAGCAGGGTGTCCGCGAGGCCATGCTCAAGATCAACGATACGTCCGACGGCGGCGCCTCGTACCTGCAGCTCCTGGAGCCGACGCGGCCGGACTCGACCGTCGCCAAGTGGCTCGACAAGAACGGCGAGGGCGTCCACCACATCGCTTTCGGTACGGCGGATGTGGACGGCGACGCCGAGGACATCCGCTCCAAGGGCGTACGCGTTCTGTACGAAGAGCCGCGACGCGGCTCCATGGGGTCACGAATCACCTTCCTGCACCCAAAGGATTGCCACGGAGTACTGACAGAACTGGTCACTTCGGCGCCTGTTGAGTCACCTGAGCACTGACCCTCGTACATATGGGCCGGTAGGGTTGGGGGCGGTCGTCGCTCCAACCAGGGCGGCCGGTCCTGCTGCCTTGGACGGCGGGACATTGCCGGGGTCCGGGTTTCGGGGGACGAGCGTCGGGGCAGCAGCCCATGCTCCGTCGTTGATCTGACACCATTCCCCGGGGGCCCCGTTCGGCGGATGGACGGAGCTCGTTCGGGAAGCTTGCGACCAGGGACGGATGGGACCGCGCAGTGCGGGGCTACGAGAGCCAGGAGCGGGAGCCGGCGGCTGACGTCGACCACCTGACACGGTTCGAAGCCGAGATGAAGCGGCTGAAGACCGAGCGGGAAAAGGCGATCCAGCATGCCGAGGACCTCGGCTACCAGGTCGAGGTGCTGCGCGCCAAGTTGCACGAGGCGCGCCGCACACTCATGTCCCGGCCGTCCTTCGACGGCGGCGACCTCGGGTACCAGGCCGAACAGTTGCTGCGCAACGCGCAGATGCAGGCCGACCAGCTGCGGCAGGACGCCGAGCGCGAGCTCAGCCAGGTCCGGGCGCAGACCCAGCGCATCCTCCAGGAGCACGCCGAGCAGGCGGCCCGGCTCCAGGCGGAGCTGCACCAGGAGGCGGTCGCCCGCCGTCAGCAGCTCGACCAGGAGCTGGCCGAGCGCCGGCAGAACGTCGAGTCGCACGTCAACGAGAACGTGGCCTGGGCGGAGCAGCTGCGCGCCCGGACCGAGGCCCAGGCCCGGCGTCTGCTGGACGAGTCGCGCGCCGAGGCCGAGCAGGCCATGGCCGCCGCGCGCGCCGAGGCCGAACGGGTGGCCGCGGAGGCCCGCCAGCGGCTCCAGGCCGACGCCGAGCAGACCCGCGCGGAGGCCGAGCAGCTGCTGCTGCGCGCCCGCACCGACGCCGAGCGGATGCTGAACGCCGCCTCCACCCAGGCCCAGGAGGCCACCGACCACGCCGAGGCGCTGCGCAACTCCACGGTGAACGAGTCGGACTCGGCCCGCCGCCAGGCCGGTGAGCTCAGCCGCGCCGCCGAGCAGCGGATGGCCGAGGCCGAGGAGGCGCTGCGCAAGGCGCAGTCCGAGGCCGACAAGGTCGTCGCCGAGGCCAAGGCCGCCGCCGAGAAGGCGCTCGCGAGTGCCGAGTCGGCCAACGAGCAGCGCACCCGCACGGCGAAGGAGCAGGTCGCCCGGCTGGTCAGCGAGGCCAGCCAGGAGGCGGAGACCACCAAGGCGGACGCCGAGCAGGTCGTCGCCGACGCCCGCGCCGAGGCCGAGAAGATCGTCGCGGAGGCCTCCGAGAAGGCCCGCACGATCACCGCCGAGGAGAGCGCGACCCAGCTGTCGAAGGCGGCCAAGACCGCCGAGGACGTCCTGAACAAGGCGCAGGAGGACGCGCAGAGGACCACCAAGGCCGCCTCCGAGGAGGCCGAGCGGATCCGCCGCGAGGCGGAGACCGAGGCGGACCGGCTGCGCGCCGAGGCGCACGACATCGCCGAGCAGCTCAAGGGCTCCGCGAAGGACGACACCAAGGAGTACCGCGCCAAGACGGTCGAGCTGCAGGAGGAGGCCCGCCGGCTGCGCGGCGAGGCCGAGCAGCTGCGCGCCGACGCGGTCGCCGAGGGCGAGAAGATCCGCGCGGAGGCCCGCAAGGAGGCCGTCCAGCAGATCGAGGAGGGCGCCCGGTCCGCCGAGGAGCTGCTGTCCAAGGCGAAGGCCGACGCGGACGAGCTGCGCCAGAAGGCGACGACGGACAGCGAGAAGGTCCGCACCGAGGCCATCGAGCGCGCCACCACCCTGCGCCGGCAGGCCGAGGACACCCTGGAGCGCACCCGCGCCGAGGCCGAGCGCCAGCGCGACGAGGCGGTGGAGCTCGCCGAGACCATCACCTCCAACGCCGAGCGGGCCGCGAGCGAGCTGCGCGAGGAGACCGAGCGTGCGGTCGAGGCCCGGCAGGCGGAGGCCGCCGAGGAGCTGACCCGGCTGCACACCGAGGCGGAGGCCCGCCTGGCGTCCGCCGAGCAGGCGCTGACGGAGGCCCGGGAAGAGGCCGCGCGGATCCGCCGCGAGGCCGCCGAGGAGACCGACCGGCTGCGCGCCGAGGCCGCCGAGCGGATCCGTACGCTCCAGCAGCAGGCCGCCGACGAGGCGGACCGGCTGCGCACCGAGGCCGCCGCCGACGCGTCCGCCTCGCGGGCCGAGGGCGAGGCCGTCGCCGTACGGCTGCGGTCGGAGGCCGCCGCCGAGGCCGAGCGGCTGAAGTCGGAGGCCCAGGACACCGCCGACCGGGTGCGGGCGGAGGCGACGGCCGCCGCCGAGCGGCTGGCCGACGAGGCGACCGAGACGCTGGACGCCGCCCAGGAGGAGGCCGTCCGCCGGCGCCGCGAGGCCGAGGAGCTCCTCGGTTCCGCCCGCCAGGAGGCCGACCAGGAGCGCGAGCGGGCCCGCGAGCAGTCCGAGGAACTGCTGGCGTCGGCGCGCAAGCGCGTGGAGGACGCCGAGGCCGAGGCGTTCCGGCTGGTCGAGGAGGCCGACCGGCGCGCCGGCGAGATGGTCGGCGCGGCCGAGCAGCACGCCCAGCAGGTACGGGACTCGGTGTCCGGGCTGCACGAGCAGGCCCAGGAGGAGATCACCGGGCTGCGCTCGGCCGCCGAGCACGCGGCGGACCGTACCCGGCGGGAGGCCGAGGAGGAGGCGGACCGGGTCCGCGCCGACGCCTACGCCGAGCGGGAGCGGGCCAGCGAGGACGCGAGCCGGATCCGCCGCGAGGCGAACGACGCGGCCGAGGCCGCCCAGGAGCTGGCCGAGCGGACCGTCGCCGAGGCGATCGCGGAGGCCGAGCGGCTGCGCGCGGAGTCGTCCGCGTACGCCCAGCGGGTGCGCACGGAGGCCTCGGACGCGCTCGCCGAGGCCGACCAGGCCGCGGCCCGCACCCGCGCAGACGCCCGCGAGGACGCCAACCGCATCCGTTCGGACGCGGCCACGCAGGCCGACACGCTCATCACCGAGGCGCGCAACGAGGCCGAACGCCTGCAGACGGAGACCATCGCCGAGGCGGACCGGCTGACGAACGACACCGTCGCCGAGGCCGAACGGGTCCGCGCCGAGTCCGTCGCCAAGGCGGAGAAGCTGATCCAGGACGCGAGCGGGGACGCGGAGCGGCTGCGCGCCGAGGCCGCCGAGACGGTGGGTTCCGCGCAGCAGGCCGCCGAGCGGATCCGTGTCGAGTCGGAGCGGGTCAGGGCGCAGGCGGCGGCGGAGGCCGACCGCATGCTGAGCGTGGCCCGCGACGAGGCCGACGAGACGCTGGACTCGGCCCGCAAGGACGCCAACAAACGACGCTCCGAGGCCGCCGAGCAGGTCGACACGCTCATCACGGAGACCACGGCCGAGGTCGACAAGCTCCTCACGGAGGCGCAGGAGCAGGCCCTGCAGACCACCGCGGACGCCGAGTCGCAGGCCGACGCGATGGTCGGCGCGGCCCGCAGCGAGGCCGACCGGGTGGTGTCCGAGGCGACCCGCGAGGGAAACGCCCGGGTGGAGAAGGCCCGTACGGACGCGGACGAGCTGCTCGTCGGCGCCCGCCGGGACGCCACCGCGATCAGGGAGCGGGCCGAGGAGCTGCGCGACCGCATCACGGCCGAGATCGAGTCGCTGCACGAGCGGGCCCGCCGCGAGGCCGCCGAGACGATGAAGTCGACCGGCGACCGCTGCGACGCGCTCATCAAGGCCGCCGAGGAGCAGCTGGCCAAGGCTCAGGCCAAGGCGAAGGAGCTGGTGTCGGAGGCGAACTCCGAGGCCGGCAAGGTCCGTATCGCCGCCGTGAAGAAGGCGGAGGGCCTGCTGAAGGAGGCCGAGCAGAAGAAGTCGGCGCTCATTCGGGAGGCCGAGGAGCTCAAGGCCGAGGCGATCCGCGAGGCGCGCCGCACGGTCGAGGAGGGCAAGCGCGAACTGGAGGTCCTGGTGCGCCGGCGCGAGGACATCAACGCCGAGATCTCCCGGGTCCAGGACGTCCTGGAGGCACTGGAGTCCTTCGAGATCCCGTCCGGGAACAAGGACGGCGGGGTCAAGGCGAGCGCCAGCATCGGCGGCCCTCGATCGGGTGGGAAAGCCACGGACGGCTAGCGGAATGTGTGGATTGCGTTAAAGTCTGGCCTCTTTGCCTGAGTTTTTGGCAAGGGGTGCGCCGTGCAGCCACCCAAAAGGGGTGTCATTCCTCAGATCAAACACGCATACGCTCGATGACACAGCGCTCTGGCCCCTAGGATTCCACCTATCACCTCACCGGTCTCATTCGACAGGAACCCCATGAGCGACACTTCCCCCTACGGCTTCGAGCTTGTGCGGCGTGGGTACGACCGCGCTCAGGTGGACGAACGGATCTCCAAGCTCGTCTCCGACCGTGACAGCGCTCTCACCCGCATCACAGCTCTGGAAAAGCGCATCGAGGAGCTCCACCTCGAGACGCAGAACGCCCAGGCTCAGGTAAGCGACGCGGAGCCGTCGTACGCCGGTCTCGGCGCGCGTGTCGAGAAGATCCTCCGCCTCGCCGAGGAGGAGGCCAAGGATCTGCGCGAGGAGGCCCGTCGCGCGTCCGAGCAGCACCGTGAACTCGCCGAGTCGGCGGCCCAGCAGGTGCGCAACGACGCAGAATCGTTCGCTGCGGACCGCAAGGCCAAGGCCGAGGACGAGGGCGTCCGGATCGTCGAGAAGGCCAAGAGCGACGCGTCGCAGCTGCGCCAGGAGGCGCAGAAGGACGCGCAGTCGAAGCGTGAGGAGGCCGACGCCCTCTTCGAGGAGACCCGCGCCAAGGCCGCGCAGGCCGCCGCCGACTTCGAGACCAACCTGGCCAAGCGCCGCGAGCAGTCCGAGCGCGACCTGGCGTCCCGTCAGCAGAAGGCGGAGAAGCGTCTCGCGGAGATCGAGCACCGCGCGGAGCAGCTGCGTCTCGAGGCGGAGAAGCTGCGCACGGACGCCGAGCGCCGCGCCCGCCAGACCGTCGAGACGGCGCAGCGCCAGGCCGAGGACATCGTGGCCGACGCGAACGCCAAGGCGGACCGGATCCGTTCGGAATCCGAGCGCGAGCTGGCGGCCCTCACCAACCGCCGCGACAGCATCAACGCCCAGCTGACGAACGTCCGCGAGATGCTCGCCACGCTGACCGGCGCCGCGGTGGCCGCGGCCGGCACGCCGTCCACGGACGACGAGCCGATCTCCCGTGGGGTTCCGGCGCAGCAGTCCCGGTAGTCATCGGTGCGTGTGAGGGGCGGCGGGCCCGGGCCCGCCGCCCCTTTCGTGTGCGCGACGCTCGGGTGGCAGGCGCCGCGCGCCGGTCTTAGCGTGGCCGACATGATCGAGCTCCAAGGTCTGACGAAGCGGTACGGCGAGAAGGTCGCGGTCAACAACCTCACCTTCACCGTCAGACCGGGCATCGTCACGGGCTTCCTCGGTCCCAACGGCGCCGGCAAGTCCACGACGATGCGGATGCTGCTGGGCCTGGACCGGCCGACGTCCGGGGACGTCCGGATCGACGGCCGGCACTACGACCGGCTGAAGGATCCCCTCACGTACATCGGCGCCCTGCTGGACGCCAAGGCCGTGCACGGCGGGCGCAGCGCCTTCAACCATCTGCTGTGCCTGGCGCAGAGCAACGGCATCCCGAAGAGCCGGGTGCACGAGGTGCTGGACACCGTCGGGCTGACGGCCGTGGCGCGCAAGAAGGCCAAAGGGTTCTCGCTGGGCATGGGACAGCGGCTCGGCATCGCGGGCGCGCTCCTCGGCGATCCCCGGATCCTGATGTTCGACGAGCCGGTGAACGGCCTCGACCCCGAGGGCATCCACTGGATCCGCAACCTGATGAAGTCGCTGGCCGCGCAGGGGCGGACGGTGTTCGTGTCGTCCCACCTGATGAGCGAGATGGCGCTGACCGCCGACCACCTCGTCGTCATCGGGCAGGGCAGGCTGCTCGCCGACACCTCCATGGCCGATTTCATCGCCCGCAATTCCAGGGCGTACGTGCGCATCCGCACCCCGCAGCGCGAGCGGCTGCTCGACGTGCTGCACGACGCCGGGGTGACGGTAGTCGAGAGCGGCAGCGGGGTGCTGGAGGTGGACGGGGGCAAGGCCGAGCGGATCGGGGAGCTGGCCGCGCGGCACGGCGTGGTGCTGCACGAGCTGAGCCCCCAGCAGGCCTCCCTGGAAGAAGCGTTCATGCAGCTCACCGCCGAGTCGGTGGAGTACCACGCGCACAGCGACGAATCGCCCGGCCGGCAGTGGGGCGACGACTGGACGAGGAGGGGCTGACCATGGCGGCGATCCAGGTCGTGCGGTCCGAGTGGACCAAGATCCGGTCGGTGGCGTCCACCGTATGGACGCTCTCCCTCGCGGTGGTCGTCACCGTCGCCCTCGGCATGCTGATCTCGGCGCTGTCGAAGCACGAGTTCGACAACCTGAACGCCGCGGACCGGCTGTCCTTCGATCCGACCTACATCAGTTTCGCCGGGATGAGTCTCGGCCAGCTCGCGATGATCGTGTTCGGGGTGCTGGTGGTCTCCAACGAGTACAGCACCGGCATGATCCGCACCTCGCTGTCCGCGGTGCCCCGGCGCGGCGCCTTCCTCGCCAGCAAGATCGCGGTGGCGAGCGGGCTGGCGCTGGCCGTCGGGCTGGTGACGAGCTTCGTCACCTTCTTCCTGGGGCAGGCGATGCTCGGCACGCACCGCGCGCAGCTCGGGGACCCGGGCGTGCTGCGGGCGGTGATCGGCGGCGGGCTCTACATGACCCTCATCGCGGTGTTCTCGATGGGCGTGGCCGCGATGCTGCGCTCGCCGATGCTGTCGCTGGGCATCCTGATGCCGTTCTTCTTCCTGATCTCCAACATCCTGGGCCATGTGCCGGCCACGGAGAAGGTCGGCCGTTATCTGCCCGACCAGGCCGGCAGCAAGATCATGCAGGTGGTCGTCCCGGTCGACGACAGCACTCCGTACGGGCCCTGGGGCGGACTGGCGATCATGGTGGCGTGGGTGGTCGCGGCGCTCGCCGGCGGATATGTGCTGCTCCGCAAACGCGACGCGTGAAGTTCGGGGCTTTACTTTCATTTGAGCGGAACCGTCAGCGCCTCGCTAAGCTCCTAACCCTTACGGGGGCGTGTGCCCTGTTGTCCTGAGACCTGTCGATGGGTGCGGAGCATGATCGAGGCAGTCGGCCTGACCAAGCGCTACGGCGACAAGACCGCTGTGTACAACCTTTCCTTCCAGGTACGGCCGGGCGCCGTCACCGGCTTCCTCGGGCCGAACGGCTCCGGCAAGTCGACGACCATGAGGATGATCCTCGGCCTGGACAACCCCACCGCCGGGACGGTCACCATCGGCGGCTACCCGTACCGCAGGCTGCCGAACGCGGCCCGGCAGGTCGGCGCCCTGCTCGACGCCAAGGCCGTGCACGGCGGCCGGCACGCCCGCAACCATCTGCTGAGCCTGGCCCAGCTGTCGGGCATCCCGGCCCGGCGGGTGGACGAGGTGCTCGGCGTGGTCGGCCTCCAGGACGTGGCGAAGAAGCGGTCCAAGGGCTTCTCGCTCGGCATGGGCCAGCGGCTCGGCATCGCGGCGGCGCTGCTCGGCGACCCGCAGGTGCTGCTGTTCGACGAGCCGGTCAACGGCCTCGACCCCGAGGGCATCCTCTGGGTGCGCAACCTGATGAAGTCCCTCGCGGCGGAGGGCCGCACGGTCTTCGTCTCCTCCCACCTGATGAGCGAGATGGCGCTGACGGCGGACCATCTGATCGTCATCGGGCGCGGCCAGCTGCTCTCCGACATGAGCGTGCAGGACTTCATCGCGGCCAATTCCGCCGGTTTCGCGCGCGTCCGCACCCCGCACACCGAGCCGCAGCTGCGCGAGAAGCTCGCCGCGGCGCTGACGGCGGCGGGCGGCCATGTCCTCCCCGAGCAGGACGGCGCGCTCCGGGTGACGGGCCTGGTGCTGCCGCAGATCAGCGACATCGCCCACGACACCGACGTACGCCTGTGGGAGCTGTCGCCGCACCAGGCCTCGCTGGAGGAGGCGTACATGCGGATGACCCAGGCCGCCGTCGACTACCGCTCGACCATCGACCAGAAGGCCGGCCTCCAGCAGCCCCTGCCGCCCGGCACCACACCCCCCGTGCCGGTCCCCGGCCAGGGCCAGCCCGGCTGGTACGCCCCGCCCCCACCGCACCAGGGCTACGCCCCACCGCAGCCCGCACAGGGCGCCTACGCCGGTTACGCCGCCCCGGCCCCGGCCCCGAACGACGCCAACCCGTACGCCCAGCCCCCGGGCCGGCCCCCGGCACCGGTGGCCGCGCCCGCACAGCCCACCATGTCCCTGACGGCGCCCGCGCCGACGGCACCGGCCCTGGCGGGCCCGGCCACCGCCCCCGCCGCACCGGCGAGCCCCCCTGCGACCGCAGGCCAGACGGAGCCCGCCCCGGCAGCTCCCGCTGCCCCCGCGCCGCCCGCCCCTCAGGACCAGCCGCCCCCCGCATCCGCCTCCCTCACCAAGGCGCCCGCCGCTCCCTCCGCCGCCCCGACGAACCAGCCCGAGGACGCCCGATGAGTACGCCGCAGCACCCGTCCCCGCAGGCCGCCGCGCCCGCCGCGCCCGTCTGGCAAGGGGCGGCCGGTCCCGCGTATGCCGCAGGGCCCGGCGCGCTGCCCGGCTACACCTCGCCGATCCCGGTCGTGCGGACGCACCTCGGGCACGCCATCGCCTCGGAGTGGACGAAGATCCGGTCGGTGCGGTCGACGATGTGGACGCTGGGGGTGTTCGTACTCCTCGTCGTCGGCATCGGACTGCTGGTCGCGCTGATCGTCGACGCGAACGCCTCGGAGGGCGACCTCTCGGGTGAGAACCCGCTGTCGTTCGGCTTCTTCGGAGTGCTGCTGGGCAGCATGCCGATCATCACGCTCGGCGTGCTCACCACCGCCTCCGAGTACGGCACCGGCATGATCCGCACCACGATGGTCGCGTGCCCCTCGCGCGGCCGGGTCCTGGCGGCGAAGGGCATCGTGTTCTTCACGCTCGCGTTCGTCGTGACGCTGGTGTCGACGGGCTTCGTCGCCATGGTGGACGCGGCGATGTTCACCGTGGCGCGCGAGCCGTCCGGCGGCGAGTGGCTGAAGGCCACCGTCGGCGTGTCCCTCTACATCGCGCTGCTGGGCCTGCTGTCCCTCGCCGTGGGCTCGGTCATCCGGCACTCGGCGGGCGCCATCACCATCATGATCGGCCTGCTGCTGGCCCCGCTGGTCATCGCGATCTTCATGTTCTCGGAGTCCCTGGACGGGCTCCGCCAGGCCCTGTTCGAGTACTCGATCCCCAGCCAGCTGGGCGTCTGGTACTCGGCCTCGCTCAGCGACACCGGCCCGTCCGGCTGGGACCCGCTGTGGATCGCGCTGGGCGTCACGGCCGCCGTGTTCGGCGCCGCGTTCGCCCTCCTGGAGAAGCGGGACGTCTAGGGGGTGTTCTGAAAGTCCAGTGCGGTGCCCGCGGTGTCCGGTGCGTGCCCTCGGCGTGCCGGACGAAGGCCCTCGTAGCGGAGCTACTTGGGCCTTCGTCCGGTGCAGCGAGGGTGCGTGCCGGGCGCCGCGGGTGCTGTGCGGGACTTTCACAACACCCCCTGGGCCCGCGAAGGCCGCTCAGAAGCGAGGAGCGTTACGGGACCGCTGCGCCCCCGGGTTGCGGCGGTCCCGCGCGTTCCAGCAGGCCTTGTGCCAGTGCCGGCGGTCGTCGACTCCCGAGTGCTCGGGCCACGCGACGACGTGCGGGACGCCGTCCGGGATCATCTGGTCGCAGCCGGGGCACCGGTACGTCTTGCCCTGCGCGCTCGCGCCGGCCACATGCCGCACGTTCCACTCGTCGCCCTGCCAGCTCACCGAGGACTGCCAGCCGCCGTAACGGCTCGAGCGGTCGTCCTCGGCACTCCGGCCGGACGAGCCCTCACCCTTGGGTCGGTTGCGACGCGGGGACACGGGACACCTCACGGGGCTATACAGGAAGCAGGATTCCTGTCCAGCCTACGCGGCGCCGACGCGGGTACCCGTAGGGGAACGATCCTCACCGATCGGCCCAAGTCCCCCTCCCTGACACCCCATTCTGCAGACAATCGGCAAATCTCTCCGCCAGGCCGTGTCCTCGGCACGTGTCAGACGGTTATGCCGGGTGGGGGAGCTCCGTGTCGGAGCCAAGGAAGCAGGAAAGTCCATGCGCGTTGGTAGTTTCGTGTTGGGTGCCCAATTCCCCGGGCAGGGCCACGGGGAGGCGCTGCACCGGGCCGTCCGGTCGGCCGAGGTCGCCGAGGAGGCGGGTCTCGACACCGTCTGGCTGGGCGAGCACCACTTCGTGCCGTACGGCACATGCCCGTCGGCGGTCACCCTGGCCGCTTTACTGCTGGGCCGCACCCGGCGCATCCGGGTCGGTACGGCGGTGAGCGTCCTGCCCACCGCCCACCCCGTCGCCCTCGGCGAACAGGCCGCGCTGCTGCATCTGACGAGCGGCGGCCGGTTCTCGCTGGGCGTGGGCCGCGGCGGGCCGTGGGTCGACCTGGAGGTGTTCGGCCCGGGCCTGGCGGCGTACGAGAAGGGGTTCCCGGAATCACTCGATCTGCTGGTGCGCTGGCTGCGCGAACCCTCCGTGGGCGCCGACGGGGAGCGCTTCCGCTTCCGTGAAGTCCCCGTCGTACCACGCCCGTCGGAGGCACTGACGGACGCCGCGGGCCCGGAGGTCGTCGTCGCGTGCACCTCGCCCTCGAGTGTGCGGCTGGCCGCCGAGCGCGGGCTGCCGATGCTGCTCGGCATGCACGTCGGGGACGAGGAGAAGGCCGAGATGGTCGCCCTGTGGCGGCAGTACGCGCGCGCTGCGGGGCGCTCCGGGGACGAGATCCGGGCCGCGGCCCATGTCTCGGCGGGCGTCTGCCAGGTCGCGGACCGGCGTACGGACGCGGTGGAGACCCTGGTGAAGGCGATGCCGGGCTGGCTGAAACAGGGGCTGGACGCCCATGTGACGGTGGACGGCCGCGCCCGCTCGATGCGGGACCCGGTGGCGTACACCGAACTGCTCTGCGGGCTGCACCCGGTGGGCACTCCGCGGTTGTGCGTCGACCGCCTGGCGGCGACCAGCGAGCGGACCGGCATCTCACGCTTCGCCCTGCTGGTCGAGGGCTCGGGCGATCTGGCGGCCACCGAGGAGAACGTACGGCGGCTGGGCGCGGAGGTACTCCCCCACCTCCGCTGACACCCATGCCGAACGGCCCCACCGGGCCGGGAGCTTGCCGCTCCGGTACTGATGGCACCTCCCACGTGAGGAGCGGCAAGCAACAGGCTCACACCGATGCCTCAGCAGTCCCGGAACTCCGGCGACTGGTTCAGCACCTGGCTGCGCACGGAGGTGAAGCGGGCGAGCTTCTCGTCGACAGCCGGGTCCAACGGGAACACCGCCACCCGGTGGCAGTTCTGGAAGGCCAGCCGTACACCGAAGTGCCGCTGCAGGGCGCCGCGTATGGCGTCACTCGCGAGCGCGCGCAGCAACTGCCCGCGCGCCCGCTCGTCCGGCGGGGGCGTCTGGTTGTCGGCGAAGGCTCCGCCGTCCACCTTCAGCTGGGCCACCAGGGAGCTGATCATCTCCCATGCGTAGGGCAGGGAGGTCCGGACGCAGTCGACGAATTCAGCTTCGTCGACCTCGCCTCGCTCGGCCTGTTCGAGTAGGGCCGGTGAGACGTCGAGCGACATGGGTTCTCCTCTCGCACCCCCGGAACAGCAGGGGTTGCCGGACAGGGCAGGGGGAGTTCGCCATGCCGAAACCACCGCAACGCTGAGTACACGCATCGCGACCTCCCGTTCACTACGGTAGGCAACGGACCGTGACCGCACCAGGAGAATGGGCACATAGGGGAGTCCTATGTGGCACACAATCGGCCAGATACGGTGCAGGTTCGAACGATCGGTTTCCAGGGCGAATCGCGTGGGGCCTTTGGTGTCGGATAGCGTTGCGGACCATGCGTCTCGTCATCGCCCGGTGCTCCGTCGACTACGCCGGCCGGCTCACCGCCCATCTCCCCTCCGCCCCCCGTCTCATCCTGGTGAAGGCGGACGGCAGCGTCTCGATCCACGCGGACGACCGGGCCTACAAGCCCCTGAACTGGATGTCGCCGCCCTGCACGCTGAAGGAGGGCACGGGCGACGAGGAGGGCGTCTGGACGGTCGTCAACAAGGCGGGCGAGAAGCTCATCATCACGATGGAGGAGATCCTCCACGACTCCTCGCACGAACTGGGCGTCGACCCGGGCCTGATCAAGGACGGCGTGGAAGCGCACCTCCAGGAGCTGCTCGCCGACCGTATCGAGACCCTCGGCGAGGGCTACACCCTGATCCGCCGCGAGTACATGACGGCGATCGGCCCGGTCGACATCCTGTGCCGGGACGCGGAGGGCCGGACCGTCGCGGTCGAGATCAAGCGGCGCGGCGAGATCGACGGCGTCGAGCAACTCACCCGCTATCTGGAGCTGTTGAACCGCGACCCCCACCTCGCCCCGGTGCGCGGCATCTTCGCCGCCCAGGAGATCAAGCCCCAGGCCCGCGTCCTGGCCACGGACCGCGGCATCGGCTGCCAGGTCCTGGACTACGACGCGATGCGGGGCATCGAGGACGACAAGCTGCGGCTGTTCTGAGCGACGCCGCTACGACGACGAGGGCCGGGTCCGTGTGACGGACCCGGCCCTTCGTGCCGTCCGGGGGTGTCTCAGATCACCGACTCCGACGAGGAGGACGACGAGGACGCGGAGTCCGCCGAGCTCGGCGAGACCGGAACGCTGGAGCTCGTACCGCTGGCCGAGGTGCCGGTGGACGGGGAGCTGCTCGGGCTGGGGGACGTCGAAGCCGACGGTGAGGGCGACTGCGAGCCGCCCGTGCCCGAGCTGTGCGAAGCCGACGGGCTCGGCGAGGTGGACGTGGACCGCGTCGGCGACGGAGACGTGGACCGCGTCGGCGAGGGAGACGTCCCTCCGCTCGATCCCTGCGAGCTGCCCGACCCCTGCGTCGCCGTCGCGGACGCGCTCGGTGTCGGATCGTCCGACGTCCCCATCGTCCCGTCCGGTCCCGGATCCGACGGCCTGCTGGTGGCCGTGCCCGTGTCGCCGGTGCCGGTGTCGGCGCCGGGGGTGTCCGAGTCGAGGCCGCCGTCGTCGAGGCCGGTGCTGGCGGAGGGGTTGACGCCGCCCCGGTCGGAGGGGTCGTTGGCGTCGTTGTTGGAGGTCGCGCCGAGCGTGACGACCGTGCCGAGCACGGCGACGAGCAGCGCGCCCGCGCCGGCCGCGACGAGGTTGCGCTTGGCGAGGCCCTTGAGGCCGCCGCGGCGCTGGTTGTGCTGGGCCGGGGCCGACGGGGTCACCGGGCGGTGGACGAGGGTCTCGGCCTCCGGCGGGTAGGTGGGGAGCGCCGCCTGGATGCCACGCGGCGGTGACACCGACTCCTCGTGGCGGGCGTCGGGCACCTCCTCGCCGACGGTGGCGACGGCCAGGCCGGGTATGTCCCCCGAGCGGTCAGCGACGAGGGCGAGGGCGCGGCGGCCGGCGACGGTGCCGCGCTTGTCGGTGAGGGCGCCGCGCAGGCCGAGGGAGGCCTCCAGCTCGGAGCGGGCCCGGTCCAGGTCACCGGCGCAGAGTGCGAGGACGCCGAGTTCGTGGTGGAAGTAGGCCCGGTCGGCGGACTCCCCGGCGAGCCGGGCGGCCTCGGCGCCCTCGTGCAGGGCGTTCTCCCAGGCGGTCCAGTGCAGTCCGGCGGCGAAGGCGGGGGCCGCGGCGCGGGCGAGCCGGACGCCGGTGGCCTCCTCGTCCTCGGCGGGCGGGGTCGTGGTGGGCACGACGAGGGCGAGGGCGGCGAGTACGGCGTCCGCCTCGGCGCAGACCCGCTCGGGGGTGACGGAGGGATGTCCGGCCCACCAGGCGTAGTGCTGGGCGGCGGTGGCGGCGCGGGTCTCGGTGTCGTCGTCGTATCCCGCGGCCTCCAGCTGGGTCTGGACGCCGGCGGCGAGCCGGTAGCGGGTGCCGACCGGGGAGACGAGTCCGCAGGCGGCCAGTTCCCCGAGGGCCGCGTCGGCGTGGGTGTCGCCGACCAGGGCGGGCAGATGGGCCTGGTGCGGGACCTCGCCGCCGAGGGCGACGGCGAAGCGCAGGGCGGCGCGGGCGGAGGGGCTGAGGCGGGCGGCGAGCAGGGGTGCGGGCGCGGCGGCCTCGCCGAGGGAGGGCAGGGGTATGTCCTCGGCCTCGCCGGCCCCGGCGTCGACGGGCGCGGTGAGCGGGCGGGCGTCCTCGAAGACACCGAAGGCGTCGACGGCGTCGACGTTGGCGCGCAGTTGGTCGCGCTGGCGCAGCAGGGCGCCGGCCTGGACGAAGCGCAACGGCAGGCCCTCGGACTCGAACCAGAGGTCGCCGGCCCAGTTGGCCTCCTCCTCGGTGAGGGTGCGGCCGACGGCGCGTTCGATGACGTCGACGCCGCCCGCGCGGTCCAGGCCGCTGAGGACGACCTCCTCGACGGCGGAGTCGGCGGAGGGCTGCGGGGCGTCGGGGGTGGCGCCGAGCAGGAAGGCGCACTCGGGGGTGGCGTCCAGGAGTTCGTCGAGGGCCGCGCCGCCGAAGTCCAGGTCGTCGACGACGACGACCGCGCCGATCTCCCGGACGAGGGCGCGCAGCTCCTCGTCGTCGGGGCGGTGGCGGTCGGCGTCGTAGACGGTGTGGAAGAGGTCGTGGAGGAGTTCGGCCGGGGCGCGGCCGAAGCCGGAGAGGCGGACGACGCCGTCGGGGGCGAGGTCCTCGCAGTCCTCGGCGACGAGGTCGAGGAGGCTGGTGCGGCCGGAGCCGGCCGGTCCGGTGAGGCGGACGGAGCGGCCGCGGGCGAGGAGGCGGACCAGCTGTTCGCGTTCGTCCTGGCGGCCGAGCAGGGGCTGCTCGGGCCGGGCGGGGCCGGCGGGGGCGGGCGGCCGGGCGGCGCGCTCGTCGTACTCGGCGCGCTCCTCGAGGGTGCGCTTGGCGGGGCGCTCGGGCCGCTCGGTGGGCGGGCAGAGTTCTATCTCGCTGCCGTCCACGGGGTTGACCGTGAGCAGGTGCTCGCCGACGACCACGCGCACCGTGCGGGCGGGGCCCGGGGTGTGCTGGCCGAAGTCGGGTGTGAGGGGGTCCCTGGACGGGCGCGGGCGCGGCGCGTGGCCTTCGCCGTCGTGGCCGTACTCCTCGGGTCCCTGGGTGTTCGGGTCCATAGGTCCAAGCCCCCCAAAAGCGTCGTGTGGCGGTAGCCCCTCCCGGCCTTGCTGCACACTGCGCTGTCGCTTCTGGTCCGGTGCCCGCTCGAGGGCTGAGGGCGGCGGGCAGACGAACCGTAAACCTTCGCACAGTATCTACGACAGTCCGGGGTGCCGGGCCGTCCGAGACGTCACAGTCCGGTGAGGATTGCGCCCGCCGTTCGTTTTCCGCCGCAGGCCACCCGGCCTGCGGGGCGACGGACCCACCTCTTCCGGTTTGTCACACCCGGGGCAGGGACTCCACGCCGATGCCGCCCTCGATCGCCAGGATCCGGTGCAGCCGGGTCGCCACCAGCAGGCGCTGCATCTGCGGCGGTACGCCGCGCAGCACCAGGCGCCGGCCGCAGCGTCCGGCCCGCCGGTGGACGCCCATGATGACGCCGAGTCCGGTGGCGTCCCAGGAGTCCAGTTCGGACAGGTCGAGCACCAGGTCGCCGACGCCGTCGTCCACGGCCGTGTGCAGGGCCGTGCGGGCGTCCGCCGCGCTGCGCACGTCGAGGCGGCCCCCGACGACCAGCTCGGCGTGGTCGCCCCTGATGTGCATAGCGCTCCCCTAAGCGTGCGTTCTGTGCTCCGCGGTGTGATGTCCGGTGTTGCATGCTCTGACTGCGCGAAGCGGTCGGAGGTTGCCGTCTGTGAGCGAACCGATACCGAATTCACCCGCAGGGGTGAGACCCCTGGGGCCTGTGCGGTTTCAGCGCTTGGAGTAAGCCCTGCCCGCTCTCGCGTCCGATGTCACCGGCGTCAACCATCCGGCGCATCGGCCGTATGGCTCTCGGCCGGAGATTAGCGGGCGTGAGGCGCTGTGTGACCGGTTAGTAACGCGTCTCACGTCTCACGGCGTGAGACGCCGGTCACGTCGTCAATTCCTGTCTGATTCAGGCCCATTCGCACCGATTGAGCTTGCCCTGACCTGCCGTGACGCAGGGAACGGAGCGGATCGCCGGGGACGGTCTAGATTGGCCGCATGGTCAACCTGACGCGCATCTACACGAAGACCGGGGACAAGGGCACCACGAACCTCGGTGACATGAGCCGGGTCCCCAAGACCGACCTCAGGATCGCCGCGTACGCCGACGCCAACGAGGCGAACGCGGTCATCGGTACGGCGATCGCGCTGGGCGGCCTGGCGGAGGACGTCGTCAAGGTCCTCACCCGGGTCCAGAACGACCTGTTCGACGTGGGCGCGGACCTGTCGACGCCGGTGATGGAGAACCCCGAGTTCCCTCCCCTTCGGGTCGAGCAGTTCTACGTCGACAAGCTGGAGGCGGACTGCGACCGCTTCAACGAGCGACTGGAGAGGCTCCGCTCGTTCATCCTCCCCGGCGGCACCCCGGGCGCGGCCCTGCTCCACCAGGCCTGCACGGTCGTCCGCCGCGCCGAACGCTCCACCTGGGCCGCCCTGGAGACCCACGGCGACGCGATGAACCCCCTCACCGCGACCTACCTCAACCGTCTGTCGGACCTACTGTTCATCCTTGCCCGAACGGCCAACAAGCACGTCGGGGACGTGCTCTGGGTCCCGGGCGGTGAGCGCTGACGCCCGTCACAGACGCCGGTAGATCTCCCGGCGATGCCCCACCTCGACCACGAGGATGACGAGTTTGCCGTCGTCGATGACGTAGGCGATCCGGTATGCGCCGACGCGCAGGCGGTACAGGTCGTCGTGCCCCGACAGCTTCTTCACGTCGGCATCGTCGCGATAGGGGTCGTCGCCCAGGCGGCTGAGCGCGTGCAGGATGCGCAGCGCGGTCGTCTGGTCGATGGCCTGCAGCTGGCGGCGCGCCGCGGCGGTGAACTCGAAGGCGTACTTCACGCGACGCCCGCCGCGGAGCCGTCCGACGGCGGGCCGAAGATGTCCGCGAGCACGTCCGCCAGCGTGGCACGCGGCGCCCCGCTCTCCTCCCGGAGGGTCTGCAGGGCCTTGCGCGCGAGCAGCTCGTCGGCGGCCTCCTCGAGCGCGTTGTACTCCTCTATGGGCACGATGGCCGCCACCGGAGCGCCGCCACGGGTGATGACCGTGGGCTCACCCTCCTCCGCCCGGTCGAGCAGTCGCGCGAGATTGGCCCGGGCTTCACGTACGGATGCGGACTCGTCCATACCACGAGTGTACCCATTTCCGTGTACACGAGACGCCCCGGCAGTCCATCGAAAGATGCAGTTCGGAACCGTTCGTGGGAAGCAGGCCTCCCGACCGGGTCGCGTGTTGGATGGAGTCATGGCCGCCACGCTGCCCCGCCCGCACCGCTTCGATCTGTACGTAGCCGCCGGAGGGCTGCTCGGCGGCCTGCTGCTGGTGGGCCTCGGGGTGAGCACCCGGCCCGACGACGAACCGACCGTGCTCGTGCACGGGTCCTGGCCGGTCCTGGTGCCGCTCGTCGTGATGACCGGCTGCGAGCTGCTGCGCAGGACCGCGCCCCGGACCGCCCTGCTGACCGGCACGGCCGCACTGACCCTGGATTCGGTCACCACGGGCAACATCGCCACCCTGCTGATGTTCACCGACGTCGTCTACGCGGCCGTCCTGTACGGCCCGCCCGCCTCGGCCCGCCGCATCCCCTGGATCACCGGGCTGCTCACGGTGGCGGGGACGATCGTGCCGTTCGCGGTGTGGCGCAGGCCGGAGGCGCTGCTGATCGGTGTGGTCGTCGGCGCCGTCGCGTTCGGCCCGGCCGCCACCGGCTGGATCGTACGCGACCACCGGGACGCCGCCGAGGCCGCCCGGCTGCGCGCCGAACAGACCGCGCTGCTGGCCGAGATGGACCGCTCCCAGGCGGTCCTCGCCGAACGGGCCCGTATGGCGAGGGAGTTGCACGACATGGTCGCCAACCATCTGTCGGCGATCGCCATCCACTCCACGGCCGCGCTGTCGATCGACGACCCGGAGACCTCCCGGCAGGCCCTGACCGTCATCCGGGAGAACAGCGTCGACGGGCTCGCGGAGATGCGGCGGCTGATCGGGATCCTGCGCGACGGCAGCGAGGACCACGAGCCGGCCGCGGCGCCCACGCTCGACGGTCTTCGGGCCCTGGTCGACGGCGCCCGCGCCAACGGCCTGGACGTCACCCTCGACACCCCGCCCGGCAAGGTCCCCGCCCCCGTGGAACTCGCCGCCTACCGGATCGTCCAGGAGTCGCTGACCAACGCCCTCAAGCACGCCTGCCCGGGCCGGGTGACGGTGTGTCTCGCCCGGCGCGACGGCGTGCTCGACGTCCGGGTGAGCAGCCCCTACGGTCACCGCGACGGTCCGCGCGCCCCCGGTTCCGGGGCCGGCCTCGTCGGTATGCGGGAGCGGGCGGCGCTGCTCGGCGGCACGTTCGAGGCCGGGCCCGAGGGCGCCCTGTGGACCGTACGGGCCGCGCTCCCCGTCACCGAAGGAGACCCGCAGTGATCCGTGTACTCGTCGCCGAGGACCAGTCCGCCGTCCGCGCCGGGCTGGTCCTCATCCTGCGCAGCGCGCCCGACATCGAGGTGGTCGGCGAGGCGGCGGACGGGGAGCAGGCGGTCGCGCTGGCCCGGGAGCTGCGGCCGGACCTGGTGCTGATGGATGTGCAGATGCCGCGTCTGGACGGGGTGGCGGCGACCCGTCAGGTGGTCGCGGAGGGGCTCGCGGACGTCCTGGTGCTGACCACCTTCGACCTCGACGAGTATGTGTTCGGGGCGTTGCGGGCGGGGGCGGCCGGGTTTCTGCTGAAGAACACGGAGGCGGGGGACCTGCTGGCGGCGGTCCGTACGGTGGCCGGCGGTGAGGGGCTGATCGCGCCCGCCGTGACCCGCCGGCTGATCGCCGAGTTCGCCGCCGGACCGGCGCGCCGGCCGACGGCCGACCCCGCCGTCCTCGACACCCTCACCCGGCGCGAGCGCGAGGTGCTGGCCTGCCTCGGGGAGGGCCTGTCGAACGCGGGGATCGCCGAGCGGCTCGACATGGCGGAGGCCACGGTCAAGACGCACGTCAGCCGGCTGCTGGGGAAGCTGGAACTGCGCAGTCGGGTCCAAGCGGCCGTACTGGCACAGGAGTTGGGGATCTAGCGGCCGTATACGAGAGTGGTCCAGACCTATTGACCCGTGGTCCAGACCTTTCTATTCTCGCCGCACCGTGGGCGTGAAGGCTCAGTCGCGCCCCCCAACTCCCCATAGGAGGCGCAGAATGCGCTTCAGACACAGAGCCGCGGCAGGGTTCGCGACCCTGTTGCTCCCCCTGGCCGGACTGGTCGGCCTCGCGAGCCCCGCCGAGGCCGCGACGACCGCCACCGCCACCTACGCCAAGACCCAGGACTGGGGCACCGGCTTCGAGGGCAAGTGGACGGTGAAGAACACCGGTACCACGACGATCAGTTCCTGGACGGTGGAGTGGGACTTCCCCTCCGGTACGTCCGTCACCTCCGCCTGGGACGCCGACGTCACCTCCTCCGGCACCCACTGGACCGCCAAGAACAAGTCCTACAACGGCTCCCTCGCCCCCGGCGCCTCGGTCTCCTTCGGCTTCAACGGCGCGGGCTCCGGCTCCCCGTCCAACTGCAAGCTGAACAACGACAGTTGTGACGGTACGACGGTCCCCGGCGACGCGGCCCCCTCGGCGCCCGGCACCCCCACCGCCTCCGGCGTCACCAACACCTCGGCCACCCTGTCCTGGTCCGCCGCCACCGACGACAAGGGCATCAAGAACTACGACGTCCTGCGCGACGGCACCAAGATCGCCACGGTGACGACCACGTCGTACACCGACACGGGCCTCACCGCCGGCACCGACTACTCCTACACCGTCCAGGCCCGCGACACCGCCGACCAGACCGGACCGGTCAGCGGCGCGGTCGCGGTGCACACGACCGGCGGCACCAACCCTCCCCCGACCACCGGCTCCAAGGTCAAGCTCGGCTACTTCACCGAGTGGGGCATCTACGGCCGCAACTACAACGTCAAGAACCTGGTGACCTCCGGCTCCGCCGCGAAGATCACCCACATCAACTACGCCTTCGGCAACGTCACCAACGGACAGTGCGCGATCGGCGACTCCTACGCCGACTACGACAAGGCCTTCACCGCCGACCAGTCCGTCAGCGGCGTCGCCGACACCTGGGACCAGCCACTGCGCGGCAACTTCAACCAACTGCGTCAGCTGAAGGCCAAGTACCCGAACATCAAGGTGCTGTGGTCCTTCGGCGGCTGGACCTGGTCCGGCGGCTTCGCCCAGGCGGCGGCCAACCCCACGGCCTTCGCCCAGTCCTGCTACAACCTGGTCGAGGACCCGCGCTGGGCCGATGTCTTCGACGGCATCGACATCGACTGGGAGTACCCGAACGCCTGCGGGCTGTCCTGCGACACCAGCGGGGCGGCGGCCTACAAGAACCTGATGCAGGCCCTGCGCGCCAAGTTCGGCACGGGCAACCTGGTCACCGCGGCCACCACGGCCGACGGCTCCTCCGGCGGCAAGATCGACGCCGCCGACTACGCGGGCGCGGCCCAGTACGTCGACTGGTACAACGTGATGACGTACGACTTCTTCGGCGCCTGGGCAGCCCAGGGCCCGACCGCCCCGCACTCCCCGCTCACCTCGTACAGCGGCATCCCGACGGCCGGGTTCACCACCGCCGACGCGATGGCCAAGTTCAAGGCGAAGGGCGTCCCCGCGAGCAAGCTGCTCATCGGCATCGGCTTCTACGGCCGCGGCTGGACCGGAGTCACCCAGGACGCCCCGGGCGGCACCGCCACGGGAGCGGCCGCGGGCACCTACGAGCAGGGCATCGAGGACTACAAGGTCCTCAAGACGTCCTGCCCGGCCACCGGCACCATCGCGGGCACGGCCTACGCGAAGTGCGGCAGCAACTGGTGGTCCTACGACACCCCCGCGACCATCGCCGGGAAGATGACCTGGGCCAAGAACCAGGGCCTCGGCGGCGCCTTCTTCTGGGAGTTCAGCGGTGACACCAGCAACGGAGAGCTGGTGAGCGCCATCAACAGCGGACTGTCGTAGAGAAATACCCGAAAGAGCTAAGCAGCGTTGACGCTCCCCCAGACTTCGTCCGGGGGGACCCCCACCCAGCGAGTGAATGTGGCTACGCCACATTCACTCGCTGTCCGGGCGGGGCTGCCTCCAGCCACGCGAGGAAACCGGTCAGCGCGTCCTCGCTCATCGCCAGTTCGAGACGTGTGCCCTGGTGGGTGCAGGCGAGGATCACCGCGTCGGACAGGAGCGCCAGCTCCTCCTCGCCCTCGGGAAGACGGCGGCCGGCCACCTCGATCGAGGCGCGCTCCAGGATGCGGCGGGGACGATAGGCGTAGGAGAAGACGCGGTACCACTCGATGCGGTCGCCGTTGTAGCGGGCGACGCCGTAGCTCCAGCCCTTTCCGCTCGTGTCCGGTTTCTCGGGGACGTCCCAGCGCAGGGAACAGTCGAAGGTTCCGCCGGAGCGCTGGATGAGTCTGCGGCGCAGACCGAAGACGAACAGCCCCAGCACCACCAGGGCCACGACGATTCCGCACACAGTCAGAGCGAGGACCATCGACACCGACCTCCTCGTCTCCTAGGTACCGAAAATAGGTAACGGAACGGAAAAAACATCCATATCTGCCTCAGCCGCGGTCGGCTCCGGATTCCTCCGGTGCCGGCCGCGGCTGAGTGACGTCACAGCCCCGCTCCCCCAGACCTTAAGGGTCCGGGAGGGGCCCCCAGTTCAGCGCGTCGCCGCCGCACGCAGTCGTACGTCCGCGCGACGCTCGGCGAGGGCGTCGCCCTCCGCCTTCGCGCGCTCCAGCTCGCGCTCCGCGCGCTGGACGTCGATCTCGTCCGACAGCTCGGCGATCTCGGCCAGCAGCGACAGCTTGTCGTCCGCGAACGAGATGAAACCGCCGTGCACCGCGGCGACGACCGTCCCACCATCACTCGTACGGATGGTCACCGGGCCCGACTCCAGCACACCGAGCAGCGGCTGGTGACCGGGCATGACGCCGATGTCGCCGGACGTGGTGCGCGCGACGACCAGGGTGGCCTCGCCGGACCAGACCTCTCGGTCGGCCGCGACCAGCGCGACGTGCAGCTCAGCAGCCAAGGTGGCTCCTCGGGTCACCACCCGGCGGTTCTGCCGGGTGTTGGTTACTAAGTCTAGTGGGCGTGGAAGAGGGGGCGGGACGCGCCCGCCCCCTCACACGTTCTCGGACAGTCCGAGATCAGGAGACGCCCAGCTCCTTGGCGTTGGCCTTGAGGTCCTCGATGCCACCGCAGAGGAAGAACGCCTGCTCCGGGAAGTGGTCGTACTCACCGTCGATGATCGCGTTGAACGCGGTGATCGACTCGTCCAGCGGCACGTCCGACCCGTCGACGCCGGTGAACTGCTTGGCGACGTGGGTGTTCTGGGACAGGAAGCGCTCCACACGACGGGCGCGGTGGACGGTGAGCTTGTCCTCCTCGCCGAGCTCGTCGATACCGAGGATCGCGATGATGTCCTGGAGGTCCTTGTACTTCTGCAGGACCGTCTTGACGCGCATCGCGGTGTTGTAGTGGTCCGCCGCGATGTAGCGCGGGTCCAGGATGCGGGACGTGGAGTCCAGCGGGTCCACGGCCGGGTAGATGCCCTTCTCCGAGATCGGACGGGAGAGCACCGTCGTCGCGTCGAGGTGGGCGAAGGTGGTGGCCGGGGCCGGGTCGGTCAGGTCGTCCGCGGGGACGTAGATCGCCTGCATCGAGGTGATCGAGTGACCACGGGTCGAGGTGATGCGCTCCTGGAGGAGACCCATCTCGTCGGCCAGGTTCGGCTGGTAGCCCACCGCGGAGGGCATACGGCCGAGCAGGGTCGACACCTCGGAACCGGCCTGCGTGAAGCGGAAGATGTTGTCGATGAAGAACAGCACGTCCTGCTTCTGCACATCGCGGAAGTACTCCGCCATGGTCAGACCCGCGAGGGCCACGCGCAGACGGGTGCCCGGGGGCTCGTCCATCTGACCGAAGACCAGCGCGGTCTTGTCGATGACGCCCGAGTCGGCCATCTCCTCGATGAGGTCGTTGCCCTCACGGGTGCGCTCACCGACACCGGCGAACACGGAGACACCGTCGTGGTTGTTGGCGACGCGGTAGATCATCTCCTGGATGAGCACCGTCTTGCCGACGCCGGCACCACCGAACAGACCGATCTTTCCACCCTTGACGTACGGGGTGAGAAGGTCGATGACCTTGACGCCGGTCTCGAACATCTCGGTCTTCGACTCGAGCTCGTCGAAGTTCGGGGCCTTGCGGTGGATGGACCAGCGCTCGCCCTCGTACTTCTCGTCGACGTTCAGCACCTCACCGAGGGTGTTGAACACCTTGCCCTTGGTGAAGTCGCCGACCGGGACGGTGATGCCCGTGCCGGTGTCGGTGACCGGGGCCTGGCGGACCAGACCGTCGGTGGGCTGCATCGAGATCGTGCGGACCAGGCCGTCACCCAGGTGCTGGGCGACCTCGAGGGTCAGCGTCTTCTTCTCGCCCTCGTTCGCCGGGTCGGCGACCTCGACGTGAAGGGCGTTGTAGATCTCCGGCATGGCGTCGACGGGGAATTCCACGTCGACGACCGGGCCGATGACCCGGGCGACGCGGCCCGTGGCAACGGCCGTCTCAACTGTCGTCGTCATTACCTGTCACTCCCCGCGGTCGCGTCGGCCAGGGCTGCGGAGCCACCGACGATCTCGCTGATTTCCTGGGTGATTTCGGCCTGGCGGGCCGCGTTGGCAAGGCGGGAGAGCGTCTCGATGAGCTCTCCTGCGTTGTCGGTCGCCGACTTCATCGCGCGCCGCGTGGCGGCGTGCTTCGAGGCTGCCGACTGGAGGAGAGCGTTGTAGACGCGGCTCTCCACGTAGCGCGGCAGCAGGGCGTCGAGGACGTCCTCCGCCGAGGGCTCGAAGTCGAAGAGCGGAAGGATCTCGCCCTGCGGCTTGGCCTCCTTGGCAACCTCGTCGAGGCTGAGCGGCAGCAGGCGGTCGTCGAGCGCCGTCTGCGTCATCATCGACACGAACTCGGTGAAGACGATGTGGATCTCGTCCACGCCGCCGTCCGCCGTGTCCTTCTCGATGGCCTCGATCAGGGGGGCCGCGACCGTCTTGGCGTCCGCGTACGTCGGCTCGTCCGTGAAGCCCGACCACGACTCCGCGACCTTGCGCTCACGGAAGTTGTAGTGCGCGAGACCACGCCGGCCGACGATGTACGTGTCGACCTGCTTGCCCTCGGCCTCGAGGCGCGCCGTCAGCTGCTCCGCGGCCTTGATGGCGTTGGAGTTGAAGGCGCCGGCGAGACCACGGTCGCTCGTCAGAAGCAGCACCGCGGACCGCGTGACCGTCTCGGCCTGCGTGGTCAGCGGGTGCTTGGTGTTCGAGCCGGTACCGACCGCTGTGACCGCGCGGGTGAGCTCGGTCGCGTACGGCGTGGAGGCCGCCACCTTGCGCTGCGCCTTGACGACGCGCGAGGCGGCGATCATCTCCATCGCCTTCGTGATCTTCTTGGTCGCGGTGACGGATCGGATGCGACGCTTGTAGACCCGGAGCTGTGCTCCCATGAGTCAGGTCCCTTCCTTTACGTCACTTCGAGACGCTGACGGGCGCTTCTTCGCCGAGCAGCTTGCCGTCCGAGGTCTCGAACTGCTTCTTGAAGTCGGCGATGGCGTCGGCAACAGCGGTGAGGGTGTCGTCCGACATCTTGCCGCCCTCCTTGATGGAGGTCATGAGGCCCTGCTCCGAGCGGTGCAGGTACTCCAGGAGCTCCTTCTCGAAGCGGCGGACGTCGGCGACCGGGACGTCGTCCATCTTGCCGGTGGTACCGGCCCACACGGAGACGACCTGGTCCTCGGTCGGCATCGGCTGGTACTGAGCCTGCTTGAGCAGCTCGACCAGGCGCTGACCGCGCTCCAGCTGCGCCTTCGACGCGGCGTCCAGGTCGGAACCGAAGGCGGCGAACGCCTCCAGCTCACGGTACTGGGCGAGGTCGAGGCGGAGGCGGCCGGAGACCTGCTTCATCGCCTTGTGCTGCGCGGAACCACCGACCCGGGAGACGGAGATACCGACGTTCAGCGCGGGGCGCTGACCGGCGTTGAACAGGTCCGACTCCAGGAAGCACTGGCCGTCGGTGATGGAGATGACGTTGGTCGGGATGAACGCCGAGACGTCGTTGGCCTTGGTCTCGACGATCGGCAGACCGGTCATCGAGCCCTTGCCCAGCTCGTCGGAGAGCTTCGCGCAGCGCTCCAGCAGACGGGAGTGCAGGTAGAAGACGTCGCCCGGGTAGGCCTCGCGGCCCGGCGGGCGGCGCAGCAGCAGCGACACGGCGCGGTAGGCGTCGGCCTGCTTCGACAGGTCGTCGAAGATGATCAGGACGTGCTTGCCCTCGTACATCCACTGCTGGCCGATGGCCGAGCCGGTGTACGGCGCCAGGTACTTGAAGCCGGCCGGGTCGGACGCCGGGGCGGCGACGATGGTCGTGTACTCCAGCGCGCCGGCCTCCTGGAGGGCGCCACGCACGGAGGCGATGGTCGAGCCCTTCTGGCCGATGGCGACGTAGACGCAGCGGACCTGCTTGTTCACGTCACCGGAGCGCCAGTTGTCGCGCTGGTTGATGATCGTGTCGACGGCCAGGGCGGTCTTGCCGGTCTGGCGGTCACCGATGATCAGCTGGCGCTGACCACGGCCGATCGGGGTCATCGCGTCGACGGCCTTGTAGCCGGTCTCCATCGGCTCGTGCACCGACTTACGGGCCATGACGCCGGGAGCCTGAAGCTCCAGGGCACGGCGGCCGGACGTCTCGATCTCGCCGAGGCCGTCGATCGGGTTGCCGAGCGGGTCGACGACGCGGCCGAGGTAGCCCTCGCCCACCGCGACGGAGAGGACCTCGCCGGTACGGGTGACCGGCTGCCCTTCCTCGATGCCGCTGAACTCACCGAGGACGACGGCACCGATCTCACGCTCTTCGAGGTTGAGCGCGAGGCCGAGGGTGCCGTCCTCGAACTTCAGCAGTTCGTTGGCCATGGCCGAGGGGAGACCCTCGACCTTCGCGATGCCGTCGCCGGCAAGGGTGACCGTACCGACCTCCTCGCGCGAGGCCGCGTCCGGCTTGTACGACTGGACGAAGTTCTCCAGCGCGTCCCGGATCTCCTCCGGCCGGATCGTGAGCTCCGCCATCTGGGTTCCCTGCTCTCCTTGTTGGGCCCGAAGTTTCACTTTGGGGGGATGCCTAAACTCCCGGACTCCCCCCTGAAAGAGGTGAATCCTCTGCACGGCCCAACCAGGGCCGCTTGCGTACGTACTGCTGCGTTGTTGCGTTGCTGCTAGCTCGCCATGCGGCGGGCGGCGTCCTCGATCCGGTCCGCGAGGGAGCCGTTGATCACCTCGTCGCCGACCTGCACCCGCATCCCGCCGACGACCTCGGGGTCCACGTCGAGGTTGAGGTGCATCTGCCGCCCGTAGAGCTTCGCGAGGGCGGCGCCGAGGCGTCGCTTCTGCGTGTCGCTCAGCGGCACGGCCGACGTGACGACGGCCACGACGCGGTCGCGGCGCTCTGCGGCGAGCTTGGACAGGGACTCGAGTCCCGCTTCCAGGCTACGTCCCCGCGGCGCGGTCACGAGGCGCGTCACCAAACGAACGGTGGCCGCGTCCGCACGGCCGCCGAGCAGGCTGCGCAGCAGCTCGCTCTTGGCCGAGGCGGTGGCCTTCCGGTCGGTGAGCGCGGCCCGCAGCTCGGTGTTGGAGGAGACGATCCGCCCGAAGCGGAACAGCTCGTCCTCGACGTCGTCGAGCGTGCCGGCCTTCTGCGCGGCGGTGAGGTCGGCGGTGTTCGCCAGTTCCTCCAGCGCGTCCACCAGGTCGCGCGACTGCGACCAGCGGGCACGCACCATGCTGGACACCACGTCGGCGGCGGTGCCGCTGACCTGGGAGCCGAGCAGGCGCTGGGCCAGCTCGGCCTTGGCCTCACCGGCCTGCGCCGGGTCGGTGAGGACCCGACGCAGCGACACCTCGCGGTCGAGCAGCGCGGTGACGGCCGCCAGCTCGCCCGCGAGCTGCGCGGCGTCCACGGACGTGGAGTCCGTCAGCGCGTCGAGGCGCTCACGTGCGGCTGCCAGGGCCTCGCGGCTCGCTCCGTTCATCGCGACGCCTCGGCCTTCTCCTCGAGCTCGTCGAGGAAGCGGTCGATGACGCGGCTCTGGCGGGCGTGGTCCTCGAGGGACTCGCCGACGAGCTTGCCGGCCAGTTCGGTGGCGAGCTTGCCGACGTCCTGGCGCAGCGCGGACGCGGCGGCCTTGCGGTCGGCCTCGATCTGGGCGTGACCGGCGGCGACGATGTCCTCGCGCTGCCGCTGGCCCTCGGCGCGCATCTCGGCGATGAGGGTCGCGCCCTGCTCCTGCGCCTCCTGGCGCAGACGCGCGGCCTCGTGCCGGGCCTCGGCGAGCTGAGCCTTGTACTGCTCAAGAACGCTCTGGGCCTCGGTCTGAGCGGCCTCGGCCTTCTCGATACCGCCCTCGATCTGCTCGCGGCGCTCTTCCAGAACCTTGTTGATGTTCGGGAGGAGCTTCTTGGCGAGGAAGCCGAAGACGATGACGAAGGCGATGAGGCCGATGACAAGCTCGGGGATCGGCGGGACGAGGGGATTCTCCATCTCCTCGGCCGCCACGATGAGCAGCTGGCTCATTTCGTTGCCTTTCGTCTAGTGGGCTGGTCGTTGGTGAGACGATCAGGTGCCGTAGACGAACGGCATGACCAGACCGATCAGGGCGAGCGCCTCACAGAAGGCGAAGCCGAGGATCTGGTTGGCACGGATCAGGCCGGCGGCCTCGGGCTGACGGGCGAGGGCCTGGGTGCCGTTGCCGAAGATGATGCCGACGCCGACGCCGGGGCCGATGGCGGCGAGACCGTAGCCGATGGAGCCGAGGGAGCCGGAGACCTCAGCAGCAAGCTGCGACATGCTGTAACTTCCTTCTCTTTCAAGGACCGGTGGGGGTTGGCCACCGGACGACTGCGGGGTGGTTGAGGGGGCAGGGGCTCAGTGGTGCTCGGCGAGCGCGCCCTGAATGAAGCTGCAGGTCAGGAGGACGAAGACGTACGCCTGAAGGGCCTGAACGAAGAGCTCGAAGGCCGTCATCACCAGGACCATGATGAACGAGACGCCGGCGTAGGCGATGCCGATGCCGTTCAGCAGGTACCAGGTGGCGATCGTGAAGAGCAGCAGAAGCGTGTGGCCCGCGAACATGTTGGCGAAGAGCCGGACCGCGTGTGTGAAGGGGCGGACGAGGAGGTTCGAGAAGAACTCGATCGTCATCGAGAGCGGCAGCACCGCACCGAGCGACTTGTCGTAGCCGGTGAAGTTCTTGAAGGCGCCCACGAAGCCGTGGCGCTTGAAGGTCAGGCTGACCCACAGGACGTACACGATCAGAGCCAGCACGGCGGGGTACGAGATGATCGCCGTCACCGGGAACTGGGCGAGCGGGACGATCGACCAGAGGTTCATCATCCAGATGAAGAAGAACAGCGAGACGACCAGCGGGACGTACTTCTCGCCCTCCTTCTTGCCGATGGTCTCGTAGACGACACCGCGGCGGATGAAGTCGTAGCCGGCCTCGGCGACCATCTGGAGCTTGCCCGGGACGACCTTCGGCTTGCGGAAGGCGGCCCAGAAGAAGCCGACGACGATGATCGAGCCGAGCAGCGCCAGCAGCATCGTCTTGTTGAAGTACACGTTGCTGTCCGCATCGCCCCAGAGGGGCTCGAACAGGAACGAGTGCAGGCCCGGAGCCGGGAAGCCACAGCCGTCGAAGATGTGGCAGTCGGTCTCGAAGGCGAGCACCTGCGTCGGGTCAGCACTCACCGCGGGCTCCTTCAGCGTGGCGCATAGGTACGGCAACCTCGTTGTGTCGGCGCGGCGCTGGGCCGCGGTTCGGCACGGGACTGGTGTTTCGGATGTGGGGGCGGCTTGGGGGCATCTCGCCTCGCGATTGAGCAGGCGTCAGCTCGGATGCCCGCGCCCGCGATGCCGCAGTTGGCACCGGACGATAGCAGGAGATCTCAGACGTCTTTATCCCGGCCCTACCCCTCACGACGTGTGCCCCGATTTTTCGGGCTTCTCGCCCTTCGAGGAAGTCGCGGAGGAGGCCGGATCGGGTTCGACGTAAAGGATCTTGGCCTTCATGTGGGCACGCGTCTGAGCGACGATCCACGCCAGGGTGGCGGCGACGAGCGTGATGGCGAAGGCCCGGGGGCTGAACAGCGTCGTGTTCTTGAACGCGGCCAGGAAGATGAACAGCAGCAGGATCTGCGCCGCGTAGAGCATCAGGCCCATGGCCTGGAACAACTGCGGAAGCGATTTGGCGGTGCGCTGCAGGACGTAGAGCCCCAGCCCCATGAACGCGATGGCGAGCACCGTCGCGACGACGGCTCCGATGGCCCCCTTGCCGCCCGCGACCACACCGCTGACCACGGCGGCGATCGCGCCGACGGCAGCTGTGGGCACGGCGGCCTGGGCCAGGATCCGGACGTCGTTGGACGGCATGGCGGCAACTCCGCTTTCAATGGGGGCAGGGTGTCGTCATGGACGAGCGTAGTCCCGGTTCGAGGGGCGAAAGACCTCACGCCTTCCTCGGGCCAAGAGACCGTCGCACTACGGTCCTTCGGCTGTCTCCGGGGTTCTCGTGAACCGTATCACAAACTATTTGATGAGGTCTTTACCTGGATGGTGTGCTCGCTGTCACACATGAGAGTGACGCTGCGCGTCTGTGCAGAAACAGCGCCGACTTGTCTGGTATTGGGGAGCTTTGCCCCCGCCTGCTTCCCCAATGACTTGGCAATGCTCTAGTCAGATTCTTACCTTGCCGCCTTACCTTGCCGACCGCGACCGAGAGCCCACGGCGGTCGCTCCGTTGACCCCCGAGACCCCGACGGCCACCGGGGTGCGCGGCTGCGGCTCGGCCCCCTCCGCGGCGGCCAGCGCGGCCTCCGCGGCGACGTCGGCGGCCAGGCGCCGGCGGCGGTAGCGCGGCGGCACGAACGCCTCCGCCCAGCGCGGGGCGCGCGGCGTGAAGCGCGGCAGCAGGAGCAGCACCAGGCCCAGCGCGCTCAGGAACACGACCCCGAGGACGATCCACATGGACGCCGCGTTGACGGAGTAGGCGAGCGCGCCGAACGCGATCAGCGCCGACCAGAAGTACATGATCAGCACCGCCCGGCTGTGCGAGTGGCCGATCTCCAGGAGCCGGTGGTGCAGATGCCCGCGGTCCGCGGCGAACGGCGACTGACCGCGCCAGGTGCGGCGCACGATCGCCAGGATCAGGTCGGCGGCCGGGATCGCGATGATGGTCAGCGGCATCAGCAGCGGGATGTAGACGGGCACCATCTGGTGCACGGTGCTGCGCTCGGAGCCGCCGAAGAGGTTGTCCGGGTCGACGTTCCCCGTGACGGAGATCGCGCCCGCCGCCAGCACCAGCCCGATCAGCATCGAGCCCGAGTCGCCCATGAAGATCCGCGCGGGGTGCATGTTGTGCGGCAGGAAGCCCAGGCACATGCCCATCAGGATCGCCGCGAACAGCGTCGCGGGGGCGGCGGCCTCGATGCCGTACGAGTACCAGATGCGGTACGTGTACATGAAGAACGCGGCCGAGGCGATGCAGACCATGCCGGCGGCGAGGCCGTCCAGGCCGTCCACGAAGTTGACCGCGTTGATGGTGATCACGACCAGCGCCACCGTCAGCAGGGTGCCCTGCCACTGGGTCAGCGCGACCGTGCCGACGGTCGGGATGGGCAGCCACAGGATCGTCAGACCCTGCATGACCATCACGCCCGCGGCGATCATCTGGCCGCCCAGCTTCAGCAGCGCGTCGATCTCGAACTTGTCGTCCAGGACGCCGATCAGCCAGATCAGCGCGGCACCGGAGAGCAGGGCGCGTGGTTCGTTCGACTTCTCGAAGACCCCGTTGAGGTTGGTGAGATGGTCCGCGACCAGCAGACCCGCGCACAGCCCGAAGAACATGGCGATCCCGCCGAGCCGCGGAGTGGGTTCCCGGTGCACGTCACGGGCCCTGATCTCCGGCATCGCCCCGGCCACGATCGCGAACTTCCGTACCGGCCCTGTCAGCAGATACGTCACCGCGGCCGTGATGCAGAGCGTCAGCAGGTATTCACGCACGGGCATCCCCACTTGTCTCGCTGGCCATCTCAGCCCCACACCCTAGCGATCGACTCACACGCGGCGCATATGTGTGGGGACTTCCGGGTAGCGACGATGGTTGCACGTGTGGCTGTGAGCATGGGTGCACGGGGGCACGCACGGCTTCGCGCGTACCCTCTTTGCCCCCTTGTATCCCTGGGGCTTTGCCTCCTCGTGTCCCTGGGGAGGACTTGGCGGGCCGGAGGACGCGGCCGTTCACCCGGGATACGGCGGGAACGCCGTGACCAGTTCCCGCACCTCCTCACGGGCCCGCTTGGCGTCGACCTGGCCGCGCAGCACGGCCGCCATCAGCGCCCCTATGCCCGACATCTCCTCCTCGCGCATGCCCTGGGTGGTCACCGCGGCCGTGCCGAGCCGCAGCCCGCGGACGTCGGCGGCCGCGACACCAACGGCTCCGCCGTGTGGCAGCGCACAGCAGTCCAGGACGATCCCGGCGGCCGCGAGCAGCCCGCGCGCGGAGCGGCCGTCGACGCCGAGAGGCGCGGGATCGGCCGTGATGAGGTGGGTGTCGGTCCCGCCCGTCGTCACCGCCAGCCCCTCCTTCTCCAGCCGGGCCGCGAGGACCCGCGCGTTGGCGATCACCTGATGGACGTACGCGGCGAACGCCGGTGTTGCCGCCTCGCCGAACGCGACGGCCTTGGCGGCGATGGTATGCATCTGCGCGCCCCCCTGTGTGAACGGGAAGACGGCCCGGTCCACGCGTTCGGCCAGCTCGCTCCCGCACAGGATCATCCCGCCGCGCGGCCCCCGCAGCACCTTGTGGGTGGTGGCGCACACGACATCGGCGTACGGCACCGGACTGGGCGCCGCTCCCCCCGCGACCAGCCCGATCGGATGCGCGGCGTCGGCGATGAGATAGGCGCCGACCTCGTCGGCCACGGCCCGGAAGTAGGCGTAGTCGATGTGGCGCGGGTAGGCGATGGAGCCGCACACGATCGCCTTGGGCCGGTGGCTGCGGGCCAGCGTCCGCACCTGGTCGTGGTCGATGAGCCCGGTCTCCGCGTCCACCCCGTACGGCACGAAGTCGAACCATTGGCCGGAGAAGTTGGCCGGTGAGCCGTGGGTGAGATGACCGCCGTAGGGCAGCCCGAGAGCGAGGACGGTGTCCCCGGGCCGCAGCAGGGCGGCGTACGCGGCCAGTACGGCGGACGACCCGGAGTGGGACTGCACATTGGCGTGCTCGGCCCGGAACAGCCGCTTCGCCCGCTCCACGGCGAGACGCTCGGCGACGTCGACGATCTCGCAGCCCCCGTGGTGCCGGGCCCCCGGATACCCCTCCGCGTACTTGTTGGCGAGCTGCGAGCCGAGCGCGGCCAGCACGGCCGGCGAGGAGAAGTTCTCCGCGGCGACAAGCTGCAACGTCGACGCCTGCCGCGCCCCCTCCCCCAGCACGATCTCAGCCATCTCAGGATCCTGCCGACGCAGAACATCGGCCGCGACGGGGACATGGGTGACCGACATGACGAACTCCGGGGCGTCGACGGTGACGTAGCTCCAATGTAGGCCGCCCCGCCCCCGAACGCCCGGTTTCACACCACTACGCCCTACCGGTCACCGCTGGTACCGCTGTGGGCAGTCGTTCCGCTGGGGTTACATCCGCGCCGGCACACCCGTCAACGCCGTCACCACAGGGTCCAGGGCCTGGTGTATCTCGTCGCCGATCGAGCGGAAGAACGGCAGCGGGGCCCCGTACGGGTCGTAGACCTCGTCCGCCTCCAGGGTGGGGGCCAGGAGCCAACCCCGCAGCGCCGCCGCCGCACGGACCAGGGCACGGGCACGCAGGACCACGCCCTCCTCCAGCGGCGGCAGGGTCGCGGGGTCTATCGCGTTGACCAGGCGGGTGAACTCCTTGAGGGTGAAGGTGCGCAGACCCGCCGAGTGGCCCATGGAGATGACCTGGGCGCGGTGGTCGCGGGTCGCGGTCAGGACGAGGTCGGCCATGATGACGTGCTCGTCGAGCAGCTCACGGCCGACGAAACCGGTCGCGTCCGCGCCGAAGTCGGCCAGCACGGTCTCCGCGTTGGCCTCCATCGGCGCGCCCTCGTGGCCCCAGGTGCCCGCACTCTCCACGATCAGCCCACCGCCCAGCACCCCGAGCCGCTGCGACACGAAATGCCGGGTCAGCCGCTCGGTGATCGGCGAGCGGCAGACGTTGCCGGTGCTGACGTGGAGGATGCGGAAGGAGTCGCGCGGCAGCCCGACGAACGTCGTCGTGATCTCCGCGGCGCGTTCCCCGTTGCCTATGCCACGCCCCGCGTCAGGGGCTGTCAATTCGCCACCTCGAGGTCGGGTACGACCTTCCGCAGCTCGTCCGCGGAGATCGCCCCCTCGCGCAGCAGCAACGGGATCTCACGGCTGACGTCGACGATCGAGGACGGGACGTTGCCGGGGGTCGGCCCGCCGTCGAGGTAGACGGAGACGGAGTCGCCCAGCATCTCCTGGGCGTAGTCACAGTTCTCCGGTGCGGGGTGCCCCGTGAGGTTGGCGGAGGAGACCGCCATGGGGCCGACCTCGGTCAGCAGCTCGATGGCGACCGGGTGCAGTGGCATGCGCACGGCGACCGTGCCCCGGGTGTCGCCCAGGTCCCACTGCAGCGACGGCTGGTGCTTGGCGACGAGCGTGAGCGCACCCGGCCAGAACGCGTCGACCAGTTCCCAGGCCAGCTCGGAGAAGTCGGTGACGAGACCGTGGAGCGTGTTCGGGGACCCGATCAGCACAGGGGTGGGCATGTTGCGGCCCCGCCCCTTGGCCTCCAGCAGGTCGCCCACGGCCTCCTTGGAGAACGCGTCGGCGCCGATGCCGTACACCGTGTCGGTCGGAAGAACCACGAGCTCGCCACGGCGGACGGCGGACGCGGCCTCGCGCAGACCGGTCACGCGGTCGGTCGCGTCGTTGGTGTCGTATCGCCGAGCCATGTCTAGCGGGCCTCCTCGTGCACGTACTGCTGGACAGAAGTCTGGTGGGTGTTCACGTGAGCGGTCTTCACGGCATGGCCCTGCGGGCGGTCGCGAAGCGGGGGCGTTTGTTGAGGTCGGGGTGGTCGGCCGCGTCGGCCCAGCCCCGCTCCTCGGTGAAGATCCACGGCACCTGTCCGCCCTGGGTGTCGGCGTGCTCGATGACGACGACACCGCCCGGGCGCAGCAGCCGGTGTGCGGTCCGTTCCAGACCGCGGATGAGATCGAGGCCGTCCTCGCCGGAGAACAGGGCCAGGTCGGGGTCGTAGTCCCGCGCCTCGGGAGCGACGTACTCCCACTCCGTCAGCGGGATGTACGGCGGGTTGGAGACGACCAGGTCGACGTGGCCGTCGAGGTCGCGGAAGGCGTCCAGGGCGTTGCCCTGACGCAGGTCGACCCTGGACCCCTCCATGTTCTTGCGCGTCCACACGAGGGCGTCCTCGGACAGCTCCACGGCGTGCACCCTGGAGCGCGGCACCTCCTGGGCGAGGGCGAGCGCGATGGCTCCGGAGCCCGTGCACAGGTCGACGATGCGCGGCTCCACGACGTCCATGGCGCGTACGGCGTCTATGGCCCACCCGACCACCGACTCGGTCTCGGGACGCGGGACGAAGACGCCCGGGCCGACCTGGAGCTCCAGGTAGCGGAAGTAGGCCCGCCCGGTGATGTGCTGCAGCGGCTCGCGCTGCTCACGCCGGGCGATGACCTCCCAGTAGCGGGCGTCGAAGTCGGAGTCCTTCACGGAGTGCAGTTCACCGCGCTTCACGCCGTGCACGAACGCGGCGAGCTCCTCCGCGTCGTTGCGCGGCGAGGGCACGCCGGCGTCGGCCAGCCGCTGGGTGGCCTGGGCCACCTCCGAGAGCAGCAGGTTCACGCAAGTCCTCCGTGTCGTACTGGGTCGTGCGTACGTGCCTCTTATGCGGCCGCGAGCTTCGCCGCGGAGTCCGCGTCGACGCAGGCCTGGATCACCGTGTCGAGGTCGCCGTCCAGGACCTGGTCCAGGTTGTACGCCTTGAATCCGACGCGGTGGTCCGAGATGCGGTTCTCCGGGAAGTTGTACGTGCGGATCTTCTCGGAGCGGTCGACCGTGCGGACCTGGCTGCGGCGGGCGTCGGCGGCCTCCCGCTCGGCCTCCTCCTGTGCCGCCGCGAGCAGCCTGGAGCGCAGGATACGCATCGCCTGCTCCTTGTTCTGCAGCTGGCTCTTCTCGTTCTGGCAGGAGGCGACGACTCCGGTCGGAATGTGCGTGATGCGCACGGCGGAGTCGGTGGTGTTGACGGACTGCCCACCGGGCCCGGAGGAGCGGTAGACGTCGATCCGGAGGTCGTTCGGGTTGATCTCGACATCGACCTCCTCCGCCTCGGGGGTCACGAGGACACCCGCCGCGGAAGTGTGGATCCGGCCCTGCGACTCGGTCGCGGGCACCCGCTGCACGCGGTGCACACCGCCCTCGTACTTCAGCCGCGCCCAGACGCCCTGCCCGGGCTCGGTGGCCCCCTGGCCGCCCTTGGTCTTCACGGCGACCTGGACGTCCTTGTAGCCGCCCAGCTCGGACTCGGTGGCGTCGATGATCTCGGTCTTCCAGCCGACGCGCTCGGCGTACCGGAGATACATGCGCAGGAGGTCCCCGGCGAAGAGGGCCGACTCGTCACCGCCGGCGCCCGCCTTGATCTCCAGAATGACGTCCTTGTCGTCACTCGGGTCGCGCGGGACCAGCAGCAGCCGCAGCTTCTCCGTCAGCTCCTCGCGCTGCTTCTCCAGGGCCTTGGCCTCGGCGGCGAAGTCGGGGTCGTCGGCGGCGAACTCGCGCGCGGTCTCGATGTCGTCGCCGGACTGCTTCCAGGAGCGGTACGTGGCGACGATCGGGGTGAGCTCGGCGTAGCGCTTGTTCAGCTTGCGCGCGTTGGCCTGGTCGGCGAAGACCGACGGGTCGGCGAGCTTCTTCTCCAGGTCGGCGTGTTCACCGACCAACTCCTCGACAGCCTCGAACATGATGGGCTCCTGAAATGCGTACGTGGATGAAGGCGAACGACCAAAAACGCCGGTCCCGGGCGCACCCCGGACGGGGGCGCGACCGTGGACCGGCGAAAAAGGGCTCGCTACTTCTTGGAGCCGGCGGCAGCCTTGCCGAAGCGGGCCTCGAAGCGGGCCACACGGCCACCGGTGTCGAGGATCTTCTGCTTGCCCGTGTAGAACGGGTGGCACTCGGAGCAGACGTCGGCGCGGATGGTGCCGCTCTCGATCGTGCTGCGGGTGGTGAACGACGCGCCACAGGTGCAGCTGACCTGCGTCTCGACGTACTCGGGGTGGATCTCGCGCTTCAAGGTGTCTCCTAGTTTCGGGAGGGCGCCGGGTCGCCGCCGCGGGATACGGGAGCGTGAACCGGAGCCGACGTACCAGTCTGCCAGGACTGGCCGCATCCCCCAAAACCGGGGGGCGGGACGAACTATTCCCGGGGGGGCCGGGAGCGGGAGGGATGCGGGGATGAGTTATTCGCTGCGGGCCGTGATCACCGGCGAGGACGTGCTGCGGGACATCGTGCGGGAGATACCCGCCGCACGCTCGGCGCCGCTCGCGCAGGGCCTGTCCCTGCTGCCGGTGACGGAGGACGTCTTCGACTCCGTCACCACCGGCGACAGCACACGCCCGCTGGGCTTCTGGTGGCTTCCGGGCGGCTTCGACGGCCGGCTGGCCGCGTGGTCGACGAAGGGCCCGGTCGCCTTCGTGGAAGCGGACTTCTTCGGCGGGGTGGGCGAACAGCGGGCCGCCGTGTGGGCCGGAGGCCGGCTCGTGCTCGGGCCGCTGGTGGTCGAGGAGGGGGCCCACTTCCCTCCGGCGGGCAGCCCGATCTCCCGGGCCCTGCGCCGGCTCGGCGCGACCGCCCCACCCGGCCAGGACGAGTTCTCCGCCCTCGACCTGGGCCGTCACCGCCACAGCGAGGCGTGGATTTCCTGAACCGTCTACGACGACGTCACGACGCCCGCCGCCTCGCCCGTGGCGTTGCCCTCCGTCGCCGTCTTCGGGATCGGCTGGTCGTTCTTCAGGGCCGTCCAGACCTGCTTGGCCTTGGACTTGAGGACGATGACGCGGTTGGGGTTCGCGGGGTCGTACTGGACCGGCATGGTCACCATGTGCATCTTGGACGCGCTGATGCCCTTGAGCCCGTTCGCGAAGGACATCAGGGAGTTGACCGTGCCGAGGTCGGAGTCGGTGGTGACGGCCTTGGTGGCGGTGTCGGCGAGGTCGTAGAGCTTCTTCGGGCTGGTGAAGAGGCCGACGTGTCGGACCTGCTGGACCAGGGCCTGGATGAAGGCCTGCTGGAGCTGGATGCGGCCGAGGTCGGAGCCGTCGCCGACGCCGTGCCGGGTGCGGACCAGGCCGAGGGCCTGCGCGCCGTTCAGCGTGTGGGTGCCGGCCTTGAGCTTCAGATGGCTGTCGGAGTCGTCGATGGCCTTCGTGGTGGTGACCTCGACGCCGCCCAGCTCGTCGATCAGCTTCTCGAAGCCGGAGAAGTCGACCTCGAGGTAGTGGTCCATCCGGATCCCGGTGATCGACTCGACCGTCTTCACAGCACAGGCCGCGCCGCCCGTCGAGTACGCGGAGTTGAACATCACGTCGTCCGCCGCGTCGTGCTCGACGCCCTTGGTGTCGGTGCACCGCGGCCGGTCGATGAGGGTGTCGCGCGGGATGGAGACCACGCTGGCCCGCTTGTGGCCCTCGTAGACGTGAATGACCATCGCCGTGTCGGAGCGGGCGCTGCCGTCGTCGGTGCCGCCGCCGAGCTTCTTGTTGGAGCCGGACCGGGTGTCCGAGCCGAGGACGAGGATGTTCTCGGAGCCGTTGTCGATCTTCGTGGGCCGGGCGGAACCCAGCGCCTGGTCGATGTCGACGCTCTTGATGTTGCCGTTGAGCTTGAAGTACAGGTACCCCGCCCCGGTGCCGCCCAGAACGACGATGCCCGCGGCCGTCCACGCCATCACCAGCAGACCTTTGCGCCGGCTCCGCTGCTTGCGGTGGCGGTGCCGCTGACCGCCGCCGTTGCCGCTGCCAGTCCCACCCGTGGTGCCGGTCTCACCCGGTATGCCGGGCTCCGGCGTGCTCTCGGCGGTCATGTGCTCCTCTGTTCTCGTGCAACCTCACCATCGTCACTCCGCCCGGTCAGACGGGGAAACTCGGGACAGGGTTGCACAACGCTCTGTGCCCGATCAGTGGCAGACCGGACACAGAGCGTGTGGAGCCGAGCGGGGAGCACCCCGCTCACCTGCGCTTTCGGCCGAACTCAGCCGAAGAGGTCGTACTGCTTGAAACTGGTACCGAGCGACACCCTTGTGGCAAAGATCTCGCTGGTGGCCTTTCCGGTGCCCTTGTACAGGTAGAGCGTGCCGCCGGGCGTACGGGCCAGGAAGTCGGCCTTGCCGTCGCCGTTGACGTCCCCGACGGTGTCGAAGGCGTTGTACGTCGTGTTGCTCCACGTCCGCACCTTGACGCGGGCCGCGAACGCGCCCGTGCCGGCCTTGCCGGTGCCCTTGTAGAGGTAGATCGCGCCGGTGCTCTTGTTGCGGGCGAGCAGGTCGGCCTTGCCGTCGTTGCTGAAGTCGCCGTGGCCGCGCACGAAGTTGTACTGGTTCCAGCCCGTGGAGACCTTCACGCGCGTGCCGAACTTGCCGTTGCCCTTGCCCGGGTAGATCCACAGGACGCCCGCGGAGTCGACGGACAGCAGGTCCGGCAGGTCGTCGCCGGTGACGTCGCCGGGGGCGACGATCGCCAGGCGGCTCTTCCAGTTGTCGCCGATCAGGTTGCTGGTCCAGGTGCAGGTGGTTCCGTTGCTGGGGAACACGCAGTGCCGCCAGTACAGGTCCCCGTCGGAGGCGCGGCGCTGGACGAAGTCCGTGTAGCCGTCCCGGTCGAGGTCGGTCTGCAGGACCAGGTTCCAGGCGCTGTAGGAGCCCCAGGACAGGCGCGAGGCCAGCGAGGTGCCCTTGGAGTCGATCTCGTAGCCGGTCTTCGTGGAGGAGTTGCGCACGAAGAGGTCGGCCTTGTGGTCGCCGCTGAGGTTGGTGTCGTCGATGCGCGGGTAGGCGCCGGCGACGTACGTGGTCAGCTTGGTGAAGACGCTGTAGGCGCCCGCCTCGACGCAGTCCGTGACGCCCCACGACACGACGCCCACGACCTTGCCGCCGACCACCAGCGGGCCGCCGGAGTCGCCGTTGCAGGCGGAGGTGGTGCCGGTGTCGGAGCCGGTGGCCGGCTCGCCCGCGCACACCATGTGGCCCGCGATGAACCAGCTGTCGTAGTAGTCCGAGCAGGTGGTGTTGGACTGGATCGGCAGCTCGGCCGTCTTCAGGGTGTCCGAGATGTCGTCACTGGTGGAGCTGGTGCGGCCCCAGCCGTAGACCTGCGCGGTCGTGCCCGCCTTGTACGACGTGGTGTCGCCGGCGGTCGTCATCGGGATCGGCGTCGCCTTGACCGGGTTCGGCAGGGTCAGGATGGCGAGGTCGTTGTCGATGGTGTCCTCGTCGTACGAGGGGTTGTTCCACTGCCGCCAGACACCGCTCGCGGTGCCGCCGTGCAGGTCGATGTTCCCGCTCGAGTCCTCGGACAGCAGCTGCGCGGTGCCGGTGATGACGGCGCCGTGCGCCTTCCAGTTGTAGCCCGCGACGCAGTGCGCGGCGGTGAGGATCTTCGTGGGGGCGACGACCGCGCCACCGCAGAAGAAGCCGATGTCGTCGCTGGTGGTGGAGGTGCCCCGGTCGTCGCCGTACCAGAGCTGCGCCATGTACGGCGCGTTGGTGATCGTCGTGTCCGAACCGCCGATGATCTTCGGGTCGACGGTGGTGGAGCCGCTGCTCCTGCTCGTGTTGGTGCTCGCGCTCAGGGACGACTTCGAGGAGGTCTCCCCCGCGGTGTCGTCACCGGCGAGCGCGGTGGCCAGACGTGCCTCGATCTCGGCGGTCGACGGCGCGCTCCGGACGGGCGTCGGCGCCGCCGTGGCCGCCCCCGCGGACGTCGTCACGAGCACACCGGCGACGGCGGCGGCCAGGGTGGCCGCGGCAACGGGAAGGGCGATCCGTATCCGGCGTCTGTGCCGGCCGCCTCCGGACGTGGGTGTACCCACTCGTGTCCCCCCTAGGGATCGTCAGGTTCAGGATCGGTACCGGCCCGAACGGCCGACCGAAGGGCGCGATCTTAACAACGCGCACCGACAAGCGAAGGGCCGCCCCCAGGAATGGGGGCGGCCCTTTACTCGGCGCTTACGCGGGTCTTGCGTGACGTCAGTCGCCGTTGCCCGGCGACGGGGTCGTCTTCTGGATCTGCATCAGGAACTCGGCGTTCGACTTGGTCTGCTTCATCTTGTCGAGGAGCAGCTCGATCGCCTGCTGCTGGTCGAGCGCGTGCAGCACCCGGCGCAGCTTCCACACGATGCCCAGCTCCTCGGCACCGAGCAGGATCTCCTCCTTGCGGGTGCCGGACGCGTCGACGTCCACCGCCGGGAAGATGCGCTTGTCGGCGAGCTTCCGGTCGAGCTTGAGCTCCATGTTGCCGGTGCCCTTGAACTCCTCGAAGATCACCTCGTCCATGCGGGACCCGGTGTCCACCAGGGCGGTGGCGAGGATGGTCAGCGAGCCGCCGTCCTCGATGTTGCGGGCCGCACCGAAGAAGCGCTTCGGCGGGTACAGGGCCGTCGAGTCGACACCACCGGACAGGATGCGGCCGGAGGCCGGGGCGGCGAGGTTGTACGCACGGCCCAGACGCGTGATCGAGTCGAGCAGCACGACGACGTCGTGGCCCAGCTCCACCAGACGCTTGGCGCGCTCGATGGCGAGCTCGGCGACGGTGGTGTGGTCCTCGGCCGGACGGTCGAAGGTCGAGGAGATGACCTCGCCCTTCACCGACCGCTGCATGTCGGTGACCTCTTCCGGACGCTCGTCGACGAGGACGACCATCAGGTGGCACTCGGGGTTGTTGTGCGTGATCGCGTTGGCGATCGCCTGCATGATCATGGTCTTGCCGGTCTTCGGCGGGGCCACGATCAGACCGCGCTGGCCCTTACCGATCGGCGACACGAGGTCGATGATCCGGGTGGTGAGGACGCCGGGGTCCGTCTCCAGGCGGAGGCGGTCCTGCGGGTACAGCGGGGTGAGCTTGTTGAACTCGGGGCGGCCACGGCCGTGTTCGGGCGCCATGCCGTTGACGGAGTCCAGCCGGACCAGCGCGTTGAACTTCTCGCGGCGCTCGCCTTCCTTGGGCTGACGGACCGCGCCGGTGATGTGGTCACCCTTGCGCAGGCCGTTCTTGCGGACCTGGGCGAGGGAGACGTACACGTCGTTCGGGCCCGGCAGGTAGCCGGAGGTCCGGATGAAGGCGTAGTTGTCGAGGATGTCCAGGATGCCCGCGACGGGGATCAGGACGTCGTCGTCGGCGAGCTGCGGCTCGGCGGCGCCGATCTCGTCACGGCCACGGCGGCCACGGCGGTCGCGGTAGCGGCCGCGACGGCCACGACGGCCGCCATCGAAGTCGTCGTCGTCCTGCGGACCGGCGTTACGGTCCTGGCGGCTCTGCTGCTGGGTCTGCTGGCCGCGCTGCTGCTGGCCGCCCTGCTGCTCGTCGCCCTTGCCGCCACGGCGGTCGCGGTCACGACCGCGGTCCCCACGGTCCCCGCGCTCACGGCGGTCCCGGCGGCGGCCGTCGGCCTCACCGGCGTCGACGACCTTGGCCTCGGCCTGCGGCTGCGCGGGCGTCTCGGCCTTGGGCTCGCTCTTGGCCTCGGCGACGACGGTCTCGGCGCCGGTGGCCGTCGGGCTGCCGGCCTCGGAGGTGGCGCGGCGACGGCGGCGCTCGACGGGGGCGTCGGCGCCGGCCGGCTGGCCGGGGATCTCGATCTGCTGCTGGGCCACGGCCTTCTCGGCGGGGGCCTCGGCCTTGGGGGCGGCGTCCGCCTTCTTCGCGGCGGTCTCCTCGCCCGTGCGGGCCTTGGAGGTGGCGCGACGCTTGGGCTTGGTCTCGGCGGGAGCCTCGGCCTTCGCCGGAGCGGCGGCGCCGCCTGAGGCCTGCGCCTCCTTGATGACCTCGATCAGCTGGCTCTTGCGCATCCGCGCGGTGCCCCTGATTCCGAGGCCGGATGCGACCTGCTGCAGCTCGGCCAGCACCATGCCCTCGAGGCCGGTACCGCGGCGCCGCCGGGAGCCGGCACCGGTGGCAGGCGCGGAGGCGTCCGTGGCGGGCGCGGCAGCGGTCTCCTCGACACGTGCGCCCATCAGATCGGTGGTGTCGCTCACGAAGGGTCCTTCCCTGGAGCGGACGTCGGCCTGTCTGGCTCGGCGACCGGTTGTGCTGTCCGACTTCGGTCCTTGCTGTGGCGAAGCCGGGGCGGTGGTCCGCCACAACGGCGGAAGAGAGATTTGCTGGTGATGGCGCTTCCTCGACGATCCGTGACACCGAGTGTCACGTGGCGTGGTAGCACCGATTCCGGAGCGTGCCCTGCGGACCGCTCAACGTCGGTGTACGGCGTACTGCCCAGATACGACGTACGGAACGCAGTGCGGCTTGGGGAGCTCCCGGAAGAATGTCTGTCCCTGACGGGGACACGAAGCACCTCGCCATGGTGGGGTCGGGTGCAGACTTGAGGTTAACACTACCGGATCCAACAAACATTCCCCCTCTCGAAATCCGGCAACCGTGCACTAAATGTCGCCGGAGTGCGTTTCACCAGCCGGTGCGAGCGGCAGGACGCTCGCACCCTGCAGATCCAGGGCCAGTCGGTTCGCGGCCCAGTCCGCGCCCGCCAGGGCCTCGACCTTGTCGGCCGTTCCCGCGTCGGCCAGCGCCATCACGGTGGGTCCGGCGCCGGAGATCACCGCGGGGATGCCGTCGGCGCGCAGCCGCTCCACCAGGGCGGCGCTCTCCGGCATGGCGGGCGCGCGGTACTCCTGGTGCAGACGGTCCTCGGTGGCGGGCAGCAGCAGCTCGGGGCGCCTGGTCAGGGCCTCGACGAGCAGGGCGGCACGGCCCGCGTTGGCGGCGGCGTCGACGTGCGGCACGGAGCGCGGGAGCAGTCCGCGCGCCGTCTCGGTGAGAACCGGCTTCCCGGGCACGAAAACCACCGGAACGATGGAATCGGCGGGCTCCATCCTGATCGCCCGCGCGGCGCCCGCCTCCATCCAGGAGAGGGTGAATCCGCCGAGCAGACAGGCGGCGACGTTGTCCGGGTGTCCCTCGATCTCGGTGGCGAGCTCGAGGAGGGCGGTGTCGTCGAGCTTGGACTCGCCGCCTATGGTCACCGCGCGCGCGGCGACGATGCCGGCGCAGATCGCGGCGGAGGAGGAGCCGAGGCCCCGGCCGTGCGGGATGCGGTTGGCGCAGACGATCTCCAGGCCGCGCGGCTGGCCGCCCAGGACGTCGAATGCGGTGCGCAGGGAGCGGACCAGAAGGTGCTTCTCGTCACGCGGCAGCGTCTCGCTGCCCTCGCCCGCGATGTCGATGTGCAGCCCGGAGTCGGCCACCCGGACGACGACGTCGTCGTAGAGCCCCAGGCCGAGGCCGAAGGCGTCGAAGCCCGGGCCGAGGTTGGCGCTGGTGGCGGGGACGCGCACCCGGACGGGGGCGGCGCGGAAGGCGGGACCGGCCATCTCTCGATGACTCTCCTTGAGCTGCGTGACTGTCGAATGACATTCGATAGATACGTGACGACCCTGGGCCGCGAGGGCGACACGGTGCTGCGGCATATGCAGCGGGCGGGTTCAGTACAGCCTATCGAAGGAAGGTTCTGCGGCGACATAGGGCGCACAGGAGGCGCACGATGCGTGTCGTAAGCCCCCTGTGCATCCCTTACGGGGTTAACCCCACGCCGGAGTGTTACGCGAGGCCCAGGCGGGCCGCTGCCGCCGCGGCGTCGACCGGGACGACCGTGGGACGCGGGGCGCCCTCGGTGGCCCAGCCCGGGTCCTTCAGACCGTTGCCGGTGACCGTGCAGACGATCGTCTGCCCCGGGTCGACCTTGCCCTGCTCGGCGGCCTTCAGCAGACCGGCCACCGACGCGGCGGACGCGGGCTCCACGAAGACACCCTCCTGCGCGGCCAACAGCCGGTAGGCGCGCAGGATCTCACGGTCCGTCACCTCGTCGATGAGACCGCCGGACTCGTCCCGCGCGGCCAGCGCGAACTGCCAGGACGCCGGGTTGCCGATCCGGATCGCGGTGGCGAGGGTCGACGGGTCCTTGACGATCTCGCCGCGCACGATGGGCGCGGAGCCGGACGCCTGGAAACCCCACATACGAGGGGTCTTCGCGGCGATCCCGTCCCCGGCGTACTCCTTGTAGCCCTTCCAGTACGCGGTGATGTTGCCCGCGTTGCCCACCGGCAGGACGTGGATGTCCGGGGCGTCGCCCAGCATGTCCACGATCTCGAAGGAGGCCGTCTTCTGGCCCTCGATACGGACCGGGTTGACCGAATTGACCAGCGCGACGGGGTAGTTGTCGCTGAGCTCGCGGGCCAGGGTGAGGCAGTCGTCGAAGTTGCCGTCGACCTGGAGGATCTGCGCGCCGTGGACGAGGGCCTGCCCCATCTTGCCGAGCGCGATCTTGCCCTGCGGCACGAGCACGGCGGAGACCATGCCCGCGCGGACGGCGTAGGCGGCGGCGGAGGCGGAGGTGTTGCCCGTGGAGGCACAGATGACGGCCTTCGCGCCCTCCTCCTTGGCCTTGCTGATGGCCATGGTCATCCCGCGGTCCTTGAAGGACCCGGTCGGGTTGGCGCCCTCCACCTTGAGGTGGACCTCGCAGCCCGTGCGCTCGGAGAGCACCTGCGCGGGCACGAGGGGCGTACCGCCCTCGCGGAGCGTCACCACGGGAGTGCTGTCGGACACCGGCAGCCGATCCCGGTATTCCTCGATGATTCCGCGCCACTGGTGGGTCATTGCTGGTTACTCTCCTTCAACCCGCATGATGCTGGCGACACCCCGCACGGTGTCGAGCTTGCGCAGCGCCTCGACGGTCCCGGTGAGGGAGGCGTCGGACGCGCGATGGGTGACGACGACGAGGGAGGCCTCGCCGTCCTTGCCCTGCTGGCGCACCGTATCGATGGAAACGCCGTGCTCGGCGAAGACGGTGGCCACCTGGGCGAGAACGCCCGGTTTGTCGGCCACGTCCAGGCTGATGTGGTACCGCGTGACGACGTCACCCATCGGTGACACGGGCAGGGCGGCATACGCCGACTCGCCGGGCCCCGTTGCCCCGCTGAGCCGGTTGCGGCAGACGGCGACGAGGTCGCCGAGCACGGCGGAGGCGGTGGGTGCACCGCCGGCGCCGGGACCGTAGAACATGAGCTGGCCGGCCGCGTCCGACTCGACGAACACGGCGTTGTAGGCCCCGCGCACGGAGGCGAGCGGATGGCTCAGCGGAATCATGGCGGGATGCACCCGCGCGGTCACTGACCCCCCGTCGGCCGCCCGCTCACAGATGGCGAGCAGCTTGATGGTGCAGCCCATGTTCTTGGCGGAGGCGAAGTCGGAGGCGGTGACCTCGGTCATCCCCTCGCGGTAGACGTCGTCGAGCCGCACGCGCGTGTGGAAGGCGATCCCGGCGAGGATGGCGGCCTTGGCGGCGGCGTCGAACCCCTCCACGTCGGCGGTCGGATCGGCCTCGGCATACCCGAGCGCGGTGGCCTCGTCGAGGGCTTCCTGATACCCCGCCCCCGTGCTGTCCATCTTGTCGAGGATGAAGTTGGTCGTCCCGTTGACGATGCCCATCACCCGGTTGATCTTGTCGCCGGCGAGGGACTCGCGCAGCGGCCGGATGAGCGGAATGGCGCCGGCGACGGCGGCCTCGTAGTACAGATCCCTGCCGTGCTCGTCGGCGGCCGCGTGCAGGGCGGCCCCGTCCTGGGCGAGCAGCGCCTTGTTGGCGGAGACGACGGACGCACCGTGCTCGAAGGCGGCGGTGATGAGCGTCCGCGCGGGCTCGATCCCCCCGATGACCTCCACCACGACATCAATGTCCCCGCGTTTGACGAGGGCGGTGGCGTCGGTGGTGACGAGAGCCGGGTCGATGCCCTCGCGCACCTTGGACGGCCGCCGCACGGCGACCCCGGCGAGCTCCACCGGGGCGCCGATCCTCGCCGTGAGATCGTCGGCGTGCGTCGTCATGATGCGCGCCACCTCTGAGCCGACCACTCCACAGCCCAGCAGCGCCACCTTCAGCGGACGCGTACGCATCATCCGACCTCGTTTCCTCATACCGTCTACGGTTGGACCAGTCTCACTCACCGGACCGGAGTTTCTATCCCCGGTCCGGATTGTGAGACATGTATTTCATTTTCCCAGTGGCGGCAGACAAAAGATTCTTCCGCCCCGGTCCATTCTTTCCTTCTGCTTTTCACTCACCCGACGTCGAGCCGCAGAAGGTCCTCCTCCGTCTCCCGCCGGACGATGACCCGCGACTCACCGTCGGTCACCGCCACGACCGGCGGCCGCAGCACATGGTTGTAATTGCTCGCCATGGACCGGCAGTACGCCCCCGTGGCGGGTACGGCGACGAGGTCACCGGGTGCCAGATCACCGGGGAGGAAGGCATCCTTCACCACGATGTCCCCGCTCTCGCAGTGCTTGCCCACGACACGGGCGAGCATGGGCTCGGCGTCGGAGGTCCGCGACACCAGGGCGACGCTGTACTCGGCGTCGTACAGGGCCGTACGGATGTTGTCCGACATGCCGCCGTCGACGGAGACGTACGTACGCAGCCCGTCGAGCGGCTTGACGGTGCCGACCTCGTAGAGCGTGAAGGCGGTCGGCCCGACGATGGCGCGCCCGGGCTCGACGGAGATCCGCGGGGTGCTGAGCCGGGCCGCCTCGCACTCGCGCGTGACGATCTCGGTCAGCGCCTTGGCGATCTCATGGGGCTCACGCGGATCGTCCGCGCTGGTGTAGGCAATACCGAGCCCACCCCCGAGATCGATCTCGGGAAGCTCGACACCGTGCTCGTCCCGGATGTCCTTCAGCAGCCCGACCACGCGGTGGGCGGCGACCTCGAACCCGGACATGTCGAAGATCTGCGACCCGATGTGGCTGTGGATCCCGATCAGCTCAAGCCCGTCCAGCTGGAGCGCCCGCCGCACGGCCTCCGCCGCCTGCCCCCCGGCGAGCGGAATCCCGAACTTCTGGTCTTCATGGGCGGTGGCGATGAACTCATGCGTGTGCGCCTCCACCCCCACGGTGATCCGGATCTGCACCCGCTGCCGCTTACCGAGCGACTGCGCGATATGGGCGACCCGCACGATCTCCTGGAAGGAATCGAGCACGATACGGCCGACCCCGGCCTCGATGGCCCGATGGATCTCTTCCTTGGACTTGTTGTTGCCGTGAAAGGCGATGCGGTCGGCGGGCATACCGGCGGACAGCGCGGTGGCGAGCTCACCGCCGGAGCAGACGTCGAGGTTGAGCCCCTCCTCGTGCAACCACCGCACGACGGCACGGGACAGGAACGCCTTGCCGGCGTAGAAGACGTCGGCGTCGCTTCCGAACGCGGTACGCCACGCACGGGCCCGCTCCCGGAAGTCGCTCTCGTCGAGGATGTAGGCGGGCGTGCCGTGCTGCTCGGCGAGCGCCTTGACGTCGACACCCCCCACGGTGACGACACCGTCGTCGTTCCGCCCGACGGTCTGCGCCCAGACCTTCGGGTCGAGGGCGTTCAGATCGGCGGGCGGGGCGGAGTAGTGACCCTCGGGAAGGACGTCGGCGTGACGGGGCCCGGCGGGGTGGGCGGAACGGCTCATCGTGGGCGTGCTCTCTCAGAAGTGATTCAGAGGTGGTCGGGTGCGTCGATGCCGAGCAGGGACAGGCCGCCGGCCAGCACCGTCCCGGCGGCTTCGGCGAGCGCGAGCCGGGCACGGTGGGCGGCCGAGGGTTTCTCCTCCCCGCGCGGAAGAACGACGGGCAGCAGAAGGAGGGTCGCATCCGCAACGGCGACGAGATGCCGCGCCAGCCGAGAGGGCGCGGCGATGCCCTCCGGGCGGGGGAGGGCGGTGACGGTGGCGAGGATGCGGGGGTAGTCGGCGAGGAGGGGGAGGAGGAGGGGTGGTGGAGGGGTCGTGGGAGGCAACGGGGTTGGCACGGAGGACGACGGGTCGGGATGTACCCCGAAGTCCTGTGCCCCGAAGTCCTGTACCCCGAAGTCCTGTGCCTCGAAGTCCTGCGACCGCCCTGTCACGTCCGTCCCGCGCGCCTTCCCGCGCCCCTTCCCACCCGGTGGCTCTACCGGTAGCTCTACGGGGCCGGGTTCGGCGGTGAAACCGAGGTCGGCGGCGTTGCGGGTGAGGGCCCGGGTGCGGGCGTGGGCGTAACGGATCCGGAAGAGAGGGTTGCTCTCGCGCTGGACCAGGTGATCGGCGGTGATGCGGGGCCGGTCGTGGGGGGCGGGGTGAAGCAGGGCCCAGCAGGCCGCGTCGAGACCGAGGGGGGTGGGGTCTTCGGGGGCGGGATGGGGGCGGAGGAGGAGGGGCTCGCGGTGGAGGGAGGGGGAGGAGCCGGTGGACTCGCGGTGGCGGGAGTCGGCGAGCTCGCGGCGGCCGGTGAGGTCGGCGAGCACGGCGAGCTCGCGGTAACGGGAGGTGCCGAGAGACGCACGGCCGTAAGAGGACTCGCCAGATGCACCACGATGGTGGGTGGCCACGCGCCCTCCCTGCGAGGCGACGATCCGCGCGAGGGCGTCGGCAAGGACCTCGGCCCGGACCTCGAACGGCACACGCAGTTCGAGGACCTGCCCGGCGAGGGCGTCGGTGTGCCCGTACCGGAGCCCTTCCCCGCGGATCCGCCGGACGAGGCCGGTGGAGGCGGCGAGATGATCGAGGCTGATGTTGAGGAAACCGGGCCCGGTTATCTCGACGCCGGTGACACCTTCAACGCGAGCGAGATACGGCCGCAGCACCTCGGCGACCCGCAACGGCGGCTGCCCGGCCGGACGGGCCAACTGAAGGGCGATGTTCGTGGCGTAGTCCCCCGCCCCTCCGGGCCCCGGCGGCGCAACCACCGCCCGCGCCGGAACGGCCACGCTCAGCTCACCGGCGTCGACAGCACGACGTACCGCGTGCAGCACGGTGCGGGAGAGCTCGACGGGGGTCACGGGACAAGCGTAGGGGAGGAGGGGGGTGGGTAGGCGAGCCGGTTTGGGGAGGGTCCGGGATGTGGACGGGTGGGGGGACCCGAGCGGTGGGGCGGGGAACTGGAGCGGAGGTGAGGCGGGGGCCCGGGGGCGGGGGGCGGGGGGCGGGGGGCGGGCGAGAAGCTACACGGCTCCACTCCCCTGTACCCCTCCACCCGTACACACGCCTACGCGCCCTACTCGACGCCAGGCCCCCCACTCCCCTGCCCGGCCCCGACGCCTCCACCGGCTCCAAGGACGGTCCCGAGCCCAAACTCAACCCCCAGACCGTCGCCCACTCCCCCGCCCCCACCCCTGTCGCGCCGCTCCCTCTCCAACAACTGCCTTACGAGGGTGACGAGTTCATCGGGTTCAAAGGGCTTGGCGAGGAAGGCGTCGACGCCGGCTTCGAGGCCGACCTCGACCTCGTACGGGGTACACGCACTGATGATCGCGAGGGGAAGATCACGCGTCCGAGGATCGGAGCGCAGCCGAGCGGCGGTCCGCAGACCGTCCAGCCGGGGCATGACGACATCGAGGGTCACGACATCCGGCCGCACCTGATGAACGACATCCAGACACTCGGCACCATCGGAAGCGGTCACGACCTCGAGACCCTCAAGCTCGAGGTTGACCCTGATCAGCTGCCGGATGACCTTGTTGTCGTCCACAACAAGCACCCGACCCGACGCGCCTGACACAACTCGAGAGTAGGTCGGGACCGGCCACCGCGTCCGGGTTTTCCCCACTTCCACCCCGTGCGGGCGACCCACACCCCTCCCCACCCCCGTAAACCCGTTCATGAACACCCCGGGGGAGCTGGTAGTGTTCTACCCGTCGCCGCGAGCAAACAGCTCCCGCCCGACACGCCCCCGTAGCTCAGGGGATAGAGCAACGGCCTCCGGAGCCGTGTGCGCAGGTTCGAATCCTGCCGGGGGCACCTTGGATTAGGTGCCCAAAGACCCCGTCACCAGCGGAAACGCTGAGGTCGGGGTCTTGTTGCATGTGCAGCCGTATGCAGCCCTGAGCGACCCTAGGACAAGGTCTGTGGACTATTCGTGGACAGGATCTTGGGGCATCGTCCCTGGTCAGCCCTGACATCGCGGCGGCCACGGGCTGGTTATGCGGCAGGCCTCTGGGCGCAAGAAGACCGCCGGCATGCCGCACGCTGAGGCTGCTTCCTCGACGATCTCCAGCGATGGGGCCGAGCCACCCAAGTGGGTTAGCTACTGTCTGCGCATCAGGGCCAGTCAGGTAGACGCCGGGGAGCGGGGATGTCCGATGGCACCATCTCTCTGATCGTCGCGAGCGTCGGCGTACTCGGGACGCTGCTTTCGGCGGTGATCACTCAAGTTCTCGCCCAGCGCGCCGAGGCGCACAGGTCAACGCGAGAAGAATTAGCCCGCAGCGCGGAACAGCGAGCCTCCGAGGATCAGCGCAAGATCGATCAACTACGCAACTGCTACGCACAGCTGAACGCCAATGATCGCCAGTACAGAGACGCGATGCTGGCGTACGCCTACGCACTCAAGTCGGGATCAACCGACACTGAGGCAGCGGAAGAAGTAAGTAGCGCGCGACGTGCTCAACGGGACACCCGCGCCGAAGCTCAGCTCGTGGCAAGCGACGCGGTACTAGAGATTGAGAGCCGGGTAAACGCACAGCTCACGACCGCCTACAGACGCTTGATGCAAGCAGCGGCCGAGGCGGACTCATCTGCTCGCCAAGCGAAACTCCAGCGCGTCATTGCCCTCCTGAACACGATCACCGAGCAGCAAGGACACGTGCGAGCACTCATGCGCCTTGAGGTGCGCGCCACTCAAGCGCTCCCAGACTGGTACAACCCCGAGATCGGACCAACAGCGCATCTGCACGACGGCGTCTGATCATCTACACCGACGTCGCTAATAGGACTCCGTTAGGTCTTCCTGTCGGGCCTGTTCAGGAGCACGGTGGGTGTGTGGATGCACATGAAGTGAACCGGGTCCGGGCGAAGTTGGCATTATTCGTGGCTGACGT
>NZ_JBIWGA010000034.1:0-80800 GCF_044763345.1 Streptomyces sp. NPDC096132
TGCAGGGGGGACCCTGTGGGAGAGTAGGACACCGCCGAACAATCATTCCGGGAAACCCCCGCACCGTCTGGTGCGGGGGTTTTCTGCGTTTAGGGTCTATGGCATGCGCTACGAATTGGTGATCTTCGACAACGACGGTGTCCTCGTGGACAGTGAGCCCATCTCCAACCGGCTGCTGGCCGCCTATCTCACCGAGCTCGGTCACCCCACTTCCTATGAGGACTCCATCCGGGACTACATGGGGTCCGCCATGCATCGGATCCACGACCTGGTGTACGAGCGGACGGGGGAGCGGCTGCCGGCCGAGTTCGACGACGTCTTCCATCAGCGGGTGTTCGCGGTGTTCGAGCGGGACCTGGAGGCCGTGGCCGGGGTCGTGGACGTACTCGGGAAGCTGGCTGCGGACGAGGTGCCGTACTGCGTGGCTTCGTCGGGGAGTCATGAGCGGATCCGGGTGGGGCATCGGACGACGGGGCTGGACCGGTGGTTCGACGAGGGGCGGATCTTCAGTTCGCAGGACGTGGGGAAGGGGAAGCCGGCACCGGATCTCTTCCTGCACGCCGCCGAGCGGATGGGGGTCGTGCCAGAGCGATGTGTCGTCGTCGAGGACTCTCCGTTGGGGGTGCAGGCGGCCGTCGCGGCCGGGATGGACGTGTTGGGGTTCACCGCGATGACGCCTGCGGCCAAGCTTGCCGGTGCCACTCAACTGTTCTCAGACATGAGCGAGTTGGCCGGTCTGCTAGCCTGACCGCCCTGACATTTGTCATGCGAAGCTGCTGACGATCGTTTCTACTGGAGGACCCCTCCCGGCGGCGAAGCTTGGGGGCATGACGACGAACCAGCACGAGACGCAGCAGGACAGGAAGAACGCCTTCGCCCCGCTCATCGTGGATGTGGCGGTGCCGCTCGGGTCGTACTACGTGTTCAAGGACGCGTTCGGGATGAGCACCTTCGCGGCGCTCGCCTGGAGCAGTGTGGTGCCGGCCGTGCGGACCGTGTGGAGTCTGGTCAAGGAGCGCAGGACCAACGGGCTCGCCGGGCTCATCCTCGTGGTGAACGTGGTCGGGTTGCTGCTGAGCTTCGTCTCCGGTGACCCGCGGCTGATGCTCGCCAAGGACGGCGGGGTCAGCAGCGCGATCGCGATAGGGATCCTGGTCTCCGTGGCGCTGGGGAAGCCGATGATGACCGCCGGGCTCAAGCCGTTCCTGGTGAAGGGTGACGCGGCCAGGGAGGCAGCCTGGGAGCGGCTGATAGGCGGCCGGGCGAAGGGTTCCGTGGCCTTCCTGCGGGCTGAGCGGGCCTTCTCGGTCGTCTGGGGTGTGGCGTTGCTCGCCGAGTGCGTCCTGCGGGTCGTGGGGGCGTACACGGTGCCGGTGGACACGATGGTGTGGCTCGGGTCCGTGGTGATGGTGGTGGCGATCGGCGTCGGGGTCGTGGTCAGCGGTGGGCTTGCCGCCGAGCCGATGGCGCGGATGATATCGGCCGAGGTGGCGGCCGGTGTCGGGGCCCAGGGCGAGGCGCGAGGCGAGACTCAGGGGCAGACCCGGGTGGTGGTCGAGGGGCACGGTGCTGTGGCCCTGGCCGCCGCCGGGCGATAAAGCTGAGGAAAATTCATCTTTGGCTGGATCTACCCACGAGTACGCCGGGGCCCTACGCTCGCCGCCATGACAGAAGTGCTGCGGCGCGGTAGGGCCTCGTTGGCGTTCAGCTTCTTTGCCCAGGGGGCCGCGTTCGCGCTGCTCGTGACCCGGATTCCGGCGATCCAGGACCGGTACGGCGTCTCGGATGCGCTGCTGCCGGTCTTCCTGGCGGCGGTGCCCGTGCTGGCCGGGGTCGGGAGTGTGACGACCGAGCAGCTGGTGAAGCGGATAGCGGCCAGCCGGGTGTTGCGCTGGTCCCAGCCGGTGGTGCTGCTGTCGCTGGTCGGGGTGGGGGCGGGCGACTCGATGGCCGTGCTGGGGGTCGCCATGGCGGTCTTCGGGCTTGCTGTCGGGGCGCTGGACGCCTCGATGAACATGCTCGGGGTGAGTCTGCAGCGGACGTACGGGCGCAGCATCATGCTGAGCTTCCATGCCGCGTACAGCCTGGGCGGGATCCTGGGGGCCTCGCTGGCATGGGTGGGGGCGCACTGGCATCTCGCGCTGTGGGTGTCGTATCTGCCGGTGGTGGCGGTGTTGCTGCCGGCGGCTCTGGTGGCGAGCCGGTGGTACGTCGACGGGGGAGGCAAGGAGGACGGTGCGGGGGACGGCGGCGGGGCCGTGGTGGAGGCAGGGCACGGTGGGGGCGTTGTTTTCAAGGTGCTTCTGCCTTTGTGCCTGGTGATGTCCTTCGCCTATATCGGGGACTCGACCGTCTCCAACTGGAGTGCGAAGTATCTGCAGGACGTGCTGGGGAGTTCGGAGCAGCTGGCGACGGTCCCGTACAACGTGTACATGGTGACCACGCTGGTCGGGCGGGCCATCGGGGACTTCGGGGTGCGGCGGTTCGGGGCGGCGGCCGTGGTGCGGCTGGGGGCGCTGGTGGCGGCCGTGGGGTTCGCGGTGGTGGCGGTGGCGCCGGGTGCGTGGGTGGGGATGGGCGGGTTCACGCTGGTGGGGCTCGGGCTGTGCGTGCTGGTGCCGCAGACCTTCGCCGCGGCGGGGCGGTTGTTTCCGGGGGCGTCGGATGCGGCCATCGCTCGGCTGAACGTCTTCAACTACGTCGGATTCCTGGTGGGGTCGCCGTTGGTGGGGGCGTTGGGGGACGCGTGGAGCTATCGGGGGGCCATGGTGGTGCCGATGGTGTTGGTGCTGGTGACGTTGGTGTATGCCAGGTCGTTCGCCGCTCAACCGGACGTATACGGTGGCGGGCATGAGCGGCCGCGCACAGCTGATGTGGGACGAGGCAGTAACGGGCTATGACTTCGGTCCGGACCATCCGATGGATCCGGTCCGGCTGGAGTTGACCCGGAGGTTGGTGGGTGCCCTGGGGCTCGACCGGGAGGTGGCGGTCGTAGGGGCGAAGCCGGCTGGGGAGTCGACGTTGCGGCTGGTGCACCGGGAGGACTACGTCGAGGCCGTGAAGGTGGCTTCGGCGGATCCTGCGGCGGCGGACGCGGGGTATGGGCTGGGGACCATGGACGATCCGGCGTTCTCGGGGATGCATGAGGTGTCGTCGGTCATCGCCGGGCTGTCCGTGGGGGCGGCGGAGGCGGTGTGGCGGGGGGATGCGCTGCATGCGGTGAACTTCGCGGGTGGGCTGCATCATGCGATGCCCGGGGGTGCGTCGGGGTTCTGTATCTACAACGACGCGTCGTTGGCCATTGCCCGGTTGTTGGAGTTGGGGGCCGAGCGGGTCGCTTATGTGGATGTGGACGTGCATCACGGGGATGGGGTGCAGGCCGCGTTCTGGGAGGATCCGCGGGTGCTGACGATCTCGTTGCACGAGCATCCTCGTACGTTGTTTCCGCAGACGGGGTGGCCGGAGGAGACGGGGGCCGGGGCGGGGGAGGGGGCGTCGGTGAATGTGGCGTTGCCGGCGGGGACCGGGGATGCGGGGTGGTTGCGGGCGTTTCACGCGGTGGTGCCGGAGTTGATCGCTGATTTTCGGCCGGATGTGCTGGTGACTCAGCATGGGGCCGATACGCACTTCGAGGACCCGTTGGCTCATCTGGCGGTGTCGTTGGATGCGCAGCGGGCGGTGCAGGTGGCGTGTCATGAGCTGGCGCATGAGTACGCCGGGGGGAAGTGGGTCGCGTTGGGTGGGGGTGGATACGCGGTGGTGGATGTGGTGCCGCGGTCCTGGGCGCATCTGGTGGGGATCGTGGCGGGGAGGGAGGTGGCGCCGGAGACGGTGATTCCGGAGAGCTGGCGGCAGGATGTGTTCGCTCGTACGCGGCAGTTGGCGCCGGTGCGGATGACGGATGGGCGGTGGCCTGTGGAGTGGGCCGGGTGGGAGGCGGGGTACGACCCTGCGGATCGGTTGGATCAGGCTGTGCTGGCTACTCGGCGGGCTGTGTTTCCGTTGCGGGGGCTGTTGGCTTAGCGCCGGGGAGTTTGCCCCGGACCCCGGCGGGCTCCCCGCCGTCCCCACAGCGCATCCCCCGTCCAGTCCTTTACGCCAACCGTGCCCAGTTCACCCCGTTCTCCTGGCCAGGCTCGGATGTGTCCGTCAGCATCGCTGGGGTGGTGAGTGATGGTGGGATTCGGGGTTATGTCGTGGGGGCGGGGTTGGCGGGGGTGGTGGGGACGTCGCGGGAGGTGAGTTTGCGGAGTTATCGGTTGTTCGCTGCTCGGGATCCTCGGGTGTTGATCGGGATTGATCCCGAAGGGGACTGGGGGGAGCGGGAGTTGGTGGCGTTGATGGCCGAGCGATGTGGGGTTTCGGCCGATCCTCGGTGTGTTTCCGGGCAGGATGTGATTGATCCTGAGCGGACCGTCGCCGCGCTGGATGCCTTCGGTGAGCGGGTGGGGGCGGTTGCCCAGCGTGGTGGGGCCGTGTTGCTGGGGACCGGGCATCCGCATCGGCTGCTCGGGTTCTACGCCGGGCTTGCGGACGCTTTGTCGGCGGTGGGATGTACTGTCCTCACCCTCGCGCAGGGTCGCTGTGTCGACATAACGACCCGGTTCGGTCTACGCACGGGCGAGATTGACTACGTACGAGGGGTTGGGGTTGTTCGGGGGAAAAGCGGTGAACGCGCCGGTTGTGCGACCCCCCTGCACAGTCACTCGCCGCTGCCGGTTCGGATGGCGCTGGCGGCGGCCGCCGAGGAGGGCCGGCCGTTGCCGGATCTTGTGATCGGGGATCATGGATGGGTCTGCGGGGCAGGTCAGCTGGGGTTTGAGGCCGTTGGGCTCGCGGATACCGATGACCCTGCACTGTTCGTGGGGGAGGCGGAGGGGGTCGTGTCCGTCGTCGTTCCACTTGATGACGGTGTGCGGTCCGATTACTACCTGCCGCTGACCCGCTACGTACTCAATCGAGCGTGTCTGTCACAGTAGGCCTGCGATGGGTGCACCTCTTCCCCACTCGCATCACACGCCCCTACATTGGGGAGTGAGCACGCAACGACGAAGAGTCACCGGAAGGGGAAGCCGGTGGCCGTCGAGTGCGGAAGGTTCAGGTGTGTCATGGCTGCAGCTGGCGAAAGGCCTCTGAACGAGGTTCAGTTCCTTACCGTGGCGGAAGTCGCCTCGGTGATGCGAGTGTCGAAGATGACCGTGTACCGGCTGGTGCACAGCGGTCATCTGCCCGCGATCCGGGTGGGGCGGTCCTTCCGCGTCCCCGAGCAAGCGGTGCACGAGTACCTCCGCGAGAGTTATGTGGGGGTGGAAACCGCCTGACGGACGGCCGCCGGAGGGGTTCGGCTACAGCTGTACAGGGCACCTTCGGACCCCTCCGGCGCCCTCGATTACGACCTCAGCGCTCGGGCGGGTAGGCTGGCCCCTCGTAGGTCGTATGGGCCCATGGCGCCCAAACACCGAGTGATGAGAAGTGAGCGAGGGTAGTCGTGGGCTCTGTTATCAAGAAGCGGCGCAAGCGGATGGCCAAGAAGAAGCACCGCAAGCTGCTCAAGCGCACGCGCGTTCAGCGTCGTAACAAGAAGTAAGGCCTGACCTTAGTTCTTCGCGGGACGCGAGCCGCGGAAGCGTGGTGTGGCCCCCCGGCCGGTTTCTCCGGTGGGGGGCCACACGCATGTCCGGGTGGTGTGCGGTGGGCTGAATGCCGTGCGTATGTCTGGACGAGCACCCTGGCTGATCTGGTCGTATGACCGACGGTTCTCGTCACTTCGTGCATCCGGTGGTCATCACAGCGCAACATCGACCCGATAGGTTGGCCCGCACACGGGGAACGCGGCAGGGTACGAGCTGTGCATCAGTGCGGACGAGAGGAAGGCGCTGGTCTTGGGGAAGGTCGTGCTCGTGACCGGAGTGGCCCGTCAGCTGGGGGGCCGGTTCGTACGACGGATTCAGCGTGACCCGGACGTCGAGCGGGTCGTCGGGGTGGATGCCGTGCGGCCCGAGCACCATCTGGGCGGTGCCGAGTTCGTCCAGGCCGACATCCGGCAGCCCACCATCGCGCGGGTGCTGGCCGAGACCGGCGCCGACACGGTCGTACACCTGGATGTGACGGCCACCGCGCTGGGCAGCGGCAGCCGGACCACGGTCAAGGAGACCAACGTCATCGGGACCATGCAGCTGCTCGGCGCCTGTCAGAAGTCGCCCAGTGTGAAGCGGCTGGTGGTGAAGTCCAGCACCAATGTGTACGGGTCCGCTCCTCGTGATCCCGCCGTTTTCACCGAGACGACCTCCGCCAAGTCGTTGCCCAGTGGCGGGTTCGCCAAGGACACCGTCGAGGTGGAGGGATATGTGCGCGGGTTCGCACGGCGGCGGCCCGATGTCGCGGTGTGCGTGCTGCGGTTCGCGAACATCCTCGGGCCGACGGCGGAGACTCCGCTCGCCTCGTACTTCGCGTTGCCCGTGCTGCCCACCGTGTTCGGGTACGACCCTCGGCTGCAGTTCGTCCACGAGGACGACGTGATCGAGGTGCTGCGGATCGCCTCGCACGAGCCGGAGCGGGGCACGCTCAACAGTGGCACCTTCAACATCGCCGGGGACGGGGTGCTGCTGTTGTCGCAGTGCTCGCGGCGGCTCGGGCGGCCCACCGTGCCGCTGCTGCTGCCGGCCGTCACCTGGGCGGGGTCGCTGGTGCGGACGCTGGGGATGACGGACTTCTCGCCCGAGCAGATCCGGCTGCTGACCCATGGGCGGGTCGTGTCGACCACGCAGATGCGCGAGACGCTCGGGTTCAGTCCGAAGTACACGACGGCCGAGGCCTTCGCGGACTTCGCGCGCAGCCAGGGGCCCGGGCTGCTGCCCCCCGAGGCCGTGGCGGGGGCCGTCGACCGGATCGCCGCGCTGCCTCTCGCCCGAAGCGGGCACTCCGCGGATTCCGCGGCCCACCCCTCGACGCCGAGCGCCAACTGAGGAGCGCATCAACGATGGCGGACGCCAAGGTCATTCCGTTCGACGACGACCGGACCCGCGGGGGCGCCCTGGCGCGGCCCCCGCGGCGCCGGAGTGCGGGGAGTCGGCGCAAGAACGGCGAGTCGGCGCCGGTCCGTGAGATCGGCGGCGACGAGATCGGCGAGGTCCAGCCCCTGCCCACCAGGGCGATGGGGCAGGATGATGTTCACGTGACGACGGATGCGCGGGACGAGGGGGGCCTGGAGCGGCGTATCGCGGGCGGGCTGTCCTTCCTGCGGCGTCGGCTCACGGGCGACTACGAGGTCGACGACTTCGGCTACGACGAGGAGCTCACCGACCAGGTCCTGATGTCGCTGCTGCGGCCGGTGTACGAGAAGTACTTCCGGGTCGAGGTGAAGGGCGTCGAGAACATCCCGGCCGAGGGCGGGGCGCTGATCGTCGCCAACCACTCCGGCACGCTGCCGTTGGACGGCCTGATGATGCAGGTCGCCGTGCACGACCACCACGCCGCCAACCGTCATCTGCGGCTGCTCGCCGCCGACCTGGTCTTCGTGCTGCCCGTGGTGAACGAGCTGGCGCGCAAGCTCGGGCACACCCTCGCCTGCGCGGAGGACGCCGAGCGGCTCCTGGCGGCGGGGGAACTGGTCGGGGTGATGCCGGAGGGCTTCAAGGGCATCGGGAAGCCGTTCAGCGAGCGCTACAAGCTCCAGCGGTTCGGGCGGGGCGGCTTCGTCTCCACGGCGCTGCGCCAGGGCGCCCCGATCATTCCCTGCTCGATCGTCGGGGCGGAGGAGATCTACCCGATGATCGGCAACGCCAAGACCCTCGCTCGGGTCCTGGGCTTCCCGTACTTCCCGCTCACCCCGACCTTCCCCTGGCTCGGGCCGCTGGGTGCGATCCCGCTGCCCACCAAGTGGACGATCCAGTTCGGCGAGCCGATCCCGACGGACGGTTATCCGCCGGAGGCGGCGGAGGACCCGATGCTGATGTTCAACCTGACGGACCAGGTACGGGAGCAGATCCAGCACACGCTCTACAAACTGCTGGTGCAGCGGCGGTCGGTGTTCTTCTGACGGTTCTCGTCCGACGATTGACGGTTCTCGTACGACGATGGGGGCGCCCTTCCTGAGAAGGGCGCCCCCATCGGCTGTCGGTGCTAGTCCGCGTCCTCGCTGTCGATTCCCAGGCCCGGTAGGAGGCCGGGGAGGAGGGGTGGGATGGTGACGTCGGGGTCGGTGGAGGGGGTGGTGGACGGGGAGGTGGTGCTGGTGCCGTCGGGCTGGTCCAGGAGGCCGCCCGTGCTGCCGCCCAGGAGGCCGTCGTCGGTCGTGCCGGAGCCGGCCGATCTGCTGGGGCTGCTGCCCGTGCCCGTGCCGCCGCTCTGGGAGGTGTCGCCGGCGCTGGGGGTCGTCGAATGGCCCGTGCCGGTCGAGGTGTCGGTGGACGACGGGCCGGAGCCCTGTCTGCCGCCGCTGCCCTGGGCGGGGGGCCGGGGCAGCAGGGACTGGAGCGGGGCGACCTCTTCGTCTATGGCGTCGAAGACCGACGACACCTGCTGACTCACGTCGCCCAGTTGCACGGGGAGCTTCTCGCGCAGGGCGCCCCAGGCCTCGCGGTGCGAGCGCGAGAAGGCCTCCAGGGCCTGGATGGGGCCCAGGGAGTCCGGGTCGCGCTCGTAGGCCTCGTGGAGCAGGCGGTGGCCCTCGGAGGCGTCGTGCTGCATACCACTCAGGGCGCGGCGGACCTCGCCGAGGGACTCGTGGTCGAGGTGGCCGCCGCGGCCGCGCTCCATGAGGCGGCGGGCCTCGCTGAGGCGGGTGGAGGCCTGGTCGAGATAGCTCCGTCCGCGCTCGTCGTCGCCGTCGGCCAGGTAGTTGAGCTTGAAGTCCTCGATGCCGCGCTTGAGTCCGTAGAGCCCGTCACCGGGGAGGGCGTCCGAACTCGCGGCCGCTACTCCGCCGAAGGCCCCCGCGGCGACGCTCACGCTCAGGCCGCCCGCGGTGAGGCCCTTGGCGATCCGGCTGCGCGGCCGGAACTTTCCCAGCCCGGTCGCCCGGTGCGCTCCTCTGGCCCGGTGGGATCGCTGTTCCGGTACCGGGTCCGCCGCCTCGCCTCCCACGGTGCCCGCCTGCAGCATGGCCTCCATCGCGGCCACCAACTGGGCCCGCTGGACGACCTTGACCTCGGGGTCGAGCTCCGGTTTGGGCAGCTCGGCGAGACTCGTCGCGAGGGCCAGGAGGCGGCCCTGCTCGGTCTGGTCCGCAGCGGCCGGTGCCGGCGGCGATCCTTCGGTCTGCTCGGCCGCCGTGCCCTGGTCGGACTGCTCCCCCAGGGCCTGGGCGAAGGCGTTCGCCCGCCGGTGCGCCGATACGTTCGCGATCACTGGCGGCACCTCCTCTCGTCATGACGGTCGACTCCCCGGGGGTCTCGGGGGTTGCACGTCCCCCTTTGCTTTCCCTCGATCGAGTGATCGGGGTCGGCCGGGACGTGACCACAGGGAGCCTGTATCCCGCACAACGACGGGCGCGGCACTTGGGTTACGGACGGCGGATGATCGGATCGGGAAGGCAACGGACTTTCACTGAAAGTGAGTTGGAGATCGCCGACAGTGGGCCCGCTGGCCGGGTGGTGGGGTCAGCGGGCGTCTTCCGGCAGGAGGCGGGCGAGGGTGCGCACGGCGCGGTACTGGAGGGTCTTGATGGCGCCCTCGTTCTTGCCCATCACGCGCGCGGTCTCGGCGACGGACAGCCCCTGCAGGAAGCGGAGGGTCACGCACTCCTGCTGCTGGGGGTTGAGCCGGCGTACGGCGTCCAGCAGCGCGGCGTTGGAGAGGGACTCCAGGACGGAGTCCTCCGGGGAGCGCTCGACCTCGTTGGCGTCGAGCATCTCGCCGGTGGTCACCTCGAGCCGGAAGCGGCTCGACTTGAAGTGGTCGGCGACGAGGTTGCGGGCGATGGTGACGAGCCAGGCGCCGAAGTCGCGGCCCTGCCAGGTGAACGTGCCGATGCGGCGCAGGGCGCGCAGGAACGTCTCACTGGTGAGGTCCTCGGCGGTCGCCTTGCCGCCGACGCGGTAGTAGATGTAGCGGTAGACGGTGTCGCTGTACTGGTCGTACAGGCGCCCGAAGGCGTCGGCCTCGCCGGCCTGGGCGCGTTCGACGAGGTCCATCATCCGGGCGCTGTCGCTGTCGGCGGCAGGCCGGCGGGGGGCGGTGGTCGCGCCGCCGGTCGAGCGTCCTCTTCTGCCGACCGCGGCGCTGCCTTCCGCCAGTGCGTAGCACGGTCCCGCCGGAGCGGCGACCGTGGCGAAGGCGGGTACGGCGTACGCGGTGGGGACGAAGCCGCGCAACAGGTCCTGGACCGTAGCGACCGTTGCGCGCAGCGTAGCCAGGCCCGAGGTGTCAACCCCGACGTGTGGGTACACGGGACTCCCAGAGGCAGAGCTTCCATCACGTGCAGTGCGGGACCTTTCACCCGTCGTAGCGACAGGGGGGTACCGGTTTGCGTCTGAGGAGAATAACGCTTTGTGCTGGCGCTGCTACACCGAGTTGCTCAAAACTTCGATTACGTCGCTTCTGTTACCTATTGGCGTTCGATCGGGATGCGCAGGGTGAGCGGGTGTTGATCGGAAAGGTTCGAGTTTTGGGTCGGTCCGGGGTGTGTTGTGGCTGTGCGCGGACAACGCGAATAGACGGCCGTCCCGGGGGGTACGACCGTCTGTTTGGTGCGGGCCGTGGTGGGCCGGGCGGGGGCCGGTTACCGGCGCCGACGATGCAGTGCGATGGCCGCCGCGGTTCCGCCGGCCACCGCGCCGACCCCGGCCGCCGCCGGGATGCCGACCTTCGCCGCCTTGCGGCCCGTGCGGTAGTCGCGCAGGCGCCAGTCCAGGCCGCGGGCGTGCTTGCGCAGCTTCGCGTCCGGGTTGATGGCGTAGGGGTGGCCGACGAGGGAGAGCATCGGGATGTCGTTGTGGGAGTCGCTGTAGGCGGCGCAGCGGGAGAGGTCCAGGCCCTCCGCGGCGGCCAGGGCGCGTACCGCCTCCGCCTTGGCGGGGCCGTGCAGCGGCTCGCCGACGAGCTTGCCCGTGTAGACGCCGTCGACCGACTCCGCGACCGTGCCGAGCGCGCCGGTGAGGCCGAGGCGGCGGGCGATCACCTGGGCGATCTCCACCGGGGCGGCTGTGACCAACCACACCTTCTGGCCCGCGTCCAGATGGGCCTGGGCGAGGGCCCGGGTGCCCGGCCAGATGCGCTCGGCCATGTACTCGTCGTAGATCTCCTCGCCGATCGACATCAGCTCGGCGACCCGGTGGCCCTTCACGATGGACAGCGCCGAGTCGCGGGCGTCCTGCATGTGCTCGGGGTCCTCGAGGCCGGCCATCCGGAACCACGCCTGCTGCCAGGCGAACCGGACCAGGTCCCGGGTCTCGAAGAACTTGCGTTTGTACAGGCCACGACCGAAGTGGAACAGGGAGGCGCCCTGCATCACGGTGTTGTCCAGGTCGAAGAAGGCGGCGGCCAGCACATCGCCGTGCACCGGGAACTGTGGTTCGGCCCCTTCTTCTTCCGGGACCGTGTGCTGTTCTTCCTGCGTGGACTTGCGGGCAGCCTCAGCCGAGGCCTCGCCAGCCAACACGCTCCGCGCCGTGGCGGAGCGCCTACGGGGGGTGAGCCATCCGAGAGCGGCCATGGCGTGAGCATAGCCATTTTGTTCGGTGGTTCCGGAGCCGTGAGGTTCGAAGGGTGTGAACTCTCCACGACCGCGCCGTTAAAGAGGCGCGAGAATGACCCGTATGAGTCCCCTCTTTCGACGGAAGGGGCCGGCCGCGCAGGACCGGCTCGTGACGCTCATCGGGAAGCCCGACTGCCATCTGTGCGAGGACGCGGAGGCGGTCGTCGCGAAGGTCTGCGGCGAACTCGGCGTGCCCTGGGAGCAGAAGGACATCACCCAGGACCGGGCGCTCCACGACGAGTACTGGGAGCAGATCCCCGTCGTCCTCGTGGACGGGAGGCAGCACACCTTCTGGCGGGTCGACGAGGTTCGCCTCCGCAAGGAACTGACCAACTAGTACAAGACACGCCGGGTGTCGCTTAGGATCGATGGCGCTTTGGTCTCGGGGGCGGGATTCACGAGGAGTGTGTCGGTTTTGCCCCCAGGGATGTCCCTAGGAGCGACGCGCGTGACCCCGGTCACGTTGGCCGGGCAAATCGGACACCATCTTTGTGCACGCGTTCACAAAGACATAGCCTGCTGTCGACGGGGCGGTCTGGGTACGTGTGACCGCCTGCAGCCCCGCTCTACCCGCAGGAGCACCGTGGCAACTGGCCGAACTCACCGACCGGCGACCCGTAGCCGAGGGATTCCCGAGGCCACCGTCGCCAGGCTTCCGCTGTACCTCCGCGCGCTGACCGCGCTGTCGGAGCGCTCGGTACCCACGGTCTCCTCCGAGGAACTGGCCGCGGCGGCGGGGGTCAACTCCGCCAAGCTGCGCAAGGACTTCTCCTACCTGGGCTCCTACGGAACGCGCGGTGTCGGCTACGACGTCGAGTATCTCGTCTACCAGATCTCCCGTGAGCTGGGGCTCACCCAGGACTGGCCCGTCGTCATCGTCGGCATCGGAAACCTGGGCGCCGCGCTCGCCAACTACGGCGGGTTCGCCTCCCGCGGCTTCCGGGTCGCCGCGCTCATCGACGCCGACCCCGCGATGGCCGGAAAGCCCGTCGCCGGGATCCCCGTCCAGCACACGGACGACCTCGAGAAGATCATCACGGACAACGGCGTGTCGATCGGTGTCATCGCCACTCCCGCCGGTGCCGCCCAGCAGGTCTGCGACCGGCTCGTGGCCGCCGGGGTCACCTCCATCCTGAACTTCGCGCCGACCGTGCTGTCCGTGCCGGACGGCGTCGACGTGCGCAAGGTCGACCTCTCCATCGAGCTGCAGATCCTCGCCTTCCACGAGCAGCGCAAGGCGGGCGAGGAGGCGGCGCTGCCCGACGGCGCCGGGCCGGCCCCCCTGAGCCGCGACGAATCCCACGACACCGACCAGGGGCCCGACGGGGACGTACCCGCCGTGATGCCGGCATGAGTCTCCTCGTCGTCGGACTGAGCCATCGCAGCGCACCGGTGAGCGTCCTGGAGCGGGCCTCCCTCTCCACGGACGCCCAGCTCAAGCTGCTCCAGGACACGGTCGCCGCCGAACCGGCCGCCGAGGCCGCCGTCCTCGCCACCTGCAACCGCATCGAGCTCTACGCCGACGTGGACAAGTTCCACGCCGGCGTCGCCGAGCTGTCCACGCTGCTCGCCCAGCACAGCGGGGTCGGCCTGGAGGAGCTCACGCCCTATCTCTACGTCCACTACGAGGACCGTGCCGTCCACCATCTGTTCTCGGTGGCCTGCGGGCTCGATTCCATGGTCGTCGGCGAGGGGCAGATCCTCGGGCAGCTCAAGGACTCCCTTGCCAGGGCGCAGGAGCTGCACACCGCCGGCCGGCTGATGAACGACCTGTTCCAGCAGGGCCTGCGCGTCGGCAAGCGCGCCCACTCCGAGACCGGCATCGACCGCGCCGGGCAGTCCCTGGTCACCTTCGGCCTGGAGCAGCTCGCCGCCGGCGGTGACGTACAGGACTGGGCGCGGGGCAAGAAGGCGCTGGTCATCGGGGCCGGCTCGATGTCCTCGCTGGCCGCCGCGACCCTCGCGCGCGCCGGTGTCGCCGAGATCGTCGTCGCCAACCGCACCTTCGACCGCGCCGAGCGGCTCGCACAGATCCTCACCGAGGACGGGGGCACGGACGTCCTGGCCCGCGCGGTCCCGATGGAATCGGTGCCGGCCGAGCTGACACGTGCCGACGTCGCCGTCTCCTGTACGGGGGCGACGGGACTCGTCCTCACGGCGGAGGCCGTCGCCACGGCGGTCGAGGGCCGTACGGGCGCGCCGGTCGCCTTCACCGAGTACGAGGTACGGCCGCTGCCGCCCACCTCCGTCGGCACCGAGGACGGCTGCCCGCTGGACCTGACCGCCGTGCAGCAGCAGCCCGGCTTCTCCGTGATGGGGGAGGCCGCCGTGGCCGGCATGGACGCGGCCACCCTGGAGCAGCACGCGGCCTGGGTCGACAACGCGAGCGTGGACCGCCGTACGGCCGGCCGGCGCAGCCCCGAGGCCGACGCCGAGCTGATCACCGCGCTCGCCGCGACCGCCGCCACCGTCGGCCGCATCCCCGAGCGCCGCAGGCCCGAGCCCGTCGCCGCCCCCGTACGGCCCGAGCCGGTGCTGTTCCTGCTGGACCTGGCGATGCCGCGGGACATCGACGCGGCCGCGCACCGGCTGGCCGGGGTGCGGCTGGTGGACATCGAGTCCCTGGCGGAGGCCTCCGCCGACGCCCCGATGGCCACCGACGTGGACCAGGTGCGGCGGATCGTCTCCGACGAGGTCGCCGCGTTCGGCGCCGCCCAGCGGGCCGCGCACATCACGCCGACCGTGGTCGCGCTGCGGTCGATGGCCGCCGATGTCGTCGCGAACGAGATCGCCCGCCTCGAAGGGCGGCTGCCCGGCCTCGACGACAAGCACCGCGCCGAGATCACCCAGACCGTGAAGCGCGTCGTCGACAAGCTGTTGCACGCGCCGACCGTCAGGGTCAAGCAGCTCGCGGCCGAGCCCGGCGGCGCCGGGTACGCGGACGCGCTGCGGACCCTGTTCGACCTCGACCAGGAGGCGGTGGCCGCCGTGTCCCGGGCCGAGGACAGCACCGAGAAGAACGCAGAGAACCGAGGGCCGGCATGAGCGGCATGAGTACAAGGGCACTGAGGCTGGGGACCAGGCGGAGCAAGCTCGCCATGGCCCAGTCCGGGCAGGTCGCGGACGCCGTGCGCCAGGTGACCGGACGCCCGGTCGAACTCGTTGAGATCACCACCTACGGCGATGTCTCCCGCGAGCACCTCGCGCAGATCGGCGGCACCGGTGTGTTCGTCACGGCCCTGCGGGACGCGCTGCTCAAGGGCGAGGTCGACTTCGCGGTTCACTCGCTGAAGGACCTGCCGACCACGCAGCCCGAGGACCTGGTCCTGGCCGCCGTACCGGTGCGCGAGGATCCGCGGGACGCGCTCGTCGCCCGGGACGCGCTGAAGTTCACCGACCTCCCGCGCGGGGCACGGATCGGGACCGGCTCGCCCCGTCGCATGGCCCAGCTCAACGCGTACGCGCGCAGCCACGGGCTCGACATAGAGACCGTCCCGATACGCGGCAACGTCGACACGCGGATCGGATACGTCCGCGACGGCGAGCTGGACGCGGTGGTGCTGGCCGCGGCCGGCCTGCACCGCATCGGCCGCATCGACGAGGTCACCGACTTCCTGTCGATAGACACGGTTTTGCCCGCTCCCGGCCAGGGGGCACTGGCGATCGAATGCGCCGCGGACAACGCGGAGCTGATCGCCGGGCTCGGCGCGCTCGACGACCCGTACACCCGGGTCGCCGTGACCGCCGAACGGTCCCTGCTCGCCGCCCTGGAGGCCGGCTGCAGCGCCCCTGTGGGCGCGCTGGCCGACCTTCTGGCCGACGGGCAGATTGTCAAGGAAATGCGCCTGCGGGGCGTCGTCGGCACGACCGACGGTTCCCGCATGGTGCAGCTGTCCACCACCGGTCCCGTGCCCGAGACGCATGACCAGGCAATGACGCTCGGTCGCGAACTCGCCGCCGAGATGCTTGCCCAGGGCGCGGCCGGTCTGATGGGGGAGCGAGCACAGTGAGCCCCACCGCCCTTCCTGCCGCCGCCGGTCCTGAGCACGGGCACGTCACCTTTCTGGGTGCCGGACCCGGGGATCCGGGACTGCTGACTCTGCGCGCCGTGGAGGCGCTGGCGAACGCGGACGTCCTCGTCGCCGAGCACGAGGTGCTCGACGTCGTACGGACGCACGCGCGGCCCGGCGTCGCCGTCGTGAACGCGGAAACCGGTCCTTCGTCGGACCCGCTTCCGGGCACGGGCACGCCTGTACCCACGCTTGTTGACGGCACGTCAACAAGCGTTGAGGTACCCGCTGTGCGGGATGCCTCACATCTTGTCATGGAGGCCGCGCGGGGTGGCAGGCGGGTCGTCCGTGCGGTGTCCGGGGACCCGGGACTGGATACGTACGCGGCGGAGGAAATGCTCGCCTGCGCCGCCGCCGGGGTGCCGTTCGAGGTGGTCCCGGGCGTCGCGGCCGTCGTGGGCGTGCCCGCGTACGCCGGTGTGCCGCTGCGGGACGCGCAGGGCGCGGACGTCCGGTTCGTGGACGCGCGGACGGCCTCGGACCGCTGCTGGACCGAGGTGGGCGCCTCCGACGGGACCGTCGTGGTGTCGACGACCCTCGACTCGGTCGCGGCGGCCGCCGGTGAGCTGGTGTCGGCGGGCCGCAAGCCCGACACCCCGATGACGGTCACGGTCGCCGGTACGACGACCCGTCAGCGGACCTGGACGGCGACCCTCGGCACCATCGCGCAGACGCTGAAGCAGGCGAAGGTGCTGCCCTCGCCGGACGGCGGCCGCCCGGTGATAGCCGTGGTCGGCGAGCGTTCCGCACCCGCCCAGCGCGACCAGCTGGCGTGGTTCGAGTCCAAGCCGCTGTTCGGCTGGAGGGTCCTCGTGCCGCGTACGAAGGAGCAGGCGGCGTCGCTCTCCGACCAGCTGCGGTCGTACGGGGCCGTGCCGCACGAGGTGCCGACGATCGCCGTCGAGCCGCCGCGCACGCCCCAGCAGATGGAGCGGGCGGTCAAGGGGCTCGTGACGGGCCGTTACGAGTGGATCGCCTTCACCTCCGTCAACGCCGTCAAGGCGGTGCGGGAGAAGTTCGAGGAGTACGGGCTCGACGCCCGGGCCTTCGCGGGCATCAAGGTGGCCGCGGTGGGCGAGCAGACCGCCAAGGCGCTGATCGCGTTCGGTGTGAAGCCGGACCTGGTGCCGAGCGGGGAGCAGTCCGCGGCCGGGCTGCTGGAGGACTGGCCGCCGTACGACCCGGTGTTCGACCCGATCGACCGGGTGTTCCTGCCGCGTGCCGACATCGCCACGGAGACCCTGGTCGCCGGGCTGATCGAGCTCGGCTGGGAGGTCGACGACGTCACGGCCTACCGGACCGTGCGGGCCTCGCCGCCGCCGGCGGAGACCCGGGAGGCGATCAAGGGCGGCGGCTTCGACGCCGTTCTCTTCACGTCGTCCTCCACCGTGCGCAACCTGGTGGGCATCGCCGGGAAGCCGCACAACGTGACGGTGATCGCCTGTATCGGTCCGGCGACGGCCAAGACGGCCGAGGAGCACGGGCTGCGGGTGGACGTGATGGCTCCGGAGCCGTCCGTGCACAAGCTCGCCGAGGCCCTCGCCGACTTCGGGCTGCGGCGGCGGGCCGCGGCGCTGGAGGCCGGGGACCCGGTGACGCGGCCGAGCGAGCGGCGGCCGGGGTCGCGGCGGCGCCGAGCCACCTGAGCCCACAACGGCCGATGGCCTCACGATCACAGATGATCGTGAGGCCATCGGCCGTTGTACGGGACTACTTGATGTACACCAGACCGTCCGTGGTGATGGTCGGGCGTCCGCTGGTGCCCACGACGACGATCTTGACCGTGTGCTTGGCGCTGCTCGACCAGGTCTTCGTCCAGATCGCCTGGCGGTACAGCGTGGTGGAGGACTTCAGGTCGACGGTCGCGACCTTCGTGCCGTCGACGTAGACGTACGCCTGGCCGGAGGTGGTGGCGCGGGAGACCACCCAGGAGGCGGAGCGGCCGGTGAAGGTCCAGGTCAGGCTGGCGCCCTTGGAGCCGCTGGAGTAGGACTTGCCGCCGAGGTAGCTGGTCGAGGAACGGCTGGTCCAGCTGCCCGACTTGGTGGCGGAGGTCTCCTGCAGCAGCACGGGGGTGAACGCGGCCGACGCGGTGCGGTAGTTGCCGGCGTAGTCGTAGGCCCGCATCGACCAGGTGGTCGCGGTGCCCGGCTTGGCCGTGCGGCTGGAGCTGGTGACGGTCGGGCCGAAGGTCGCGGTGGTGGGCGCCAGCAGCTTCACCGAGCTCAGGGCCTTGTCGTCGGTGGCCTTCCAGCCCAGGGTGACCGGGACGGCGGTGGTGCTGACCGTGCCGGTGCGCAGGGAGAGCTTGGGCGCGGTGGTGAAGGTCGGTGCCGTCGTCTCGGCCACGACGTTCAACGCGGCGGTCGTGGCCGTCTTGCCGGACTGGTGCACCGCCCGTACGGCGACCGTGTGGCTGCCCAGCGGGAGGGTGGCCTTCGCGGACGTGGCGGTGCCGGCGGCGGTGGCCGCGGTCTTGCCGTCGACCAGCAGCTCGAACTTCGAGATCAGCGAACCGGGCGTGGTCGTCGTCCAGTTCACGGTGACGGCGCCCTTGGTGTAGTAGGTCGAGCCCGACAGGGTCGCGCCGCCGGCCACCGAGGTGACCTTCAGGCCCTGCACCGGGCCGGCCGCCCAGGCGCGGACCTTCGGCAGCTGGTCGTACAGGAGGCCGCCGGGGCACTGCGTGTTGTAGCCGTCGCGGTGACCGGAGATCCGGTTGAAGGTGTACAGGCTGCCCGAGGTGAAGCTCTTGCCGAAGAAGTTCGTCTGGGTCGCGCCCGCGGTGAGCTGCACGGTCCCGGACGGGTCGGCGTGGTACTGGCCGAGCTTCCAGGCGGCGAGGCGGGCGATGGAGGTCAGCGCGGCGTCGGTGGCGGTCGTCTGGGTGTAGTCACCGATGACGGCGACGGCCGCGGACTCGCGGTTCCAGCCGTACGTGTGGGCGCCGAGCACCGGCAGGGCGACACCGCCCTTGCGGCCCTCGTAGAGCGTGCCGCACTTGTCGACCAGGAAGTTGTAGCCGATGTCCTTCCAGCCGCTGACCTGCACGTGGTACGCGTAGATGCTGCGGATGATCGACGGCGTCTGGTCGCAGGTGTAGTCGTTGGTGCCGTCCGTGTGGTGCACGAACATCACCTTGACGTCGTGGTTGTACTCCGGCGCGTCGGGGCTGATCGACTCGTCGGCGCCCCAGTCCGCGCGCGAGCGGATCGGCGGCTCGGGCACGGTGGACGGCGGCGCGGTGGGCGTGGACGCGGTGGCGGACGGGCTCGTGGTCGGGGTCGCGGTGCCCGTGGAGGCGCTCGCGGTGACCTCGGGCGTGGTGTCCGTCGGCGAGGCGGAGACGGTGTCGGTGGGCTCGGCGGTCGTCGTGTCGGCCGGCGAGGCCGTGTCCGTGACCGTGTCCGTGGCCGTGTCCGTGGGCTCACCGGCCGAGGCGGACGGGTCGGCCGTCGCGGAGTCCGTCGCGCCGGGGCTCGGGTCCAGGACGAAGCCGGCGGGCTCGGGGGTGCCGGTGCTCGTTTCGGCGTCGGTCACCACCCCGGGGTCGACCAGGTCGACCCGCAGTCCCTTGGGCAGCGCGGCGGTGGTGCCGTTCTTGCGGACGACCTGCACTTGGACGCCGTCGGACGGGCCGACCCAGGCCGGCTCGGACGCGCCGCGCACCTTCGGGCCCGGCTTGTCCAGCGGGTCGACGTCCAGCTCCAGCTCGTGCCAGGCGCTCCACTCCCCGGTGGCGATGCTGCGGGTGCGCACCTGCGCGGTGCCGGGGAGCCGCTTGGCGCCGCCGGTCCAGGTGACGCCGAGCAGCGAGAACTCCTCGGTGTCCGTGCGCGGCAGGTCCTGGCGGTCGGCCGAGGTGCCCTTCAGCGCGAGGTCGTAGACCTTCACCGGCCGCTTGGGCCGGGTGCCCTGGTCGCCGGGCTGGTCGGCGACGGCGTACGTCACCACGCCCCCGCTTCCCAGCAGCACCGCGCCCAGCGTCAGCCAGGCTCTTCTGCGCATGCTCAGCGGCTTGTACGCGCGTGTCCCACCCCGGCGTCCACGTCGACTCACGACGAAACCCCACCCCTATGTCGCATAAACGGTCATCGAGAGCACAGCTGTTCAACAGTTGGCCCATACACAGAGCGCAGGGTGGTCGGAAAGCGTCACACCCCGGTCCGTGGAGGGTCCGACTCGGCGTCGGTAAAGGCGGGGCCGGGACGGGCGTAGCGTGGACGCATGACGACGTACGGATCCTTCCCCGGTGCGCGGCCGCGGCGGCTGCGGACCACCCCCGTCATGCGGCGCATGGTCGCCGAGACACGGCTGCACCCGGCCGACTTCATCCTGCCCGCGTTCGTGCGGGAGGGCGTGAGCGAGCCGGTGCCGATCCAGGCCATGCCCGGGGTCGTGCAGCACACGCGGGACAGCCTGAAGAAGGCCGCGCTGGAGGCCGTGGAGGCAGGGGTCTCCGGGATCATGCTGTTCGGTGTGCCGGAGGAGTCGAAGAAGGACGCGCTGGGGACGCCGGGGACCGACCCGGACGGGATCCTCCAGGTCGCCATCCGGGACGTGCGCACCGAGGTCGGGGACGACCTGCTCGTCATGTCCGACCTGTGCCTGGACGAGACGACCGACCACGGGCACTGCGGAGTGCTGGACGAGCAGGGGCGCGTGGACAACGACGCGACCCTGGAGCGGTACGCCGAGATGGCGCAGGTGCAGGCCGACGCCGGGGCGCACGTGGTGGGGCCCAGCGGGATGATGGACGGGCAGATCGGGGTCGTCCGTGACGCGCTCGACCAGATCGGGCGGGAGGACGTCGCGATCCTCGCCTACACCGCGAAGTACTCGTCCGCGTTCTACGGGCCCTTCCGGGAGGCCGTGGGGTCCTCGCTGAAGGGCGACCGGAAGACCTACCAACAGGATCCGGCGAACCTGCGCGAGTCGATGCGGGAGCTGGCGCTGGACCTGGAGGAGGGCGCCGACATGGTGATGGTCAAGCCGGCCGGTCCCTACCTCGACATCCTGGCGCGGGTCGCGGACGCGGTGGACGTGCCGGTGGCGGCCTATCAGATCTCCGGTGAGTACTCGATGATCGAGGCCGCCGCGGAGAAGGGGTGGGTCGACCGGGATCGGGCGATCTTCGAGACGCTGACGGGGATCAAGCGGGCCGGGGCGCGGAACATTCTCACCTATTGGGCCACTGAGGCGGCGTTGAAGCTTCGGTAGTGCCGGGGCAGGTTGTCGGGTTGGTGCGGCGCCGTTGTGGCTTGTCGCGCCCCGCGGCGGAGCCGCATGTCGACAGGGCCCCGCGCCCCTGAGGTGTGCTGCCCTACCGCGGCCGGTTTCGCTCCGGTGCTGGAGGGGCCCTCGTCTCTCAGACCCTGGCCGTCGTTGCAGGCGGTCAGGGTCAGGGCCGCCGTCGCGGTGAGGGTCGCGGCGAGGAGGCGGATGCGGAGGGGAGTGGGGCGTGTGGGCATGGGGCAAGCCTGAGTCGTAGCGCCCCGGCCCTCCACACCTGACGGGCAACTCGGGACGCCGGTCCGGTCCCATGCCGTCTGACCTGGGCGAACGGTGTCCTTCTGGGACGGGATGTGGGACGCGGTCGGGGCCTCGACGCCGTCCACATGTCAGAAACCCAGGTGTAGACGGCATGTATCTCTCTAGGGTGCGGGCATGACTCTCGCACCCGCCTCACCACCGGCCCTCGCCGCCCGTGCCCGGTCGACCGGGGGCTCTCCCGTCCGGGACATCCTCGCCGTCACCGCCCGCCCCGAGATGATCAACTTCGCGGGCGGGCTGCCCGCCCCGGAACTCTTCGACCGGGACGGCGTGGCCGAGGCCTTCCGGTACGTCCTGGAGGAGGCCCCGGCGCAGGCCCTGCAATACGCCACCACCGAGGGCGAGCCCGAGCTGCGCGAGGCCCTCGCGGCGCGGACGTCGGCACGGGGGCTCGCGACCACCGCCGACGACCTCCTCGTCACCACCGGCAGCCAGCAGGCCCTCTCCCTCCTCGCCACGGCCCTCCTCGACCCCGGCGACACGGTCCTTGTCGAGTCCCCCTGCTACCTCGCCGCCCTCCAGGTCTTCACGCTGGCCGGGGCCCGGATCGTCGCCGTGCCGGGGGACGCGGAGGGACCCGACCCCGAGGCACTGGCCGAACTCGTGGTGCGGGAGCGGCCCAAGCTCCTCTACACCGTCCCCACCTTCCAGAACCCCACCGGCCGCACCCTCCCCGCCGGACGCCGCGCCGCGATCGCCTCCGTCGCCGCCCGCCACGGACTGTGGATCGTCGAGGACGACCCCTACGGCGAACTCCGCTACGACGGTGAGCGCGTCCCCTGGATCGCCGCCCACCCCGACGCCGTCGACCGTACGGTGCTGCTCGGCTCCTTCTCCAAGGTCATGGCGCCGGGCCTGCGGCTGGGCTGGCTGCGCGGGCCCGCCGAACTGCGCCGCGCCTGTGTCGTCGCCAAGCAGGCGGCCGACCTGCACACACCGACGGTCAACCAGCTGGCTGCGGCCCGCTATCTGGCCGTCAACGACCTCGACGCGCATGTGGCGAAGGTGGCCGCCGTCTACCGCGAGCGGCGCGACGCCATGCTGGCGGGACTGGGCGAGGCCCTGCCGGACGGCTCGGTCTGGAACCGGCCCGAGGGCGGCATGTTCCTCTGGGCCCGGCTGCCGGAGTCGTACGACACGACCGCCCTCCTGCCGCAGGTGGTCCGGCACGACGTGGCGTACGTCCCCGGCGCACCCTTCTACGCCGGCGAGCCCGACCGCTCCACCCTGCGGCTCTGCTTCGTGACCCAGACACCGGAGGAGATCGGGGAGGGGCTGCGCAGGCTGGGGAAGGGACTCAGGGGCTGACGGACCAGCCGGGCTCTAGTCCCACCAGAACGACCAGATGTGCTCTCCGACGAGCTGATCGGCGTAGGACTCCGGCGATCCCGGGCCCTGCGTGATGTTGTCCGGGCAGAACGCGAAGTGTTCCGCGGCCACCGCCCGCGCCTCCTCCACCGTGGTCGGCGGGGCGGCGACGGACAGCACCAGGACGTCGAAGCCGAGCCCCACGACCCGTATGCCGAAGCGGTCCTCCCAGGAGCGCAGGACCGCCGACAGACGGGCGGTGTCGCCCTCGTAGTTGGCCGGGCCGCTCCAGCCGACGGCCGTGGGCACGTCCGCGCTGCGGCGGGCCGGGACGAGCGCGAGATGGGGCGTGCGGAACCAGGACGGCGCCTCGCTCGTCAGCAGGTCGGCGATCTGCGCGGCCCGGGTGTCCGGGTCGGAGGTGAGCGCCGGGCTCGCGGCCGGTCCGGGCCACTCCTCGCCCTCCGCCGCCACCTGGGACCAGTACTCCGCGAGGACCTCCTCGGGGTCATGGTCCCCCGGGTAGGACACCTCCCCCGGCATCAGCTCCCACTCGTCCGGACCGCCCTGCGACCCGCCCAGGTCGACGAGGACCGGCACCAGCCCCGCCCGCCCCGAACGCGCGCCCAGCGCGGCCCAGTTGCCCGGCGCGGCCGGCCGCTCCGCATGCCACAGCAGCGGCTCGTGCCACGGCCCCTCGTCGGTCGCGTCGATCAGCCGCCCCGGCGGCAGTTGAAGCCCCAGCGAACGGCCGCTCGGGTCGGAGGCCAGCTTGGGCAGCGGATTGGGAAGAGTCGCCATGCCGGTGACTGTAGGGGCAGCCACTGACAACGGGGTTACTTGAGGGCGGAGGTGAAGTCCGCCCAGGCGGCGGGGGTGAGCAGCAGGGCGGGGCCGCTGTCGGGGGTGTGCTTGGAGTCGCGGATGTGGATGGCGGAGGGGGTGAGGGCGACTTCGAGGCAGGCGCCGCCTTCGCTGCCGCTGTAGCTCGACTTCCGCCACTCGAAGGCGACTTCGAGGCACTGGCCGCCCTGGTCACTGCTGTATGTCGACTTGAACCACTGAAGTGCTTCGGCGCTCATCGCTCTCCTAGCAGGCGGTCGAGCAGGCCCAGCGAATCCTGGGTGGTCAGGGCCTGTGTTCGCAGCATCGCATACTTGCGCGCGAGGATGGACACCTCATCTGCGTCGGAAACCCACTGGCTGCCGCGTTGACCCTCGGCATACGCCAGGTGCTGGTGATCCGGTGTTTCGACCAGGATGAAGGGGCCGTCCAAGCCTGCGTTGCACGGGCTCCGCATCGGTAGGAACTGCAAGGACACGCACGGCAGTTCGGCAAGCTCCCGCAGATACCGAAGTTGCGCCCGCCGATCCCCGATCTCCATGTACAGCACCGGCTCCCACACCACGAAACTCAAGGTGGGCGGGTTCTTCCGGCGCAGGATCTCCTGGCGGTCCAGCCGGAGTGCCGTGTACGTCTCGATCTCGTCCTCGTCGTACGCCGGAACCCTGTTGCGCAGTACGGCCCGGACGTACGGCTCGTTCTGGAGCAGGCCCGGCAGGACAGCGTTGTCGTACCAGGACAGCGCGATCGCCTCCCGCTCATGTTCCATGTACAGCTCGGCCCACAGGGGGAACTGGTCGATCTCCGGGAGGTTGGCCACGCCGGTCGCCAACATCCCCTTCGTGTCGAGGACTTCGTCCAGCAGCGCCGCCAGATCCGGCTTCAGGGCCCGTCTGCCCTGTTCGATCGAGGCGATGGTCTCCTCGTCCAGCCGGACGAGTTCGGCGAGACCGCCCTGGGTGTGGCCCGCCTCGCGGCGGGCCGTGCCGAGCTGCTTGCCCAGCATCCTCATGGTCGAGTGGTTCTTCCTGCGCTGGCTCATGGTGCTGCCCATCCCCGTGTGCGACGGTGCCTGACCCGGGCGGGGCCCGTACAGAAATTCCGTACGGCCTCACACACTGCTCAACGATAGTCACTCTCCGCAACCCTCGTCCCGTGAACGAGACGATCCAACTCCCGCCCCTCCGCGAGAGGTTCTTCCGCCGGGAACGGCGTTCCGTCCCCGCCGCGAGGCTGTTCGCGTCGGAGACCCTCGCCGGGTGGGGGCTCGCAGGGGCCGAGCGGGCGGACGACGTGCTGTTGTGTGTCAGCGAGCTGGTGACCAACGCGCTGCTGCACGGCGTACCGCCCGGCCGTCAGTTTCTGCTGTTCCTGCGGTACGACGGGCGGGTGATCCGCGTCGAGGTGCACGACAGCGGGACCGGGGTGCCCCAGGTGGTCGAGCCGGAGGGTGAAGGCGGGCGGGGGCTGCTGCTGGTGGCCGCGCTCAGTGACGACTGGGGTGTTCGGGAACGCCCGCTCGGGAAGGTCGTGTGGTGCGAGTTCGTGAGCTCGTCGGTCAACGGGCGACATAGACGGTGACTCGCGCCCCGTTGACGTGGTTCGTCCCGTACTCGCGGAAATGGCGCCGCAAGGTGCTTGTCTTCGCTTCGTCCTGCGGGTTGGTCGGCGCGGGCGCGCCCGCCGGGTCGCGGACTGCGACGATCCGGTCGAATTCCAGCATGCGTGCCGCTATGTCCTGGGCGGGAAGCTCGACACCAGCAAGCGTGTTGGACGAAACGGGGTCCTGGGCCAGGGCCAGATCCGTCAGGGAACGGGTGTCCTCGGGGTCGGCCGCGGTCCAGGCCCGGTACCGGGCGGAGAGATAGAGCAGCCCGTCGCCGGGACGGCCTTCCTCGCGTACGGCGGCGCCGATGGCGGTGGTGTCATTGCTCCGGCTCTGGGGCGTCCTCAGCGAAAGGCTCGGCTGGACGAGCGCGGCCAGCGCGGCGACCGCCGCGGTCCACGCGATCCACGCGTTGTGGGAAGACCGCTGCCGCCGGTGGAAGTAGTCGATCCAGGCGCCCAGCAGCAAGGCGATTCCGATATTGCCGAAGAGCACGTACCGGTCGACGAAAAGGGGCTTGACCAGTGAGGTGATCAGCAGCAGAAGCCCCGGAAGCACAAGGATCGGCACAGCCAGCGCGGAAAGCCGCACGGGCCCCCTCCTCCCCAGAGGTGCCAGGGCACACACCACGCCCACGCCCGCCGCAACCAGGAAATACTGAAGCCGCACCGGTGCGCCGATCCAGGACACCTGCTCCGACTGCCCGGCACTGAGGATCGCCAGCGGCGCCAGCCCGGCCACCACCCCCGCGGCAGCCGCACTCCACGCTCTCAGCACCGGTCGTGGAACACGGGAGACGACCAGGGTGACGCCGTGTGCGACCAGGGCGAGGACCGCGAACTCATGGAGCAGACAGGCCAGCAGCATGGTGCAGCCGTAGACCGCCCACCGCCACCGGGCGCGCTGCGGAACGCTGACCACGAGCGCATAGGTCGCCCAGGCGACCAGGGCGCAGACCATGGCGTACGAGCGGCCTTCCTGCGCGTACTTCTGTACCTGGGGAAGGAGCGGGAACACCAGCCCGGCCAGCAGCCCGGCACGGGGTCCTGCCAGGCGTAGCCCCAGAAGCCCGACTCCGCTCGCCGCCACCGACATCGCCAGCACGGACGGCAGCCGCAACGTCAGCAGCCCTCCGCCGAAGAGACCGAAGACCTCGTGCATCACGGCGTAGTAGAGGGCATGGACCAGGTCGATGTGCTGGGCGGTGTGCCATATCTGCGAAAGATCGCGGTGCGCGACCTGATAGGTGACGGCCTCGTCCCCCCACATCGTGTTCTTCCTGCGGATGCCCCAGAGCCCCAGAGCGATGGTCAGGGTCAAGGGCGCGATGACGACAACGGCTTTGGCCGGGCCCGGTGATCGTCGACGGGCGGGTACGAGAGGGGAGATCGCCTCGGCTACCGCGGGGGCACGTTCATCAACGGACATCGGTGGCAGGGCCTTTCAGCAGGGGCGAAGAGACGCCGCCAGCGTGCCGGGACCTCGTTGACCGGATGCTGATCCAACCTGACCGGACGATCAGGAAGGCGGGCCCGCGCTGTGCGAGGCTGCACCGCATGCGCATTCTGGTGGTCGAAGACGAGGTGGACCTCGCTCACACCCTGCACACCGGTCTGACCGCCGAGGGCTACAGCGTCGACCTCGCCCATGACGGCCGGCAGGGGCTGTGGATGGCCCGGACCGGCGAATACGCCCTGGTCGTACTGGACTTGATGCTGCCCGGACTCAACGGCTACAAGGTCTGCGCCCAGTTGCGCCGGGAGGGCAACGCGACCCCCATCCTGGTGCTCACCGCCAAGGACGGGGACTGGGATCAGGCGGAGGCCCTGGACACGGGGGCCGACGACTACCTGGCCAAACCCTTCTCCTACGTGGTGCTCGTCGCCCGGCTGCGGGCCCTGGTCCGACGAGCCGCCACGGTCGCCCCGCCCGTCCTCGCCGTGGGCGACCTCTCGCTGGATGTCGCCGGCCGGGTCTGCCGCCGGGCCGGGGCCCGGGTGGACCTCACGCCCCGGGAGTTCGCCGTACTGGAGCTGCTGGCCCGCCGGGCGGGCCAGGCGGTCTCCAAAGCGGATCTGCTCTATCACGCATGGCCCGACGAAGCCCTGGATCCCAACCTGGTGGAGGCGCGCGTCAGCGCCCTCCGCAAGAAGGTGGACGCCGCGTTCGACCGGCAGTCCCTGCAGACCGTACGGGGCACCGGCTACCGACTGGTGGACGACCGTGACCGCGACTGAGCCTCGACGCCGCTGGTGGCCGCGTTCGGTACGGGCCCGTACGGCCCTGGCCGCCGCCTCGGCCGCCGCCGTCATCCTGGTCGGTATCGGCTGGTGGATACACCGCGACGTCTACCGCGAGAGCACGCGGATCGCCGAAGAGCAGGCGCGGGAACAGCTCCTGGCTCTCGTCGATCAGCTGGAGGAGGGTGTGGTTCCCGTTCGCCGAAGCCCTGTGCCGTACGAGGTCGTCGCGACCGGCCGCCGCGCCGCTGTCGCCTACGGCGGAGGCATGGAGGAGTTCGATCCCGGCACCCACCATGTGCTGCCCGCCCCACCGAGGGCCGAGTTGCCCGCCCCACCGGATGACGGGGCGGTCTGGGGCTACACGACCCGCCCCATGCGCATACCGGCGCGCCCCGACTCCAAGCCCTGGGACCTGTTCGGCCAGGACGGTGGGACCTACCTGGTCATGTACGACGATGTCAGGGCCGATGAGCTGGGCGCCGACAGAGCCGCCGCTCTGGGTGTCGCCCCCGACGCCCAACTGCGGGTCTACGCGGTGGTGCTCCCGCACGCAGGCGAGGACATCGCCGAGGCGATCACCGAGGCCACCGACCGCCTGCTGCTGCGGGCCGGGCTCGTCGGCCTCGTACTGATCGCCGCCGTCGCCTACTTCGCCGTCCGCATCGCGCTGCGGCCGGTCGAGGCCATCCGCGTCCTCACCGCCTCGGTCACCGCGAACGACCCCCGCGAACGCGTCACCGTCCCCGCCACGGGACACGAGATCACCGCCCTGGCCACCACCATCAACACCACCCTCCAGCGCCTCGACAACGCCGCCGCCCGGCAACGCCGCTTCGTCGCGGACGCCGCCCACGAACTGCGCAGCCCCCTCACCACACTGCTGGCCAGCCTGGAGGTCGCGCTCGCCTACCCGGAACGCACCGACTGGCCCGCCGCGGCCACCACCGCCGCACGACAGACCCGCCGCCTCCAGGCCCTCGCAGAAGACCTGCTGCTCCTCGCCCGCCTCGACACCCGCACCCCCACCACCGGCCCCGACACCGTCGACCTGACAGCCCTCGCCTCCCGGCTGACCGAGCAGTACCCCCTCACCGAACGGCAGTTGACCCTCACCTGCGACAGCACCGCCCCCGCACACGCATACGGGAACCCCGACGAATACGAACGGCTGCTGCGCAACCTCATCGACAACGCCGCCCGCCACGCCGCACACCGCATCCAGATCACCGTCCGGAACGAGGACGACTGGGTCGTCCTTACGGTGCACGACGACGGACCGGGCGTGCCCACCGAGGACGCCGAGCGCGTCTTCGAACGCTTCGTCCGGCTCGACGACGCCCGCTCCCGCGACCACGGCGGCACCGGCCTGGGCCTCGCCATCGCCCGCGACCTGGCCCACCGCCACGGAGGCACCCTCACCCTCACCCCCCGGACCCTCGGAGCATGCTTCGAGCTACGCCTTCCCCGGGCCCCCGGCTAGTCCACCTTCACCTCGAAGCACTCCCGAACAACGGCCTGTGGCCGGTCCCCCGGGGGAGGACCGGCCACAAGCCGTTGCCGTGCTGAGGCCGGTGAGGCCGCTCAGAGCTTCTCGGGCGTCCGGATGCCCAGCAGGGCCATGCCCTGGTGCAGGGTGCGGGCCGTGACATCGCACAGGAGGAGGCGGTTCTCCGCCACGTCCAGCGGCGGCTGAGGCTTGATCACCGGGCACTTGTCGTAGAACGACGTGAACAGCGACGCCAGCTGATACAGATACGCCGCCACCTTGTGCGGGGCGTACTCCGCCGCCGCCTCGAAGACCGTGTCGCCGAACGCGTCCACGTGCAGGCCCAGCGCCCGCTCCGCCGCGTGCAGCTCCAGTTCCGGATGCGCGGCCGGCCGTACGTCTCCCGCCTTGCGGAGGATCGACTGGATACGCGCGTACGCGTACTGGAGGTAGACGGAGGTGTCGCCGTTCAGCGAGACCATCTGGTCCAGGTCGAACTTGTAGTCGCGGTTGGCCGACGTCGACAGGTCCGCGTACTTCACGGCGCCGATGCCGACCTGGGCGGCCCGCTCCTGGATCTCGTCCTCGGTGAGGTCCTGCGCCTTCTCCCGGACGACCTCGGCGGCCCGCTGCACCGCCTCGTCCAGCAGGTCCTCCAGCCGTACGGTCTCGCCCTCACGCGTCTTGAACGGCTTGCCGTCCGCGCCCAGCACCGTGCCGTAGCCCATGTTGTGCGCGGTGACCTCGTCGGTGAGCCAGCCCGCCCGCCGTGCCGTCTCGAAGACCATCTTGAAGTGCAGCGACTGCCGCACGTCCACGACGTAGATCAGCGAGGTGGCGTGCAGGTCGGTGACCCGGTTGCGGATCGCGGTGAGGTCGGAGGCCGCGTAGCCGAAGCCGCCGTCCGCCTTCTGCACGATCAGCGGGACCGGCTGGTCGTCCTTGCCCCGGATGTCGTCGAAGAACACGACGAGGGCGCCCTCCGAGCGGACCGCGACGCCCATCTCCTCCAGGAGGCGGGCGGTCTCGGGCATGCCGTCGTTGTACGCCGACTCGCCGACGATCTCGTCGTCGCGGATCTCCATGTCGAGCTTCTCGAAGACCGAGTAGAAGTAGACCTTCGACTCGTCCACGAACCGCTGCCAGAAGTCCAGGGTCTCCTTGTCGCCGGACTGGAGGGCCACGACCCTCTTGCGCGCCCGCTCCTTGAAGTCCTCGTCCGCGTCGAAGACCGCACGCGAGGCCTTGTAGACCCGGTTCAGGTTCGACATGGCCTGCTCGCCGTCCGTGTCGGTCTCCACGGACAGCGCGTCCGGGTTCTCGATCAGGTACTGGATGAGCATGCCGAACTGGGTGCCCCAGTCGCCGATGTGGTGCCGACCGATCGTCCGCTCGCCGGTGAAGTCGAGCATGCCGCGCAGGGCGTCGCCGATCACCGCCGACCGCAGATGGCCGACGTGCATCTCCTTGGCCACGTTCGGCTGGGCGTAGTCGATGACCGTGATGCCCGGGTCCGCCTTGGCCGGTACGCCGAGACGGTCGCCGTCCGCGTACCGCGCGGCCAGGTTCTCGGTGATCGCCCGGTCCGCGAGCGTGATGTTGAGGAAGCCGGGCCCGGAGACCTCGACGTCCTGGATCAGCTCCGCGCCGGTGGCGATGTGGGAGACGACCTGTGTCGCCAGCTCCCGCGGGTTCGCCTTCGCCTTCTTGGCGAGGGCCAGGATCCCGTTGGCCTGGAAGTCGGCCCGGTCGCTTCGTCGCAGCAGCGGGTCGGCGGAACCGGCCTCCGGCAGGGCAGCCGAGAGTGCCGCCGCGAGGCGCTGCTGGACGGAGTCGCTGAGGGACGTGACCGAGGCCATAGGAAGGGGTGCCGTTCTCCTCGTGGGAATGGATGGTCTCCGCCAGTATCCCACGGGGGGTAAAGCCGTTTTCCCGGTCGGGACACGGTCTGTGACAATGGAGCGTCACCCGTAGCGTCACCCGTTCAGTAAAGAAGGACGTGCCGATCGTGGCTCAGAGCACCGAGACCACCGACTGGGTCTCCCGTTTCGCGGACGAGGTCATCGAGGAGTCGGAGCGTCGGGCCCCCGGCAAACCTGTCGTCGTCGCATCCGGCCTCTCGCCCTCGGGCCCCATCCACCTGGGCAATCTGCGCGAGGTCATGACCCCGCACCTCGTCGCCGACGAGATCCGCCGGCGCGGCCACCAGGTCCGCCATCTGATCTCCTGGGACGACTACGACCGCTACCGCAAGGTGCCCGCCGGCATCGCCGGGGTCGACGACGGCTGGGCCGAGCACATCGGCAAGCCCCTCACCTCCGTCCCGGCCCCCGCCGGATCGGCGTACCCGAACTGGGCCGAGCACTTCAAGGCCGCGATGGTCGAGTCGCTGGCCGAGCTCGGCGTGGAGTTCGACGGCATCAGCCAGACCGCGCAGTACACCTCCGGTGTCTACCGGGACCAGGTTCTGCACGCCGTCGCGCACCGCGCCGACATCGACGCGATCCTCGACCAGTACCGGACGAAGAAGACGCCCGCGAAGCAGTCGCAGAAGCCGGTCGACGAGGCCGAGCTGGAGGCCGCCGAGGGCTCGGGCGCGGCCGGCGAGGACGACGGCAGCAGCTCCGGCTCCGTCGGCTACTTCCCGTACAAGCCCTACTGCGGCAACTGCGAGAAGGACCTCACGACCGTCACCTCCTACGACGACGACACCACCGAGCTGACCTACGCCTGCACCGCGTGCGGCTTCTCGGAGACCGTCCGGCTCAACGAGTTCAACCGCGGCAAGCTGGTCTGGAAGGTCGACTGGCCCATGCGGTGGGCGTACGAGGGCGTCGTCTTCGAGCCGTCGGGCGTCGACCACTCCTCGCCGGGGTCGAGCTTCCAGGTCGGCGGGCAGATCGTCGGGATCTTCGGCGGCAAGCAGCCCATCGGGCCGATGTACGCGTTCGTCGGCATCAGCGGCATGGCCAAGATGTCGTCCTCGCGCGGCGGCGTGCCCACCCCGGCCGACGCCCTGAAGATCATGGAGCCGCAGATCCTGCGCTGGCTCTACGCCCGCCGCAGGCCCAACCAGTCCTTCAAGATCGCCTTCGACCAGGAGATCCAGCGGCTCTACGACGAGTGGGACAAGCTGGACGGGAAGGTGGCGGAGGGGGCCGCGCTGCCGGCCGACGTGGCCGCGCACTCGCGCGCGGTGCGCACGGCCACCGGTGAGCTGCCGCGTACGGCGCGGACGCTGCCGTACCGGACGCTCGCCTCCGTCGCCGACATCACCGCCGGGCACGAGGACCAGGCGCTGCGGATCCTGAGCGAACTGGACCCCTCGGACCCGCTCGGCACGCTCGACGAGGCCCGGCCCCGGTACGACAAGGCCGAGGCATGGATCAACACGCACGTCCCCGCCGACCAGCGGACCATCGTGCGCGAGGAGCCGGACGCCGAGCTGCTGAAGTCCCTCGACGAGGCCTCCCAGCAGTCCCTGCGGCTGCTGCTCGACGGCCTCGCCGATCACTGGTCGCTGGACGGGCTGACCCACCTCGTCTACGGCGTCCCGAAGGTGCAGGCCGGGTTCGCCGCCGATGCCACGCCCAAGGAACTGCCGCCGGAGATCAAGACCGCCCAGCGGACGTTCTTCGCGCTGCTGTACCACCTGCTCGTCGGGCGCGACACCGGTCCGCGGCTGCCCACGCTGCTGCTGGCGGTGGGGCAGGAGCGGGTGCGGGCGTTGCTCGGGCAGTGACGCCGTGAGGAAAGCGCCCGGTGCCGTGGGGCACCGGGCGCTTTCTCATGCGGCTTTCTCATGCGTGTTTCTCAGGCGATGTGCTCGTCCGCCAGTTCCGCGTTGAGGCGGTTGGAGAAGCGGTTCACCATGCGCTTGGCCTCGGCCTCGGGGAGCGTGATGCCGTACGTCGCCTCGACGTCGACGATGAATCCCTTCGGGGTCGGTGCTCCGTTTCCGCCCTTGATCGACTCACGGAAGACCTGGTAGTACGCGTCCTCGTCCGGTTCCGGGGGGCCGCCGCCCTCGCCCAGTTCGCGGGTGCGGCCCGGGCCCACCGGGATGGGGAACGTGCCGGTCTCCTCCGGGGAGGGTTCCTGGCCCGGGGCCGGGGGCTCCTCCTCGTACTGCTCGCGGTACTCGGTGGCGTGCTGTTCCTGCTCGTACCACTGGGCGTACTGCTCCGAGGGGTCGTAGGTGGGGTCGTAGCCGCCTTGGTACTGGATGTGGTTCGGGTCCGCCGCCTGGAACCAGGGGCTCTCGTCGGGGGGCGGTTCGTTGTCCGGGTACCCGGGGTTCTGGTTGCCGCCGGGGTATGCGCGCTGCTCGCTGGGAGGTGCCGCTGCGCCCACCCGTGCCGCCCCAGCGGCACGATTGCCCGCAGCTACGGTGTCGGAGGCGGGCGCTGCCGTCAGCGCGGCCGCCGCCGCAGACACGTCGGCACCCGCCGCCGTGAGTTCCTGGTGTGGGGAGGCCGGCGGGAGTACCGCCGGTTCTATGCCTGCTGCTGCCAGGCCCGCTGGGGCCGTTTCTGCCAGGGGGACGCCGTAGCGGGCCAGGCGGAGGGGCATCAGGGACTCGACCGGGGCCTTGCGGCGCCAGGCGCGGCCGAAGCGGGAGCGGAGCCTCGCCTGGTAGACGAGACGTTCCTGCTCCAGCTTGATCACCTGGTCGTAGGAGCGGAGCTCCCACAGCTTCATACGGCGCCAGAGGAGGAAGGTGGGGACGGGGGAGAGCAGCCAGCGCGTGATGCGGACGCCCTCCATGTGCTTGTCGGCCGTGATGTCCGCTATGCGGCCGATGGCGTGGCGGGCCGCCTCGACGGCGACCACGAACAGGACCGGGATCACCGCGTGCATGCCCGTGCCCAGCGGGTCCGGCCAGGCGGCCGCGCCGTTGAAGGCGATGGTGGCCGCCGTCAGCAGCCAGGCCGTCTGGCGGAGCAGCGGGAACGGGATGCGGATCCAGGTCAGGAGCAGATCCAGGGCCAGCAGGACGCAGATGCCCGCGTCGATGCCGATCGGGAACACGTAGGAGAAGTTCCCGAATCCTTTTTTCAGGGCCAACTCGCGCACGGCCGCGTACGAGCCGGCGAAGCCGATGCCGGCGATGATCACGGCGCCGGTCACGACCACGCCTATGAGAACGCGGTGCATCCGAGTCAGCTGGATTGGCGCGGCCACCTACTTCCCTCCCCTTGCGTGTTGTTGCGCGCAACAGGGTGGCACATGTGTGCGGCGCACGTGTTGCCGGATCGTCAGCTCTTCGAGGAAGTGGACTTCGAAGCCGACGTGGTCGCCGTCTTCGAGGGGGTCTTGGAGGCCGTCGCCTTCGGGGTCGCGGAGGCGGACTTCGAGGCCGACTTGGTGGGGGACGGGCTCGTCGTCGTGCCCGAACTGCCGCTGCCGCCTTCGCCGTTGGCGGACTGCACCGCGGCCACGACCTCCTTGGCCGCCTTCTTCGCCGCCGTCGTCAGGGTGTCGGCGCTCGGGGTCTTCTCGCCGGCCAGGCCGGCGCCGTTGTAGTCGAGGGTCACGATCACGTTCTCGACGCGGGCGACGATCGTCTGCTGCTTGAAGGCGCCTTCCTTCTTCTTCAGGTCGTAGCGCACCACCGTCGCCTGGTCGCCCGTCCCGGTGACCGTCTCCGTCTTGGTGTTCTTCGCGTCCGCCACGCTCTGGGCGGCTTTGACCTGCTTCGCGTAGTACGTCTCCGCCTGTGTCTCGGCGTCACCGCTCGCCGTGTCCGACTCGAAGCGCAGCAGGGAGACGTTGAGCCAGCGGAACTGGGAGCCCTTTACCCCGTTGTTGTCGAGGCTGGACCAGGAGCAGCTGGTGCGGGCGGCAACATCGCTGGAGGCGCCCTCCTTGCCCGAGGACGTCCCCTTCGGGACCAGTTCGGTCAGCGTCTTCTTCGACAGCACCTTGCAGGCGCCGGGCAGCGTCGCGTACGCGGCCGCCTGGACGGTGGGGGAGGAGCTGGCGGCGACCTTGCCGGAGCCGCCGGTGCCCTGCGCGTTGTCCGTGGTGGCGGAGCCCGAGTCCGAGCCGGAGTCCGAGGAGCAGGCCGCGGCGAACACCATCACCGGCACCGCGAGTGCGGCGGCCAGGACACGGTTCAGGCCTCCCGTACGGGGGGCGCGCTGGGCAAACTGGTCGTCTCGCTGGGCTCGTCGCTGCATGGTTCCTTCACTCATGACGCTCGTGGTTCCTGCGGTCGGATCGGGTCCGAGGGGCCACGGTACGCGGTGAGACAGCTGTGCGGTTCCGCTTCACCGGCTTTGCGGACCTGCCCCGGGCGCACGACGAAGGCCGTTATCCCGCCAGGGAGTCGGCCAGCCGAGAGGCCAGTTTCCGGGCCTTGTCCTGCATTTCCTCGCTGTCCGGGACCGTTCCGACGGTGGCCGGCTGCTCCTCGTACTCGATGGTCACGATGACGTTGGACGTGCGGAACGCCACAGTCACGGTGCGCTGTTTCACCGTCGACCCCGAACTGCTGAGCGCGTCGTCGACGAACGCCTCGTCGCCGAGGTCGTCCAGGAGGCGGGGCTGGAGGCCGGTGGGGGTGGCGGAGGCGGAGGAGCCGGCCGAGGCGGAGCCGGAAGAGGTCGCGGAGCCGGAAGGGGTCGCGGAGCTGGACGGGGTCGCGGAGCCGGACGGGGTCGAGGAGGTCGAGGGGCTCGCGCTGGAAGCAGGGGTCTCCGTGGCGGTGTCGGAGGGTGTGGGCTCCGGGAGGTCGGCCGCGGCGACCTTCTTGGCGAACAACTCCTCGGCCTCGTTGTCGTCGCTGACGGAGTTGTCGTAGGAGACGACACGTTCGAAGTCGACGGAGAGGCGGTCGGTGGAGTCCGTCGACTGCGCCTTCCAACGGCAGCCCACCTTGCGGTCCGTGTCGTACGTCAGCGTCGCCTCGCCCGCGTAGGCGGTCTCGCGCTGCTGTTCGTCGGCGAGTTCCTTGATGCCGGGCAGCAGGGAGTCGAGCGTGGACCGTCCGACGGCGCTGCAGGCCTCGGGGAGGGTGGTGTACTTGCCGGGCTGCGCGGTGGCCGAAGCCGTGCCGGCCTCGCCGGGGTTGGAGTCGTCCGTCGAACCGCCGTTGTCCGAGCCGCCGGTGCAGCCGACCAGCAGCGCCGCGAGGAGGGCGGCGACGCCGGATACATAGGCCTTCCGCTGCACGGTCGGCTCCTCTCGACGGTCGCGTGATGATCGTGGTCCAGTGTCCCCGCTGGTTAATCGCTTGCCGGGCGGGGGCGGCACCGGCAGACAATGTGTATCGCACGCAACACCGTGGACGCCGGTCCGTTGTCCTTTTTCGTCGACCTTGGCGCCGGTTTTGCGACTTGAGACTTCTTTTGTGATTCCGGGGGGTTGGGGACGATATGTCGTACGTGGAAATGCCGGGCGCGAAGGTACCGATCCGGATGTGGACCGACCCGGCGACGGTGGAGGACGTCGCGCTGCAGCAGCTGCGCAATGTCGCCACCCTGCCGTGGATCAAGGGTCTGGCGGTCATGCCGGACGTCCACTTCGGGAAGGGCGCGACGGTCGGTTCGGTCATCGCGATGCAGGGTGCGGTGTGCCCGGCCGCGGTCGGCGTCGACATCGGCTGCGGGATGTCCGCCGTCAGGACGTCCCTGACGGCGAACGACCTGCCCGGGGATCTGTCGCGGCTGCGGTCGAAGATCGAGCAGGCCATTCCGGTGGGGCGGGGGATGCATGACGACCCGGTGGACCCGGGGCGGCTGCACGGCTTCGCCGCCGCGGGCTGGGACGACTTCTGGGGGCGGTTCGGGGGCGTCGCCGATGCGGTGAAGTTCCGTCAGGAACGTGCCACCAAGCAGATGGGAACGCTCGGATCCGGCAACCACTTTGTCGAGGTCTGCACGGATACGACCGGTTCCGTCTGGCTGATGCTGCACTCCGGTTCCCGCAACATCGGCAAGGAACTCGCCGAGTTCCACATCGGCGTGGCCCAGAAGCTCCCGCACAACCAGGGTCTGGTCGACCGCGACCTCGCCGTCTTCATCGCGGAGACCCCGCAGATGGCGGCGTACCGCAACGACCTGTTCTGGGCGCAGGAGTACGCGAAGTACAACCGCACGGTCATGATGGCGCTCCTGAAGGACGTGATCCGCAAGGAGTTCCGGAAGGCGAAGCCGACCTTCGAGCCGGAGATCAGCGCTCACCACAACTACGTCGCCGAGGAGCGCTACGACGGGATGGACCTGCTCGTGACCCGTAAGGGCGCGATCCGGGCCGGTTCCGGCGAGTACGGGATCATCCCGGGCTCCATGGGCACGGGTTCGTACATCGTGAAGGGCCTCGGCAACGAGAAGGCCTTCAACTCGGCGTCGCACGGCGCCGGCCGGCGCATGAGCCGCAACGCGGCCAAGCGGCGCTTCTCGACGAAGGACCTGGAGGAGCAGACACGGGGCGTGGAGTGCCGTAAGGACTCCGGCGTCGTGGACGAGATCCCGGGCGCCTACAAGCCGATCGAGCGGGTCATCGACCAGCAGCGGGACCTCGTGGAGGTCGTGGCGAAGCTGAAGCAGGTCGTCTGCGTGAAGGGCTGAGCCGGCAGGGGGAGGGCCAGGGCCCTCCCCCTGCGGTCACACCAGCCGTTTCTCCAGCAGTGTCACCGCGTACGGGCTGCCCGAGCCGCCGTCCTTCGCGCGCTGTTCGCCTACGACCCGGTAGCCGGCGGACTCGTAGTAGGCGCGGAGGCGGGGGTTGGAGGAGAGGCAGTCCAGGCGGGCGTAGGGAAGGCCCTCGGTGGCTATGCGGGACTCGGCGTGGGTGAGGAGTTCGCGGCCCGTGCCCGGGGGTGCCGTGTGGGGGGTTGTCATCAGGCGGTGGATGTAGCCGGCGTCGGGTGGGCGGGGGCCCCAGGCGGCGGGGTCGGTCCACCAGAGCTCGTAGGCGCCGGTCACCGAGCCGTTCGTGTGGGCCAGCCAGACTTCGCCCTCGCGCATGCGGTCGCGGAAGTGGGTCTCGTCCTTCTCGCCCGGTCGCCACTGGTCGATGCCTCGGGCCAGTTGCCAGAGCGCCGCCGTGTCGCGGAGGCGGACCAGGAGGGGGGCGTCCTGGGGCGTGGCCCTGCGGTAGGTGAGGTCCGGCCAGGTGGTGGGGGTCGGTTCCAGGAGGCGGGTGCGCAGGGTTGTGGAGAGGGACCGCGCGTTCAGGTCCAGGGCCTGTGTCACGTAACCCTCCACCGAGCCGTAGCGGGCGCGCAGGGAGGAGAGGAACAGACGCATCACCGACTCGGGGGCTCGGGCGAAGCCCGGCCAGGTGGGGGAGCGGCCCTCGTTGCGGGCGCGCCAGTCGGCCAGCAGGGCCGGTGTCGCGAGTTCCGTCAGGCTGAAGTCCTCGATGATCGTCTCGTCGGGGACGTCGAGGAGGGCCAGGATCAGGGCCGCCAGTTCGCCGGTGCGGTCCTTGCCGGAGGCGCAGTGGAAGACCAGGGCCCGTTCTTCCGACGCTTCCGCGACCAGTTCCAGGGCCGCCCGGATCTCCTTCGTGCCGTCCTCCGCCACCTCCATGAAGCGTTCCGCGAGGTACGGGCCCGGGTCGACGTCGGGCGTCAGGGCCGCCTGGTTGTAGGGGCGGTGTTCGATGCTCAGGTTGTGGTACGTGAACGAGGCGTCCGCCGGGACACGGCCTCTCCCCTCGGCTTCCCAGGGATGGCGGAGGTCGATCACCGTGCCCACGCCCAGGGCCAGGAAGCGCGTCCAGTCGTCCGTGTCCTTGGTCAGCTTGCCCAGGGAGTCCGCGCGGTACAGCCGGCCGGGGCGGACACGGCGGCCGTCGCGGGTCCGGTAGCCGCCCAGGTCGCGGAAGTTGTGCAGCTTGTCGAACGGTATGTGTCGGTCCACGTCGTGACCTTATGCGGCCGTCGCGGAACCGCGGTGGGGCGGTGCGCTGTCTTGAGGTGAGCCGAATCGGCCTGTTGACACGGGGGTGTCTGATGAAGCGGATACGTGCGTCGGTGTGGACGGCGGGGGTCGTGCTCGTCGTGGGCAGTCTGCTCGCCGGGTGTTCGCAGGAGTACGACGACGAGCGGGGCAAGGGAGACGCCCCGGTGTCGGGGAAGACGGGGGACGACACCCCGGCCGAGGTGTTCAACATGCCCGACGGGTTCGGGAACCTCGCCACCAAGTGCGTGGGGCACGGGTTCCGGGCGTATGTGACCACCAACGCGACCGGGCCGTCCAATGTGCAGATCGTCGAGGACAAGACATGCGGCGGGTGAGCGCCGCCGGCCTGGTGGCCCTGCTCGTCCTCGCACTGGGCGGATGCTCGCGGGAGCACTACGACGAGCGGGGCAAGGCCGACGCCCCGGTGGCCAAAGGTGCGGGGGAGGACAGCCCCGCCGAGGTCTACAACTTCCCCGACGGGTTCGGGAACCTGGCCACCAAGTGCGTGGGGAAGGGCAAACGCGGTTACGCCACGACGAAGTCCGTGCAGGTCGAGGACGAGGACGACGTCGTCATCATCCCGGCCAACGCCGTGATCGTCGACGACCCGGGGTGCACGGCACCCTGACCGGTCACTTCGCGTGCCGCACCGCGTAGATCATCACGAACGCCACGATGTGGATGCCGAACAGGAAGTAGCCGAGCCACCACCACATCTGGCGTTCGTCGTGCGGGTCCTTGGAGGTCATCAGAGCTCCCTGTGCACCTTCGTGTTCGAGGCCTGCGCGCGGGGGCGCAGGACCAGGAGGTCGACGTTGACGTGGCTGGGGCGGGTCACCGCCCAGGTGATCGTGTCGGCCACGTCGTCGGCGGTGAGGGGTTCGGCGACGCCCTCGTAGACCTTCGCGGCCTTGTCGGCGTCGCCGCCGAAGCGGGTGAGCGCGAACTCGTCGGTCCTGACCATGCCGGGGGCGATCTCGATCACGCGGACGGGCTTGCCGACGATCTCCAGGCGGAGCGTCTCGGCGAGGACATGGGCGCCGTGCTTGGCGGCGACATAGCCGCCGCCGCCCTCGTACGTGCCGTGGCCGGCGGTGGAGGAGACCACCACGACCGTGCCGTCGCCGCTCGCCTCCAGCTTGGGCAGCAGGGCCTGGGTGACGTGCAGGGTGCCGAGGACGTTCGTCTCGTACATCGTGCGCCAGTCGGCCGGGTCGCCGGTGGCCACCGGGTCGGCGCCGAGGGCGCCGCCCGCGTTGTTCACGAGCACGCCGATCGCCTTGAAGGCGGTGGCGAACTCGTCGACGGCCGCGCGGTCCGTGACGTCCAGCTGGTACGCCGTCGCCGAGCCGCCCGCCGCGACGATCTCCTCGGCCAGCGCCTCGATGCGGTCCTTGCGGCGGGCGGTGAGGACGACGCGGTAGCCCGCGGTGGCGAGCTGCCGGGCCGTGGCGGCGCCGATTCCGCTGCTCGCACCGGTCACGACGGCGATGCGGGAGGCGGCGGACGGTGCGGCGGTGGCCATGGACTGCTCCTCGGGCGGGACGGTCGGCGTCGAAAGGGTGTCCGGCCAGGATAGGTGCGAAAATCGAGGTGGGTGATCCTCTGTCCGGGAGGTGGACCATGGGGCAGGCACGAGAGGTCATGGACCGGCTCACCGAGGCGCTGACCACGAGGGCGGACCTCAAGGTCATCGGTGAGCTGTTCGCGGATGACGCCGTCGCCGTCACCCCCGACGGCGGGGAGCTGCGCGGCCGGGACAGCATCGTCGAGTACTGGCGGCAGCTGACGGACGCGGTTCCCGAGGGCCGCTACGAGTCGCTGCACGCGTACGAGATCGGCAACACGGCCATCGACGAGGGGTTCTTCGGCGGCCGTAACACCGGGCCGATCCAGCTGCCCACCGGGGAGTCACTGCCGGCGACGAACAAGGAGGTCAGGCTCCGCGGGGTGGACTTCGCGACCATCGACGAGGACGGCCGGATCGTGGACTACCGGCTGTACTTCGACGAGATGGAGTTCCTGCAGCAGCTGGGGCTGGCGCCCGACGAGACGCCATAGCAGGCATAGCCGCTACAGCTCACCCGCCTCGCGGTGCCCACATGATCACGGCCATGCCCGCGAGGCAGATCAGCGCGCCCGCCAGGTCCCAGCGGTCGGGCCGGTAGCCGTCGGCGACCGCGCCCCACAGGAGCGAACCGGCGACGAAGATCCCGCCGTACGCGGCCAGGACACGGCCGAAGTGGGCGTCGGGCTGGAAGGTGGCGACGAACCCGTACGCGCCGAGCGCGAGGACTCCGCCGCCGGCCCAGAGCCAGCCGCGGTGCTCGCGCACGCCCTGCCAGACCAGCCAGGCGCCGCCGATCTCGAGGAGCGCGGCGAGGACGAAGAGGGCTGCGGAGCGGAGGATCGACATGCCGCCAGCTTCACACGCGCTGCCCTGTCACCTGTTGGAGGGCGCCTCGCCGTCCGTTCCGCGGGGGATACATGGCCGGGTAGGAGACGACCCGGACGAGGAGTGGTGGCATGCGCAGGATGCGGGGGCTCGCGGTGTGGGGGGCCATGGGGATGCTGGCGGTGGGCTCGCCCGCGGTGGCGGGGGACACGGCCGAGGCCGATCTCTCCTACCACGGCTCCGCCGTCATGCACGGCGGGCGGATCGACGTACGGCTGACCCCGCGCAACCACGGTCCGGCGGACGTCGCCGACGCGACCGTACGGCTGCGCTGGTCGGTGCCGCTCGCGGCGGGGGAGCAGCGGCTGCCCGAGAGGTGTGCGCGGACGGGGGAGCGGTCGGTGGTGTGCCGGACGGGTGCGCTGGCGGCGGACGGGCTGGGGGAGCGCATCGAGGTGGGGGTGCGGCTGCGGGGGCGGCCGACGGAGGCGACGGTGGCGATCGACACGGTGTGGGCGGGCGGTTCGGTGGACCGCAACCGGGCCAATGACCAACAGCAGGTGCTGGTGCTGGACACCGGGGACGCGTACTACTTCTGAGGTCAGTGAGGTCCCTGAGTACGATCTCGGCACACGGCGCTGACGAAGGGGTTGGGCGATGTCCGGGAACGTGCGGTCGAGGCTGCTGGACGAACTGTCCACCGTCTCCCGCCGGTACGTGGCGTCGTACGCCCTGTTCAACCAGGCGCTGGCCGACCGGCTCGGGCTGCATCCCACGGACCTGCAGTGTCTGAACCTGCTGACGCTGGAGCGGGAGCCGGTGACGGCGGGCCGGGTGGCCGAGCTGACGGGGCTGACCACCGGGTCGGCGACGCGGCTGGTGGACCGGCTGGAGAAGGCGGGGTACGTCGTCCGGGAGCGGGACACGGGCGACCGGCGGCGGGTGCTGGTGGCGCCGGTGCCGGAGCGGATCGCCGAGTTCGGGCGGATGTGGGAGCGGCTGGGCGGGGACCGCTCGCCCCTGTTCGAGGATCTGGCGGACGCCGAACTCGCCGTGATCGTGCGGCACATGAGGCGGACGGTGGAGTTCCACGGGGAGCGGATCGCGCGGTTGCGGGAAGGCCGGGTCTAGAGGGGACATGCGGGACACCGACATACGGGGCACGGATATACGGGGCACGGGCATACGAGACACCGGCATACGGGACACCGACACACCGGTGGACGGGGTGCAGGCGGCGGCCGCGGCGCGTCGACTGCCGCGCCAGTGGCCGCTGTTGCTGCTGGGCGCGGCGGTGCTGCCGGGGGCGCTGCTGGTGCTCGTCGGGCGGTCGCTGGAGGAGCCGGCCGTGCAGGCGTGGCGGACGGTGTGTCTGGCGGTGACCGTGCAGGCGCTGCCGTTCCTGCTGTTGGGTACGGCGCTGTCGGGAGCGATCAACGCGTTCGTGCCGGCGAGTGTGTTCGGGCGGCTGCTGCCGAAGCGTGCGGCGCTGGCGGTGCCGGTCGCGGGGGTGGCGGGGGTGGTGCTGCCGGGGTGCGAGTGCGCGTCGGTGCCGGTGGCGAACAGTCTGATCGGGCGGGGGGTCACGCCCGCGGCCGCGTTCGCCTTCCTGCTGTCGGCGCCCGCCGTGAACCCGGTGGTGCTGACGGCGACGGCCGTCGCGTTCCCGGGCAGCCCCGAGATGGTGCTGGCCCGGCTGCTGGCCTCGCTGGTGACGGCGGCGACGATGGGCTGGCTGTGGCTCTGGCTGGGCCGGGAGGAGTGGCTGCGGCCCGTCGTACGGCACACCGGGCACCGGCCGGGGGCCAGCCGCTGGACGGAGTTCCGGCGCGGCTTCCAGCACGACTTCCTGCACGCGGGGGGTTTCCTGGTGGTGGGGGCGATGGCGGCGGCAACGTTCAATGTGGCGGTGCCGCGCTCGGTCCTCGAGGCGTTCTCCGGTTCGCCGTGGCTGTCGGTGCTGTTCCTGGCGGCGCTGGCGATCCTGCTGGCGGTGTGCAGCGAGGCGGACGCGTTCGTGGCGGCCTCGCTGACCGGGTTCTCGCCGGTCGCCCGGCTGGCGTTCATGGTGGTGGGGCCGATGGTCGATCTGAAGCTGATCGCGTTGCAGGCGGGGACGTTCGGGCGGGCCTTCGCGGTCCGCTTCTCCTCGGCGACGGTGGTGGTCGCGGTGGTGTGCAGCGCGGTCGTGGGAGGGGTGCTGCTGTGAAGCGGTTCGCGCAGGTGGCGCTGCTCGTGCTCGCCGGGCTGGGGTTGTTGCACACCTCGCTGCTCACGGACGAGTACCTGCGGTTTGTGAAGCCGGGGATGCGGCCGCTGCTGGTCGTCTCCGGGGTGGTGCTGGTCGGGCTGGGGGTGGTGGAGGCCCTGGCCTCCCTCTCGAAGGAACGGCATGGCGCGGAGAGGGAACGGCATGACCCCGACGAGGGGCACGGGCACGACCACTCCGGTGTTCCGCGCGTCGCCTGGCTGCTGTTCCTGCCCGTGCTGAGCCTGCTGTTCTACGCGCCGCCCGCCCTCGGTTCGTACACGGCCTCCCGGGAGCCGGTGAAGGCCGTCGCGGTGCGGGACGACGGCTTCGACCCGCTGCCCACGACCTCGCCGCTGCCGATCACGCTGACCGACTTCACCCAGCGGGTGCAGCAGGACCGCAGCCGGGCCATCAAGGGACGTGCGGTGCGGCTGACGGGGTTCGCCTCGCCGGCCGGCGGGGACGGCTGGTATCTGACACGCATCCTGATCAGCTGCTGCGCGGCGGACGCCACGACGCTGAAGGTACGGGTGTACGGGGGCGCCGTGCCGAAGGCGGACACCTGGGTGACGGTCACCGGGACCTGGCACGCGGCCGGCACGCTGGGCACGTCGTCGGCGGTGGTGGCGCTGGACGCGCGGAGCGTGACGAAGGTGCGCAAGCCGTCCAACGCGTACATGGACGCGCTGCCCCTCACGTCCTAGCCGGAGGCGGCCTGGGCGTACGCGGACGGTGGCACTCCCACGGTCGCGGTGAAGTCCCGGGCCAGATGGGCCTGGTCGGCGTGGCCGAGGTCGGCGGCCAGGGCGGCCCAGTCGAGGTCGTCCCGGGTGGCGGCGGCTTCCAGGGCCTCGTGGATGCGGTAGCGGAGGATCACCCTCCCCCAGAGGGGGGACCCCCAGGGGCTGACGCCGACGTAGGCCGAGAAGAGCCGTTGCAGTGCCCGTACGGAGAGTCCGGCCGCGTCGGCGAAGTCGTCCACGCGACGGACCGTGCGGTCGGCGCGGGCGCGCTGGACGAGGGCCATGGCGCGGTCGGCCCGCGGGCCGGTGCCGGCCGCGGCGCAGGCGTCGGCGTTCGAGCGGCTGCGGGCGCTGGCGGGCCGGGATCCGGGCTGGGAATAGGTGAGTGCCGGTCGCTGGGAATAGGTGAGTGCGGGTCGCCGTTCTCCGGGTATAGTTGAACCGTCAACAACCTGGAGGGTGAGCGACCATGCAGTTCGGGATCTTCACGGTGGGCGATGTCACGCCGGACCCGACGACGGGCCGTACGCCGACCGAGCGCGAGCGGATCAAGGCCATGGTCGCGATCGCGCTGAAGGCCGAGGAGGTCGGCCTGGACGTCTTCGCGACCGGTGAGCACCACAACCCGCCGTTCGTGCCGTCGTCCCCGACCACCATGCTCGGCTGGATAGCCGCGCGGACGGAGAAGCTGATCCTCTCCACCTCCACCACCCTCATCACCACGAACGACCCGGTGAAGATCGCCGAGGACTTCGCGATGCTCCAGCACCTGGCCGACGGGCGGGTGGACCTGATGATGGGCCGTGGCAACACCGGCCCGGTGTATCCCTGGTTCGGGCAGGACATCCGGGAGGGCATCAACCTCGCCATCGAGAACTACGCCCTGCTCCACCGCCTGTGGCGGGAGGACGTCGTCGACTGGGAGGGAAAGTTCCGGACCGCCCTTCAGGGGTTCACCTCCACGCCGCGGCCGCTGGACGGCGTACCGCCCTTCGTCTGGCACGGCTCCATCCGGTCCCCGGAGATAGCCGAGCTGGCCGCCTACTTCGGCGACGGCTTCTTCCACAACAACATCTTCTGGCCGGCCGACCACACCAAGCGGATGGTCGAGCTGTACCGGGCCCGCTACGCCCACTACGGGCACGGCACCCCGGAGCAGGCGATCGTCGGGCTCGGCGGGCAGGTGTTCATGCGGAAGAACTCGCAGGACGCGGTGCGCGAGTTCCGGCCGTACTTCGACAACGCGCCGGTCTACGGGCACGGGCCGTCCCTGGAGGACTTCACCGACCAGACCCCGCTGACCGTCGGCACACCCGAGCAGGTCATCGAGAAGACCCTGACCTTCCGCGAGTACGCCGGCGACTACCAGCGCCAGCTGTTCCTCGTGGACCACGCGGGGCTGCCGCTGAAGACAGTCCTGGAACAGATCGACATGCTGGGCGAGGAGGTCGTGCCGGTGCTGCGCGAGGAGTTCGCGAAGGGGCGTCCGGCGGACGTGCCCGAGGCGCCGACCCACGCGTCCCTGCTCGCCGACGCGCAGAAGAAGGAGGCCGTCGCATGAAGCTCGTCGTCGTCTCGGCGGGGCTGAGCGTCCCGTCGTCGACCCGGCTGCTGGCCGACCGGCTGGCCGGGGCGGTGGCGGGGCAGGCCTCCGTCGACGTCCAGGTCGTGGAGCTGCGCGACCTCGCCGTCGAGATCGCGCACAACTTCACGAACGGGTTCCCCGGGCGGAAGCTGGCGGACGCGCTCGACGCGGTCGCCGCAGCCGACGGACTGATCGTCGTCACCCCGGTGTTCTCCGCCTCCTACAGCGGACTGTTCAAGTCGTTCTTCGACGTCCTGGACCAGGACGCGCTGACCGGCAAGCCCGTGCTGATCGCCGCGACCGGCGGTTCCGCCCGGCACTCGCTGGTCCTGGAGCACGCCCTGCGGCCGCTCTTCGCCCACCTGCGGGCCGTCGTCGTCCCGACCGCCGTCTACGCGGCCTCGGAGGACTGGGGCGCGGAGGGCCTGCCCGAGCGGATCGAACGGGCGGCGGGGGAGCTGGCGACGCTGATGGGCGGACTGTCGACGGCCTGTCCGGCGAAGCCGGCGAAGGACGCCTTCGAGGTCGTGCCGTTCGCCGAGCAGCTGGCGGCGATCTCCAGCAGGTGAGTTTCGAGCGCCGGCCGGTGTGTTTCAGCCTGTCTGGGGGCGGCAGCCCCCAGGCACGCCCGCCGGACGGTGAGAGCCGAGTAAGAAGGGCGATCGTAAGACCTTCCTCACGGCCGAACCGCCGGAGGCCTTGGCAGACTGGACCGGTGCCTCCCACCCTGCTGCTCGCCGAAGACGACCGCGCCATCCGTCACGCCCTGGAACGCGCCCTGGCCCTGGAGGGCTACCAGGTCACCGCGGTCGCCGACGGGGTCGAGGCGCTGGCGCACGCCCACAAGTCGCCGCCGGACGTGCTCGTCCTCGACGTGATGATGCCCGGGATCGACGGCCTCCAGGTCTGCCGGGTGCTGCGCGCCGAGGGCGACCGTACGCCGATCCTGATGCTGACCGCGCTGGTGGAGACCGCCGACCGGATCGCCGGCCTGGACGCGGGCGCGGACGACTACGTCGTCAAGCCGTTCGACGTCGAGGAGGTCTTCGCCCGGCTGCGGGCGCTGCTGCGCCGCACCAACCCGGGCAGCGTCCCCGCCGCACCCGAGGCGGCCGCCGCCCCGAAGCAGACGCCCGAGCGGCATGTGAAGGCGGCCGGACTGCGGATGGACCCGCAGGCGCGGCGGGCCTGGCGGGGCGAGCGGGAGCTGGAGCTGACCCGCACCGAGTTCGAGCTGCTGGAACTGCTGGTGCGCAACGCCGGGATCGTCCTCGACCACTCGACGATCTACGACCGCATCTGGGGCTACGACTTCGGCCCCGGCTCCAAGAACCTCGCCGTCTACGTCGGCTACCTGCGCCGCAAGCTGGACCAACCGGGCGCCTCGCAACTGATCCACACCGTGCGCGGGGTGGGTTACGTGCTGCGGGAGGACTGAGTGGGCGGGCTGCGCCGGCTGCTGGCTCGGCCGCGGCCCAAGCTGGTGTCGCTGCGGACCACGTTCGCGGTGTCCTTCGCGGCGGTGACCGCTGCCGTGACCGTGCTGGTGGGTGTGCTGTCGTACTCGGCGGCCGCGCGGCTGGTGCGGGTCGACCAGGAGTCGGTGTTCGACGAGGTCGTGCAGGATCTGCGGGACGAGGTGCGCGGGCACAGGATGGCGCCGGAGGACTTCTTCTCGGCGGCGCCGGGCCACGACATCGTGCGGCCCGCGCGGACGAACGTGCAGGTGCTGGGCGCCGACGGCACGGTCGCGGACAGCGGGAGCCCCCGGCTGCCGGTGGTGGCCGCGGACCGGGACGTCGCGGGGGCCGCGGCGGCCGGGCGGATGGCCGAGCACAAGGACGTGGACGTCGGCAGCGACGTCTACCGGGTGGCGACCGTCGCGCTCGGCGGCGGGCGGGGCGCGGTGCAGGTCGCGCAGGAGTTCAGCGACACCGAGGACCTGCTGCGGGCGCTCCAGCAGCGCACGCTGATCCTGATGACCGCCGTCGTGCTGGCCGCCGGCCTGTTCGGCTGGTGGCTGGCACGGCGCATCACCCACCGGCTCGTCATCCTGACCACCGCCGCCGAGGACGTCGCCCGCACCCGCCGCCTCGGTGTGCAGGTGCCGGTCACCGGACACGACGAGGTGGGCCGGCTCGGCCGTGCCTTCGACCGCATGCTGGGCCGGCTCGCCCAGTCGGAGGAGGACCAGCGGCGGCTGGTGCAGGACGCGGGGCACGAGCTGCGCACCCCGCTGACGTCGTTGCGGACGAACATCTCGCTGCTGCGCAGGATCGACGAGCTGCCGCCGTCGATGCGGGAGGAACTGGTCGCGGACCTGACCCAGGAGGCCCGCGAGCTGACCGACCTGGTCAACGAACTCGTCGACCTCGCGGCCGGCCAGTCCGACACCGAGCCCCCGCAGAAGCTGGACCTCGCCGACATCGCCGAGGAGGTCGCGGGGGTCGCCCGGCGCCGCACCGGGCGGGAGATCCTGGTCCGGGCGAGCGGCGACACCACGACCGACGGGCGGCCCGGCATGCTCCAGCGGGCGGTGTCCAACCTCGTCGAGAACGCGACCAAGTTCGACCGCGCGGGCAGGGCGCCCGTCGAGATCGCCGTCACCGGGCCCACCCGGCCGGGCACCGTCCGCGTCGAGGTCCTCGACCGTGGCCCCGGTGTCGCCGAGGCCGACCTCACCCGGGTCTTCGACCGCTTCTACCGCGCCGCCGACGCCCGCTCCCTGCCGGGCTCCGGCCTCGGCCTGTCGATCGTGCGGGAGGTCGCCCTCGCCCACGGCGGCGCGCCCTTCGCCCACCAGCGGGCGGGCGGCGGCTCGGTGATCGGGTTCACGGTCGGCGGGGGGTTGTGACGGGGGCGTCCGGCGTACGACGCTCACCTCGTCGGAGCAGGGACGACCGAGGGGAACCGACGGGTGCTGAGTGACCAGGAGACGGCCGCGCTGGCGGCGGTCGACGAGACGGACGCCGTACGGACGCTGCTGGAGCTGATCGCCGTACCGAGCGTCACCGGGAGCGCCGCCGAGTCCGAGGCGCAGCACCTCCTCGCCGGGCGGCTCGAGCGGCTCGGGCTGGACGTCGACCTGTGGTCCATGGATCTGCCCGTGCTGCTCGCGCACCCGGACTTCCCCGGCATGGAGGTGCCGCGCGAGGAGGCGTGGGGGCTGGTGGGGCACACGGCCGACGGCGGTGACGGGCCGACGCTGATCCTCCAGGGGCATGTGGACGTCGTACCGCCCGGGGACCCGGCCGCCTGGGCCGGGGATCCGTTCGTACCGCGGGTGACCGGTGACCTCGTGCACGGGCGCGGGGCCTGCGACATGAAGGCCGGGCTGGTGGCGCACCTGGCCGCGCTGGCGGCGATCCGGGCGGCCGGGGTGCGGCTGCGCGGGCGGGTCGCCGTGCACTTCGTCATCGGGGAGGAGGACGGCGGGATCGGCGCCTTCGGCACCCTGCGACGGGGGTACGGCGGTGACGCGTGCGTGATCGCCGAGCCGACCGCCGGGACGGTGATCACCGCCAACGCGGGCGCGCTGACCTTCCGGATCACCGTGCCCGGCAAGGCAGCCCACGCCAGCTCGCGGGAGGCGGGGGTGAGCGCGATCGACGCCTATCTGCCCCTGCACCGGGCGCTGGCCCGGCTGGAGGCCGACCGCAACCGCGACCCCGACCCGCTCCTCGCCGAGTACCCGATCCCGTACTCCCTCTCCGTCGGCACCCTGCGCTCCGGCGACTGGGCGAGCAGCGTGCCCGACGCGCTCGTCGCCGAGGGGCGGCTGGGCGTGCGGCTCGGGGAGGACCCGGCCGAGGCACGGGCGGCGCTGGAGCGGTGTGTGGCGCGGGCGGGGGCCGAGGACCCCTGGCTGCGGGACCACCCGGCGGTGGTGACCTGGCCGGGCGGGCAGTTCGCGAGCGGGCGCCTTGCGGCCGGGCATCCGCTGCGGGACACCGTCGCGGACGCGTACGCCGACGCGACCGGCGCGGCCCGGCCCCGGGAGCGCGGGGCGACGTACGGCAGCGATCTGCGGCACTACACCGGCGCCGGGATCCCGACGCTGCAGTTCGGCCCGGGCGACATCGCGGTCGCGCACAGCGCCCGGGAGCAGGTGTCCGTACGGGAGGTGACCGACGCGGCCCGCGCACTGGTGCTGACGGTGCTGCGGACGGTGGGCGTGAAGTGAGGGATCGCCGGGGGGCCGCCGGAGGAACCCCGCGGACGTGATTTCCCTCCTCTCCGGTGTCGGCGGCCTGTCCGGAGCCGGCCGCGGATGAGCGCGAGCCCGTGGGTTTGCGTACCACCGTGTGACGGCCCCTGTACGGATGCGAGGATGAGGCGCCATGACCGCCGGGTGGTGTTCTCGTACGCTGCGTGCCGCGATGTTCGCGGCCGTGTGCGTGCTGCTCGCCGCCCTGGGGCACGTCCTGATGTCCGGCGTCCATGTGCCCGCGTGGGCCCTGGCTGCCGGGGCCGCCCTGACCGGCGCGGCCGGCTGGTGCCTGGCGGGCCGTGAGCGGGGGCCGGTGACGGTCGTGACCGTCGTCGTGGCCGCGCAGACGGCCCTGCACACGGCGTTCGAGTACGCGCAGTCGGTGGGCGGGGGCGCGGGTACGGCCGCCATGGACATGGGCTCGACGGGCACGGGCTCGACGGGCACCGGGTCCGGCGACCCCATGGGTGCCATGGCCGGCATGGACATGGGCCACATGAGCCACCCGAGTCACATGGGCTCGGGAGACTCCCTCGGCGTGGGCTCCTCCTCGTTCGGGATGCTCGCCGCCCACCTGCTGGCCGCGCTGCTGTGCGGGCTGTGGCTGGCCCACGGCGAGAAGGCCGCGTTCCGTGTGCTGCGGGCGGCGGCCGGGTGGCTGGCGGCTCCGCTGCGGCTGCTCCTCGCCCTGCCCGCCACGCCGGAGCGCCCGCGCGTCCGGCCGCGCCGTCGCCGCTCGGAGCGGACGCCGCGGCTGCTCCTCGTCCACGCGATCACTTCTCGGGGTCCGCCCCTGGGGACCGCTGCCGTCTGACGGCAGCCGGTGACCCGGGCCGCCCGTGTGCGCCCCGGGCTTCGGCCGTACGTGCGCGCAGGCGCCGTAGGGCCGTCTCCCCGTATCCGGACCGCAGGGCCCGTGAGCCCCGCGGCATCCGGACGACCGAGAAGGACACCCAGGTGATCACTTCTGCTCCTACGCCATGCCCCGACGAGTCGATCACGGCGTGGGCGCTGGCCGCACGCTCCGGTGACGCGGTCGCCGTCGAGCGGTTCGTCCGCGCGCTCCACCGGGACGTGCAGCGGTACGTCGCCCATCTGTGCGGCGATCCCCAGGCTGTGGACGACCTCGCCCAGGACACGTTCCTGCGGGCGCTCGGCAGCCTGCACCGGTTCGAGGGCCGTTCCTCGGCGCGCTCCTGGCTGCTGTCCATCGCCCGCCGGGCGGTGACCGACAGCTACCGGTACGCCTCCGCCAGGCCCCGCACGGCCGACGTACCGGACTGGCAGCTGGCCGTCGAGTCGGCGCAGCCGCGCGGGCTGCCCGGCTTCGACGAAGGGATCGTGCTGCTCGACCTGCTGGCCGCGCTGCCGGACGAGCGGCGGGAGGCGTTCGTCCTCACCCAGCTGCTGGGGCTGCCGTACGCGGAGGCGGCGGAGGTCGGCGACTGCCCGGTCGGCACGGTCCGCTCCCGGGTGGCCAGGGCGCGCGCGGCCCTCATGGACCTGCTGGACGAGACGGGGGAGAGGGAGGAGGCGAACGCGCTCGCCTGCGCCGCCGCCTGAACGGTGAACGGCGAATAGCGAACGGTGAATGGTGAATGGTGAACGGTGCCACGAATGGGTAGGAGTGCGACATATCCGTAACCCGGGATGTCCGTCGCCATCCGTCACTATCCGTCACTCAGGAGAGCGAGTTGAGCGGCCATGGAGGCACTCACCGCGCGTGTCACCGTTGACGAGCACGGCACCGTCACCGGGTGGAACGACGGTGCCGAGCGGCTCCTCGGGTACCCGGCCGAGGAGGTCGTGGGCCGGCCGGCGGCCGTACTGCTGGTCGAGGAGCCGGCCGTGCACGGCCTTCCGCCGCTCGCCGGACTGCCCCGTTGGCACGGCACGCTCGCGCTCCGGCACCGGGCGGGCCACCGCCTGGACACCAGGGTCCTGGCCCACCACCGGACGGCGGACGGCGGGTCCCCTGACTGGCTTCTGGTCTCCGCCGTGCCCGGGCCCCGGCTGCGGCCCGAGGACGACGCGCTCATGCGGCGGGGGCTGGTGCAGTCCCCGTCCTGCGCGACCTCGGTGTACGACAAGGACCTGCGCTACCGCCACTCCAGCCGCTCCGCGCAGCGTGCCCTGGGACTGAGCGAGGAGGAGCTGCGCGGGCTGCGGATGACGGACGTGATCCCCACCCTGGTGGCGGCGGAGGTCGAGGAACGGATGCGGCTGGCCCTGGAGACGGGAGAGCCGCAGTACGTCGAGAACCACGCCCGTTCCCCCGGCGAGGCCCGTGAGCACGCCTGGTCCGTCCACCTCTACCGGGTGGAGGACCCGGACGGCCGGGTCTTGGGCGTGGCCGCCACCGGGCACGACATGACGGAGCAGTACTGGGCCCGCAAGCGTCTGCAGCTGATCGCCGCGGCCAGCACCCGGATCGGCAGCACGCTGGACGTGACCCTGACGGCGCAGGAGCTGGCGGACGTGGCGGTGCCGGACCTCGCCGACTTCCTCAGCGTGGACCTGCTGACCTCGTTCGAGGAGGGCCAGGAGGAGCCCGCGAGGGACGGGTCCCTGCTGCTGCGGCGCGTCGCCCACCAGTCCGTGCTGCCCGGCGTGCCCGAGGCGGTCCTCGCACTGGGAGACGTGGACGAGTACCCGCGGGGCTCCCCGCCGTTCGAGAGCCTCCACTCGGGGCGGGCCGTGCGCCGGCAGGTGACCGAGTCCGCGATCTCCGACTGGGTCGCCGACGATCCGGTGCGGACCGCCCGCATCCGTGACTTCGGCTTCCACTCCGTGATGGCCGTGCCCCTGTCGGCGCGCGGCACCACCCTCGGGGTCGTCGTCTTCGCCCGGCACCGGCACCCCGACCCGTTCCAGCAGGACGACCTGATCCTCGCCGAGGAGCTGGCGGCCCGCGCCGCGGTCTGCATCGACAACGCCCGGCGCTACACCCGCGCCCGCGGCACGGCGGTCACCCTGCAGCGCAGTCTGCTGCCGCAGCGGCTGCCCGAGCAGTCCGCGGTGGACGTGGCCTCCCGCTATCTGCCGGCCGGCGCCCGGGCCGGGGTCGGCGGCGACTGGTTCGACGTGATCCCGCTGTCCGGGGCAAGGGTGGCGCTGGTCGTGGGGGACGTCGTGGGCCACGGCATCCACGCCTCGGCGACCATGGGACGGCTGCGGACGGCCGTACGGACCCTCGCCGACATCGATCTGCCGCCCGACGAACTCCTCACGCACCTCGACGACCTGGTGGCCCGGCTGGCCACCGAGGCGGAGGTCCCGGGGAACGGGGAGACCATCGGGGACGTGGGCGCGACCTGCCTCTACGCCGTGTACGACCCGGTCTCGCGGCGGTGCGCGCTCGCCCGGGCCGGGCACCCGCTGCCCGCCCTGGTGAGTCCGGACGGCGTGGTCGAACTGCTCGACCTGCCGGCCGGCCCCCCGCTGGGCCTGGGCGGACTCCCCTTCGAGGCGGTCGAGTTCGACCTGCCCGAGGGCAGTGTGCTCGCCCTCTACACCGACGGCCTGATCGACTCCCGCACCCGCGCCGACGACACCGAGGACCGGGTCTCCCTGCTGTGCCGGAGCCTGGCCGAGCCCGCCGACTCGCTGGACGCGCTGTGCGACACGGTCCTCGCCGGGATGCTGCCGCAGCGGCCCGCCGACGACGTGGCGCTGCTCGTGGCCCGCACCCGGGCGCTCGACGCCTCCCGGGTGGCCATCTGGGACGTGCAGCCCGACCCCGCCGCCGTAGCCGAGACCCGCAAGAACGTCGTCGACCGGCTGGAGGCCTGGGGGCTGACCGACGCGGCCTTCGTCACCGAACTGATCGTCAGTGAGCTGGTCACCAACGCCATCCGGCACGCCGAACCCCCGGTCCAGCTGCGGCTCATCCTCGACCGCGTCCTCATCTGCGAGGTCTCCGACGCCAGCAGCACGGCCCCGCACATGCGCCGCGCCCGCACCTACGACGAGGGCGGCCGGGGCCTGCTCCTGGTCGCCCAGCTCACCGAGCGCTGGGGGACCCGGCCCGGCACCAAGGGCGGGAAGACGATCTGGGCGGAACAGAGCGTCTAGGCGTCCGGAGAAGGCGGACGTGATGAATCTGTGCGGGAAGCGTGGAAAACCCGTGGCGTTGAATGGCATGAACCTGATCAACTGGCCGCATGCTCGGACTCGTCCTCCGCGTCCTCCCGTTCTGGGTGCGCGAACCCCTGCTCATCGTCTTCGGCGCCTTCTTCGCCGGCTTCCTCTTCTACGCCTCCGTCGCCCGGGACGGCGGCTGGGCCATGGCCGGCATCGGCGCCGCCGTCGTGCTGTTCACCGCCATCCGCGTACACACCGTCCGTAAGGCCTGGCAGGCCCGCCGGCTGCTCAAGGAGGCGAGCGAAGCCGGAGCGTGACGCCCGTGTCGAAGGCCGTCACCCACCCCCGAAAGAACCGTGCGCCCGGGCTCGATGTGACCCCCATCACAGCCGCCTGCTCAACTTTGCATGGTCATGCGTTCTGCTGCATACTCTTCCTATGTCCAAGGTCCTCACCTCCCTTCCGGTCGGCGAGCGCGTCGGCATCGCCTTCTCCGGCGGACTCGACACGTCGGTCGCCGTCGCGTGGATGCGCGACAAGGGCGCCGTCCCGTGCACCTACACCGCTGACATCGGCCAGTACGACGAGCCCGACATCGCCTCGGTGCCCGGCCGTGCGCACACCTACGGCGCCGAGATCGCGCGCCTGGTCGACTGCCGCGCGGCGCTGGTCGAGGAGGGCCTGGCCGCGCTCGCCTGCGGTGCGTTCCACATCCGCTCCGGCGGGCGGGCGTACTTCAACACCACGCCGCTCGGCCGTGCCGTCACCGGCACGCTCCTGGTCCGGGCGATGCTCGAGGACGACGTCCAGATCTGGGGCGACGGCTCGACCTTCAAGGGCAACGACATCGAGCGGTTCTACCGTTACGGCCTGCTCGCCAACCCGCACCTGCGGATCTACAAGCCCTGGCTGGACGCCGACTTCGTGACCGAGCTCGGCGGCCGCAAGGAGATGTCCGAGTGGCTCGTCGCCCACGGGCTGCCCTACCGGGACAGCACCGAGAAGGCGTACTCCACCGACGCCAACATCTGGGGCGCCACCCACGAGGCGAAGACGCTGGAGCACCTGGACACCGGCATCGAGACCGTCGAGCCCATCATGGGCGTGCGGTTCTGGGACCCGTCGGTCGAGATCGCCGCCGAGGACGTGACGATCGGCTTCGACCAGGGCCGCCCGGTCACCGTCAACGGCAAGGAGTTCGGCTCCGCCGTCGAGCTGGTGATGGAGGCCAACGCGATCGGCGGCCGGCACGGCCTCGGCATGTCCGACCAGATCGAGAACCGGATCATCGAGGCCAAGAGCCGCGGCATCTACGAGGCGCCCGGCATGGCCCTGCTGCACGCCGCCTACGAGCGCCTCGTCAACGCCATCCACAACGAGGACACCGTCGCCCAGTACCACAACGAGGGACGGCGTCTCGGCCGGCTGATGTACGAGGGCCGCTGGCTGGACCCGCAGGCGCTGATGGTCCGCGAGTCCCTGCAGCGCTGGGTCGGCGCCGCCGTCACCGGCGAGGTCACCCTCCGCCTGCGGCGCGGCGAGGACTACTCGATCCTCGACACCACGGGCCCGGCCTTCAGCTACCACCCGGACAAGCTGTCCATGGAGCGCACCGAGGACTCCGCGTTCGGCCCGGTCGACCGGATCGGCCAGCTCACCATGCGCAACCTCGACATCGCCGACTCGCGCTCCAAGCTGGAGCAGTACGTCGGCCTCGGCCTGCTCGGGGCCACGGCGACCCCCGCCCTCGGCGCGGCCCAGGCCGCCGCGACCGGCCTGATCGGCACCCTCCCCGAGGGCGGCGCCGAGGCCATCGCCTCCCGCGGCGAGGTCTCCGAGGAGGACGCGCTGCTGGACCGCGCGGCGATGGAGTCCGGCACGGACTGACGCGACACCGGCTCACGCGGAAAGGCCGGTTCGGCGCGAGGGCGCCGAACCGGCCTTTTCCGCGGTGCGGGTGGTCAGCCGTTCTTGCGGGCCACACCGCCGTAGAAGCCGATCGGGGGCAGGGCGGGGTCGACGGGCTCGGTGGGGCGCCAGTCCGGGACCAGGACCAGGCCCGGCTCGACCAGGGTCCAGTCGCGGAAGAACTCCAGGACCCTGGCGTGCTTGCGGGGGTTCATGCTGGCGGTGGCGCTGTTGTAGATCTTCACCGCGTCCGAGCGCCCGCCCTCGTCGAAGAGGTCGACCGTCGCGTGGGACAGGATGAGGTACGACCCCGTGGGCAGCGCGTCGAGCAGGGTGGCGAGGAGCGCGTCCGGGTCCTCCGCCTCGGTGACGAAGTGCAGGATGGCCACCAGCATCACCGCCACCGGCTGGTCGAAGTCGATGACCTTGCGTACGTCGGGGTGGTCGAGGATGCCCCGGGGGTCGCGCAGGTCCGCGAGGACGACGGAGGTGTGGACGTCGTCGTCGTCCAGCAGGGTCCGTGAATGGGCGCTGACGATCGGGTCGTTGTCGACGTAGGCGATCCGGGTCTCGGGGGCGACGGCGCGCGCGATCTGGTGCACGTTGGGCTCGGTCGGCAGGCCGGTGCCGATGTCGAGGATCTGCCGTATGCCGCCTTCCTCGACGACGTGCCGCACGGCGCGCCGCATGAAGGCCCGGTTGGCCCGGACGGCCACCCGCACCTCCGGGGCCGCCTTGATGAACTGCTCGGCGGCTTCCTGATCGACCTCGTAGTTGTCCTTCCCGCCGAGGAAGTAGTCGTACATCCGGGCCGGGTGGGGCTTGCTCGTGTCGATCTTGGGAGAGGTCATACCGCCTGGCTCCGTCCTGGACTTGCGTCCCGCCCGCCGAATGAACCATGGAGAGAACCATGGTGAGTGACTGTCAGATCATCATTTTGGCATGGCGCCGCCGTGTCGATCGCCTTCCGATGGTCTCGCCGCACGGGCGTAGCGGGCGGCGAGATCTCCGAAGGCCGAGGCCAGTTGGGGTGGGCCGATGACCTCGATCTCGGTGTCGAAGCGGCCGAGGGCGGCGGCGAGTCCGGCCCAAGACCAGGAGCCGAGGGTGAGTCGGCAGTGATGGGGGCCGAGTTCCTCGACGACTCCGTCCTGGACGAAGGGGGCGACGTCGGCGGCCGGGAGGTGCAGGACGACCTCGCCCTGGCAGGGCCAGTCGGTGGTGGTGCCGTCGTTGCCGCGGAACCGGCTGGTGAGGAAGGCGGAGACATGGCCGCCGGGGATCTCGCGGGGGGCGAAGCGGGGGCCGGTGGGGGTGCGGGGCCGCACGCGGTCGACGCGGAAGGTGCGCCAGTCCTCGCGGTCGAGGTCCCAGGCCACGAGGTACCAGCGATGGCGCCAGGTGACCAGGTGGTGGGGTTGCACGCGGCGGGGGGCATCGGCGGAGCCGTTCGGGCCCAGGCACCCCGGGCCCGGGGTGTAGTCGAAGCGCAGTTCCTCGCGGGCGTGGATGGCGCGGCTCAGGTCCACCAGGACCTGGGTGGCGACCTGAGGGGTGTCGTGGGCCGCCGGCGGTGGGACGGCGGTGATGCGCAGCAGGTCGACGCGGTGGCGCAGACGGGGTGGCAGGACCTGGCGGAGCGTGGCCAGGGCCCGGACGGCGTCTTCGGCGACCGCGGTGCCGGTGCCGCCGGTGGCCGCGGACCGCAGCGCCACGGCCAGGGCGACCGCCTGGTCGTCGTCGAACAGCATGGGCGGCATGCGCGTACCGGCCTCCAGGCGGTAGCCGCCGGCCGGTCCCTTGACGGTCGTGATCAGGTAGCCCAGTTCGCGCAGGCGGTCGATGTCACGGCGCACGGTGCGCGAGGTGATGTCGAGACGCTCGGCGAGATCCTCGCCGGACCGGTCGCGGTGCGTCTGGAGCAGCGAGAGCAGTGCGAGCAGCCGGGAGGACGTCTTGTGCATGGGATTCATCCTCCCCGCGGTACAGGACACACCCTGTCCTCTACCTCCGCCATGGTGGCGTACGAGCCGTTCGGCTCACCGAGGCAAGGAGCAGATCATGTCCGTCACGACCACCACCCACCTGAACTTCCGGGGCACCGCACGTGAGGCGCTGGACTTCTACCAGTCCGTCTTCGGCGGCCGTACCGTCACGGTCACCTACAAGGACGCGGGCGCCGTGCGTAACGACAGCGAGGCGGACTGGGTGATGTGGGGCGAGGTGGCCGGCGAGGGCGGCTTTCACGTCATGGCCTACGACGTCCCCTCGCAACTGCCCTGGAACCAGGGCGAGAACCCGTTCTTCGTCTCCGTGCGCGGTGACGACACCGAGGAGATCGGCGCCCTGTGGGGCAGGCTCGCCGAGGGCTCCACCGTCGTACGTCCGCTGGAGCCCGCGCAGTGGGCGCCGCTGTACGGCATGCTCACCGACCGCTTCGGCGTCACCTGGGTCCTGGACGTCGCCGCCCCGTACAACGGCTGAGCCGCCCGGCCCTCAGACCGCGGACGGGGGCACCGAGAACAGCATGCAGCTGCTGGTGGCGTGCGCCAGCAGGCGGTCGTCCGCGTCGACCAGCCTGGCCTCGGCGAGCGCGGTCTGCCGGCCTCGGCTGACGACCGTGCCGATGGCGCGGACCCGGCCCGTGTCCGCCGTGATCCGCTTGAGGAACTTCACGGTCAGGTCGAGCGAGGTGTACCCCATGCCCGGCGGGAGGGTGGATTGCACGGCGCAGCCCGCCGCCGAGTCGAGCAGGGTGGCGTAGACGCCGCCGTGCACGCTGCCGATCGGGTTGTAGTGCTCCTCGCCCGGCGTGATCGAGAACACCGCCCTGCCCTCGTCCACCTCGTCGAGCACGAAGTCGAGGGTGGCCGAGACGGGCGGCCCGGGCAGCCGGCCGGCCTGCATCTCGCGCAGGAAGTCCAGGCCGGAGGTGCGCCCCACGGCGGCGGCCGTGATCGCGGGGTCCTCCCACTCGTACGTGCGTGACCGTCCCATGGCTCGGCATCCTCCCCGTCTGGCTTCGTCGATTGAAGCTAGCCTGCGCACACCTGACTGTCAAAGGTGAAGTCAGCGCTAGCATGGGGGGATGGAGTGGCTCGAGGCCGGCACGGAGAACTGTCCCGTCCAGCGCACGCTGGATCTGGTCGGGGAGAAGTGGACGCTGCTGATCTTGCGGGACGCCGTCAACGGCGTACGCCGGTTCGACGACTTCCGGCGCCACATCGGCCTGTCGGAGGCGGTCCTGAGCGATCGCCTCCGGAAGCTGACCGCGGCCGGCGTCCTGACGACCGTCGCCTACCGGGAGCCGGGCAGCCGCTCCCGCAACGAGTACCGGCTGACCCGCAAGGGGTGGGACCTGTGGCCCGTACTCGTCGCACTGCGCCAGTGGGGCGACACCTACGCCCCGGATCCCGCGGGCCCGGTCCTGGACATGCGCCACGCCGAGTGCGGGGCCCCGGTCCGCGTCGTCGTCGAGTGCGCGGAGGAGCATGCCGCCCTGACCCCCAGGGAGGTCTCCGCCCGGCCGGGCCCCGGCGCGCGCCGCCGGGCGTGACGCGCCCTGCGCATGGGGGCTCTCGACGCCCTACGCGGACATGACGGCAGGTCGGCCATGTCGTCACGACGTCGGAAGACGGCTCCGGCAGCCCCACCGGTTGCCGCCGGACAGTCTGGCGGCGACAACCGGGCTGAGCGGGCCGCACCGGCCTCGTGCGGCTTGCGGCTCATTGCCGAACCATTGGCCCCTACGGGACGCGGTTCGCGCGTTCGGCCCGCTCCCGGTCCGGGTGCCACATCCTCGGCCTTCCAACCCGCACACCACGCGCGACCTGCCGTCGCACCGGCGACGTCACCGATCGAGCGCACGCTCGTCGGCGTTGTCGTGGGCGATGCGTATCCAGCCGCCCCCGGGCGCGGCCACCGCGGCCCCGGGCGCCGGAGGGGCGACGTGCCTCATCGCGCCTCCCCCGTCGGGCCCCCGAGCCGACCGGTCTCGGCGAGCGTCAGCATCCGCGCGGCGGTCAGTCGGTTGCCGGGGTCGGCTGCGGCGGCCAGCAGCCGGGCGGCTGTTCCGGCAGGCTCCTCGGGTGGGACGACCAGGAGTACCCATCGCCCCACGGAGCCGCAGTCCAGGGTGATGACATGTGCATCGCTTCCGGGCCCGGCCGGCTCCACGGCGATCACCCGGCCGGGCGCCATGACCGTGCGTGGGGCGCCGGGCCATTCGGTGGGGTCCACGATGACTTGTACCGTCGCGCTCGAGTCCGGCTCCAACGAGCCGATGAGCGCGGGAAGTTCGAGTTCCAGCGCGTCACAGCGCGGCCACCAGGCCCCGTCCAGCGGGCCGTGGCTGACGTCCGGGGTGAGGGTCAGGCGGGGCAGGGGCATGCGGTACGTGTGTGTGGTGGCGGCGGACGCGCCCACGGCCGGTGCTTTGCTGGGTTCCATCGTGCGGTCCCGTTCCGGGGGAGCCGTGAGACGACCGCCCGTTTCGTCACTCGCCGGGAACGGCACCGCCGAACGCGCTGCAGAAAAGCTCTCGGTACGTTCAGGCTACCCCTGGTGGAGCGGAAGCAGGCGCATCAGTCTTCCGACTGTGCCCTCCGTGCTTTCGCGGGGTCACACCTCGTCGACGTGCGTGGGTGCCTGCTCTGTCGAGGTGCTGGCCGCGAGCCAGGACTGTGCGGGTTCCACGACGTGCGTGGTGTCGAGAGTGAGATGGAGCCGGGTGCCTCCTCCCTGGCCGGCCGGGTAGCTGCGCTGCTCGGTCGAGGCGAAGCAGCGGCGGAGGATTTCGGCGACGCGCCGGGCGACCTCCGGCGTCGCGGCCACGATACGGACCTCGGCGTGACCCTCGGAAGGCAAGGGCTCGTGCTCCACAGGAACCTCCTGACAGGCGACGGGTACGCACCACCAGTGCGGTCGCTGCCTCCTCTGAAGGGTATGCCGGATGAGCCCGGCCATGCGTACTCCCGGCCGACCGACGGTCCGGCCGCCCGACCCGCGGTGGGCCGCCGCCGGGCCACCGCGGCCGGCCCGGCCGGGAGTACGGTGGAGACACCGAGGGCATGCCGCGCACCGGCTCCGACACCGGTGCCGCTCCCGGAGATCGACGACACCGGGGCGGCCTTCGTCCGTACCCGGGACAGGGTCCCCCCCCATGACCGCGCACCTGTTCCTCCCCACGACTCCCGCGACCCCGACGGCCTCGGATCTTCCCGCGCCACGGCCCGCACCGGACAAGCGGCGCCGTCCCGCTCCGGGCCGACCGAAGCGGGAGCGGGGATCATCGCCGTACCAGGGCGAACGCATCCACCCACTGACACGCGGTCAGGTCGAGGACCGGCGGCAGGAGTTGGGCGACCTGTACGCGGAGATCTCCGGCGGCGGCCCATGGGCGTGGAACCAGGCGCGTGCCGCGTTCCTGCGGCATCTCGCGGCCGACGCACGACGGCCGGGTTTCTCGCTGCTGATCGCCGAGAGCCCCCGCCTCACCGGATGCGCCTACGGCTTTCCCGCGGACGGCGCAGGCCCGTGGTGGGCGGGGTTCGACGGACACGTTCGGGGCAGCCTGCTCCGCCGCGCCGCCCTCGGGCGGCTCTTCGTCGTCTCCGGGATCGTCGTTCCGTCCCGCGTGTGCCGGGAGTACCAGGACCGTGCCTGGAACCTCGCCCGGCGCCTGCAGCGGCGACTCCTCGCCGACCACGGCGCCGCGCTCGGGGTCACGCTGGCGGACCCGCGGGACGACAGGGCTGTTGAAACATTGAGGTCCTGGGGGTGGCGGAGCGCCGGAGACGACACCCTGACGGCCGCGCTGCCCGGCCCGTTCCGCGTTCTGGTGCTGGCTCCGGGAACGTGAGCAGCCCCGGCGTCGATCATCCCCCGGCCCGGTTCAGGGCATGGGCAGGCGCAGGGCGAGGAGGGCGATGTCGTCGGTGCTGCCGGAGGGCACCCGAGCGGACAACCGGTCGCAGAGAGTGTCCAGCGGTTCGTGCACGAGGGCGAGGGCATGGCGGCGCAGTCGGTCGAGCCCGGCGTCCAGGTCGCTGCCGGGAACCTCGATCAGGCCATCGGTGTACAGAAGGAGCGTGGACCCGGGCGGCAGGGCGTGGACGGCGCTCGGCCGATGGTTGCCGCCGCCCAGGTGGGTTCCCAGGATCAGTCCCTGCCCGGCTTCGAGGTACCGCGCGTTCCCGTCCGGGGTCAGCAGCAGGGGCGGCGGGTGCCCGGCACTGGTCCAGTGCAGCGTCCACGGACCGGTGTCCGGGCCGTCCACGCGGGCGAGGACGAGGGTGGCCATCGACACGCTCGTGATGGCGTGCATGGCGTCGTCGAGTCGGTCCACGACGGCACCGGTCGGTCCGGTGTGGTCCCAGGCGAGGGAGCGCAGAATGCCGTGCAACTGCGCCATCCCGGCCGCGGCGGTCAGATCGTGCCCCACGACGTCGCCGATGACCAGGGCGAGCGTGCCGTCCCTCAGCGTGAACGCGTCGTACCAGTCGCCACCGACCTGCGAGCCGGCCGGAGCGGGCTGGTACCGGGCCGCCAGTTGGAGTCGGCCGTGCTCGGGCAGCGGGGGCAGGAGGTTGCGCTGCATGGCCTCGGCGATCTCGCGCTGTCTGCCGAACCGGCGGGCGTTGTCGATGACCGGGCCGACCCGGCGGCCGATGTCGCTCGCCACGTCCAGGTCGCCGGTGTCGAAGGGCCGTGCCGGGTCGTTGCGCACCAGTGTCAGGGCGCCGGTGACCTGCTGGCCGGCCTTGAGCGGCACCGTGATGACCGATGTCGCGCCGGTCGCTTCGAGGAAGGCGTGGTGGACGGCGGCCAACGGGGAGTCGGGCGGTGCCTCCGTGGCCGAACGGTCCCGCAGGACGGGACCGCCTCCGTTCAGCACCTGGACCAGGGGCGAGTGGGCCGTTTCCCCGGCCGGCGGGAGGTGTCCGCGCCAGTCCTCCTGCCCGGCGTCGCGGCCCTCCGGGCCGGTCACGGCCACCCGGTGCACCTGATGGGAGCCGACCCGCAGGTCCACCGCCGCGAAGTCGGCGAAGCGGGGAACCAGGAGCCGGCTCAACCGGGCGAGGGCCTCGTCCATCTCCAGGGTCTGACCGAGCACCTCGGTGATCTCCGTGACGAGCGTCAACCGCTCGGCGAGGCTCTCCAGAGCGGTCGTACGAGCGGCTCGTTCCGCCTGCTCGGCACGTTCCGCCCGTTCGGTGTGTTCCGCCCGCTCGGCACGTTCCGCGCGTTCCCGGTGGGCGCGGTGGTCCGCCGCGGTCTCGATGATGAGCACGACCATGCCCTGGGAGACACCGTCCTGCGTCAGAGGAGTGGCCGACCACGAGATCGGGACGAGCCGTCCGTCGCTCCGCAGGCACCTGTCGTCGTCCCCGCGCGCCGGACGCCCCTCGGCCAGTGCCTGCAGCAGCGGGCAGCGCTCGCGTGGGATCCGGGCGCCTCCCGGATCCCGATGGCACAGGTCGTGCAGGTCCTGCCCGTACATCACCGCTGCCGTGCGCGCCAGCAGCCGTTCGCCGGCCGGGTTGACCGCGACGATCCGCCCCGCCGGGTCGATCATGGTCACGGCCGTGCCCAGCTGCTCGACGAACCGCTGCCACAGTCCCGGTTCCGCCGCCGGCAGCCGCCATTCGCGCTCTTCGCCGGGCGTCACGTTCTCCACCATGCCGCCTGCCCGGTCACGGCGCACTCCACCACCGGTGCCTCGGCCTCTGAGGTCGCGGAAGACGCCGGTGCCCGACGGTCCCGCTCGGCCACTCGGACCCGGGCTTCACCTCGCGGACGTACACGCACCTGCTGCCGTCCAGCGTGACCCGCTCAGTGAAACCCCGGCTCAGGGCCACACAAGGCAGTACGGCTGATGCCCCGCCTCATGCAGCCGGTGCGAGAAGTCCTGCCACTCGTGCAGCAGCTGGTACACGTTGAACGCGTCCCGGGGCCCGCCCCGGTCGGGGACCGTCGACCAGATGAAGGCCGCCGCGCCGACCGCCTCCTCGCCTATGTCCCGGAGGGGGTCCACGACCGTCATGGGCAGCTTCACGACCGCGTAGTCGGGGTGCAGGACGACCAGCTCGAGCGGGGGCACCTTGTGCAGGGGGACGCCTTCGATGCCCGTCAGGACCATCGCGGCCATCGTCTCCGGCTTGATCTTGGTGAACATGCCGTTCATGCCGAGCTCGTCGCCGCCGAGTTCCTCGGGGCGCATCGAGATAGGGACGCGGGCCGCCGTCGCGCCGTCCGGCGCGCCGAAGTACTTGTACGTCACCCCCACCCGACCACCATTCCTGCTCCCCGCCCTGAGGCGATCGACCCGGCGGTCGACGCGCCGGTCGATCCGCTCGGGCTCATTCGGTCCACCCTGATTCGCGCCCTGGTTCATGCCCTGGCTCTGACGTGCTTCGTTGGCTTCCTCCGCGTCGCGCCGGTGCCTTCCCCGATGGGCACGTCGAGGACCCAGGTCATCCGTCCCCTCGCCCAGTCCGCCACCGCGATGCATATCTCCACCCGACTGCTTTTCTAGGACGCGTGGCCCCGGCCGCGCAACCCGATCATCGTGTCAGTGACCTCCCCCACGGCCGCCCGCCGAAACGTGCGTTGAAACACCTGTCCGCAGGATCTTCGCAGCCACTGGACACACGGTCGTTGTGAGCTACGTCTATCAGGCTCAGTCCTTCTCAGTTTCGCAGATGACGGCAGCCGGTCAGGGGGCAGCGGGGCAGGTCCCGGCCCTCCCCGGACCGGCCCCGGTGCCCGCCGCCCCCACTGGCCTACCCTGGGGAGTCACTGGCAACCGGAGTCCAGCAAGTCGGAGAAGGTCGGAGAAGCCGCAGGTCATGAGCGAACTGCCCTATTCATACGATGTACCTGTCTCGCAGGAACTGTTCGACCGAGCGGCCGCCGTCACACCGGGTGGCGTGAACTCGCCGGTCCGCGCCTTCCGTGCCGTGGGCGGAACGCCCCGCTTCATGGTGTCCGGCAAGGGTCCGTACCTGACCGACGCCGACGGGCGGGAGTACGTCGACCTCGTCTGCTCCTGGGGGCCCATGATCCTCGGGCACTCCCACCCCGAGGTGATCGCCGCCGTGCAGGAGGCCGTCGCCCGCGGTACCTCCTTCGGTACGCCCGGTGAGGGCGAGGTCGCGCTCGCCGAGGAGATCGTGGCGCGCGTGGAGCCCGTCGAGCAGGTGCGGCTCGTGTCCAGCGGGACCGAGGCGACCATGTCGGCCATCCGGCTCGCCCGCGGGTTCACCCGACGGACCAAGGTGATCAAGTTCGCCGGCTGCTACCACGGGCACGTCGACTCGCTCCTCGCCGCTGCCGGGTCCGGTGTCGCCACGTTTGCCCTTCCGGACACCCCCGGCGTCACCGGGGCCCAGGCCGGCGACACCATCGTGCTGCCGTACAACGACCTGGAGGCCGTGCAGGAGGCCTTCCACCGGCACCCCGGGGAGATCGCCTGTGTGATCACCGAGGCCTCGCCGGGGAACATGGGTGTCGTGCCGCCCCTGCCCGGGTTCAACCAGGGCCTCAAGGACGCCTGCCGGGCGAACGGCGCGCTCTACATCTCCGACGAGGTCATGACCGGCTTCCGTACCAGCCGCGCCGGCTGGTACGGCATCGACGGGGTCAGGCCCGACCTGATGACCTTCGGGAAGGTCATGGGAGGCGGGTTCCCCGCCGCCGCCTTCGGGGGCCGCGCCGACGTCATGGCGCACCTCGCGCCCGCCGGGCCCGTCTACCAGGCCGGCACCCTCTCCGGGAACCCGGTCGCCACCGCCGCCGGCCTCGCCCAGCTCCGCCTCCTCGACGACGCCGCGTACGACAAGGTCAACGCGGTCTCGGAGCAGATCCAGACGCTCGTCTCCGGGGCGCTCACCAAGGAGGGTGTAGCGCACACCCTGCAGAGCGCCTCCAACATGTTCTCCGTCTTCTTCACGGACCGCCCGGTCCGCACCTACGAGGACGCCAAGGCGCAGGAGTCCTTCCGCTTCACCGCCTTCTTCCACTCGCTGCTGGCGAACGGCGTGTATCTGCCGCCGTCGTCCTTCGAGTCCTGGTTCGTGTCCACGGCCCACGACGACCGGGCCATCCAGCGGATCGCCGACGCCCTCCCGGCGGCGGCCCGAGCGGCTGCGGAGGCCACAGCAGCATGACCAGCCCCAACAGCAACAACGACATCACCGTCGTCCACCTCATGCGGCACGGCGAGGTCGACAACCCGGACGGGGTCCTCTACGGCCGTCTCGCCGGCTACCACCTCTCCGAGCTCGGCCGGCAGATGGCCGACCGGGTCGCCGAGCACCTCTCCTCCCGCGATGTGACGTACGTCGTCGCCTCGCCGCTGGAGCGGGCGCAGGAGACGGCGACCCCGATCGCCAAGGCGCACGGGCTCGACCTCGCCACCGACGGGCGGCTCATCGAGGCCGACAACGTCTTCCAGGGCAAGACCTTCGGGGTCGGCGACGGGGCGCTCAAGAACCCGGAGAACTGGAAGCATCTCGTCAACCCGTTCAAGCCGTCCTGGGGCGAGCCGTACGTCGACCAGGTCGTCCGGATGAAGGGGGCGCTCGACGCCGCCAAGGACGCGGCCCGTGGGCACGAGGCCGTGCTGGTCAGCCATCAGCTGCCGATCTGGATCGTGCGGTCCTACATCGAGCGGCGCCGGCTGTGGCACGACCCGCGCAAGCGGCAGTGCACCCTCGCCTCGCTGACGACCTTCACCTACCTGGGCGACAGGATCGTCTCCGTCGGCTACACCGAGCCCGCCATCGATCTCGTCCCGGCCCACCTCCGGGCCGGTGCCAAGCCGGTGAAGGGGGCGGCGCCGGGGCAGGGCAAGGCCTTCGGCGCATAGCGCCCGGCGCGCGACGCATTTCGGTCACGTCTGGGTGCTTCCTGAGCGTTTGCTGTTACCGAATCCGGACGTATGAGCGGAACCCGCTCGTTCGTCGTGTCCTCTGAATGGGTGACCAGCCAAGGACACGACGAACGGGATGCCATGCGCGCCATCACCCGAAGGGGAGCACTCGGACTCGGTGCCGGGGCTGCCGCTGCCGGACTCGTCGGATGCGGGAGCCTGACCGGTACCGATCCCTCCCCCGCGGGCGGCTCCGGGAAGAAGGGCTCGGGCGGGAAGAGCTCGCCCAAGCCGACCGCCACCGCCCGCCCCTTGGGCGACGGCTCCACCTCCTTCACCGGCAAGCAGCCCCACCAGCCCGCGAAGCCCGAGCCGCTGGAGCCGGGTCAGGAGCCGCCGCAGTTCGTCGTGTTCTCCTGGGACGGGGCCGGCGAGGTCGGCAACGGCCTCTTCCCGCGCTTCCTGGACCTCGCCAAGGAGCACGGCGCGTCCATGACCTTCTTCCTCTCCGGGCTCTATCTGCTGCCCGAGTCGAAGAAGCGGCTCTACGACCCCCCGAACAACCCGCGCGGCGCCTCCGACATCGGCTACCTCACCGACGAGCACGTCCGGATGACACTCACCAACGTCCGCCGGGCCTGGCTCGAGGGGCACGAGATAGGCACCCACTTCAACGGGCACTTCTGCGGCGGCAACGGCAGCGTCGGCAACTGGACCCCGCAGCAGTGGCGCAGCGAGATCGACCAGGCGAAGGGCTTCGTCAAGGAGTGGCGGACCAACACGGGCTGGACCGATCTGCCGCCCCTCCCCTTCGACTACGACAAGGAACTCGTCGGCGGCCGCACACCCTGCCTCCTCGGCCAGGACAACCTGCTGCCCACCGCCCGCGCCCTCGGCTGGCGCTACGACGCCTCCTCGCCGGGCGGGCGTCAGGTGTGGCCGCAGAAGAAGCAGGGGCTCTGGGACCTGCCGTTGCAGCAGATACCTTTCCCCGGACGCGGTTTCGAAGTCCTCTCCATGGACTACAACATGCTCGCCAACCAGTCGATCAACTCGACGAACGCCCCCAGCTACCGTCACCCGGCCTGGCGCAAGCAGTCCGCCCAGGCGTACATACAGGGATTCAAGCGGGCATACGAGACCAACCGGGCACCCTTCTTCGTCGGCAACCACTTCGAGCAGTGGAACGGCGGCATCTACATGGACGCCGTCGAGGAGGCGTTCAAGCACATCGCGGCGGAGAAGGAGAGCGGCGCGGACGTACGCCTGGTCTCCTTCCGGCAGTTCGTGGACTGGATCGACGTACAGCAGCCGGAGGTGCTCGCCAAGCTGCGCACGCTGGACGTCGGCCAGCAGCCGGCCGGAGGCTGGAACGAGTTCCTCAAGGACACCGCCGGCTCTCCCAGCCCCACCGAAACCGCCGCCTGAAATGCGGATTTCCGCCCGCAAGGGGGGTGCGCAACATCCCCAGAACGGGCATGCGAAACTTTTCACATGAGTGTCAGCCGCACCCCCCTGACCGTCGCCGTAGCCGCCGCCGCGACGCTGCTGCTGTCCGCCTGCACCTCCGGAGGCACCTCCGGGGGAGGCGGTGACACCAACTTCGTGATGGGCAAGGACGGCATCTCCACCGTCGAGAAGGGGAAGCGGACCGCGGCACCCGACCTGTCCGGCAAGACCATCGACGGCGAGCAGCTCGACGTCGCCGGCTACCGGGGCAAGGTCGTCGTCCTCAACGTCTGGGGCTCGTGGTGCGCCCCCTGCCGCGCCGAGGCACCCAACTTCCAGAAGGTCTACGACGACCTCAAGGCCGACGGCGTCCAGTTCGTCGGCATCAACACCCGCGACACCAGCAGCAAGAACGCCGTCGCCTTCGACAAGCAGTACGGCATCACCTACCCGAGCCTGTACGACCCGACGGGCAAGCTGATGCTCCGCTTCGAGAAGGGCACCCTCAACCCGCAGGCCATCCCCTCCACGCTGGTGATAGACCGCGAGGGCAGGATCGCCGCCCGCTCGCTGGCCGCGCTCAGCGAGGACAAGCTGCGCAAGATGATCAGCCCGGTCCTCGCGGAGAAGTGACGTGAGCGCAGTCACCACGCTCGCCGCGGCGACGGACCCCAACCAGACGGTGATGAGCGGCGCCCTGCTGCTCGCGCTGCCCATCGCGCTGCTCGGCGGTCTCGTCTCCTTCTTCTCCCCGTGCGTCCTCCCGCTCGTCCCCGGCTATCTGTCGTACGTCACCGGAGTCGCCGGCACCGACCTGGCCGAGGCCCGGCGCGGGCGGATGGTCGCCGGCGCCTCCCTCTTCGTCCTCGGCTTCACCGCCGTGTTCGTCTCCAGCGGGGCCCTGTTCGGCTACTTCGGCGACAACCTCCAGGAACACAAGACCGTCCTGTCCAGGGTGCTCGGCGTCCTCATGGTCGCCATGGGCGTCTTCTTCATGGGCCTGATGCCCTGGGCGACCCAGCGGGAGTTCCGCTTCCACCGGAAGCCCGTCGCCGGTCTGCTCGGCGCCCCGCTGCTGGGCGCGCTGTTCGGCATCGGCTGGGCGCCGTGCATCGGCCCGACCCTGACCTCCGTGATCGCGCTCTCCTACAACGAGGCCAGCGCGGGCCGCGGTGCCATACTGACCGTCGCCTACTGCCTCGGCCTCGGCGTGCCCTTCGTTCTTGCCGCGGTCGCCTTCCGCAAGGCGCTCGGCGCCTTCGGCTGGGTCAAGCGCCACTACGTCTGGGTGATGCGGATCGGCGGCACGATGATGATCGTGACCGGTCTGCTGCTGCTGACCGGGGTGTGGGACCGCATCGTGCAGGACCTGCAGTCCTGGTCCGCCGGCTTCACCGTGGGGATCTGATCCATGAGCAAGAGCACAGTCAGCGAGACGCCGGCCGCCCCCGAGGAGCCGGACCTCGGCGCCGCGGGCTCCCAGCTGTCCACCGCACCCGCGGAGACCCTCGCGAACGTCCCCGCCCTCGGGGTCGTCGGCTGGGCCCGCTGGTTCTGGCGCCAGCTCACCTCCATGCGCGTCGCCCTGCTGCTCCTGCTGCTGCTGGCGCTCGGCGCGATCCCCGGCTCGCTGATCCCGCAGTCCGGCAACGACGCCACCAAGGTCGCCGACTTCGAGCAGCGGCACACCACCCTCGCGCCGGTCTACGACAAGCTCGGCCTCTTCCACGTCTACAGCTCGGTGTGGTTCTCCGCGATCTACATCCTGCTGTTCGTCTCCCTCATCGGCTGCATCGTGCCCCGCACCTGGCAGTTCGTCGGCCAGCTCCGCAGCCGCCCGCCGGGCGCCCCCAAGCGGCTGACCCGGCTGCCCGCGTACACGACCTGGCGTACGCAGACGGAGCCGGAGCAGGTCCGCGAGGCCGCGCTCGCCCTCCTGAAGAAGCGCCGCTTCCGCGCCCACCTCGCCGGTGATGCGGTCGCCGCCGAGAAGGGCTACCTCCGTGAGGTCGGCAACCTCGCCTTCCACATCGCGCTGATCGTGATGCTGGTCGCCTTCGCCTGGGGCCAGCTCTACAAGTCCGAGGGCAACAAGCTGGTCGTCGAGGGCGACGGCTTCTCCAACACGCTCAGCCAGTACGACGACTTCAAGTCCGGCAACCTCTTCGGCGTCGACGACCTGAACCCGTTCAGCTTCACCCTGGACAAGTTCACCGGGACGTACGAGGAGAGCGGCCCGAACAGGGGCACACCGCGCACCTACCAGGCCGCCGTCACCTACGGCGTCGGCGCCTACGGCAAGGAGAAGAAGACCCTCGTCAAGGTCAACCACCCGCTGGAGATCGACGACTCGAAGGTCTACCTCACCGCCCACGGCTACGCCCCCGTCATCACCGTCCGCGACGGCAAGGGCGACGTCGTCTTCAGCGACGCCGTACCGCTGCTCCCGCTGGACTCCAACGTCACCTCCTCCGGCGTGATCAAGGTGTACGACGGCTACCGCGACGCCAAGGGCCTCAGCGAGCAGCTCGGCATCAAGGCCACCTTCCTGCCGACGTACACCGAGGGCAACGAGATCGCCTCCACCTTCCCGGCGCTGCGCAACCCGGTGCTGAACCTGGAGCCCTACCACGGCGACCTCGGCGTCAACTCGGGCATCCCGCAGAGCGTGTACCAGCTCGACACGTCCCACATGAAGGGGTTCAAGGACTCCAAGGACCTCCAGCTGCGGGAGAACCTCAAGCCCGGCGAGACCATGACCCTCCCGAACGGCGCCGGCTCGATCACCTACGAGGGCACCAAGGAGTGGGCCAACTTCCAGGTCACCCAGCAGCCCGCCAGCGGCTGGGCGCTGACCGGCGCCGTCGCCGCGATCTTCGGTCTGGCCGGCTCCCTGTTCATCCAGCGCCGCCGGGTGTGGGTGCGTGCCACGCGGGGCGCCGACGGGGTGACGGTCGTCGAGATGGCCGGCCTCGGCCGCAGCGAGTCCGCCAAGCTGCCCGAGGAACTCGGCGACCTCGCCGCGACCCTGTACGACCAGGCTCCCGGGACCCCCGATGATCTGGAGGCGGAGCCGGACGGTGTGTCCGACTCCGACGCCGCAGCTGCCGAAAGGCTTGAGAATTGAATCCTCTCCCTCGCGGATCCAGGGAGATTCCTGGCTCACGCCGCCCGGCGGACCAGCGGCCCGTCAGGTCTTCCACGATCAACGCCAGCCGGGTTGAAACCAGCCCGGTAACACGACCGCAAGCTTCCCCCAGACCTCACCGCCCGACCGCAAGTCGCCGGGATATTCACCCGAAGGAGTGCTGAGGTGACCTTCGCCGCCACAACCGAGCTGGCCGCCGCCACCAACGAACACCTCGCGAGCATCAGCAACACGCTGATCTACTCCGCGATGGCCGTCTACACACTGGCCTTCTTCGCGTACATCGCGGAGTGGCTCCTCGGCAGCCGCAGCAAGGTCGGCCGCACCGCCGCCGCGCTCACCGCCGGCGCCAAGACCAAGGCCAAGGCCAAGGGCCCGGCCGTCACGGTCAACAAGGGCGGCTCCACCGCGGTCCTGGAGCGTCCGCAGGTCGTCGTACGCTCCGCGGCCGGCGCGCGGGACGTGCCCGACGGGCCGGGCGCGCACGGCGGGGACGAGCAGGGCGACATGTACGGCCGGATCGCGATCTCCCTCACGGTGCTCGCGTTCCTGGTCGAGCTGGGCGGGGTGATCGCCCGCGCGGCCTCGGTGGAGCGGGCCCCCTGGGGCAACATGTACGAGTTCAACATCACCTTCTCCACGGTGGCCGTCGGCGTGTACCTCGGCCTGCTCGCGCTGAAGAAGAACGTGCGCTGGCTCGGCCTGTTCCTGATCACCACGGTCCTGCTCGACCTGGGCCTCGCGGTCACCGTCCTCTACACGGCGAGCGACCAGCTGGTCCCGGCCCTGCACTCGTACTGGCTGTACATCCACGTCTCCACCGCGATCTTCTGCGGCGCGGTGTTCTACGTCGGCGCGGTCGCCACGATCCTGTACCTCTTCAAGGACAACTACGAGAACAAGCTCGCGACCGGCGGCAAGCCCGGGAAGTTCGCCAACTCGTTCCTGGACCGGCTCCCGTCCTCCGCCTCCCTCGACAAGTTCTCCTACCGCGTCAACGCGGCGGTCTTCCCCCTGTGGACGTTCACGATCATCGCGGGCGCGATCTGGGCGGGCGACGCCTGGGGCCGCTACTGGGGCTGGGACCCCAAGGAGACCTGGTCCTTCATCACCTGGGTCGCCTACGCCTGCTACCTGCACGCCCGCGCCACCGCCGGCTGGAAGGGCCGCAAGGCCGCCTACCTGGCCCTGATCGCCTTCGGCTGCTGGCTGTTCAACTACTACGGCGTCAACATCTTCGTGAGCGGCAAGCACTCGTACGCCGGGGTCTGACGCCCCGACCCGAAGGCCGGTTCCCTGTGACCTGAGTCACGGGAACCGGCCTTCGTCGTACGGACAGGAAGAGGGGCGTGGATACGAATCTGCGAAGACGCATCCGCGCGGGGGATCACGACGCTTTCGGTGAGCTCTTCGACGCGTACGCGCGCTCCGTCTACAACCACGCCTTCCGGCTCACGGGGGAGTGGGCGGTCGCCGAGGAGGTCGTCTCGCTGACCTTCCTGGACGCCTGGCGGCTGCGCGGGAGGCTCGACGAGGACGGCGGCTCCCTGCGTCCCTGGCTGCTGGGCATCGCCACCAACGTCACCCGCAACACCCGCCGCGCCGCGCGTCGGCACGCGGCGGCCGTCTCCCGGCTGCCCCGCGACGAGGCCGTACGGGACTTCGCCGACGAGGTCGCCGGGCGGCTGGACGACGCCGCCCGGCTGGACCTCGTACGCACCGCCCTGACGCGGCTGCGGCGGGCCGATCGCGAGGTGCTGGCGCTGTGCGTGTGGTCCGGGCTGGACTACCAGGCCGCCGCCGAGGCGCTGGGGGTGCCGGTGGGAACCGTACGGTCGCGGCTGTCGAGGGCGCGGACAAAACTCGCGAAATATCTGGAACTCCCGCACAGCGCCGGACAGATGAGAGGAGACCGCGCCACCGCGGTCGGGCCCCTGAGGGAGGGAAACCCATGAGCCAACCGCTTGACCAGGACCTTCCGCCGGGCCGTCACCAACTCCTCAAGGAGCATCTGATGACCGAGATCCGGCGCACCGAGAAGGCCCCCGGCCCCCGCCGGGCCTGGCTGCGGCCTGCCCTGGCCGCGGGCGCGGTCGCGACGGTCGCGGCCCTCACGCTCGTCGTGCTGCCACCGGGGGACACACGGGGGGTACGGCAGCCCGGTACGGCGGTCGCCCCCGAGGGCGACGTTCTTGCCGACGCGCGCGACGACCAGTACACGTACGTGGACTGGATGGTGTCCTGGGACTCGGTGGAGATCGCGGAGGACGGTACGTCCACGACGTCGCAGCGGCCGTTGCACCGGATGGAGGAGTGGGTGGCCGTGGACGGCACCCGTAAGGGACTGATCGACGAACAGGGGGGCGAGGGGAGACGGGTCACGCAGCCTGACCGGGTAAATGCGCCCTATTCCGTCAGCTATCGGTTCCTGTCGTCGTTGCCGACCGACGCCGATGCGATGTACGTCTGGCTGCGCAAGACGGCCGCAGCAGTGCAGAAGAAAAGCAATGTCGACCGCGACACGCTGATGTGGTTGGTCGCCGGCGACATGTTCGACAGCGGAGTGTTGCCACCGAAGCAGAGTGCGGCGCTCTATCGAGCTGTGCTCAGGGTCCCCGGGGTGGTCGCCCTTCCGCGTTCCGTCGACGCCGTAGGGCGGGTCGGTGTGGCGCTCGGCCGCATGAGGAGCTCCAATCTGCGTGATGAGTGGGTTTTCGACAGGAAGTCGTCTCAGTACCTCGGCGAGCGCTCCGTGTACCTCAAGGACGACGGCGCCCACAAGAAGGGCACGCTCGCAGGCCGCACCGCCATCCTGAAGGTAGCCGTCGTCGACAAGAGGGGCGAGCGGCCGTAACCGTGCGGAACCGGCTCCCAAGGGTCACGCTGGAGTCATGCACCTCCTGGTACGGCTCCCCGTCCCCATGGAGGCCGTCTGGCCGGCGGTGAGCTCGCCGGACGGGCTGGCGGCCTGGTGGGTGGAGGCGGACCTGTTCGAACCGCGGCTCGGCGGTGCGGTCGTGCTGCGCGGGCCGGGGGAGGGCCGGGTCACCGCCTGGGACGTGGACCGGGTCGCCGAGTACACCTTCCCGACGATCGGCCGCGTCCGCTTCCTTCTGGAGCGGGACGGGGACACGGCCTCGGTCCTGCGCTTCACGCACGAGCCCGGCGGCGGGGAGCCGCCGGGCTCCGGGGCGGAGCCTGCCTGGCAGGCTCGCTTCGAATACCTGAGCGAATTGCTGGTGATGTCGGAGGGCTCCCGGGACGTCTAGGACGGCGGCAGGCACTCCTTGGCGGGCGCCTTCCCCTCCGGCCAGGCGATGCGGACGAAGCGGGAGCCGCCGTCGGCGTGGAGCTCCACGATCGGCACGGCCTTGTTGTACGGGTTGCCGTGGACGTCCAGACAGATCCAGCCGCTCGCCCCGCTCACCCGCAGCGAGCCCTTGACCTGCGGCCACTGCAGGCCGACATCGGCGAGAGCCGGGACGCTCGCGCCGTCGGGGGTGGCCTCGCGGATGCCGTGGACGGCGAGGGTCATCGCGTCGTAGGCGACGATCAGCTGGCCGTCGGCCAGGTCGACCGTCCCGATCGGGCCGACCGGGGCGCTGCCCGCGCGGGCGAGCAGGTCGGTCAGCACCTTCACGTCCGCCGCCGAGCCGCCCGTCCTCGCCTTGTCCAGCGTCCAGGCGTCGCCGTGGGCGAGGGCGGTGTAGCGCACGGAGAGCCGGTGGGTGAGGGCGGTGCGGTCCAGCTTCTTGTCCCCGGTCAGGTAGGAGCCCTCGTCGCCGGTCAGCACGGTGAACCGCCGTTCCTGGCAGCCACGGGTGCCCAGCGCGTTGATGAACTGGCGCAGCTGGGTGTGCCGGCCGGCGAACAGGATCGTGTCGGTCTCCGGCGAGGTGTCGCACATCAGATGCGTGATCTGCCGGAAGGTGTTCGCGGTCGTGCCCTCCTGGGTGCGGTCGGCGGGCGGGGTGAAGGGCTGCGGCTCGTAGGGCGAGCCCTTGATCAGCGCGGCGAACGACTGCTGCAGGGTCCGGGTGTACGGATCGCCCGGCTTGTCGTACACCAGCAGTGCCCGGCCCGCGTCGACCTCGGCGAACGCGGCCAGGGCGCGGGCCTCGTCGGTGTTGGTGGGGGAGACCCGGGCCAGCCCGGGGAAGGGGTCCTTGCCCTTCTGCCCGTTGGCGAGGTCGTCGGCGGTGATGGAGGCGCCGACCACCGGGATGCCCCGCCGGGTCAGTTCCGCCACGGCCTTCTTGTTGTTGTCGGTGCTCTGGCCGACCCCGGCGACCGCGCGCAGCCGCTCGGGCCCCTTCGTCATCCGCTCCAGCTGGTCGACCATCGTCTCCCAGTGGCCGCTGGTGGCACCGGGGTTGGCGAGCACCAGCCGGATCGCCGGGCTCTGCCCGTTGGAGCTGTGGTTGGCCTGGTACTGGGCCAGATAGGCGCCCTGCACCTCGTGCTGGATGTCGCTGAGCGTCGAGGGGGTGGTGGCGGTGTACGGCAGCATCAGCGCGACCGTGACATACCCGCCCGCCTCGAGCCGGTCGTTCTCCTCGTCGATCGCCCGCACCACGTCCCGCAGTTGGGGATGACCGAAGTCGTACGCGTCCGTCGCCACGCCCACGCACTCGTCAACGCCTGCCGGGCGGGCCACGCCGGGCGCGCACGAGCGGTCCTCGCGGACGAGCGTCCGCACGGCGAAGAACAGGCCGGTCACCAGGGCGGCCGTGACCAGCAGCGCCACATAGCGGTACAGGCGGATCTCCCAGACGTCCCGCAGCAGGCGCACCAGCGGACTTCTGTCTCCGTCAGCCATCAGCCCTCCCCGTCCCCGTGCCTGTTGCCGTGCCCGTTGCCTTCGCCCTCGTCTTCGCCTTCGTCGGATCCGTCGTCGGCCGGGATGCGCAGCGGTCGGCCCGCGAGGGCGTCCCGGGGCCAGGTCCGGGAGGTCGCGAACAGCAGCGCGCCCCCGGCGGGCCGCAGGTCGGACAGTTGCAGCAGTTCGAACTCGAGCCGTCCGCAGACCCGTGGGTCGGGCAGCACCAGCGGGTCGGTCACCTGCCACACCGCGTGCAGCAGTCGCCGTATGCGCAGGTGGAGGGCGGCGTCGACGCCCTCCGGGGGCTGCTGGCCGGCGTCCGTGCGGCCCAGCGCGATCGCCGTGCGCCGGTCGCCGTGGCCGTCCGTGTCGCGGCCCTCGGCGTCGTGGGCGTGGAAGTAGGGCGCGGAGGCCAGGAAGCGGAGGGTGTCCAGCCAGGCGTGGGTGTCGAGGGTGGGGAAGGTGTCCCGCAGGTGGGCGACCGCGCCGGCGGTGTCGCCGAGGGCGAGTTCGTGGTGGAGCCGGTAGCGGGCGTGCGCGGGCCGGCTGTCGTCCTGGGTGTAGTGCCGGATCAGCGTCTCGTGCACCTCGCGCCATTTGACGTGGTCGGCGTGCCGGTGGTGCAGGCGGAGCAGCAGCAGGGTGCGGACGAAGGGGTCGCCGACGAACTGGCCCGGCTGGGCCGCGAGTCCCTCCTCGGCGAGGCGCACCCGCAGGGACCGTACGCCCGACGAACCGAAGTCGTCCGGCAGTTGGGCGTGCGCGAGGGCCACGGCGGAGTCGTGGTCGTGGGCGGCGGCGAGGACCGTCAGCTCGTCGAGCCGGTCGGCCGGGACCAGTCGGCTCAGCAGCTCGGCGTAGGCCGGCCGGCCGTCGTCGGCCCGGTCCTCCTCGACCATGACCTCGGCGGTGAGCAGCCGGCCCAGGGAGGCGGCGCGGTCGGGGTGCCGGCGGGCGGCGGTGGCGAGCAGCACGATCCCGAGCGGGTTGCCGCCGGTCAGTCGGTGGGTGGCGTGCGGGAGCCGGGGCGGGACCTCGACGTCGTCGCAGATCGCGCCCACCATGTGCAGGGTGTCGTCCGGGGACAGCGGCGACAGCGGCACCAGCAGCGCCCGCGAGGAGGGCGAGGATCCCGGTTCCCACCGCGTCGCGCGGGTGACCTCGGGCAGCCCGTGCCGTACGGCGTCCCGCAGCACCGGATGACGGGTGCCGCGTACGGTCGCCACGCACACCACCTGGTCCACGACCCCGTCCGCCCGGTCGCGCAGGACGGCGTCCAGCAGCCCGGGGCCGGGACCGCCGCCCGCGTTGTCGAACAGCACGATCGGCCGCCCGAGCCGCCGCAGATGCGAACCGAGTCCCGCGTACGCCTCCGCCAGGTCGGCGAGCAGGGCCCGCACCAGCCAGCGCTCGGCGTGCTCGCGGGAGGTGCCGCCGGCCCGGAAGTTCCCGGCGAGCAGCAGCAGACCGCGTTTGGCGTTGCCGCCCGCGTTCGGATAGCCGCGGTACCAGGTGGCCGGCTTCAGCTCCTTGTGCGAGGTGAAGCCCTCCGACAGCGCCTCCAGGGTGGCCTCGACGGTCGCCGCGACGAACGGTCCGCCGCCGCTCGCCGCCGCGATCACCTTCGACGCGACCTTCGCCGCCCACCGCCCGGCCAGGCTGAAGTGCGTCCGGCGCTCGTTCAGCAGCAGGATCCGGGTCAGCTCCCGACGGATCCGGTCCGAGTCGCTGCGCCCGCTCCAGTCGCTCGCCCGCACCGCCACCAGGCCCGCCGTCAGCCGCGGGAAGGTGAGCTGCCCGGCCGCCTTCACCGGCTCGGTCAGCTGCTCGGCCACCACCAGCAGTGCCTGCCACACCGGCGACCAGGACTCGGGGCTCTCCTCGTGCGGCGGCCGCGCGAACTGCTCGTCCTCGCAGTCGATCAGCGCCATCGGGGTGCGCTTGCGGGGCTCACCCTTGCGCAGCCGCTCGGTGTAGGCGTCCAGCAGCTCGGCGAGCACCGCGCTCTTGCCCAGCCCCCGCCCGCCCGCCAGCACCAACAGCGGTGGCCCGGCGGCATGTTCGGCCTTCTCGGCCTGATGGGCGTACGGACGGAGCCCGACGAGCCGGGCCACCAGACCGGCCGGCTCGACGTCGAACAGCGCACCACGCCCGTACAACCGTCCGCGCACCGCACCTCCCCCAGGGCCGGTCCCTCAACGCCAGGGTAAGGAGCGGGAGTTGATGTGTGCCAGATCGCGTGGTGTCCATCGGGTCACGAAAGTCGCGCCACGGGGTCAGTTCGAGCAGCCGGGCACCGCCAGCGCGGGGCGGCAGTTGAAGGGCGTGTTGCCTGAGACGTTCGTGAGGACCAGGGCGACCTGGCTGCCCCCTGGGGCTTCGAAGATGCCGCCGCCCCCGGCGAACGGCGTCCCCGGAGTGGTCGCGGTGTTGCCGGTGACCTGGCTGGCCGTCAGGACGGCGATCGCCGAGCCGGCGGTGCGGAGGCCGCCGCCCTCGGCGGCCGTGTTGCCCTGGATCCGGGTGGAGTTGACCGTCAGCCTGGCCCCGGTGTGGCTGATGCCGCCCCCGGTGCCGATCGCCTCGTTCCCGCTGACCAGGGTGCTGTTCAGCGTCGCGGAAGCGCTGTTGCTGATGTCGATGCCACCGCCTTGGTTGGCGAAGTTCTCGGTGACGCTGCCGCTCTGCACCGTGAGCGTGCTGCCGACGCCGTCGACCTGGATGCCGCCGCCGTCGTTGCCGTGGAGGTGTCCGCCGCGGACGTTGATCGAGTTCAGCGTCAGGCGGCCGCCGGACACGACCTCGAACACACGGAAGCTGGGGGTCATGGTGTCCGCGGAGCGTCTGACCGTGGTGTTGAAGCCGGTGATGGTGTAGCGGCCCGTGACGCGCGGCAGTCCGTTGTCCAGATTCCCCGGAGTCGGGTCCAGATTGTCGATGACGTACGTGCAGGAGGGTGCCAGCACGATGCTCTCGTTGGTCGTGTTGGACTGCGTGATCGCGTTCCGGAGAGCGGTGACGTTGCCGCAGGGCACGATGGTCACGGCGTGGGCGGGAGTGACCGGCAGTACGGCGAGGGTCAGGCCGAGACCTGCCACGGCACCCAGGGCCGCCGGACGGTGGACGCGCTTGCTCTTCATGGGGACTCCTCGGTTCGGGGGGCTTGATCGGGGGGCTTAACCAGCCAAAGCCGGAGTCAAGGAGCCACGCCAAGCGGGTTGCTCCGATCAGGCTCACGATCCACCCGTGCGGAGGGGTCCCTCGGCCGTGGGGGTTCTCGCGTCCGCTCCGAGGTATCGGCTTGCCCTCCGGACGTCTCCCGTAGTTAATGGTGATCGCAGAGTGACGGGTATCACCGGTAACTCGCTCAACTCATGGGGGACTTGATGACAACACCGGAACCATCGGGACACTTCGAGGTCCCGCCGCCGCCGCCCTCGCCGCCGACGGTGTCGCCGGGGGTCGATCTGCGGGTCAGCAAGCGGCTGCTCTGGGTCGGTGGGGCCTGTTATCCGTTGCACAACGTCGCGCGGGTGTACACCCTCACGATCCATCCGCGGCGCAAGGAAGCGGTGCTGCGGTTCCTGAAGATCTTCGTGATCACCGGGGCCGTGGCCCTCACCCTCACGGTGCTGAGCGGCATCACCATGGTCGCGGACCGGGAGACCGGGAGCGGGCTCATGACGTTCGTGTGGCTCGGTTCGGTCGCCGTGGTGGTCTACGCCCTGGTGGAGATGCTGCAGGTCCTCAGCGCGCAGTCGCACTACGTCCTGGCCGTGGAGACGTCCGGTCCGTCCCAGGCGGTGGTCACCCTCCGGGACCCGCACCACCTGAACCAGCTCGTCGGCCAGATCGCCCACGCGATCGAGAACCCCGAGACCGAGTTCCAGGTGCGGGTGGACACCATCACGATCAGCCCGAAGAACTACTACTTCGGCGACAACGTCAACATGTACGGCGGCAGCGGCAACGTGGGGATGGCGAGCGCATGAGCACGAACAACTACTACGGCGACAACGTGAACATGCACGGCGGCAGCGGCAACGTCGGCATGATCAAGAACCAGGTCGCCCCCGCGGCCCCCGCCTCACCCGAGCTGGAGGCGGCGGTCTCCGAACTGCTGGCGCTGCTGCGGGAGTTGCGCCCGCAGATCCCGGCGGCCAGCGCCCAGGCCCTCGACGACTCCCTCCCCGCCCTCACCGCCGACGCCGCCACCCCCGTGCAGGAGCGGCACCGCGCCCTGATGGCCGTCGCGGGCATCGCGGCCACGATCGGCGCGGTCGGCGCACCGGTCATCGAGGCGGTGAACCGGATCCTGGCACTGCTGAGCGCGTGAACTCCGCGCCGGCGGGTCGGTTCCCCGCTCCACGCCCCGGTGTGTCCCTCCGGATGACGCGTCGGCGCCCTGGCTCGGTGGGCGCACGGCCGGGGCGGGGCGGGGCGGGGTCGTGGCTCGGGCGCGTGCGTGGGCGGCGCGAGCGAGGGCGTGCGGGCCTCGGGCGGTGTGCGCCACCTCCCGGGGCGCGTGCGTGGGCGGCGCGAGCGAGGGCGTGCGGGCCTCGGGCGGTGTGCGCCACCTCCCGGGGCGCGTGCGTGGGCGGCGCGAGCGAGGGCG
>NZ_JBIWGA010000034.1:80899-93586 GCF_044763345.1 Streptomyces sp. NPDC096132
GTGCGGGCCTCGGGCGGTGTGCGCCACCTCCCGGGGCGCGCGCGTGAGCGACGCGAGCGAGGCGTGGGCGGGACGGTCTCCCGCCCGGCCGCCCCGGCGCCTCCCCGGGCAGGCGCCCTCGCCGCGGCGTCGCTCGGCGTCTCAGCGCAGCCGGGACGAGGACAGGATCGACAGCAGGTGGGCCGGGACCATCAGCCAGGTGATCGTGGCGATGGCGGCCAGGGCCCAGCGGGTGGGCTCGATGCCGCCGGTCGCGGCGTCGGCGAAGGCGACGGCGAGGAGGACCAGGGAGGCCTCGATGCCGTTGGTCACCCGGTGGATCTTGAAGGCGGCGGCGAGCCGGCGTACCGAGGCGACGCCCTGCGAGCGGGGCGCGGCGGACTCGTCGTCGGCGACGGCCAGACCCCGCCGGGCCCGGGCCACGTCCACCAGGTCGGTCGAGGCCTTCAGCAGGACGACACCGAGCGCGGTGGCCAGGCCCAGGGACACCCAGCCGTTGAAGCCCGCCCAGCCGCCGAGGCCGGACTCCGCGGCCCGGAAGCCGAAGCCGATCATCAGCGCCGCGTCGGCGAGATAGGCGCCGAGCCGGTCGACGTAGATGCCGGTCGCGCTGTTCTGCCCCTTCCAGCGGGCGACCTCGCCGTCCACGCAGTCGAAGAGCAGGAACAGCTGCATGAAGAGGGCGGCGAGCACGGCACCGGCCAGGCCGGGTATGAGGAGGGCGGCGCCGGAGAGGACCCCGCACACCACCATCGTCCAGGTCAGCTGGTCCGGGGTGACCGGCGTGCGCACCAGTTGGCGGGTGAGGCGCAGCGAGACGCGGCGCATGTAGAGACGGCCCGCCCAGTGTTCGCCGTTGCGGCTCGCCAGCTTGGCCTGCGGCTGGCAGACCTCCCGCAGCTCCTCCAGCACCGGAGCAGCAACCATGACCGTTCCTCCCACGCACCCGGGGCCCAACTGCCGCAAGCGCGGCGGTGATCGGCACAGGCTACCTGCCCGGCTCCTGGACAATTTCCGGGGGATTTTGACACGGTTGGACCCACCGACCCGTAATCGAACACGCGGTCGATGACTGTCGTTGGCTGTCGACGACCGTGAGAGGGAGCCCTCGTGTCGCTCGCCTTCTACACCACCCACAGCGCGTTCTCCGACCCCGGCGACCTCGCCGACCGGTACGCCGACTTACCCCGAGACCCCGCCCAACTCGCCCGCATCACCCGCGACTTGCTCATCCACCGGCTGGAGGGCCCGCTCTTCGGGCACACCCACCCCACCGACCGCCTCCACCACGACGCCGAGACGCGCTACGTCGACGGCATCCTGCGGATCCTCGGCCGGCGCGACCCCGCCCCGCTGACCCGGCGGCGCGAGCCCGCCGACCGGTTCGTCGGCGTCTGCCGCGACTTCTCGCTGCTGCACTGCTCCTTCCTGCGCCACGTCGGCATCCCGGCCCGCATCCGGTCCGGCTTCGCGGACTACTTCGGTTCCGACGGCTTCCACGGCGACCACGTGGTCACCGAGTACTGGGACGAGGAACGCGCCGCCTGGCGGCTCGCCGACGCCCAGCTCGTCGCCGGCCCCTGGACCGTGGACTTCGACCCCACGGACGTACCGCGCGACCGCTTCCTGGTCGCGGGCGCGGCCTGGCGGGCCATCCGCGAGCACGGGGCCGACCCGCGCACCTTCGGGCTGCACCCACCGCACGAGGGACCGCTGTGGGGCGAGCGGTTCGTCGCGGGCAACGTACGGCTCGACCTCGCGGCCCTCAACAAGGTGGAGACACTGCTGTGGGACCTCTGGGGCGCGGACGGCGAGGGCGACCAGGACCTGCCCCTGCCGGAGCCGGCCCGCGCGCTCTACGACCGTGCCGCCCTGGTCTGCGCCGGCGAGGTGCCCTTCGACGCGGCCCGCGCGCTGTTCGCCGAGGAGGACGGGCTGCGCACCCCGAAGACGGTCCTGTGCCTGGCCCCCTTCAACGGCCCGAGCCGCGTCACGCTGCGCTGACCCCGGTCATTCCGACGGCCGCCGCCCCGGTCGTCGTCCCCCGCACCACCCGGTGCGCACAGGTCGCCGCCAGCAGCTCCCCCAGCAGCTCCGGATCGTCGATCTCCAGCCCGAGGAGGGACTCGATCCGCTCCAGGCGCTGGTAGAGGGACTGGCGGCCGATGTGGAGGAGGGCGGCCGTGCGGGTGGGGGAGCAGCCGTTCCGTAGGTGGACCTCCAGGGTGCGGACCAGGTCGCTCGCATGCGCCGCCTCCCACTCCAGGAGGGGACCCAGGGCGTGCTGGACCATCCGCGCGAGCCGCTCCCGGTTGGCGTCCACCCCGCCCCGGGTCAGCTCCCGCTCCAGGGCGAAGGCACGGGAGGAGGTCACCAGCGGCCCGTCGGGCGCGGCGGGCTCGGCGGGCGGCACGGTCAGCGCCAGCTCCAGGGTCGTACGGGCCGCCCGCAGGGTCTCGCTCCAGCGCAGCCAGCCGCCGTCCGCCGCGACCGCGTGCCCCACGGCGACCGTGAGCCCCGGCTCGGCCACCGCCCGGAAGGCCTCCTGCACGGCGCGCACGGGGTCCCCGCCCCGTCCGCCGGACAGCGCGAGCAGGGCCAGTACGTCTCCGGGGAAGGCGGCCCGCAGCACCCCGCCCCCGCCCAGCAGCCGTACGGCCCTGTCCACGGCCCCCGTCTCGCGCGCGCCGTGCACGGAGACGCCGATCAGCCGCGCCCCCGGCCCCGGATGGAACCCGGCGAGCGCCGCCCGCGCCTCCACCTCCGGCTGGTTCAGCGCGGCCCGGTCGGCGAGGTCGGCCAGCAGGGCCGCCGTATGGTCGTCGCCCCAGGGCCGGACCACGGAACGCCCGGACAGACCACGGGCCACGATCGCGCGGTTGGCGGCCTCGGTGATCCGTACGAAGGGCACGACCCGGTGCAGCGCCAGCAGCGGCAGCTCCAGGCGGCGGGCCTCGTCGACGACCTCGGCCGGCATGCACGGCAGGGACCGCCCCACCTCCACCGCGAGCCCGACGGCCCCGCGGGCGGCCAGCTCCCGCACATACCTCCGCCGCACCTCGTCACCGGCTTCCGTCAGCCCGAAACCGTTGGTGAGCAGCAGCTCGCCGCCGTCGAGGAAGTTCGCGCCCTCGTACACCTCGCTGCTGTGCACCCAGCGCACGGGACGGTCGAGGCCGGCGGCCCCGGCGAGCAGCTCGGGCTCGGTCGCACGGACCGGGGCGAGGGCCAGGACTTCACGGAGGGTGAGTGCGGGCACGGGGACCTCCAACGTGCTGACAGAACGTCCGGCTGCTGGCTGCCCGGAGAGTACTTTCCGCACGTTGCCCTGGTGTTTCGGCCACTGGAGAGTGGAGTCATGGAGCTTATGGATCAGGTAACGGCAGGCCAGTGGCTGGCCACCGCCGTGGCCGAGGCCCGTGCCGGGCTCGCCGAGGGCGGCATCCCGATCGGCGCCGCCCTCTACGGCCCGGACGGCACCCCGCTCGGCCGCGGCCACAACCGGCGCGTCCAGGACGGCGACCCCTCGATGCACGCGGAGACGGCCGCCTTCCGCGCGGCGGGCCGCCAGCGGTCGTACCGGAACACGACGATGGTCACGACCCTCTCGCCCTGCTGGTACTGCTCGGGCCTGGTCCGCCAGTTCGGCATCTCCCGGGTGATCGTCGGCGAGGCGACCACCTTCCACGGCGGCCACGACTGGCTCGCCGAGCACGGAGTGGAGATCGTGCTGCTCGACGACGCCGAGTGCGTCGCGATGATGCGCGACTTCATCGAGAAGAACCCGGCACTCTGGAACGAGGACATCGGTGAGTAATCCGCGCATTCCCACGATCGATCTCACGCCCTGGCTCGACGGTGACGCTCAGGCCCGCGCGGCCATCGCCCGTACCGTCGACGAGGCCCTCCAGACCGCCGGTTTCCTGCTGGTCACCGGGCACGGTGTCGACCCGTCCCTCCGTTCCCGCATCCGGGAGGCCGCCCGGGGCTTCTTCACGCTGGCCGTGGAGGTGAAACAGCCGTACGCCGTGAAGGTCGGCGGGCGGGGCTGGCTCGGCCCCGGCGCGGAGGCGAACGGCTACTCGGAGGGTACGGAGACCCCGCCGGACCTGAAGGAGTCGCTCACCTTCGCCACCCACGAGCCCTTCGACGACCCGGTGGTCAACGCGGAGTGGTACGCACCGAACGTCTGGCCGGCGGAGGTGCCGGAGCTGGAGGTGCTCTGCGAGGAGTACCTGGGGAAGATGGCCGAGCTGGAGAAGCAACTGCTGTCGCTGCTCGGGGAGGCTCTGGGCCTGGAGCCCGACTTCTTCTCCCGCCACATGGACCACCCGACGTACGGCTTCAACATCAACTGGTATCCGGGCACGGAGGTCATCGGCGAGCCCCAGCCCGGCCAGTTCCGCATCGGCCCGCACACCGACTTCGGCACGGTGACGATCCTCGACCGGCAGGCCGGCAAGGGCGGACTCCAGGTCTGGACGGACGAGGGCGGCTGGGAGGACGCACCCTTCGACCCGGAGGCCTTCACGATCAACATCGGTGACCTGATGGCCCGTTGGACGGGCGACCGCTGGCGTTCCGGCCGCCACCGGGTCCTTCCCCCGCCCGCCGACGAACCCGCCGAGGAACTGATGTCCCTCGTCTACTTCGGCGAGTGCACCCCGGGGACGACCGTGGAGTCGGTGCCCGCACCGGTGGGGCGGGTGGCGTACGGGCCGGTGGACTCGCATGTGTATCTGCGGGAGAAGCTGGACTCGATCACGGTCGACTGAGTTCCACCCCGTTTCCGGCCGGAAACACCGATCCGACCGCGACTGCTGTTTCCACCTGCGGAAACGGTGGGTGTTTCCGTTCCGCAACACCCTTGGCCCCGGGCACTCTGAAGCAACTTACCCAGGGAACCAAGGAGGTTGCTGTGCCCCGTACGTTGCTGACCACGCGGTCGGCCCTGGTCTTCCTGCTCGCGATCCTGTGCGGAATCGGAGCCGGCGTCCTGTCCGGCGTTGCCGGACTGAGCACGGCCCAGGCCGTCCTGTCGGGCGCGGCCGGTTTCGGATTCTCCGTGCCGTTTTTCAACGCCCTCATCGACTGATCACGCGGTGGAAGTCGTGCGAGCGGTGGGAATGTATGTCGGCGACGGGCGCGGAGAGGCGGGGTGGTCGGTGAGGGACCGGGAGATGAACGGTACTGCCCCCTCATACCGTCACATAGTCGGCGAAGGTGCGGCGGTAGCGGGTGTGGCCGGATTCCCGGGTGTGCCCGTGCTGCCACTCCTCGATGTCCGCGGGGTGACGTTGCGTGCCGGAGGCGGCCGGGCAGTCGGTGCAGGACGTCTCGTACTCGGCCGAGGTGTCCTCCGCGAGGTCCAGGAAGGCCGTGTGGTAGCGGCGTTGGTGGCGGCGGAGCAGGACGTTCGCGTCGGTCTCCGCGCTGCCGTCGTGGCGGGCGCGGGCCGTGTCGCGCAGGGCGGCCAGGTCGGCGCAGGCGGCGCAGTCGCGGACGGGGGTGGGCGGGCCTTGCAGGGAGCGGGAGTTGGTGGCGCGGAGGTTCGCGGTGAGGCGTTCGCCGGGGGTGGCCGGGCGGAGCAGGTCGGGGCGTGCCTCCCACTCCCGGCCGCCGCCGAGGGGGCGTAGGAGGGCGTAGGGTCCGGCCTGGCTCTGGTACTCGCCTACCTTGTCCGACCTGGGGTCGTAGACGACCGTTCCCGTTTCGAACTGGTTCTCGGTGTGCTCGGTCATGCCCCGTCCGTGCCCTCTCCGTACCGACTTCGTCACTCTGGGTGTGTCGAGCGTGGCCTGCGGGCACGGTGCGCATCAATGCCCGACGCGTGACAAGGGCATCTGTCACGGAGGGGGCGAGAAGGGTGACCACTAACGCCGTGCTGTTCGGCGAGCTGTTGCGGCACTTCCGTGAGGGGGCTGTGCTCACGCAGGAGGTATTGGCGAAGGCGATTCCCTGCGACCGTTCGCTGGTGGCGAGGGTGGAGGCCGGGACGCGGGTTCCGCAGGAGCCGTTCGCGAGAACCTGTGACGAAGTGTTGGGCACAGGTGGGGCGTTGGGGCGCTTGTGGGCGCGGGTGGACTGGTATCCCCAGGTGGAGCATCCGGACTGGTTCGAGCGCAGGGCGCAGATGGACGCGGAGACGGTCGCCCTGCGGGCCTACCAGGCGCATGTGATGCCCGGGTTGTTGCAGACCCCCGACTACGCTGCCGCGCTCTTCGCCCGTCGCCTGAGGCAAGCGCAGGACGTGGAGGAGCGCGTCCGGGCTCGACTCAGCCGCCAGCAGCGCTTCTACGCCGAGGGCGGGCCGTACTACGTGGTCGTGCTGGACGAGAGCTGCCTCCGGCACATGGTTGGCGGCTCCGGGATCATGCGGGAGCAGTGTGCTCACCTGCTGAGGGCTGGGAAGTTCCCCAACATCCGTATCCAGGTGATCCCGTTGGACCGACCCGACATCGACCGCCCCGACACCTCAATGTCGTTGATCAGGCTGCCCGACGGGCACGAGTGGGTGTATTCCGAGTCGCTGGACCGTGGCCACTTCAGCGACGATCCGGCCGTCTTCCTGGCCCACAGCCAGACCTATGATGTGCTCAGGGCCGACGCACTCTCAGCCTCGGACTCCGCTGCCCTGATCGGCGACGTGATGGAAGGGTACGGGCATGACGACCTGGATCAAGAGCAGCTACAGCGGAGCCAACGGCGGCGATTGCATCGAAGTAAGCCCCGATTCCCCCGCCGTCGTCCCCGTCCGTGACAGCAAGTTCCCCGACGGCCCCGTCCTCCTCATCCAGCGAAGCGCCTGGGCGGAGTTTGTCGCGGGGGTGCGCGAACCGCGCTAGTGGTCCTCGGCGATGCGGGTGGCGACGCCGTCCTTGAGGGTCACCTCGGCGGTCAGGGTGCCCGCCTTCGCGGCCTTCTCCAGCTCCGCCTCCGTGCACGTCGTGGCGGACTGCCCGTCGGCGTCGCCGCACATCCCGCCCGCGCCCAGGATCTCGGTGTCCTCGGCCAGCCAGAACTGCTGCTCCGGGTTGCTCCGCCCGTCCGACACCAGGTACTTGCCCGGCGCCATGTACGTCACCGCCCCCAGCCAGGTGCCGCTCACACCGCCGGACGAACCGCCCGACGACGAGGACGACGACGAGGACGACGACGAGCCGCCGGTCGAAGAGGAGCCGGAGGAGGAGCTGCCTCCGGTGGAGGAGCCGCTCGTGCCGGAGGAGGCGGCGTGGCGTTCGGTGACGGTCACGGCTATGCCGTCCTTCAGCACCACGTCCGCCGGCACCGCACCGCTCTTCGCGGCCTTCTCCAGCTCCGCCTCGGTGCACTCTTCGGCGGCCTGCCCGTCGGCATCGCCGCAGACCCCGCCGGAGCCCCAGATCTTCGTGTCCTCCGCGAGCCAGAACTGCTGGTCCTTGCCGCCGGCGGTGACCATGTACTTGCCCGGCGCCATGTAGGCGACCGTGCCGTTCGAGAAGGTGCCGCTCACGCCGCCCTTGTTCGCGGCCGCCTCCGCCGTCGCCGCGGTGTCCGTGCCGGCGCCCTGGGCGGTGTCGTCGTTCTGGCAGGCCGTCATCAGCAGCGTGCCCGCGACGGCGGCAGCGGCGATCAGGACGGAACGGAAGCGCGGAGAAGCCATGACGAAAGAGCCCTTTCGGGAGCGGTGAGGTGAGGCGGCGGCCGGCAACCTGTGAGCCGCTGTGGGTAAACCATGCCCCGGCCCAGAACGCGATCACCAGTCAAGTCCTTGATCCACGACGCTGCCGTGACAGAACGCGGACACAGCAACATCGGTGTCCTACAGGCGAGTTGTCACCGGCGCGCCGCCTGGACGGATTCACCTCTTGGCCTCGGCCCCCAGCGGTGCCAGTCTGTTGTGGGCATGCCGCAACACGGGCTCGGCGGTGCGGGGCGGGTGGTCTTGTGGGGGCAGGGTGGGTCCAGGTCGCCGCCGTCGGCGACAAGTGGCGGGGCCCGTTGTACGGAGCGCCCTGGTACGTGACCGTGACCGTGTCCCTGGTGCTGGCCCTTCTGGGCGTGTGGCTGTTCGCCGGGGCACTCCTCAGTGCCGACACGGGCGGTCCGGGGCTCGCCCCCGTACTGCTCGGGGTGGGCGCGTGGTTGGCGAGCGGGGCGGCGTGGGCCGTCATGTCCCTGCTCGTCGCCTTCTGGTACATGGTCGCCATCGCCGGATTCGTTCTGCTCTGCTTGATCCCGTACGCGCTCTACCAGCTGCTGGAGCCCGCAGGGGATTTCATCGGCGACCATCCGCGGCCCTTCGGCTTCTTCGCGGCGGGCGCCGGCATCGGCTGCCTGGCCATGGCGGTCGTCTGCGCCGTGTGGGGACACCCCTGGTGGACGCTGACCGCACTCGTCGGCGCGACGGCCCTCACCTGTACCGCTGTGTTGCTGCTGTACGAGGACTGGGAGCTGCGGCCGAAGCCGCGCCGGAAAGTGAGCGACGATGTCCCGGACCCGGGGCGGAAGCCGCGCCGGAAGGCGATCGCCGGGGCCGGCGCGGCCATCGTGATCGGGGGCTGCGGCCTGGCCCTGCTGGTCCTGGGGCCGCTGACCGCGCTGACCACGTCCGGGAGTGTCTCCCTCCGGGTCCTGGGCGGTGTGTTCTATCCCTTGTCGGGAGTGGCCGGGGCCTGGTTCGGCGGCGTGATGCTCGGTTTCGTCGAGGACGAGAGCACGAAGTAGACCAGCGCGCTCACCACGAACCCGACCAGCGGCGTGATGTCTCCGAAGGACGGCCAGTGGTCGGGGACGTAGCCGACGTACTTCTCCTGGTTGGAGAAGAGGGGGACGGAGACCGCGACACCGATCAGCAGTGCGGCGATTCCGGGCCGGTTGGTGAAGGAGCGGTCGGAGAGGCGGGTGGAGAGTTCCTCGTCCGACGCCCTACGGCCCTGCAGCCACCGTTCCATCAGGACGACCCCGAGCCACGGGGCCACCCAGTACGCGATGACGAGGAGGAACGCCTCGTAGGCCGCCCCAGCGTCCGACAGGGACGCCCACGCGGCCGCCGTACCCGCCACGCCCGACACCACGACCAGGACGCTGCGGCTCAGCCAGGCGGGGAGGTTCAGGCCGAGGGCGGTGATGGAGATGGCGCCGGAGTACACGTTGAGCGCGTTCGCCGAGACCGCGCCGAGGATGATGGCGAGCAGCACCAGGTCGCCGAGCCAGCCGGGGAGGTGGCCGGTGAAGGCCGCCGTGGGGGTGGCGCCCTGCGGGGCGACGATCGTCGCCGAGGCCGCGCCGACGACCGCGACGAGGGAGACGGAGACGAAGAGGCCGAGCGCCGGGTAGAGGACCGTACGGAACTTGTCCGCGGTGCGCGGGAGATAGCGCGAGTAGTCCGTGGCGTACGGGTTCCAGCCCGCCGCGTAGCCCCAGGCCGCGCTGAACGCGAGCAGGAAGCCGCCGATGCCGCCGCCCGCGCCGCCCCCGCCCAGGTCCGCGTGGTCGAAGGTCCACACGCCGGCCAGCAGGAAGATCACCGCGAGGGCGGGGAAGGCGTACTTCTCGAAGGTGTGGACGAAGTTGTGGCCGATGAAGCCGATCAGGATCTCGGCCACCACCACGAGGAGCAGGGAGGGGAGGGGGCGCAGACCGGTCAGGGTGTTGAGGGCGAAGGCCGCGCTCACGCTGTTCACCGCGAACCAGCCGACGCCCGCGACCAGGCCGTTGGCCGCGGAGGGCAGGATGTTCCCCCGGTGGCCGAAGGAGAGCCGGCCCACCACCATCTGCGGGACGCCGAAGCGGGGGCCGTCCAGGGACAGCACGCCCTGCGTGATCGCGCCCAGCGCGGTGCCGAGGACGATGGCCGCCGTGGCCTGCCAGAAGCTCAGGCCGAAGAAGAGCACCGAGATCACGCCGATGTAGACGGTCGCGAACTCGATGTTCGGGGAGGCCCAGGTCCACAGCAACTGGAGGGGGGAGCCGTGCCGTTCCGCGTCGGGGATGGGTTCCGAGCCCGCCGTCTCGACGGCGATGACCTTGTCGCCGTACTCGGGGGTGAGGGTGCCGGCAGAGTCGGCGGGTGCAGTCGTCATGCGAGCCAAGTGTCCGGTTCCCACCCCTTCCGGCCCAGAGGCGCATTGTCCGCTTCGGGAGCCTCGACGGCGTACAACCTGTAAGGCTCCCGGCGGCCCCTCGCGACAACTCCCGTGGTGGGACCGGCGGCTGTCAGGTCGGTCGGCGGCGGATCCACCAGGCGCAGAACCCGGTCAGGGCCAGGGCGAGGCCGAGGTAGAGCCCGGTCTCGGCCCATTGAAGGGCCCAGAAGTTGCCGGCGGGCTGGTACGTCACCCGCTGTGTGTAGCCCAGGGCGCCGAGGTCGGCGACGCAGCGGTCGAACTGCTCCAGGGTGGGCGGGCCCGACTCGGTGTGCAGGCAGTCCGCGAAGGACGACGGCACGGAGGCAGGCCGGCCGGCGGCGTCCAGCGTCTGTTGGGAGGTGATCCAGGCACCGGGCACTTCCTCGAGGTGCACGACGATCTCCTTGGCGCCCTCCTGGATGCTGATGGGGACGCCGGGCTCGATCGCCACGTCGGCCCGGTCCGGGGCCGCCAGGTGGGGCCGGATCCACAACGGCACGACGATCTGTACGGCTGCGTAGACGGCGAGCGTGGTGGCCATCGCGGGCAGGATGCGGCGGATGACGACGCCGAGGGCGACGCCCAGGACGAAGGCGAAGGCGGCATGGGCCAGGGGGACGACACCCCGTGCGGCGAAGGCCACGGGGTCGAGCCGCGGGAAGTACGTGGTCGTCGAGCCGCCGCCGTCGACAGCCCGGTCGATGGGGCTGCTCCACCAGCTCACCGCGAGTGACGTCAGTCCGGCGGCGGTCATGGCGGCCGCCGCGCCGAGGCCCAGCTTGGTCGCGAGCCAGCGCGTGCGGGTGACGCCCTGGTTCCACGCGAGGAAGTGGGTGCCGCTCTCCAGTTCACGGGAGACCAGCGGCCCGCCCCAGAACATCCCGATGACCGCCGGCACGGCGAGCACCGTCACCAGTCCGGCGTAGTAGATGCCCTGTTCCGCACTGGAGAGCCCGTCCACCAGGCTGCTGCCGGCGGCCCGGTAGTGGTCGGCCAGCCGCGGGCCGCTGACCGCGAGGGCGGCGGCGAGGGCGGCCACCGCGGCGAACAGCACGGCGGCCTGGGTGCGGAACTGGCGCCAGGTCAGCCAGATCATCGGAGTACCTCCAGCGCGGGCCGGGTGTCCCGCACCGCGTCGGCGGGCCGGGTCATGTAGGCCAGGACGATGTCTTCCAGGCCGAGCGGGCTGACGGTCCAGGACGGATCGGGGACCGCGGTGTCGGTGCGTACCACGAGGGTGGTCTGCCGTTCGGTGTGGCTGGCGGTGACGACGTGCTGACCGGCCGGAAGTGTGTCCGGGTCCCGGCGCGGGCCGGTGAGCCGGTGGTGGCAGGCGACCAGGTGGTCCAGGTCGTCGGCCACCCGCACCTCGGAGTCGACCAGCACGATGACGTAGTCGCAGGCCCGCTCCACGTCGGAGACCAGGTGGGAGGAGAGCACGACGCTCAGCTCGTGCTCCGCGACGGCCTCCATCAGGTCCTGCATGAACTCCCGGCGAGCGAGGGGGTCCAGCGCCGCGACCGGCTCGTCCAGGATCAGCAGCTCCGGGCGCTTGGCGATGCCCAGGGTGAGAGCGAGCTGCGCGCGCTGGCCGCCGGACAGCTTGCCGGCCCGCTGCTTGGGGTCCAGACCGAGGCGACGGATCCGGTCCCGGGCGAGGCCGTCGTCCCAGTTCGGGTTGAGGCGTCTGCCGAGGTCGAGGTGGTCGGCGACGCTCAGCGTGGCGTAGACCGGGGTGTCCTGGGCGACGAAACCGACCTTGGCCAGCTGTTCCACCCCCGCGGCAGGACGGCCGCCGCACACCTCGATGGTGCCGGCCGTCGGTGTCAGCATGCCGGAGGCCAGGTTCAACAGGGTCGACTTGCCCGCCCCGTTGGGGCCGACCAGGCCCACCACCCGGCCGGCCGGGACGTCCAGGTCGCAGTTCCGCAGGGCCCAGCGCTGCTTGTACCTCTTGCCCAGACCCTGGGCTCGTAAGACGGCGCTCACGCCACGTCCTCTCCGGCGGCGTCGCGAAACGTGTTCACGAAGAGCGCCTCGATGCTCTCGTCGTCGAGCCCGGCCAGGCGGGCCTTGGTCAGCCAGCGCCGCAGGTCCTTGCGCAGCGGTCCGTGCGCGGCGAGCGTGCCGTCGGCCAGCGTCCGGGTCACGAACGTCCCGACGCCGGGACGGGCGGCCACCAGACCGTCGTGCTCCAGCTCGCGGTACGCCTTGAGCACCGTGTTCGGGTTGACCGCCATCTGCCGTGCCACGTCCTTGACCGTCGGCAGCCTGTCCCCCTCCTTCAGCAGGCCCAGGCGCAGTGCGTGTCGCACCTGCTGGACCAGCTGCTGGTACGGGGACAGGCCGGACCGGCCGTTCAGGTGGAACTCAATCACCGGTTCCTCCATTTATCTAGTTGCCTAGCACTATAGCTCTCTATGGCTGTCTCTCTTCAACAGTCCGGTGGCAAGGCACGAGAAAGCCGGAGAAGGGGGGGGGGGCCAAAGAGGGTGCGCGGCCGACTCACGGGGTGTGGCGGTGGGGGGGGGGAGCCCGCCAATGGGGGCCCCCCCGGCTCGCGGGGCGTTGTGAGCGC
>NZ_JBIWGA010000035.1:0-87549 GCF_044763345.1 Streptomyces sp. NPDC096132
AGGTCAACGTCCTCTACGCCATCCTGCGTGACCGACACCCCTACGAGGCCCGGCCAACTCTTCGCCTCGTGGCTTGACTTCAGCATTAGGCAGCGACCTCCTCGCCCGGTGCGGACCCCGGCGCGGGCGGCGCCGAACCCGGTGCCGTACCCGGTACGTCCCCGAGCCGTACGACCTCGAACGTGGTGCCGTTCCTGCGCGCCCGCACGCTCCCGACGACGTACCCCCCGGCCGCCGTCAGCACCCCCGCGACGATCGCGCCCGCCCGTCCGGCCCCGCCGGGCCGGGCCAGCACCAGGTCGCGCAGACCGCGCAGCACACCGGCGGGCAGCACCCGGGTGGTGTACCGGCGTTCGGCCTCCAGGCCCTTGTCGATGCCCACGCTGCGCGCGACGAGTGCCTTGGACAGGCCCTCGGCGTAGGTGCGGGTGCGGAAGTAGCCGAAGTGCTCGCGCGCCTCGGGCACCTTGTGGTGGATCACCGCGCGGTCGTCGACCAGCAGGATCGCGTCGGGTCTCGCATGGCTGAGCCGGATGCACAGCTCCGTCTCCTCGCCGCCCATCGGCCGTTTGCTGCCGTCGCGCCCGATGCCGCTGGCGAAGCCGCCCGCGATGTCGAAGGCGGTACGCCGGAAGGAGGCGTTCCCGCCGAGGATGTTGCGCACCCGGACCCGGCCGGGCGGCAGGCCCCGGTAGGAGCAGCCCACCACCCAGTCGAACTCCTCGGGGAACCAGTCGGGCCGCCGGCCCGAGGACCAGACGGGCTCGCACCGGCCGCCCACGGCCATCACCCGGGGGTCGGAGTACGGGTCGGCGAAGCGGCGCAGCCAGTCCCGTTCCGCGACGGCGTCGTCGTCGAGGAACGCGATGACCTCGCCGCACGAGGCGGCGATGCCGGTGTTGCGGCCCGCCGACAGCCCGCGCGGGCCCGCGTTGGGCAGCACCCGTACCTCGTCGTCCTCCTTGTACTCCCGGTCCAGCCGGTCCAGGAGAGCCGGGTTGTGGTCGACGACGACCAGGGTCTCCAGGGCCGGGTGGGTCTGGGCGCGCACCGAGGCGACCGCCGCGAGGATGTCCGCCCAGCGGTCCTCGGTGTAGACGCAGATGACGACGGAAATGCCGAGCTCGCTCAAGACACCTCTCCCCGGACCGAGTCGAGCAGGGGAGAGCGCCGGCCGGCGCGGCGCAGGGCGCGCCGGTTGGAGCGCTCCTTGAGGATCACCCGCAGGACGCGCAGCCCGTCGCGCACGGCGCGCAGGTTGCTCACGCCGTGGATGCGCAGGTACTCGTGGCTGGGGATCTCCTGCACCTTCAGCCCGGCCTTGACGACCCGGATGTTCATCAGGGTCTCCACCTCGAAGCCCGTGCAGTCCAGCTCGATCTTGTCCAGGCAGTGCCGCCAGAACGCGTTGTAGCCGTAGCACAGGTCGGTGTACCGGGCGCCGAACTTGCGGTTGACGACCGCGCACAGCACCCGGTTGCCCAGCCACCGGATGAAGGTCATGTCGTCGGTGCCGCCGCCGTTGGCGAAGCGGGAGCCCTTGGCGAAGTCCGCGCCGGAGACCAGCGCGGAGACGTACGACACGATCTCGTTGCCGTCTGCCGAGCCGTCGGCGTCGACCATCACGATGATGTCGCCGCTGCACGCCTCGAATCCGGTGATCAGGGCGTCGCCCTTGCCGCGGCCCTGCTGTCCGACGACCTTGACGCCGGGCCACAGTTCACGGGCGACCTCGACGGTGTCGTCGGTGGAGTTGCCGTCGACCAGCACCACTTCGTGGATCCAGTCCGGCAGGGTCTTGAAGACGTACGGAAGGTTCTCGGCCTCGTTCATCGCGGGGATGACCACGCTCACCGGTGGCGCGATGGCCAGGTGGGATGAGATCGGCCGGTACTTGCCGGAGGTCGACGGAGCCTCGTGATCCTGGCCCGATGTCGCCGGCTGCAGAACGGAACTCATGAGTCTGGTCCCTCTCGTCCGGTGGGCCGCCCGCCCCTGGGCGGCCCGGATCCACGTCCGGTTCGAAAGGGGGGTTCCTCACCCATGGCGGACTGGTCTCCGCCGCATGCCGGAGTGGCCTCCGCGCATGACGGGTGAGCTGGCAAAACTGAGCCGGCCACCGGCGAAAGACGGCAGCCGACCGCGCGGCACGGCCCGGTCACCCATGTGGTCACCGAGCACGGCACCCCCCTACCGCGCTCTCGCCCCGGATGCCGTCGCGGTCCCTGAGCCCTCCCCTGGAGCCGTTGCCGACGGTCCGCTGCGAGTGAGATGTATGACGGTATTGATGATTACGCCCGGATGGCAAGCCCTTGACGCCCCTCTCACCTTTTTGTTCGTTTGACCGTTACAGAATGATGCGTCCCGTTGGCAGGAAGGGAAAAAAGTGATCCCCGGAGGCAGCGGGCGCCTCCGGGGAACGGGTCGTTCAGTGCCGCGTCAGCGACACGGGTGTCACGGAACCAGCTTCAGCAGCCGGTTCGGGGAGCCGGTGCCCGCGCTGGTGACCACACCGGTGGTCGCGCCGGCCGTCAGGGCCGAGGCGACCTGGGCCGGGGTGGCCGAGGTGTGGCCCGCCAGGTAGACCGCGGCCGCGCCCGCGACGTGCGGGGTCGCCATCGACGTACCGGAGATGGTGTTGGTCGCGGTGTCGCTGGTGTACCAGCCCGCCGTGATGGAGGAGCCGGGGGCGAAGGTGTCCAGGACCGAGCCGTAGTTGGAGTAGCTGGCCTTGGCGTCGGTGCTGGTGGTGGCGCCGACGGTGATCGCGGCGGAGACGCGGGCCGGGGAGTACGAGGAGGCGTTGGCGCTGCTGTTGCCCGCCGCGACCGCGTAGGTCACTCCGCTGGCGATGGAGTTGGCGACCGCGGTGTCGAGCGAGGTGGAGGCGGAGCCGCCGAGGGACATGTTGGCGACCGAGGGGCCGGAGTGGTTCGCGGTCACCCAGTCGATGCCCGCGATCACGCCCGCCGTGGTGCCGGAGCCGCTGTTGTTGAGCACCCGCACCGCCACGATGTTGGCCTTCTTGGCGACGCCGTAGGTGGAGCCCGCGATGGTGGTGGCCACATGGGTGCCGTGGCCGTTGCCGTCGGAGGCGGTGGTGTCGCCGTCGACGGCGTCGTAGCCGTAGGAGGCGCGACCGCTGATCTGTGAGTGGGTGATGCGGACGCCGGTGTCGATGACGTACGCCGTGACGCCGCTGCCGGCGGTGTCCGGGTAGGTGTACGTGCCGGACAGGGGAAGCGCGGCCTGGTCGATGCGGTCCAGGCCCCAGGGGGCGCTCGACTGCGTGGTGTCGGCCAGCTGCACGGTCTGGTCCTGCTCCACGCCGGCCACCGCCGGGTCGGCGGCCAGTCTCCGGGCCTCGGCGGCGGAGAGGGTGGCGGAGTAGCCGTTCAGCGCGGAGGTGAAGGTCTTCTTCACCGACCCGCCGTACTCCTTGATGAGGTCCTTGCCGGTCGTCGAGGACGCCTTGAAGCCGGCCTGCGACTTCAGGGTGACGATGTAGCTGTCCTTGACGGCGGTGGGGGAGTTCGCCGCGAGGACCTTGCCCTCGGCCGGGGCGGCCTGGGCGGGGAGGGCGGTGAGTCCGCCGACGAGGGCGGCGGCGGCCGCCACGGTGGCGGCGGCTGTCCGGACCTTGGTGCTACGCAGTTGTGCCATTACGAGGGAGTCCTCCTCTAGGCAGCGTGCGCCTGGGTGGGGCGCACGGCTGTGGGGGGTGCGCGCGACGGGGCGCGCACAGCCTCGAACGTCGCGTTCCGCTCTCGGCCGAGGTAAAGCCTCCGTCATCTACGTGCGTAGAACAAGGGAGTTGAGGAGCTGTCAACAAGCTTGACATGGGCACGTAACAAGAAGGGCGGGAACGATCTCTGAACGATCCCGGTAGGAGTCGAAAAGTCTTGGCATGGACACTTCCCGTCAACACGCGTAGTTGCTACGACGGTTGTGGCAGAGATCCTGCTAAAGGGAGGTTCCATGAGACGTTCCCGACTTGTCGTATTCGTCAGCTCACTCCTCCTCGCCGCAGGCGCCGCCCTCACCGGGGCGACCGCCGCGCACGCGTCCCAACTCGCCGCGACCGGCGGCTATGTGGCGCTCGGCGACTCCTACTCCTCCGGCGTCGGCGCCGGCGGCTACATCAGCTCCAGCGGCAGCTGCAAGCGCAGCACCAAGGCGTACCCGTACCTCTGGAACGCCGTCCACGCACCCGCCTCGTTCACCTTCGCGGCCTGCTCGGGCGCCCGAACGGATGATGTTCTGGCGGGTCAGCTCGGCGGCCTCAACTCCGCCACCGGCCTCGTCTCGATCAGCGTCGGCGGCAACGACGCCGGCTTCGCCGACGTCATGACGACCTGCGTCACCAGCTCCGACAGCACGTGCGTCAACCGCATCAACACCGCCAGGGCGTACGTCGACTCGACCCTCCCCGCCAAGCTCGACACCGTCTACTCGACGATCCGCTCCAAGGCCCCGAACGCCAGGGTCGTCGTCCTCGGCTACCCCCGCTTCTACAAGCTGGGCACCGTCTGCCTAGGCCTGTCCGAGACCAAGCGCTCCGCCATCAACAACGCGGCCGACTACCTCGACGCCGCCGTCGCCCGGCGCGCCGCCGCCCACGGCTTCGTCTTCGGCGACGTCCGTACGACGTTCAGCGGCCACGAGATCTGCTCCGGCGGCTCCTGGCTGCACAGCCTCAACCTGCTCAACATCGGCGAGTCCTACCACCCGACCGCGTCCGGCCAGTCGGGTGGCTATCTGCCGGTTCTGAACAGCGCGGCCTGACCTATTCGTAGTTCCCGGAGGCCGAGGCCGAGGGCGAGGAGGAGGTCCCGGTCGACGGGGCCTCCGACTCACAGGTCACCGAGAACGGCACGTAGTTGGACGTCGTGCTCACCGGATCGCGTACCTCGACACCGATCGAGTTCTGGTACGTCCCGCTCCCCGCGTACGTCGACACGACCACCCTGTCCTGCTTCGACTTCCCGCCGCCCGAGGGGAACTCCAGCGTCTTCCAGGTCTGGCCGGACAGATCGTCGTCCTTCGACACCCAGCGATAGGACACCGTCGCGGGCAGCCGCCCCACCGTGATCGTGGCCGTGAAGGCCGGCGCCGAGGCGTTCGGCGGCGGACACGAGCCGCTGTACTCCGTCCGGGCGCCGGTGACGGTCACGGCGACGGTCTGCGCCGGAGCGGCGGACGGCGAGCTCTTGTCGGGGCTCGCGGAGGGAGTCGACGGCTCGCTGGACTCCTGCTGCGTCGGCGCCGGACTCAGGCCCTGCGTCTGGCTGCTGGTGACCCCGCCGGTGCCGCCCTTGTCGTCGTCGCCCCGGTTCAGCAGCCCGTACGTCAGCCCGGCGACCGCCAGCGCGAGGACGACGACCCCGGTCACGAACACCGCGCCGCTGCGCCGGTTGCGTTCCGGCTCCTCCCGGGTGGGGCCGGTCGTCGTCCACGGCGGGGAGGGCGGCGGCGCCTCCTGGCGGAAGGGCTCGACGGGGGTCGGCGGCGTCGAGACGGTCGGCGCGTAGGGCGCGTACGGCACCGAACGGACCGTGCCCGACCGCGAGCTCCCTCCCCCGGAGGGGGTACCCCCGGTAGCGACGAGCCGCAGATCCTGCTCGGCCTGCTCCGCCGGAAGCCGATCGGCCGGGTCCTTGCGCAACAGCCCCTCGATCACGGGCGCCAGCGCACCGGCCCGCTGCGGCGGCGGCAGCTCCTCGTCGACGATCGCGCGCAGGGTGCTCAGCGGGGTGTCGTGACGGAAGGGGGAGTTCCCCTCGACCGCGGCGTACAGCAGCACGCCCAGTGACCACAGGTCCGACTCGGGCCCCGGCGTACGCCCCAGGGCGCGCTCCGGCGCGAGGAACTCGGGGGAGCCGATGACCTCGCCGGTCATGGTCAGCGCGGAGGTGCCCTCGACCGTCGCGATGCCGAAGTCGGTGAGCACCACCCGGCCGTCGTTCGACATCAGCACGTTGGCCGGCTTCACGTCCCGGTGCAGCACCCCCGCCTCGTGCGCGGCCCGCAGGGCGGACAGCACCTCGGCGCCGATGTAGGCGGCCCGCGCCGGCTCCAGCGGACCCTCGGCGTCCAGCAGCTCGGCGAGGGAGATCCCGCGCACGATCTCCATGACGATCCACGGCCGCCCGTCCTGCATGGCCACGTCATACACCGTGACGACGTTCCGGTTCGCGACCCGGGCCGCGGCCCAGGCCTCCCGCTCCAGTCGGGCGTACATCCGTTCGACGTCCGAGGCGGCCAGCCCGTGCGGGGCGCGCACCTCCTTGACGGCGACCTCGCGGCCCAGCACCTCGTCAAGGGCCCGCCACACCGTCCCCATACCGCCCTCGCCTAGCGGGGACAGCAGACGGTAGCGGCCCGCGATCAGACGTTCACGGCCCGGTTCTTCGGACACCGCGTCCCCCATTCGCACATCGCATCCGGGCGAAAACCTCCGCAACTCCACAAACGTAGCTCAGGCGAGTACGGATGCGGCCCCCTTGAGCACCAGTCCGGCTCCGAGAGCCACGACCACCAGCGCCGACCACAGGGGCAGACTCCGCTGGACGAGCGCCACCACGGGCCTGCTCGTCCAGCGCGGGCGCCGGTCCAGGAGACGAGTCGCCCCGGCCCCCAGCCTGACCACGGCGAACCCGGCCGCCGTGAGCGTCAGCGCGAGTCCGACGCCGTACGCGACGACGAGCAGCAGCCCGAACCAGGCGTGGCCCAGCGCCGCCGCGCCGACGAGCACCACCACGGCGGAGGGGCTGGGGACCATGCCGCCGGCGAAGCCGAGCAGGATCGTGCCGCGGAGGGTGGGGGCGACGGCATGGGTGTGGGTGTGCCCGCCGTGGGTGTGGGTGTGTCCACCGTGGGAGTGGGAGTGGGAGTGGGAGTGGGCGTGCTCGTGGTCGTGGTCGTGAGTGTGTTCGGGGTGGTGGTCGTGCTCGTGACCGTGCGGGGTGTGGGTGTGCGCCGGGGCCTTCGTGAGGCCGTGCGGGTGGCCGGCGGGGGCGCCGGTGAGGACCAGCCGGCGGTCGGCGGTGGGGGAGTGGTCGTGATCGTGGGGGTGGGAGTGCGCTTGGTCGTGGGAGTGACCGTGGTCGTCGTCGGGGCCGTGGGAGTGACCGTGGTCGTCGTCGGGGCCGTGGGAGTGACCGTGGTCGTCGTCGGGGCCGTGGGTGTGGCTGTGGCCGCCGTGGCTGTGGGTGTGGCCGTGCCCACCGTGGCTGTGTCCGTGCCCGTGTCCCCGGTTGTGCCAGGCCCGGCGTACGAGGGTCAGGCCCGCGAAGAGGACCAGCGCGCCGCTGGCCAGGCCCAGCCAGGCGATCACCGAGGGTGCCGCGGCCGAACCGGCGGTGACGAGCAGGCCGAGCGCGACCACACCAAGGGTGTGGGTGATGGTGACCGACGCGGCCAGCGGCAGGACGTCCTTCATCCGTGCCCTGCCGCCGCGGGCGGCCGCCGTCGCGGCCATGATGGTCTTGCCGTGGCCCGGCGCGACCGCGTGCATCGCGCCGAGGAAGACGGCGACCACCAGGGCCAGCGCGGCGAAGCCGATCGTGAGGTCCTGCCGGGCGACGAGGCTGTCCAGGGCCCGTGTCCAGCGGTCGGCGCCGCGGGGCAGCACCGACGCGGCGGGCGCGTCCCGGTCCTCCTCGACGAGCGCCGCGCCGCCGGGGCGCACCTTCAGCGCGGCGGTCGCGGTGTCGGCCGGCGAGGAGAGCAGCTCCTTGGGGTACGTGGTCAGCTCGTCCGAGATCGACTTCTCCGGTACGTCGGACGTCGTGAGCGTCGTCCGGTCGCCGCGCGCGGTGATCTCCCGCCAGCCGGGGCCGGTGGACGCGCCCGCGCTGTGGAAGGAGAGGGAGAGCGTGTCCTTCTCGGGCAGGTCCGCCGTCAGCCGGCACTCCACCCGGAGGGTGTCGAGACCGGCCTGACCGGGCCGCAGCACCGCCTTGCTGCTGCCCGCCGTGAGGGAGACGGCACGGCCGTCCACCGTGAGTTCGCTGCCGCTCGCGGCCGTGGCGCAGCGCTGCCGGGCCCACTCGGTCATGCCGAGCCGCTCGATGTCCGGCTTGGCCTGGGTCGCGGGGATCTCGGCGAGGTCCTCGACGTGGTCGACGCGCAGTTGTCCGGGGGCGGTGACGAGACCGTCGTAGCGGTTGACGGTGAAGTTGCCGAGGGGGTGCGCGCTCGCGCTGGTGGAAGGAGCCAGCGCGAGCGCGACGCCGGCCGTGAACACGGCCGCGCAGGAGGCGAACAGACGACGGGTTTTCACTTGTCCGCCTCCAGCGTCTTGAGTGCCGTACGGGCCTCGCGGGCGCCCAGCGGGGAGAAGCCGGGGTTCAGCTTCAACGCGGCCGAGAGGTGGGTACGGGCGTCGTCCGGGTGACCGGTGGCGTTCTCGATCACACCGCGGTGGTAGAGGAAGCTCGCGTTGCGGTAGCCGGTGGCCGTGGCCTGCCGGGCGTAGGTGAGGGCCTCGGCGTCCTTGCCGTTGACGTGCAGGGCCCAGGCGAGGGCGTCCGCCGTGTGCACGGTGTGCCGGCGGGCCCAGTCGGCGCGGGCCGCGCGCAGGGCCGTCGCCCTGTCCCCGTGGTCGGCGGCGGCGAGCGCGGTGTCGAGGTCGGCGTTGACGCCGTTGGCGCGGGCGATCGCGGTCCAGGCGTCGACGAGGGTGTACTGGTCCTCGGCCTTCTCCGCGTCGCCCCGCGCGCCCCGGGCCTCGTACAGCTCGCCGAGGGCGACGAGCGGGCCGGGGAGCGGATAGCGGGCGACGACGGCCTCCAGGCCCTTGATCGCCTCGGCCTGCTGCCCGCTCGCGGCCTGGGCGCGGGCCCTTCCCTCCAGCGCCGGGAGGTAGGTGTCGTCGGCGGCGAGGGCGCGGGCGTAGTGGGTGAGGGCCTCGTCGTACTCGCCCTGGTTCCAGGCGAGCTGGCCGAGCTGGGTGGCCACGTAGGCGATGTCGCCGGGGGACGTGGACGCGGAGAGCGCCCGGTCGAGGACGCGGCGGGCGGTGGTGACGTCGCCGCGCAGTTCGTGGACGTACGCGTAGCGGGTGAACACCGGGACGCCCGGGCGTCGTTCGTCCGCGAGGTTCACGGCCTTCTCGGCGTCGTCGTAGCGGCCGAGTTCGACCAGGGCGTCGACGCGGGAGCACAGGGCGCGTTCGTTGTAGGGGTTCTGCGTCAGGGCGCCGTCGGCGTACTTCAGCGCGCCCGCGAAGTCGTGGCGGGCGGCGGCGAGCGCGGCCCGGCCGGCCAGCGCCTGGTCGTTGTCCGCGCGCAGCGAGAGGGAGCGCTTCAGGGCCTGCTCGGCCTGGGGGTAGCGGGAGGGGTCGCCCTTGGTGCGGGCCTGCTCGACGTAGGCGAGTCCCAGGGTGGCCCAGCTGCCGAAGTCCTTCGGCTGGGCGCGGAGATGGGTCTGGAGCGCGGCGATGCTCGTGTCGAGGTCGCCGCTCGCGAGGAGTCCGGGGGACACGGCGGCGGCGGTCGCCACGTGGGGGACCGGTCCGTCCCGCAGGGCGCCGATCGCGATCGCCCCGGCGGTGAGTCCCAACGCCAGCATGGCGGCGCAGGCGCCCAGTTGGACGCGCCGCCAGCGACGGCCGGCGGCGGCGACCCGGCGTACGGCGGCCACCCGGGCGTCGGCCTCGTCGGTGCTGAGGCCGGCCGCCTCCAGGGCCTCGGTGGCCTCGGTGTGCTCCTCGGCGAAGGCGTCCTCGGAGTCGGCGTCGGAGCCGGAGGCGCCCACGAAACCGGGGTCGGTGTCGATGTCGGAGTGTGCGCCGGTGTCGGCGTCAGCGCCGGAGTGGGCGGCGGTGTCGGCACCGGAGCAGGTGTGCGAGCCGGAGTCGGTGGCCGGGGCGAGGTCGGCCTCGTCCCGGTCCGCCCCGCTCTTCCGCAGGTCCAGGTCCGCCACGGTGGCGCCCTCGGACGCCGGTCCGGAATCCGGCCGCTCGTGCTCCGGTTCGCCGTCGTTCGTACGCGGGGACATGCCCTCTCCTAGGTCGCCTGGGGTGGATCGGCCTGCGGGGGTGGGGGGATGTGGGGTGGCGCGGCCCGCGCCGTGGGGGATGAGTACGCGGGCCGCGCCAGTTCGTGGGGGGAGAGGAGGCGGGCCGGGGAGCGCAGGATTCTCCCCAGCCCACCGGGCGATGGGTCCGGCCGGTGCCTCAGTGGCGGCGGTACGACGGACGCTGCATCCGGCGCCACCACATCAGGGCACCGCCGATGAGGAGGATGCCCGCGGCGCCGGCGCCCGCGGACGCGGCGATCAGCGGGGTGTTCTCGGAGGTGGCGGTCAGGCCGTCGCCGAGGGCGCTCTTGGTGTCGGCGCCGGTCTTGACGGTCTTGCCACGCGAACCGGCGGTCGGCAGGGCGACGTACGGGAAGTAGTTCTCGAACTTCTTGTCGTTCTTGTCGACCGCGTCACCGAGGTCGTTCTTGGCACCGAGCAGCTCACCCTCGACGACCTGCAGCGAGGCGTCGATCACGTCGTCGGTGAGGCGGCGTCCGTTCGGGAAGCCCGCGGTGTCGCCGTCGAGCACGCCGAGCCGCTTGGGGCTCTTCGCCGGCTTGATGGAGGTGTTGAGGCGCAGTTCCTCGGACGGCGTCACGTACGGCGGCTGGTTGAGGTCCTTGACGCCCTTGAGGAACACGTCGACCAGGTCGTTGCGCGGCTCGGCCGGCGCCTTGACCTTGAAGATAGCCTCGATGAGCTTGGGCAGCTCGGGGTTGGTGACGTTCTTCAGGAACTGGGCGTCGTCCTTCGGCTTGGACGCGTTGAACTTGTCCTTGTCCTTGATCGGGTTGACGACCTCGTTGACCAGCGGGTTGCCGAGGCGGGAGACCTGCTCGTAGTAGCCCTGCGAGTTCTCGCGCTGGATGGTCGACCACATACCGACGATCGGCTGCTTCTCCGACTCGGTGATCAGGTCGTTCGGCACCTGCAGGGCGATGGTGTTGACGTTGTAGCCCTTGAGGGTGTCCCGGCCGGTCTCGGAGAAGTCACCGCCGTACAGCAGGTCGAAGACGCGCAGGTCGGCGAAGAACGGGTCGTCGGCCTGGCCGGCGAACGTCTTGGCGCCGTTGGACAGCTTGTAGATCGCCTGGTCGCGCAGCTTGGAGTACTTCGGCATCGAGGCCTTGCCCACGTTGGACGGCGCCACCGGCACATCGTCCGCGAGCTTGGTCTCGTGCTCGACCTTGCCGTCCTTCTCCTTGATCAGGGTCAGGTCGTAGGTCTGGGTGACGTTCAGGTCGGGGTCGTCCAGGCTCTCGACCACACCGGTGTTGTAGAGGAAGGACTTCCGGTTCTTCACGTTCGTCTTGAACGTGTAGCGGAAGACCAGCTCCTCCTTGGCGTCGCCGTTGTTGTCGATGCGGATGTCGTACTGCGCGTCCTCGGCGAACTGGTAGAAGTTCGGACCGCCACCGGGCTCCTCGAACGGGATCACGTTCGCGATGATCGTCGTCGTGTCCGGGTGGTCCGGGCTGACGAACGCGTAGAAGTCGGTGTTGTCGTACTGCGGGGTCCCCGAGATCAGGGGCGCCTCGCGGTGGCTGGAGGCGTTCGCCGTCCCGGGCGCCAGAACAGCGACGCCGGCGGCGGTGAGCCCCCCGGCGGCGAGCGCCCCACAAATGAGAGTCGCGACGCCCTTGCGCCCCGAGCCGCTGTTGGAGATAGCTGCAGTCATGCCGTCCTGCCGTCCGTCCTCTGTGCCAACTTGCCTGACGGACAGTGATACGGAGCAGACGGCCGATCGGATTGGTCGAAAACAAAAAACTTTTTTTCGCTGCTCGACCCGCGTTTCGGGCCAGTTGATCCGTACCCCATCCGGAGGTGTGTCCGTTGCGAATGCCTGGTGTGACGGGGCGGCCCGGGTGTGGCCGCGGAGAGGGGGACCGGATGGAGGCGGACGAGCTGCTGGTGCTCGTCGCGGGGGGCGACCAGAGGGCATTCGAGCAGTTGTACGGACTGGTGGCCGGACCGGTGTTCGGACTCGTACGCCGGGTCGTGCGCGACCCCGCCCAGTCGGAGGAGGTCGCCCAGGAGGTGCTCCTGGAGGCCTGGCGCTCCGCCGGCCGCTACGACCCCGGCCGGGGCAGCGCCCTGTCCTGGATCCTCACCCTCGCCCACCGCCGCGCCGTCGACCGGGTGCGCAGCGCCCGCGCGGCCAGCGACCGCGAGCAGCGCGAGGCCCGGCGCTACCACGACCCCGCCTTCGACCAGGTGGCGGAGGAGGTCGAGGCGGGCCTGGAACGCCAGCTGGTCCGCCGGTGTCTCGACCGGCTGACGGCCCTTCAGCGGCAGTCCGTCACCCTCGCCTACTACGACGGCTACACGTACCGTGAGGTTGCCGAGCGGCTGAAGCTGCCGCTGGGCACCGTGAAGACCCGGATGCGCGACGGACTCACGCGGCTGCGCGACTGCTTGGGAGGTGTCGCGTGAGCGTCCTCGGTTCACTGTTCCGCCGGGAGGACCTGCACTCGCTGGCCGCCCCCTACGCCCTCGACGCCCTCGAGCCCGACGAGCGCCGCCGCTTCGAGAAGCACCTCAAGGGCTGCGACCGCTGTGCCGCCGAGGTGCGCGAGCTGGCGGAGGACGCCGTCCGGCTCGCCTGGTCCCAGGCCGCCCCGCCGCCGGCCGCGATGCGCGACCGGGTGCTGGCCGCCGTACGCGCCACCCCGCAGGAGCCGGAGCGTGCGCCGGTACGGGAGTACGAGCCCCGACTGCCCCCACACGTCTGGGGCACGCCGCCGGCGCCGGGACGCTCCCGTGCGCCCCGCGCGCGCCGCCCCCTGTTCGTGCCGTTCGCCACGGTCACCGCCGCCGCGGCCCTCGTCGTCGCCTCGCTCTTCGCCGTCCAGGCCAACCGCACCCAGGACCAGCTGAACGCGGAGCGCGCCCAGGCACGTGAGATCGCCCACGTTCTCGCAGCTCCGGACGCGCGTGCGAACACCGGCACCGACGCGGAGGGCCGAAGTATCGGAGTAATCGCTTCCGCATCCGAGGGGGAGGCGATCGTCACCTTGAGCGGATACGGAGATCTGCCCGGCGGACAGGTGCACCAGCTCTGGCTCATGCGCCCCGACGTGCAACCACGCTCCCTCGGGCTCTTCGACGGCGACACGCCCTTGGTCGCGACCGGTCTCGACAAGACGTCGACATCACTCGCTGTGACCGTCGAGCCCGACGGTGGATCAGCTCAGCCCACCAGCCAGCCGGTTGTCCAACTCACCCTGAAATCGGTCGGATTCGGAGAGTGATCGAAGAGGGTACGTCAACCTCCTTACGGGGAAGGTGATTCCTGTGAGCTCGATACACGCGTGCCCGGTTGGGGCGATAGGGTTACCCTGCCCGGGCCGGGTGGACTCGTACGGGTGGGGAGTGACATGGAACAGATAACGATGCGCAGCAGGGCGAGGGTCCCTGCGATCACCTGCGGGAGCACGGCGACCAGTTCGCGGCTCGACCGCCATCTCTCGGTGCTGGCGGGCCCCGCCATACCGCAACGGGAGACGGTCGAGGCGACCTCGCTCATGCTGGAACTGACCGCGCGTGAGCCCGCCCACGAGCGCGACTCCAGGCGGACGGCCCGCGTCTCGCTGTTCGCGCCGCTGCGCCGACTGCGCCGCTCGCTGTTCGGCGGACACAAGCACTGAGCCCCGCGCCGAGGACCTGTCCGGCCGATCATGTCGCAGGCGCGGGGTGTGGCACGCGCTCCCCCAGAGGGGGGACCCCCAGCCGCGTTGTCGTCGGTCCCCGACTCCCCCACTCTCGACCTCGCTCGAGCGGGGGGACCCCCATCGCGTCGACTCCCTCCTCCGCCTTGCACCTGCACGCACCACACCCCGCTCACCGGCACCACCCAGCCACCGCCGCTCTCCTGCGACCTGATCGGCCGGACAGGTCCTAGAGGGCCACACCGTCCCGGCGCAGCGCTGCGATCTCGTCGTCCGTCATCCCCGCGGCACGCAGCAGCGCTTCGGTGTGCTCCCCGAGCGCGGGCACGTCCCCCATGCTCGCCTCCGGCCCGCCCGGCAGTGTGATCGGAGGCAGCAGCGCCCGCAACGGCCCGGCCGGCGACCCCACTTCCCGCCACCGCTCCCGGGCCGTCAGCTGTGGATGCTCCGCCAGTTCCCGCAGATCCCTCAGGCGTGCGCACGCGATGCCCGCGCCTTCGAGACGCGCCAGCGCCTCCTCGGTGTCCAGCACGCCGAGCGCCTTCGCCACCAGCGCGTCCGTGCGCTCCCGGTTCGTCACCCGTGCCGCGTTCGTGGCGTACGCCGGATCGGTCCCCAACTCCGGCCGTCCGACCACCTGTTCGGCCAGCCGCCGCCACTCCCGGTCGTTCTGCACCGACAGCAGCACCCGCCCGCCGTCGGCCGTGGCATAGGCGTCGTAGGGCGCGATCACGGCGTGCGCGAGACCGGTGCGCTCCGGGGGAGTGCCCCCGTGGATCGTGTGGTGCAGCGGATGCCCCATCCACTCGGCCAGGGCCTCCAGCATCGACACCTCCACCGGCCCGCCCCGCCCGGTCGTGCCCCGCCGCACCAGCGCCGCCAGCACCCCCGAGAAGGCGTACATGGCCGCCGCGATGTCCGCCGCCGGGATCCCCGCCTTCACCGGCTGCTCCGGCGTGCCGGTCACCGACACCAGCCCCGCCTCGCACTGCACGAGCATGTCGTACGCCCGTTTGTCCGCGTACGGGCCCTCGGCGCCGTACCCGGAGATGTCCACGGCGACCAGCCGGGGATGCGCCGCGCACAGCGTGGCCGCGTCCAGGCCCAGCCGGGCCGCCGCCCCCTGCGCGAGGTTCTGCACGAACACGTCCGCGTCCGCGACCAGCCGCCGTACGACGTCCAGTCCGCGCGGGTCCTTCAGATCGAGCGCGATGGACTCCTTGCCCCGGTTGCACCACACGAAGTGCGAGGCGAGACCGCGGGCGGCGGTGTCGTAGCCGCGCGCGAAGTCGCCGCCGTCGATCCGCTCCACCTTGATGACCCGGGCGCCGAGATCGGCGAGCTGACGGGTGGCGAAGGGGGCCGCGACGGCCTGTTCGACGGCGACGACGGTGATGCCCTCCAGGGGCGGCGGGAGCTGGTCCATGGGGTGGATCATGGCTCCCGCCCGATGGGTTTGTCATGCACGGGGGTGTGCGTGGTGCCGCACGGCGAGCGGCGCGAACACCGCGATCAGGACCGCACACCAGAGCAGCGACCCCGCGACCGGATGTGCCACCGGCCAGGCGGCCCCCTCGGGGACGGGCGCGTCGCCGAACAGGTCCCGCAGGGCCGTCGTCACCGCGCTGATCGGGTTCCACTCGGCGAGCGTGCGCAGCCAGCCCGGCAGGTTGTCCGTCGGGATGTAGGCGTTGGACAGCAGCGGCAGCATGAAGGTCGCGCTGCCCAGCTGGCCGGCCGCCTCCTCGCTGCGGGAGAGCAGCCCGAGGAGGATGCCGGCCCAGGTGCAGGCGAACCGGAACAGCAGCAACAGGCCCACCGCGCCGAGCGCCGCCGGCCAGGACCCCTCCACGCGCCAGCCGACCGCGAGGCCCACCAGCAGGAACGGGACGGTGCCGGCCGCCGTGACCACGAGGTCGGCGAGCGCCTGCCCCAGCGGCACCGCCGCCCGGCTGATCGGCAGGGTGCGCAGCCGGTCCGTCACACCCCGGTGGACGTCCTGCGCCGCCTGGAACATCCCGGTCATGATCCCGTTGGCGGCGGTCGCCACCAGCAGACCCGGCACCAGGAAGGAGCGGTACTCGGCGCCGGGCATCGCCAGCGCGCTGCCGAAGACGTAGCCGAAGAACAGCAGCATCGTGATCGGCATGGTCTGGGTCAGGATCGCGAGCGCCGGGTTGTTGCGGACGCGCAGGAGCTGCCGGCCCAGCATGGCCGTGCCGTCGTACGTCAGCGTGCTCATGCCGCCATCTCCTGGTCCCCGGTCAGCCGGAGGAACACGTCGTCGAGGGTGGGTGGCCTCAGGCTCGCGTCGAGCAACGGCACGCCCGCCGCGTCGAGTTCGCGGACCAGGCGGGGCAGGGTGAGTGTGGTGTCACGGGTGACCGCGCCGACCGCGTTGCGGCCGGGGTCGAACGACGGTTCGGCGCCGGTGAGCCGGTCGAGGACCGCGGCGGCCTTCGTCAGTTCCTCCCGGTCCGCGACGACCACTTCGGCGTAGGAGCCGATGAGCGTCTTGAGGTGGGCCGGGGAACCGGTGTGGGCGACCCGGCCCCGGTCCACCAGGGCGATGTCGTCGGCGAGCTGGTCCGCCTCCTCCAGGTACTGGGTGGTCAGCAGGACCGTCGTGCCGTCCTCCTTCAGCTCGCGGACGGCCGCCCAGATGCCGTTGCGGGAGGCAGGGTCGAGGCCCGTGGTCGGTTCGTCGAGGAAGAGGACCGCGGGGCGGCGGATCAGGCTCGCGGCGAGGTCGAGCCGGCGGCGCATACCGCCCGACCAGGTCGAGGCGGGGCGGTCGGCGGCCTCGGTGAGGCCGAAACGGGCGAGGAGGTCGTCGGCGCGCCCGGCCGGGCCCCGCACCCGGTGCAGCCGGGCGAAGAGGCGCAGGTTCTGGCGGCCGGTGAGGTCCCCGTCGACCGACGCGTACTGCCCGGTGACGCCGATCGCCCGCCGTACGGCCGCCGCCTCCCGGACCAGGTCGTGGCCCGCGACCCTGGCGGACCCCGCGTCCGGGCGCAGCAGCGTCGTCAGCAGCCGTACCGCCGTCGTCTTGCCCGCCCCGTTCGGCCCGAGGATCCCGCAGACCGTGCCCTGCGGCACGGCCAGGTCCAGGCCCCGCAGGGCACGCACCGCGCCGAAGCGCTTCTCCAGGCCTTCACTAAGTACAGCGTACGTAGTAGTCATGCGGCGACCATAGCGCACTACGTACGGTGTACGTAACTACGATGGTGGGCGAGGTGATGATCGATGGCGGGCCGAGCGGCCGTACCCGAAGTGATCTGGGCCCGTCCCGAGCGGACGGGCCGGGGGCCGAAGCCCGCGTACACCCGCGCCGACATCGCCGCGGCGGCGGTGCGCATCGCCGACGAGGGCGGGCTGGACGCCGTGTCCATGCGGCAGGTCGCCGCCGCGCTGGGCTGCGGGACCATGTCGCTGTACAACTACGTCCCCCGCAAGGAGGACCTGTACGAGCTGATGGTGGACGCGGTCGGCGGTGAGCACGAGGAGTGGGAGCCGAGCGGGGACTGGCGGGTCGACCTGCGCAGGGTCGGGCGGGACACGCGGACCCTCATGCACCGGCATCCCTGGCTGCCGAAGCTGATGTCGCCGGTGTACGGGTTCAGTCCCAACGCGCTGCGGTACCTGGAGCACTGTCTGGCCTGTCTGGATCCGCTGGACATGAAATACGGCATGAAGATCCAGCTGGTGGCGATGCTCAACGCCGTGGTGACGATGTACGTCGCCAACGAGCTGGACACCGCTGAGCGGGTGCGGTCGTTGCCGTGGTCGGAGGAGCAGGAGAACGCGGTGCGGATCGCCTATCTGGGCAGTCAGGTGGCGAGCGGGGAGTATCCGCGGATGGCGGCGGCCTTTCTGGAGGATCCGGGGCCCATTGATCTCGAGGCCGTGTTCGAGACGGCTGTGGAGAGGGTGTTGGACGCGTTTGCTCCGCGGGGGTGAGGGGGCGCTTCGCGGGTGCGGGTCCGTTGTGGTTGCTCGCGCCCACGCGGCGGAGCCGCATATCGATCCAGCCCCGCGCCCCTTGGGGGGTTGGCCCCGCCGTGTGCTGAGTGGTTCCGTAGGGAAGGCTCCACCCCGCACGGAACTTGAGGGGGTGGGCGCTTGGAGGCTCTGGCGGCGGAGGATCCCGGGCAGATCGGGCGGTACCAGCTCCTCGCGCGGCTCGGCAGCGGGGGCATGGGGCGGGTCTATCTGGCCAGGTCGGAGACGAACGAGCAGGTCGCCCTGAAGGTCATTCAGCCCGAGCTGGCCAAGGACCCCACCTTCCGCAGACGGTTCGCCCGGGAGGTCGAGGCGTCCCGGTCCGTCTCCGGGCCCTTCACCGCCGGAGTCGTCGACGCGGACCCCGACGGGACGCCGCCCTGGCTGGCCACCGCCTACATTCCCGGGCCCTCACTGCAGGAAGCCGTGCGGGGCGGGGGCGCGCTGACCGAGGGCTCGGTGCGCGAGCTGGGGCTCGGGCTGGTGCACGCGCTCGCCGCCGTCCACGCGGCCGGCGTGGTGCACCGGGACCTCAAGCCGGGCAACGTGCTGCTGGCGTCCGACGGGCCGCGTGTCATCGACTTCGGCATCTCCAAGGTGGCCGAGGCCAGCGCGCTGACCCACACCGGGACCACGATGGGCTCCCCGGGGTACATGGCGCCGGAGCAGATCCGCGGGGAGGGCACCGGAACCGCCACCGACGTCTTCGCGCTCGGCGCCGTCCTGGTCTTCGCGTCCACCGGCGCCGGGCCGTTCGGCGAGGGCACCCCCGACCTGCTGCTGTACCGCATCATGCACGAGCCGCCGTATCTCGGGGCGGTCCCGGACCGGCTGCTCGGCATCGTGGCCTCCTGCCTGGACAAGGACGCGACCCGGCGGCCCGGACTGCGCGAGGTCGCCGCCGCCCTGGGCGCCGGGCGGTCCGACTCCGCGCTCTTCGGACCCGGCTGGCAGGCCGGTACGACCGCCGTCCGCGCCGGGGATCCACGGCACATCCTCGTCAGGGCGACGGGCGAAGGGGACGTGGACGCCGCCACGGCATCGGCCCACCACCAGGTCCCCGACGCCCCCGCCGTGCACTCCCCACCTGGGCTCACCCCCGGATTCGGCCCGCCCTCGGCCCCCCGGCCGACGCCCCCCGCCCCCACCCGCCGCCGGCTCCTGCTGGCCGCCGCGGGGCTCACGGCCGGGGCGGGGCTCGGCTTCACCGGCTGGCGGCTGCTGGACGAGGACCCGCCGTCCGAGGCGGGCACCCGGCTGTGGCGCTTCCCGGTCACCGGCGTGCTCGTCAACCACCCCCGGGTCGCCGGGGACCTGGTGTACGCGGCGAGCAACGACGGGACCCTGTACGCCGTCGACGTGGCCTCGGGCCGGCAGCGCTGGTCCTACACGACCGGCGCGGCGCTGGGCTCCGCCCCCTGCGTCCTCGGCGGGGTCGCCTATCTGGGCAGCGACGACGGCAGGCTGTACGCGCTCGACGCGCGGTCGGGCGAGGAGCGCTGGGCGTTCCGGACGGGTGGGATCGTGCACTCGCCCGTGGTCACCGGCGGGGTGGCGTACATCGGCAGCGCGGACGGCCACCTGTACGCCGTCGACGTGTCCGACGGGAGCCGGCTGTGGCGGTTCAGGACGGGCCACGACACCCACTCCCCGACGATCGCCGGCGAGACCGTCTACGTGGGCTGCAGCGACACCCGCCTGTACGCCGTCGACGCGGCCACCGGCAAGGAGCGCTGGCGGTTCACCACGGCCGGCGCCGTCTCCTGGTTCCCGGTGGTGACGGGCGGCCTCGTGTACTTCGGCAGCACGGACCAGAACCTCTACGCCGTCCGTGCCGCGGGCGGCCGGGAGGTGTGGCGGGCGAAGGGGGTCTCCGCCAAGGCCGGTCCCCTGGTGGCCCGGGGCACGGTCTACTGCGGCAGCGGACGGGAACTGCGCGCCTGGGACGCCCGCACGGGGAAGAAACGCTGGTCACTGGCGACGGACGGGGACGTGTGCGCGCCCGCCGTCGCGGACGGGGTCGTCTACGCCGGCAGCAGCGACCAGCGGCTGTACGCCGTCGACGCCGCCAGCGGCGAGCCGCGCTGGACCTTCACCGCCGGAGCGGAGGTCAACCCGCCGACCGCCACCGCCGACGCCGTGTACTTCGGGGGCGCGGACAGCCGGCTCTACGCCGTGCGTACGTGACGTTCCGCGCGCTCCGCCGCACGCGCCTTCGCGCCCCCGATGGCCGGAACCGGCCGTCGGCGGCGCATGTCTGAAGCGGTGCGTGGCGTACGGCCGGAGTTCTTCGCACGGGTGGGTGCGGTGCTCCCAGGGGGAGGTTCGATGCCGGTGTCCGAGTTTCCGGAGGCAGAGGCGCGGGAGTCGTACCGGCGCTGTGCCTGGATCACCGGGCCCCTGTCGGCTCCGGCGGGCGGCGGTCCGGTCCAGGTGCGGTACCGGGCCGTCCTGAGCACCTCGCAGCGGCTGGTCCTCACCTGCCTGGCGCTGCTCACCGCGCTCAGCGGGATCGCCCTCGCCGGCTGGCTGCTGCTGCCCCGGCACGTGCCCGGCGGCGCCGCCTCCGCCGCCGGGGACTGGCGGCTGATCCTCGCCCGGCTCGCCTTCTGCGTGGTCGTCGCCATCGAACTCGTCAAGGTGGTGCAGGTCTTCGCCGTCTGGACGTTCGCCTGGCACGCCCGCGACCCGGTCCCGCTCACCCCGCCCGTCGGACTGCGGGTGGCGATGCTCACCACCATCGTGCCCGCCAAGGAACCCCTCGACGTCGTGGAGCGCACCCTGCGGGCCATGCGGCGGGTCACCTACTACGGCGGCAGCGTCGACGTGTGGATCCTGGACGAGGGCGACGACCCCGCCGTACGCGCCCTCGCCGCCCGGCTGGGCGTACGGCACTTCACCCGCAAGGGGCGCCCCGAGTACAACCGGCCCTGGGGCATCTTCCGGACCCGCACCAAGTCCGGCAACCACAACGCGTGGCGCGCGGAACACGAGCGCGGCTACGACGTGATCGCCCAGATGGACCCCGACCACGTCCCGCTGCCCTGCTTCCTGGAGCGCGCCCTCGGCTACTTCCACGACCCCGACGTCGCGTTCGTCGTCGCGCCCCAGGTCTACGGGAACATGCACGACAACTGGATCGCGCACGGCGCCTCCGTCCAGCAGTACCTGTTCAGCGGGATCGTCGAGCGCGGCGGGAACGGACTCGACGCGCCCCTGCTCATCGGCACCAACCACCTGTACCGGGCCACGGCCTGGCGGAGCATCGGCGGCTACCAGGACTCGATCATCGAGGACCATCTGACCAGCATGCGCGTCCAGGGGACGGTCAACCCCGGCACCGGCAACCGCTGGAAGGGCGTCTACACCCCGGACGTGATCGCCGTCGGCGAGGGCCCCACCAGCTGGACCGACTACTTCAACCAGCAGAAGCGCTGGGCCTACGGCGTCTGGGAGATCAAGCTCAACCGCCGCCTCACCGAGGGCATCCGACTGCACCGCCGCCAGCGCCTGCTCTACACCCTGGTGCAGTTCTACTATCCGAGCGTCGCCGCGACCCTGCTCCTCGGCACCCTCGCGACCGCCCTCGCCCTGCTGCTCGGCGTCATGACCGCCGGTCTCGAAGGGCCGACCTGGCTGGGCCTGTGGTCCGCCGGGATGGGGAGCTGGCTGTGGCTGTGGTGGTGGCTGCGCCGCTTCAACCTCGCCGAGCACGAGCGGCGCGAACTCGGCGCCCAGGGCTTCGTGCTGGCCCTGTTCGCCGGCCCGGTCTACGTCTCGGCCGCGCTCGGCGCGCTGCTGCGCCGCCCCCTCGGCTACGCGGTCACCGCCAAGGGCGAGCTGCGCAGCCCCGACTCGCCGCGCACCTTCCGGCTCCATCTGCTCTGGGCGGCGCTCATGGCGGCCCCGCTGGCGGCCAGCTACGTTCTGGACCACACCAATCCGGCACCCCGGCTGTGGGCGGTACTGGCGCTGCTCACAGGACTGCTGCCACCCCTGCTCGCGGCGCGGGAGGCCCGGTGAGGCTCTCCGTCACCCGCGTGCTCGCCGTCGTCCTCGCCACTGTGCTCGGCGGCTATGTCTTCGTCGTGGGACCGCATCTCGCGGGCGAGCGGGAGCGGCGCCGTACGGCCGCGATCGACGCGGCGCTGCCGCCGACCCACCCGGCCCCCCACCGGAGCGGGCGAGGGACGTTCCCCGCCCCCGGTGACGTCTTCGTCGGCATCATGACCGACGAGGGCGTCCACGACCTCACCGAGGCGGCCCGCTTCACCCGCCGCACCGGACACCGCCCCCAGGTCTACGAGTTCTCCCTGGACTGGGCGAACGACACCTTCGACGCCGGCCCCGTCGACGACATCGCGCGGCGCGGCATGATGCCCCTGCTCGCCTGGGAACCCTGGGACCACCGCGCCGAACCCGACACCGAGGAACTGCGCGGCGAGCAGCCCCGCTACCGGCTCTCCCGGATCATCGACGGCGCCTTCGACCCGTACATCCGCAGCTGGGCCGAGGGCATCGCCTCCCTCGGCTACCCGGTGGGGATCCGCTTCGCGCACGAGATGAACGGCTACTGGTACCCGTGGTGCGAGGAGTCCAACGGCAACCGGCCGGGCGAGTACGCACGCGCCTGGCGGCACGTCCACCGTCTCTTCGAGCGGGCGGGGGCCGACAACGCGGTCTGGGTGTGGAGCCCCAACGTCCACTACACGAACGCCACGCCGTTCGAGAAGCTCTACCCCGGCGACGCCTACGTGGACTGGGTGGGCCTCTCCGGCTACTACGGCACCGTCGGCAAGGAGAACTACCAGTCCTTCGACCGGATCTTCACCGCCTCGGAGAAGCGGCTGGCCCGGCTCACCGCCAAGCCCCTGGTGATCACCGAGGTGGGGGCCACGGACGCGGCGGGCCGGAAGGCGGAGTGGATCGCCGGGATGTTCCGCTCGCTGCCCCGCCACCCGCGCATCATCGGCGTGATCTGGTACGAGGCGGTGCGAGTGATCGACTGGCGGGTCACCACCTCCGCCGCGAGCGTCCGCGCCTTCGCGGCGGGAGTGGCCGCGCCGCGCCACCGCACACCCTGGTCGCCCGAGGCACAGCCCCGTCGGCGGCTGTGACTCACAGCAGCGCGAACTGGCCCTCCGGGCCCTCCTCGTGATGGTCCAGGACGGAGGCCGGCCGACGGGCGGAGTCCGGGACCGGCAGCACCCCCGCCGCCCGCAGCTCCGCCGCGCTGACCGGGTCGGTCACCTCCCACTCCGCCCGCTGCCCGCGCACCTCGGCCAGCAGTGCCAACACCGTGATCAGCTCGAGGAGTTCGGAGGTCCAGGTCTGCTGCCAGGCGGCCGGGCGGATCGCCGCCAGGGTGCCCGGCTCGGCGCCCTCCGCCGTCCGCGCCGCGAACCACCGCTCCAGGACCCGTACTCCCGCGCCCGCCTCGAAGTCCCAGGCCTCGGGCGGGACGGGGGAGACCCGGCCCTCGTCGAGGCGGAGGGTCTCCTCCTCGCGGTCGTAGTGCAGGGTCAGCGGGTGCGCCGGGAGCGGGGCGCGGACGTAGGGGCGGCGGCCGCCGGGGAGCTTGGGGCGCTCGCCGGCACGGCGCAGCAGCCACAGCGCACGGCGCCCCGACTCGACACCCCGCGCCCACAGTCCGGGGTCCCGGGTGAGAGGGACGGTCAGATCGGGGCGGACGGCGGTCAGGGTCCAGGCCAGGAAGTCCACCGGATCGGGGGAGAGGCCCAGCCGCTCCAGGTGCGCCGGCAGGCCCGGCGCCAGATTCGGCTCCGCGCCGCCCGGCCGCCGGTACAGCGGACGGATCCGGCCGGGGCGCAGGAGCGGGAGCAGGGAGGTCGCGAGGAGCGGCGACCCGGGAACCTCCGGTGACTCCACCACGAACACCTGCCGGTCGTCGGCCACGCGCCACAACTCCGGGCGGGCCGCGTCGATCAGCCGGTGGTCGGGGATGAGCCACTGCTCGTCGAAGGGGGCGGCCAGCACCCGCACGGGCTCCGGGCAGGGCCCGGCGGCGCGGACCAGGCGTTCCGTGCCGCCCGAGCGGCCCGGCAGCTGGCCGACCGCCGTGTGCAGGGTGCGCGAGCGCGTCGGCTCGAACAGGGCCTCGCGGTCCGGGCCCTCGGCCTTCACCAGGGCGTCCCAGCGGGCCTTCAGGGACGCCGGGTCGGGGGCCGTCGGCCACCCCCGGCCGAGCCGCGGCGGTGCGACGGACCACGGCATGAGGTCCGCCAGCGGCGGAGCGTCGTCGTGCGTCACGCTGGGCATGGTACGTGGGACTGGCCGCGGCATGTCACGTGGCGTCGAGGGTGACCGTGAAGGAGAAACGGTCGCCCCGGTAGTGGATGACCGCGGCGTCGAGCACCCGCCCGTCCCCGTCGTAGGTCACGCCCGTGTAGTGCAGGATCGGGCTCAGCAGCGGCACTTGGAGCAGCCGGGCGGTCTCCGGGTCCGCGAGCCGGGCCTCGACCGTGTCCGTGATCCGGCCGATGTCCGCGCCCACCACGTCCCGCAGCACCTTGGTCATCGGCCAGCGCACCAGGTCGTCCGGGTCGATCCTGGCGGCGATCTCCGGACGGACCCAGTTGCGGGCGTGGTTGGTCGGTTCGCCCGTCTTCTCGTCGCCGCGCAGCCGGTGGTACGTGGCCACCTCGGCCAGGTCCGGGAAGAACTCGGCGAGTTCGGCGGGAACGGCCGCCGTGCCGTGCCCCAGCAGCTCCGTCACCATGCCGGACTGCTGGGCCACGATCGCGTCGACCGAGCCGAGCAGCCGTACGGGAGCACCCCGTCGGACGCCCGGCTCGATGAACGTGCCGCGCCGCCGGTGCCGGGTGATCAGCCCCTCGTCCTCCAGTTCCTTCAGCGCCTGCCGCATGGTCAGCACGCTCACGCCGTAGTGCCCCGCCAGCTGCTCCTCGGTGGGCAGCCGCAGCGAGTCCCGGGGCGAGCGGCCGAGTATCGAGGCGCGCAGCGACTGCGACACCTGGTACCACAGCGGCAGCTTGCGGTTGAGGACGATCGAGTCCGGGGCGAAGGAGGTCACGGGGACTATCCGTACCGGTCGTCGGCGATCAGGGCAACGGGCGGAAGTGCCGCTCGAGGCCGTTCCACACGTCGTCGTAGCGTTCCTGCAACTGCTCCGCGCCGGCCGCGTGCGGGGTGAGGGTGAGCGGCCACCGCGTCTCGAACATGAAGGCCAGTCCGTCGTCGATCCTCTGCGGTCGCAGCTCGGCGGCGCTCGCCCGGTCGAAGGTCTCCCGGTCCGGACCGTGCGCCGACATCATGTTGTGCAGCGAGCCGCCACCCGGTACGAAGCCGCCCTTTCCGGCCGTCTTCGCGTCGTAGGCGCCCTCGATCAGGCCCATGTACTCGCTCATCACGTTCCGGTGGAAGTACGGCGGCCGGAAGGTGTCCTCGCCCACCAGCCAGCGCGGCGCGAACACCACGAAGTCGACACCGGCCAGGCCCGGGGTGTCCGACGGGGACGTCAGCACCGTGAAGATCGACGGGTCGGGATGGTCGTACGAGATCGTCCCGATGACATTGAAACGGCGCAGGTCGTAGACGTACGGGACGAGGTTGCCGTGCCAGGCGACCACGTCGAGGGGCGAGTGGCCGTACGTCGTGCTCCAGAGGTTGCCGCAGAACTTGTTGACCACCTCCACCGGCCCGTCCACGTCCTCGTACGCGGCGACGGGCGCGCGGAAGTCGCGGGGGTTGGCGAGGCCGTTGGCGCCGATGGGGCCGAGGTCGGGGAGGCGGAAGGGGGCGCCGTAGTTCTCGCAGACGTATCCCCGGGCGGAGGCGTCCAGCAGCTCCACCCGGAAGCGCACCCCGCGGGGGATCAGTGCCACGTCACCCGGCTCGGCGTGCAGCAGGCCGAACTCGGTGCGCAGCAACAGCCCGCCCCGCTCGGGGACGATCAGCAGCTCGCCGTCTGCGTCGCTGAAGACGCGGTCCATGGAGGCGTCGGCGTGGTAGAGGTGCACGGCCATGCCGGTGCGCCGGGTGGCGTCGCCGTTGCCGCCGAGGGTCCACAGACCGGCCAGGAAGTCCGTCCCCTCCCCGGGCTCGGGCAGGGGGTCCCAGCGCAGCCGGTTGGGGTCGGGGACCGTCTCGGTGAAGGGACCGGTGCGCAGCGCGCCGTTGCCGGCGCGGGTGAACGCCGGGTGCGCGGCCGACGGGCGGATCCGGTACAGCCAGGAGCGGCGGTTGTGGGCGCGCGGTTCGGTGAAGGCCGTACCGCTCAGCTGTTCGGCGTACAGACCGAGGGGGGCGCGCTGCGGTGAGTTGCGGCCCTCGGGGAGGGCGCCCGGCACGGCCTCGGAGGCGTGCTCGTTGCCGAACCCCGAGAGATAGGACAGCCCCTCGGCGGTCTTGCGTGCGTCCCCGCTGCTCATCGTCGCTCCCTCGCGTGCGGTTCCCCGCGGGGCGGTTCCTCGGCCCTGTCGGATCCTCGCCCTGCCGATTCCTATGCACCACCGTAGGATTGCGTTTTCGCGGGCGCAAGAGGTCCGCCGCTCCTCCTCACGGAGGACGATCACACCCGGCCGGAACCAGACCCCAGGGGGATCCGCGTGTCGGACAGGTGCTCTAATCTCCCGGGCATGTCGTGGAAGCGCACAGCCGTCTCCGTGCTCGCGGTCTGTGTCCTGTCGCTGGCCGGATCCGCGGGCTGCGACTCCGGCGATGCCGGGGAACAGGGGACCGTCGTCTCGCCCTCGCCCGTGGGCAAGGTCCTGGACGACACCGACGACGACGGGCGCCACTACCGCGAGGTGGACAAGAAAGGGGCGCCCGAGGTGGGCGTCGAGGTCCAGCCCGACGCCGACGGCAGCTGGGACGTCCGGCTGAAGCTGGCCAACTTCCGCTTCTCGCCGTCCGGGGCGGCGGCCAAGGCGGTCACCGGCCGCGGCACCGCCCGGCTCTACGTCGACGACCAGCCCGTCGCCGATCTGCGCACCCCCACCTACCGCATCCCGGCCGGTTACCTCCCGCACGGCACCCACCAGGTCACCGCGCGGCTGTACGCGGACGACGGCACGGTCTGGGCGGTCGACGGCAAGCCGGTGCAGAGCACGGCGGACATCACGGCCTCGGAGCCGTCCCCCTCCCCGTGACCGTCCCGCCCTCCGTGACCGCCCCGAGGCCCCCGTTGAGTGCAGCGGGCATCTTTCCCCGTACTCAGGGGCGAGGTTCACCAGGCCGCGACGGAAAGGCATCATGAGGTCCGTGCCCCAAGCGACATCGCTCCGTCGTGCGCCCGTCCAGCGGCGCAGTGCCGAACGGCTGACCAGGATCCTGGACGCCTGCGCCGACCTGCTGGACGAGGTCGGCTACGACGCCCTCAGCACCCGGGCCGTCGCCCAGCGCGCCGGCGTCCCGATCGGCTCCGTCTACCGCTTCTTCGGCAACAAACGGCAGATGGCCGACGCGCTCGCCCAGCGCAACCTGGAGCGTTTCTCCGAACGCGTCACCGAACGGCTGAAGGGTGCCCGGCGCGGGCGCACCGCCCGCTCGGGCGACGCCGAGGGCGCGGGGGACTGGCGGGCCGCCATGGACGCCGTGCTCGACGAGTACCTGGCCATGAAGCGCACCGCGCCCGGCTTCTCCCTCGTCGACTTCGGCAACCAGATCCCGGTCGGCGCCCGCCAGGCCGAACCCAACCACCGCGTCGCCGACCGCCTCACCGACCTCCTCTCCGACTACCTCGACCGCACCCCCGACGAGGACCTGCGCCGCACCTTCCTGATCGCCGTCGAAACCGCCGACACCCTCGTCCAGCTGGCCTTCCGGGTGGATCCGCAGGGGGACGAGAAGGTCATCGGCGAGATGCGGGAGCTGCTGCGGGCCTATCTGGCGCGCGTCCTCGACTGAACCGCCCGACGCCACAACCGCCCTCCCGGGCCCACCCGTTGCTAAGGTGATCGCACCCTGGGGTCGGGCATGGGGGGACGCGATGGCTCGGGTGGTCTGCATCCATGGGGTCGGGCAGCAGTACAGGGGGGAGCGGGAGCTGACCGGCTCCTGGCACACCGCGCTGGCCGACGGCCTGCTCCGGGCCGCCTCCCCGCTCACCCTCACCCCCGACGACGTGCGCTGCGTCTTCTACGGCGATCTGTTCCGCCCGCCCGGCCGCACCCTCGCCGTCACCGACCCGCCCCTCGACGCCTCGGACGTCGAGGCGGGCTTCGAGACCGAGCTGCTGCTCGCCCTGTGGCAGGAGGCCGCCCGCACGGACCCCGGCGTACTGCCACCGGACGCGCGCACACTGGCCCGCACCCCGGCCACGGTCCAGCGTGCCCTCAACGCCCTCAGCCGCTCCCGGTTCTTCGCCGGCGTCGCCCTGCGCGGACTCGTCCTCGACCTCAAACAGGTCCGCGCCTACCTGTGCGACACCGCCGTGCGCGACGCCGTCCAGCAGCGGGTCGCGGACGCCGTGGACGAGCGGACCCGCGTCTTCGTCGGGCACTCCCTCGGCAGCGTCGTGGCCTACGAGGCCCTGTGCGGGCACCCCGAGTGGCCGGTGCGTGCCCTGCTGACGGCCGGCTCGCCGCTGGGCATCCGCAACCTCGTGTTCGACCGCCTGCGCACCGGCGAGGGCGGCAGGCCGGGCGACTGGCCGGGCAGCGTCGACCGGTGGACGAACCTCGCCGACGAGGGGGACGTGGTCGCCCTCGTGAAGGACCTGCGGCCGCTGTTCGGCGAGCGCGTCCGCTGCCATCTCGTCCACAACGGGGCACGCGCCCACGACGCGACGCGCTACCTCAACACGGCCGAGGCGGGCCGCGCGGTGACCGATGGATGCGGCCCCGTTCCCGGCTGAGGCGCCGGCCGCCGAGCCGCACGCCGGCACCGCGCGCCGCTACCTGATCGCCGCCGCCGTCACCGACGTGCTCGACCACCCCGAGGCCGAACGCGCCGAACTCGCCGAGGACGTACGGCGGATGGAGGACCTGTTCCTCGGTGAACTCGGCTACCACCGGGGCGCGCGGCTCGGCCTCAACCCGACCCGTCCCCAACTGCTGTCGGCCCTGCGGGAGTTCGCCACCGCCGCCGACCGCCGCGCCGACGACCACGTGGTGCTCTACCTGGCCGCCCACGGCGCCACCGACCCGGACAGCGGGCGCCACTATCTGCTGCTCCACGACAGCCGGGCACGCGACCTGTACGGCACGGCCCTGCCCACGGAGGACCTGGTCGGCCAGCTCTGGGAGGGCACCGCGGTCGAGCGTCTGCTCGTACTGATCGACGCCTGTTACGCGGAGGAGGGCACGGACCGGGCCCTGCGCGGAGCGCTGGACGCGCGCCGCTTCCGGGCACCCGTCACCGAACACGGCAACAGCGGCCTGGTGCTCGTCTCCGCCTCCCGCCGCAAGGAGGAGGCCTTCACCGGCGCGCTGTCGGCCGCCTTCGACCGGGCCGTGCGCCGCCAGGCGACCGCCGGGCACGCGCCCGCCCACATCAGCCTCGAACAGGTCATGGCGGCCATCAGCGCCGACCCCGAGGTACCGCTCGCCCAGCGCCCCGTCTGGTCCCTCACCCACGCCACCGGCGACATCCCGGCGTTCCTGCCGAACCCGCGGTACATCCCCGGCTCCGCCGGGCTCAAGCTCGACGAGATCGACCGGATCGTCGCCGTCCGCGCCCGTGAACGCGACGCCCGTGAGCAGGACATGCGCGACTTCTTCCTGCCCCGGGCCCGCGGCACCGATCTGCCCACCGAGGAGGTCTGGGACTTCACCGGCCGGCACATGGCCCTCGGCGACGTCACCACCTGGCTCGACCCGCGCCGCGCCGACGAGCGGCTGTGCGTGGTCACCGGCGACCCGGGGTCGGGCAAGTCCTCGGTGCTCGGCATGGTCGCCGTGCTCACCGACCCCGAGCGCAGCGCCGCCGTACCGCGTGAGGAACTGCCGCCCCTGCTGCCGCGCCCCGGTGACGTCGACGTCCGGGTCAACGCCAGCCACCTCTCCACCCGGCAACTGCTCGACGCCCTCTCCGCGGCGGCCGGCTGCGCCGCCGAATCCCTGGGCGCCCTCACCGCCCACCTCCAGACCAGAAGCACCCCGCTCGTCGTCCTCGTCGACTCCCTGGACGAGGCCCTCGTACCGCACGAGACCGTGGACGAACTCGTCGCCCCGCTCACCGACCCCGAACGCCGGCTCCCGCTGCGCCTGCTGGTCGGCGCCCGCCCGCACATCGCCGCCCGGCTGCCCGCCGACGCCCCGCGCATCGACCTGGACTCCGAACGCCACGGCGACCCCGGTGCCGTCCGCGCCTACACCCGCAAGCTGCTGTGCGCCCCCGGCTCACCCCTGCGCACCGCCCAGCCCCGTCTCGTCGACACGATCGCCGAGGCCGTCGCCGAAGCCGCCGGCCGCTCCTTCCTGGTCGCCCGCATCACCGCCCGCACCCTGGCCCGGGAACCCCACCCGCCCGACCCCTACGACCAGGGGTGGCGCGACGCACTCCCGCGCCTGCCCGGCCAGGCCATGGAACGCGACCTCGTCCAGCGCCTCGGCCCCCGCGCCGTCCGGGCACGCGAACTGCTCCTGCCGCTCGCCTACGCCCAGGGCGCGGGACTGCCCTGGGCGGGCATCTGGCCCCGGCTGGCGTGCGCGCTCACCGGCCGGGACTACGGCGACGAGGACGTCGTATGGCTGCGGCAGGCGGCCGGGTCGTACGTCGTGGAGAGCGTGGAGGCGGGCGGCTCGGTGTACCGGGTGTACCACCGGGCGCTCATCGAGTACCTGAGGGAGGGGCGTGACGCGGAGGCGGTGCAGCGGACGGTCACCGAGGTGCTGCGCGAGGTCGAACACCCCTATGTCCGCCGCTATCTGGCACTGCACGCCGCCGAGGGCGGGGTCCTCGATCCACTGGTCCAGGACGCGGCCTTCGTGCTGCGGGCCGAACCGGGACGGCTGCTGGCGGCGCTCCCCGGACTGCGCACCCGGGAGGGGCGGCGGGCCGGGCAGGCCGTACGGGACCTGGAGGGGGAGCTGCGGGACCGCGAGGGCAGGGGACCCGATCCGCAGGCCCGGGCCCGGCTGCGGCTGGCCGCGGTGTGCCACAAGGCGCAGACGCTGGCCGACTCGTGCGACGCGGGGGAGGAGCTGCCGTGGCGGGCCCGGTGGGCCGCCTGGAACCCGCACGAGGGGGAGCGGCAGTACGACGGGATGAGCATCGGGGTGGGGCGCGGGGTGGTCGTGCCGCGTGCGGACGGGGCACGGTTCCTGGACCTGACGCGGCGCAACGGGGCGGTGTGGGTCGATCTGGACGGGGGAGGGGTGACGAGGGCCAGACCGTCGGAGGTCACTTGGTACCTGCGGACCCTGGACTCCGTACCCCAGTTGCGGGACGGTGCGGCCGCGATGTACTCGGACCCGCGGCTCTCGCTGGAGAAGGGCCGTGTGGAACACAGGCCCTGGGCGCGCCTGCTGCATGTGTGGCAGGCCACCGGACTCCGGACGTGGCTGCTGCCGCCCAGCCCGGTCGACACCGATGCCGAGCGGGAGGTTCTCGACGTACCGCATCGGACGGTGGTGCTCGCCGGGGCGAACGGTGCCCCGCGGACGGTGGCCCTCCTCTTCCTCGCCGGCCGCCTCACGGGCCATGTGATCGTCTACCGGCTCAACTCCGCCTTCGCCTATCCGCCTCTGGGCCGCCGCCAGCGGCGGGACCTGTGGAACTGGGAGCGGGAGGACTGGCAGAAGCGGGCGGACCAGCTCACCGCCGACTGCGAACTGGTGCTGTCGCCGGAGGAGACGGGGCACCGCGTCAGCGCCTGCGCCGCGCCTCTCGGGCTGCCCACGGGATCACTCCTGCTCGCCCACGAGGACGGCCGGGTCGTCCAGTTCTCGATTCCGACGCAGATGACCGAGGCCGAGGCGGTGACCGGGCACGAGGACCCGATCACGGAGGTGGTCACGGTGGATGGCCATCCCCTCGGCCGGCTCGTCGTGACCGCGGGCCTGGACCGCACCGTGCGGTTGTCCTCGCTCACCACCGGGGCTCCCGTCCGGACCCTGCTGAAGACCGGTTCCGTCATCGCCTCCCTGGCCGTGCACCGCGTCGCCCGGCAGTGGATCGTCGCTGTCGTGACCTCCGACGGGCAGCTCCACCGCGTCGACCTCGACAGCGGGCGCCCGATCGGCCTGCCGCTCCGCGTGGACCGGGGCCTGTCCGTCAGAGCGACGACCTTCGATCTGGGACTGACGGCCTGTGTGTCCGTCCAGGGCGGCACCCGGGGCGTCCAGCTGTACGACCTCGTGACCGGCGACCGCTTGGGTGGCCAGGTCCTGAACCACGGGGTGACGACCCTGTGCCGGGCGGGTGGCACGGTCTGCGCGGGAGGCACCGACGGGATCGTGCGGCTGTGGCCCACCCCGCACGCGGCGGACTCCACGCATCTGATCGCCCACGACAGCCAGGTCCTCGCCGTCGGTGAGATCCGCGGCCCGTCCGGCACGCCGGCCCTGGTCACCGTCGGCCAGGACCGCGAGATCCGCTGCTGGGACCTGGCCCGACGGCACGAGCTGTGGCGGCGGCGCCTGGCGGTGGACCCAGGGGTCTGGGAAGACCCGCTGATCAGCTGTGCCGTCGTCGGAGAGACATCCGACGGGCGCGCGTTCCTCGCCACCGGTGAGTACAGGGGACGTGTCGAGATCCTCGTCCTGCGGGCCGGAATGCCGGTCGCCGAACAGGGTTTCACCGTCCCGGACACCGTCCTCACGCTGACCACCGGCCGGGTGCGGGGCCGGGACGTCCTGGTCGCCGGTACCGGCACCGGCCGGATCGTCTGCTGGGACGTGGGGGCCGGCCGTATGTACGCGTACGGCCCGTCCCCCGACACGGAGGTGTGGACCACGGCCCTCGCCCTCGCCCCGGACGGCTCCGGGAGGCTGGCCGTGGGCGGACTCGACGGATCGGTCCGCGAGTGGTCCCTGCCCACCTGCCGTCCCCTCGGCCCGGCCCGCGCGGCCCACCGCGGCGCCGTGCGCGCACTGGAGTACACCGCGACCGGGCTGGTCGGCTGCGGTCTCGACAACCGTCTGGCCGTGTACGACGACGGCTGGGAACGCCGGATGCCCGTGCCCGTCGCCTCGCTGCACCGGACGGACGACGGACTGCTCTGCGGCGACGACCGCGGCCACATCTGGTCGCTGCGGGACGGGCCGGAGGGCCGCCGGGTGGTCGAGGCGCTGGACGCCGTACGCCCCGTGACCGCCGTCGCCGCCGTACCCGTCGACGGAGAACTGGTCGTGGTCTCCGGCGGCGGCGACGGTTCGCTCCAGGTCCGCGAGGCGGAGCACGGCACGCCGGTCCGCAACCTGCGGCCGGTCGACGAGACGGAGGTGGAGCAGCTGGCCACCGTCTCCCGGCGCTCGCCGGGGCGGCCGCCCGTGGCCCGGCTGTTCGCACGCGGCGGGCAAAGGGTGCTGCAGTACTGGGACTTCGGCATGGGTGGCCCGCTCTCCTCGGCGGGCACACCACTCCTGCTCACCGTGCCCCATGATCGCTCCGGGGCGCGGTTGGCGGTGCTGCCCGAGGACGACGGCCAGACACTGCTGTCGCTCACGATCGACGAGGCCCTCGGAGACCTGGACGTCCATGATGTCTTCCGGGGACGGCTGGCCCACCAGAGGTGCGCCGTGGAGGTGGACGACGCCCCCAGTCCCGCCTGGCTGCGAGCCGTCCGCTGTGCGGGCAGGGTGCTCGTGTTCACGCCGGTCGACTCCGAGGTGCTGGCCGTGCTCGACACGAGCAGTCGCCGATGGGCGACCGTGCGGATGCCGGACCCCTGGCTGCTCGACGTGTTCACCCTGCCCGGGCCGGACGGTGACACACTGCTGCTGATCGCCGGCGACCGGACCAGGATCGTCTCCTGGGAGGCCCTTCGCACCCGGTTCAAGGGGCACGACGAGTGGCCCCGGACGTACCGGCAGCTCAGATTCCGTGGCCGTCGCTACGGGCGGGCGGCCCCCGGGCTCCCCGTCGTCCACGAACACCGGACACCGCTGTCGCTCCCCGACTTCTGCGCCCTTCTGCCCGGCTCCGAGAGCTACGCCCTCACGGACGGCCCCCGTCTCGCCGTCGTCCGCACCCGTACCGGCGAGGTTCTCCGCGACCTCGTCCTCCCCTCACCCTGCACCGCGCTCACCACCGGCCCCCGTGGCGAGCTCGTCGTCGGCACCGACAAGGGCCTGATCCTCTTCGACTGAGCCACGGACGCCGTGACCGGCATCCGGCCGAGACTGATGCCAATGACCCCTCCCGATGAGGCATACCGGTCGGTATGCTCGGGCCGGAAGAAGGCGCCGTCGCCCCCCAGGAGGACCCGTGTCCCGCACCGCCCTGCGAATCTGCCCCCTGTGCGAGGCCACCTGCGGGCTGACGCTCACCGTCGAAGGGACCAGGGTCACCGGCGCCCGGGGCGACCGGGAGGACGTGTTCAGCAAGGGGTTCATCTGCCCCAAGGGCGCCTCGTTCGGGGCGGTCGACGGGGACCCCGACCGGCTGCGCACCCCCCTGGTGCGCCGGGACGGGGAGCTGCGCGAGGCGACCTGGGCGGAGGCCTTCGACGCCGTGGCCGCCGGGATCCGGCCGGTCGTGGAGCGGTACGGTCCGCACGCCGTCGGGGTCGTCCTCGGCAACCCCAACGTGCACACCATGGCGGGCGCCCTCTACCCGCCCGTGCTGCTCGCCGGGCTCGGCACCCGCAGCCTGTTCACCGCGTCCACGGTCGACCAGATGCCCAAGCACGTCTCCAGCGGACTGCTGTTCGGCGACGCCAACGCGATCCCCGTGCCGGACCTGGACCACACCGACCACCTCCTGCTGCTCGGGGCCAACCCCCTGGAATCCAACGGGAGTCTGTGCACCGCCCCCGACTTCCCCGGCAAGCTCAAGGCCCTCAAGGCCCGCGGCGGCACCCTCACCGTCATCGACCCGCGCCGCACCCGCACGGCCAAGCTCGCCGACCGGCACATCGAGATCCGGCCCGGCACCGACGCGCTGCTCCTCGCGGCGATGACGTACGTGCTGTTCGAGGAAGACCTGGTGGAACTGCGGGAGCTGACCCCGCACGTCGAGGGGGTCGAGGAACTCCGGGAGGCCGTACGGGAGTTCACTCCCGAAGCCGTGTCCCCCGCCTGTGACGTCGACGCCGGCACCATCCGCGCCCTCGCCCGTGAACTCGCCGCCGCCCCCACCGCCGCCGTCTACGGCCGCATCGGCAGCTGCACGGTCCCCTTCGGCACGCTCGGCTCCTGGCTCGTCGACGTCCTCAACATCCTCACCGGCAACCTGGACCGGCCCGGCGGCGCCCTCTTCCCGCAGGCCGCGACCGACCGGACCCCCCGCCCGGCCGGGCCCGGCCACGGCTTCCAGCTCGCCCGCTGGCACTCCCGGGTCAGCCGGCACCCCGAGGCGAAGGGCGAGTTGCCGCTCTCCGCGCTCGCCGAGGAGATCGACACCGCCGGCGAGGAGGGCGAGCCGATCCGCGCGCTCATCGCCGTGGCCGCCAACCCCGTGCTCTCCGCGCCGGACGGCGACCGGCTCGACAAGGCGCTCGGCTCGCTCGACTTCATGGTCAGCGTCGACCCGTACCTGAACGAGACCTCGCGCCACGCCCACGTCGTCCTGCCGCCGCCCCCGCCCTCCCAGAGCGCCCACCACGACTTCGCCTTCAACACCCTCGCCGTGCGCAACCAGGCCCGCTACTCCCGTCCCGCCGTCCCGCTGGAGCCCGGCAGGATGGCCGAGACGGAGATCCTCGCCCGGCTGATCCTGGCCGCGACCGGCATGCACGGCGCCGACCCCTCCGCCGTCGACGACCTGGTCATCGGCCAGACCCTCGGCAAGGCGGTCAAGGAGCCGCACTCGCCGGTGCACGGCCGCGACCCGCAGGACCTGACCGCCCTCCTCACCGGCGAGAACGGCCCCGAACGCCGGCTCGACATGATGCTGCGCCTCGGCCCCTACGGCGACGGCTTCGGCGTACGGGCGGACGGGCTGAGCCTGGAGAAACTGCTCGCCCACCCGCACGGCATCGACCTCGGGCCGCTCGGCCCGCGGCTGCCGCAGCCGCTGAAGACCCGGAGCGGGCGGATCGAACTGCTGCCGGGGCCGATCGCCGACGATCTGCCCCGGCTGACCAAGTCCCTGCGGGAGCGGCCCGCCGGACTCGTCCTCGTCGGGCGGCGCCATCTGCGCTCCAACAACAGCTGGATGCACAACGTCCCGGCCCTCACCGGCGGCACCAACCGCTGCACCCTGCACATCCACCCCGAGGACGCCGAGCGGCTGGGCGTACGGGACGGGGCGCCGGTGCGGGTGAAGGGCGCCGGGGGAGAGGTGACCGCCCCGGCGGAGGTCACCGACGGCGTGCGCAGGGGCGTGGTGAGCCTGCCGCACGGCTGGGGCCACGACCGGCCCGGCACCCGCCTCAGCCACGCCGCGACGGACCCCGGCGTCAACGTCAACCAGCTCCTCGACGGCAGCCTGCTCGACCCGCTGTCGGGCAACGCCGTCCTCAACGGCGTACCCGTCGAGATCATGGCAGGCCTGTGACCTGGAATATTGCGCTTATTGCTCGCACGTCAACGTCTTGTTAACGCCGTTTGACGCGACCTAACGTCATCGCACCGCCTGCCCGGTGGGATGTTCAAGGGCGAACGTTAGGTATCCACTCATGCTGACCCTCCTCGGCTTCGCCATGATCGCGACCTTCCTGGTCCTGATCATGCTGAAGAAGATGTCGCCGATCGCGGCGCTCGTCTTGATCCCGGCCCTGTTCTGCGTCTTCGTCGGGAAGGGCGCCAAGCTCGGTGACTACGTCATCGACGGCGTCACCAGCCTCGCCCCCACCGCGGCGATGCTCATGTTCGCGATCGTCTACTTCGGTGTGATGATCGACGTCGGCCTCTTCGACCCGATCGTCCGGGGCACCCTGAAGTTCTGCAAGGCCGACCCGCTGCGCATCGTCGTCGGCACGGCGCTGCTCGCCGCGATCGTCTCGCTCGACGGCGACGGCTCCACCACCTTCATGATCACCGTCTCGGCGATGTACCCGCTGTACAAGCGCCTGAAGATGAGCCTGGTCGTGATGACCGGTGTCGCCGCCATGGCCAACGGCGTGATGAACACGCTGCCCTGGGGCGGCCCGACCGCCCGCGCCGCCACCGCGCTGAAGCTCGACGCGAGCGATATCTTCGTGCCGATGATCCCGGCCCTGGCCGTGGGCCTCCTCTTCGTCTTCGTGCTCTCCTACGTCCTCGGCCGCCGCGAGCGCAAGCGGCTCGGCGTGCTGACGCTGGACGAGGCGCTGGTGGAGGAGAAGGTCCTCGTCGAGGAGAAGGAGACCGAGACGGTCCTCGTGGGCGCCGGCGGTTCCAACACCGGCAAGTCCGCCTCCCGGCCGACGGGTTCCGGCTCCGCCGCCGCCCTCGGCGACGACGAGCCCGAGGACGGCTTCCAGGGCCTCGACCCGAACCGGGCCACCCTGCGCCCCAAGCTGTATTGGTTCAACGCGCTGCTCACGGTCTCCCTGCTCACCGCCATGATCATGGAGTGGCTGCCGATCCCGGTGCTGTTCCTGCTCGGCGCCGCACTCGCGCTCACCGTGAACTTCCCGCACATCCCGGACCAGAAGGCCCGCCTCGCCGCCCACGCCGACAACGTCCTCAACGTCTCCGGCATGGTCTTCGCCGCCGCCGTCTTCACCGGCGTCCTCCAGGGCACCGGCATGGTCGACCACATGGCCAAGTGGATGGTGGACGTCATCCCCGAGGGCATGGGCCCGCACATGGCCTTCGTCACCGGCCTCCTGAGCCTCCCGCTCACCTACTTCATGTCCAACGACGGCTTCTACTTCGGTGTCCTCCCGGTCCTCGCCGAGGCCGGCGCGGCACACGGCGTCACGCCGCTGGAGATGGCCCGCGCCTCGCTCGTCGGCCAGCCGCTGCACATGTCGAGCCCGCTGGTCCCGGCCGTCTACGTCCTGGTCGGCATGGCCAAGGTCGAGTTCGGCGACCACACCCGCTTCGTGGTCAAGTGGGCCGCCCTCACCTGCCTGGTGATCCTCGGGGCGGGCATGCTGTTCGGCATCATCTGACCCACGTCCAGGAGGTATCCGTGAGGCCCGGCAGGAACCGCGGCTGGCTGCTCCGTCTCGTCATCGCCTTCTCCTTCGCGCAGGGGGCGGTGTCGATGGCCCGGCCCGCCGTCTCCTACCGGGCCCTCGCGCTGGGCGCCGACGAGCGGGCCGTCGGTGTCATCGCGGGCGTGTACGCGCTGCTCCCGCTCTTCGCCGCCGTACCGCTGGGCCGCCGCACGGACCACGGCCGCTGCGCCCCGCTGCTGCCGGTGGGCGTCGTGCTCATATCCGGCGGCTGCGCGCTCAGCGGCCTCGCCGGCTCCCTCTGGGCGATGGCCCTGTGGAGCGGGGTGATGGGCCTCGGCCACCTCTGCTTCGTCATCGGCTCCCAGTCGCTCGTCGCCCGCCAGTCCGCCCCGCACGAACAGGACCGCAACTTCGGCCACTTCACGATCGGCGCCTCCCTCGGCCAACTGGTCGGCCCGGTCGCGGCGGGCGCCCTGATCGGCCGCGAGGACATGGCCGACAGCAGCGCGCTCGCCCTGCTGGTCGCGGGCGCCGGCTGCGCGGTCGCGTTCACCTCCCTCTGGCGCATAGAAGACCGCGATACGGCGCCCAAGTCCCGTACGGCCGACGGCGACCGCGTCGCCGTCGGCCGCATCCTGCGTACCCGGGGCGTCCCCGCCGGCATCTTCGTCAGCCTCGCCGTGCTGTCCGCGACCGACATCCTCACCGCCTACCTCCCGGTGGTGGGCGAGCACCGGGGCATCGCGCCCTCGGTGATCGGCGTCCTGCTCAGCGTCCGTGCGGCGGCCACCATCGCCTGCCGGCTCGTCCTCACCCCGCTGCTGCGGCTGCTCGGCCGGACGCTGCTGCTCGCCGTGACCTGTGTCCTGGCCGCGCTGCTCTGCGCGGGGATCGCGCTGCCGGTGCCGGTCTGGGTGCTGGGTGTGATGCTCGCCGTCCTGGGGTTCTGCCTCGGGGTGGGGCAGCCGCTGTCCATGACGACGGTCGTCCAGGCCGCGCCCGACGGCGCCCGCTCCACGGCCCTCGCGCTGCGGCTGACCGGCAACCGCCTCGGCCAGGTCGCGGCACCTGCCGCGGCGGGTCTGGTCGCCGGGGTGGCGGGGGTGGCCGCGCCCTTCGTGATGCTGGGGGTGCTGTTGCTGCTGTCGTCGGGGGTGGCGTCGCGGTCCCCGGCGAAGCGGCCCGAGCCGGGGGAGGGAGTTGCCGAGCCGCGTCGGCCGGGCTCGGCGGTGGGCCGGACGAGGGACAGCTGACGGGTCGCGGGGCGAGGCTCCCACCGTTCGGCGGGCATATGTGACAAAGAGTCAGATGAACAGTGATTTGTATGAAAATCATCTGACTCGGAGGAGCCTGCATGCACGTCACGCCCCGCCCCCGTCGCGCCGGCGCCCGTATCGCCGCCCTCGCGGCCCTCACCGTCGCGGGGAGCGCCCTGACCGGGGTGCACGCCGTCGCCGCCACCAACGGGGACATCAAGATCCACGACGCCGAGACCGGCGCCGAGCAGCCGGAGAACGACCCCCACGTCTGCGTGTTCTACCTGGCCGCCTTCAACTTCGACCCGAACGAGCACGCCTCCTGGACTATCGAGACCCAGCCGCCGTCCAGCGGACCCGACGGGGCCAGTGGCGAGATCACCCTCGACTCGGACGGCGAAGGGCAGAGCGAGAACATCGAGCTCCCCAACGGGCATTACAAGCTCTCGTTCGTGACGGACGACGGCGACGGCGGCCCGGGCAAGCAGAAGACGTTCTGGGTCGACTGCCCGTCCGGTTCGCCGAGCCCCACCGGCACCCCCACCACGGAGCCCCCCACCACACCGCCTCCGACCACGCAGCCTCCGACGACGGAGCCGCCCACCACGCAGCCTCCGACCACGGAGCCGCCCACCACGCAGCCGCCCACCAGCAAGCCGCCGCACCACGGCTACCCGGGCGGCCCGCACGGTGGTCCGCCGGCCGGTGGTGGCGGGCTTGCCCGTGACGCCGCGTTCGGCCCGGTGGCCGGCGCCGCCGCCGTGGGTGTGGCCGCGGTCGGCGGGGTGCTCTGGTTCCGGCTCCGTCGCCGTACGCATGGCGCCGCGTAGACGCAGGCGCAGGCGTAGGCCCTGGTACCAGACGCGCGCCTACCGCCTGACCCGCACGGTCGCACTGATCGCCGCGCTGGTCACGGGGTGCGTCCACTGGACCCAGGGCGAGGAGCCCCCGGGAGCGGCCTCGGCCGCCCCGGGGGGCTCCGCCCAGGTGGCCGGAGCCGATTCCGGCAGCCCGGCCGACGGCCGGGGCCCGGGCCTGGCCCCGCGGGGCGAGGCCGCGGGGGTGTCCGGTTCGGGGGCGGCCGCCCAGGCATCGGGGACCTCGGCGGCCCAGGCCCCCGGGGGCGCCGGGGCGCCCCGCCCGCAGCACGGGGACTCCCGGCCCCAGGGGACGACGCCCGACGGGGCGGCCCCGAACGGCGCCCCACGGAACTCCGCGGCCCAGGCCGGCCGGCCGGGCCGGCCGGGCCAGGCCGGTGGACCCGCCGGGCAGGGGCAGGCCGGTCGACCCGCCGGGCGGGGTCAGGCCAGCCGGCCCGCCGGGGCTGGTCGGGCGGGCCAATCCGCGGGGCCGGGTCAAGCCGGCCGGCCCGCGGGGCCCGGCCAAGCCGCCCGGCCGGCCCCCACCCGCCCTTCGGGTACCCCCTCCACCGCCCGCTCCCCCTCCACCGCCCGCCCCCGTTCCACCCCCGCTCCCCCCTCCCTCCCGCGCTCCCGCGCCACCCGGCTCGCGATCCCCTACATCGGCGTGGACGCGCCCGTGATGGACCTCCGTCTCGACGGCGAACGCCGTCTGCCCGCGCCCCCGGAGGACGACCCGCACCGCGTGGGCTGGTACGCGGACGGCCCGACCCCCGGCGAGCGGGGGACCGCCGTCGCCGTCGGGCACCTCGACACCGACAGCGGCCCGGCCGTCTTCGCGGGCCTCTCCGAACTCAAGCGGGGCAAGCTGATCCAGGTCCGCCGCGCCGACGGCCGGACCGCCGTCTACGCCATCGACGCCCTCCGCAAGTACGAGAAGTCGCACTTCCCCAACAGCGAGGTCTACGGCGACCGAGGCCGCCCCGAGCTACGGCTGATCACCTGCGGCGGCACCTTCAACCGCAGGACCGGCTACAACGGCAACCTCGTCGTCTTCGCCCACCTCACCCGCCTCGTCGAGCCGAAGGCCTGAACCAGACCGTCCGGTTTCTCACCTGTCGGACCACGACGTCCGATCCGGGCGAGTCTCTTCCCCCAAGCGTGCACAGTCCGTTAACTTCCGTGACTCACCACACCAGTGAGCCCCCGGGGACACTTCCATGACACGCGCCATCTCCCTGCACGACGTCAGCAAGGTCCACGCCAAAGGAGTCCGGGTCGTGGACCGGCTGTCGATGGACATCGGACCCGGCGAGTTCCTGGTCCTCCTCGGGCCCTCCGGCTGCGGCAAGTCCACCGTGCTCAGAATGATCGCCGGCCTGGAGCACATCACGGAGGGGGAGTTACTCCTCGACGGCGCGTACGCCAACGATCTGCGGCCGTCCGAGCGGGACATCGCGATGGTCTTCCAGAACTTCGCCCTCTACCCGAACATGACCGGCCGCGACAACATCGGCTTCCCGCTGCGCATCGAGACACCCGGCGCCGACCCGGGCCCGCGCATCGACGCCACCGCCCGGATGCTCGGCATCGAGGACCTCCTCGACCGCTTCCCCGCCCAGCTCTCCGGCGGCGAACGCCAGCGCGTCGCCATGGGCCGGGCCATCGCCCGCCACCCCTCCGCCTTCCTGATGGACGAACCGCTGTCCAACCTGGACGCCAAGCTCCGCAACCATCTGCGCGCCGAGATCTCCAAACTGACCCGGGAGCTGGGCGTCACCACCGTCTACGTCACCCACGACCAGGCCGAGGCCATGTCGCTCGGCGACCGCGTCGCCGTCCTGCGCGGCGGCCTCCTCCAGCAGCTCGACACCCCCCGCGCGGTCTACGCCCTGCCCCGCAACGTCTTCGTCGCCGCCTTCATCGGCACCCCGCGCATCAACCTCCTGCGCGGTCTGGTCCGCGCCCCGCTCGACGGCGCGATGACGATCAGCCTCGGCAAGCAGGCCCTGCGCCTGCCCGAGCCCCTCTCCCTGGACCACCGGCTGCTGCGGGTGCAGCAGGGCCGCGAGGTGATCGTCGGTCTGCGCTCGGAGGCCGTGCGCGTCGCCACGCCCGCCGAGGCCCGCCCCGAGGAGACGCACATCACCGGACTCGTGGAGCACGTGGAGTTCCAGGGCCACGAGGTCCTCGTGCACTTCAACACCGGCTCCGGCCCCGCCGTCGTACCGGAGCTGGAGGCGCCGCGGCCCGTCCCGCGCCCGCCCCGGCGCCGCCGTCGCGAGGGCCGGGTCCTGGACCGGCTGCGGGAACGCGCGGGAAGCCTGCGGGCCGGACCGGTCGTCGTCCTGGACGAGCCGGCGGAACAGGACCGGCCGTCCGGTTCCCCCGAGGCCCGCATCCCCGGCGACCTCGTGGTCCGCACCACCCCCGACTTCGATCTCCGGTACGGCATGCAGGTCCCCCTCCTCGTCGACACGGCTCACCTCTTCGTCTTCGACCAGCACGGCGAACGCATCTGCCCGGCCCCGGCACGGCTGCCGGACCTGGACGAGTGAGCCGCCGCACTCCCGTCGCGTGAGGAGTCCCCTGGTGCCAGAAAACTAACGACGCTAGTTTGGGCCGCGGACGACCAGCCCCGCCGGAAGGAACGCGATGAAGGCACACGACGGCATCTATCTCGACGGCGCCTGGCGCCCCGCCGCGAGCCAGGACGTGATCGACGTCGTCGACCCGGCCGACGAGCAGGTCATCGCCCGTGTCCCGGCGGCCGGCGCCGAGGACGTCGACGCCGCCGTACGGGCCGCCCGCGCCGCGCTCCCCGCCTGGGCGGCCACCCCGCCCGCCGAGCGCGCCGCCCGACTCGGCGCCCTCCGGGACGTCCTGGCCGCCCGCAAGGACGAGATCGCCGCGACCGTCACCGCCGAGCTCGGCGCCCCGCTGCCCTTCTCCCAGGCGGTCCACGCGGCCGTACCGATCGCGGTCGCGGGCTCCTACGCCGAACTCGCCGCCACCCACTCCTTCGAGGAGAAGGTCGGCAACTCGACCGTGTACCAGGAGCCGGTCGGCGTGGTCGCCGCCATCACGCCCTGGAACTACCCCCTGCACCAGATCGTCGCCAAGGTCGCCCCGGCCCTGGCCGCCGGCTGCACGGTGGTCCTCAAGCCCGCCGAGGACACGCCGCTCACCGCCCAGCTCTTCGCCGAGGCCGTCCACGAGGCGCGTGTCCCCGCCGGTGTCTTCAACCTGGTCACCGGCCTCGGCCCGGTCGCCGGCCAGGCCCTCGCCGAACACCCCGGCGTGGACCTGGTCTCGTTCACCGGCTCCACCGCCGTCGGCCGGCGGATCGCCGCCACGGCCGGTGCCGCGATCAAGAAGGTGGCCCTCGAACTCGGCGGCAAGTCCGCCAACGTCATCCTGGCGAGCGCCGACCTCGCCAGGGCGGTCAACGTCGGCGTCGCCAACGTGATGTCCAACTCCGGCCAGACGTGCAGTGCCTGGACCCGCATGCTGGTCCACCGCGACCAGTACGACGAGGCCGTCGAACTGGCGGCGACCGCCGCCGCGAAGTACGGAGACCGCATCGGCCCGCTCGTGAACGCCAAACAGCAGGCACGGGTGCGGAGTTACATCGAGAAGGGCGTCGCCGAGGGCGCGCGGCTGGTGGCCGGCGGCCCGGAATCCCCGTGCGAGCAGGGCTACTTCGTGAGCCCCACGGTCCTCGCCGACGTCACACCGGAGATGACCGTCGCCCAGGAGGAGATCTTCGGCCCGGTCCTCGCCGTCCTGCGCTACGAGGACGAGGAGGACGCCCTGCGGATCGCCAACGGCACGGTCTACGGCCTGGCCGGCGCGGTCTGGGCGGGCGACGAGGCAGAGGCGGTGGCCTTCGCCCGCCGTATGGACACCGGCCAGGTCGACATCAACGGCGGCCGCTTCAATCCCCTCGCCCCGTTCGGCGGTTACAAGCAGTCGGGCGTCGGCCGCGAACTCGGCGCGCACGGTCTCGCCGAGTACCTCCAGACCAAGTCCCTTCAGTTCTGAGGAGGTTGCCGCCATGGTCCGTGCCGCCGTACTCCCCGCCGTCGGTGCTCCCCTGGAGATCACCGACATCGACCTCCCGGACCCCGGCCCCGGCCAGGTCCGCGTCCGCCTCGCCGCCGCCGGGGTCTGCCACTCCGACCTGTCCCTGTCCGACGGCACCATGCGGGTGCCGGTCCCGGCGGTCCTCGGCCATGAGGGCGCGGGCACGGTCGTGGCCGTGGGAGAGGGCGTCACCGAGGTGGCACCCGGTGACGCCGTCGTCCTCAACTGGGCTCCGTCCTGTGGCAGTTGCCACGCCTGTGGACTGGGCGAGGTCTGGCTGTGCGCCAACGCGCTGACCGGCTCGGCCGACGTCTACGCCCGCACCGCCGACGGCACCGACCTCCACCCCGGCCTGAACGTCGCCGCGTTCGCCGAGGAAACCGTCGTCAAGGCCTCCTGTGTCCTGCCGCTGCCCGACGGGATCCCGCTCACCGACGCGGCCCTCCTGGGCTGCGCGGTCCTCACCGGATACGGCGCCGTCCACCACTCCGCGCGCGTCCGCCCCGGCGAGACCGTCGCCGTCTTCGGCGTGGGCGGGGTGGGCCTCGCCACCCTCCAGGCCGCCCGGATCGCCGGCGCCTCGAGAATCGTCGCCGTGGACGTCTCCCCGGAGAAGGAGGAACTGGCGCGAGCGGCGGGTGCCACGGAGTACGTGCTCGCCTCCGATCGGACGGCCCGCGAGATCCGCGCCCTCACCGGCAAGCAGGGCGTCGACGTGGCCGTGGAGTGCGTGGGCCGCGCGGTCACCATCCGCACGGCCTGGGAGTCCACCCGGCGCGGCGGCCGCACCACGGTCGTCGGCATCGGCGGCAAGGACCAGCAGGTCACCTTCAACGCCCTGGAGATCTTCCACTGGGGCAGGACCCTCTCCGGCTGCGTGTACGGCAACTCCGACCCGGCCCGGGACCTGCCGGTCCTCGCCGAACACGTCCGCGCGGGCCGCCTGGACCTCTCCGCCCTGGTGACCGAGCGGATCGCGCTGGAAGGCATCCCGGCGGCCTTCGAGAACATGCTGGCGGGCAAGGGCGGCCGGGCCCTGGTGGTCTTCTAGCCTTTTCCCTCTCTTTTCCCTCTCTTTCCCTCCCTTTGGCCGGGCCCGGTTGCGGCCCGGCCGAAGAGAAGTCTCCTGCACACCCGTTGACCCCATACCGTCCGGTCAGTATGTTCCCCGGAACGTCCCCATAGCACCCACTGGAGTGTGCACGCATGGACACGTTCCCCACCGCTCACCCGACCCCCACCGCGGCCCCCGCGACTCCCCATCGCCGCCGCGTCGCCACCGCCGCCGCACTCGCCTCGGCCGTCGAGTGGTACGACTACTTCGTCTTCGGCATCGCAGCCGCCCTCGTCCTCGGCGATCTGTACTTCCCGGCCGGCAGCTCCACCGCCGGAGTCCTCGCCGCCTTCGCCACCTTCGCGGTCGGCTTCCTCGCCCGCCCGCTCGGCGGGATCGTCGCGGGCCAGCTCGGCGACAAGCGCGGCCGCAAGCCGATGCTGGTGCTCGCCCTGACCCTCATGGGCGTGGCGACGACCGGCATCGGCGTCCTCCCGACCTACGACACCATCGGCGTGGCCGCACCGGTCCTGCTGGTCCTCCTGCGCGTGGTCCAGGGCATGGCGGTGGGCGCCCAGTGGGGCGGCGCGATGCTGCTGGCCACCGAGTACGCCCCCGAGGGCAAGCGGGGCCTCTACGGCAGCTTCGTCCAACTCGGGGTCCCCATCGGTGTGGTGACCGCGAACACCGCCTTCCTCCTGGCCGGCGCCCTCACCTCCGACAGTGAATTCGCCGCCTGGGGCTGGCGCGTCCCCTTCGTGGTCGGCCTGTTGGTCCTCGTCCTCGCCCGGTACATCCACACGCGCGTCGAGGAGACCCCCGAATTCCGGGCCGCCGAAAGGGCGTTGAGCGAGAAGGAGAAGGCGGAGCAGAACTCCCCGCTGCGCACGATCCTGCGGGAGCACCTCGGCACGGTCCTGCTGGCCGGCGGCTCCTTCGCCGTGAACACCGCCGCGTTCTACATCCTCATCACGGGCGTCCTCGACTACACCACCCGCCAGCTCGGCATGGCACGCGGGCCCGTGCTCGCCGTCTCCCTCGGCGTCAGCCTCACCCAGCTCGCCCTGATCCCGGTCTCCGCCGCCCTCTCCGACCGCCTCGGCCGCATCCGCGTCTACGCGTTCGGCGCTGTGGGCATCGCCGTGTGGGCCGTACCGCTGTTCCTGCTGATCGACACCGGCTCGCTGCTGTGGCTGGCGGTCGCCACCTTCGTCGCGAGCTGCTTCCTCAGCATCATGTACGGCCCCCAGGCCGCCCTGTTCGCCGAGCTGTTCACACCCGAGATGCGCTACACGGGGGCGTCCCTGGGCTATCAGATCGCCGCCGTGGCCGGCGGCGGCCTGGCCCCCTTCGTCATGGTCCTGCTGCTGGAGGCGACGGGCACCTCACTGGCGGTCTCCGCCTACATCGTCGCCCTGTCCGTGATCGCGCTGATCTCCATCAAGGTCCTCGCGGGCCGGGCGCGTTCACGCTGAGACGTCCGCCTCCTCGGGCCGCGGCTCGGTCGCCGCGGCCCGGCGGGGCTTCGACCGCGACACCCACACCCCCGCCAGACACAGCGCACCGCCCACCAGGGTCAGCGGTCCCGGCACCTCGCCCAGCGCCAGCCACGACATCAGCACCACCAGCGCGGGCACGGCGTACGTGGTGGCGCCCATGCGTCCGGCGGTCGTCCTGGCCAGGGCGTAAGCCCAGGTGGTGAACGCCAGCGCGGTGGGAACCACGCCCAGGTAGACCATGTTGAGGGTGGCGGACAGCGGGGCGTCGGCGGCGTCGCGGACCAGCTGCCCGGCGAACGGCAGACACATCGCCGCCCCCACCGCACACCCGAACGTCGTCGCCTGCAGCGCGCTCGCGTGCCCGAGCGCCGGCTTCTGCGCCACCACCCCGCCCGCGTACGCCACGGCCGCCAGCAGACACAGCACCACCCCGAGCAGCGAGGACCCGCCCCCGCCCGACATCGACAGCCCGACGGTCACCGCTCCGGCGAAGGACACCGCCATCCCGGCCAGCAGCCGCGGCGGCAGCCGGTCGCCGAGGAACCGCGCGCCCAGCAGGGCGATGAGCAGCGGCCCGATGTTCACGACCAGGGCCGCCGTCCCGGCGTCCACCTGCTGCTCGCCCCAGTTCAGGACCACCATGTACAGCCCGAACCACAGCACGCCGGAGATCGCGATCCCGCGCCAGGCCGCCCTCGGCGGCCACCCCTCACGCCGTACGGCACACAGCACTCCCAGCACCAGCGCACCGGCCAGCAACCGCCCGAGCGCCAGCGCGCCCGGCGAGTACGCGGCACCGGCACTGCGGATCGAGACGAAGGCGGAGGCCCAGGCCAGGACGGTGAAGCCGGCCGCACCGGCGGCGGACAGTTCCGTACGACGAGCGGTGTTCATCATGCTCCCGAGGGTAGGAAGGGAAGGGGGCCGGGACCGGCGGATTTCGGACGGGTGCTTCTGCGTCACGAGGACTGCTGCCTGTGCCGGTGCTCAGCGCAACGCGCCCTGCTCGATGCCCAGCAGTTCGGTCAGGGCCCGTTCGCCCTCCGCCGTCACCCGGACCGCCCGCTCGGAGCCGACCCGTTCGCACCACCCCGTGTCGAGGGCGTGCCCGCACAGGGCCGCGCCCGCGACGCCCGCGAGGTGGGGCCGGCGCTCGGTCCAGTCGAGGCAGGCCCGGGCCAGCGGGCGGCGGCTCGACCGGTCGAGCGGGATGCCGACGCCCTCGAACCACCGTACGCCCGCGTCGGTGAGCGCGAATCCGGTGTCCTGACGCAGCAGCCCGCGCGCGGTGAGCGCGTCGGTGACCGTGATGCCGAGCCGCCCGGCGAGATGGTCGTAGCAGGTGCGGCCGCGGGCCATCGCCGACCCGGCGTTCGCGGCCCGCAGGGTGCGTGGACGTACCGCCGGGTCCGGGGGGACCTGGGCGGCGAGGTCCTCCACCAGCTGGGCGACGCGGGCGTCGGCGAGCCGTACGTACCGGTGCCGGCCCTGCCGTTCCTCGGTCAGCAGGCCGCCCGCGACCAGCTTGCCCAGGTGCTCGCTCAGCGTGGACGCGGCCACGCCTGCGTGCCGGGCCAACTCGCCGGCGGTCCATGCCTTGCCGTCCAGCAGGGCGAGGAGGCAGGTGGCTCTTGTCTCGTCGGCGAGGAGTGCGGCCAGAGCGGCCAAGGCCGGTGCCCTCGCGTCCCTGGTGGTCATGTGTTCCAGCATGGGGGACGGACAGTTCGGTACGGGCCGAAATATGTCGTTGTTCGTCTGCGGGTGCGTTGTGGCTGGTCGCGCCCACGCGGCGGAGCCGCATATCGATACAGCCCCGCGCCCCTTAGGTCAGGACAGGTGGCGGTGTTGTGTGGCTAGGCCGTCCAGCAGTGCCGTCAGGCCTGTTTCGAAGGCCCGTTCGTCGATCTTCTCCTGCTGCTCGGCGAGGAGGTGAGCCTGGCCGAGATGCGGGTAGTCGGCGGGGTCGTACGCGGTCGCATCGTCGACGAAACCGCCGGCGAACGAGCCGAGTGCCGAGCCCATGATGAAGTACCGCATCAGCGCGCCGATGGAGGTGGCCTGGGCGGGCGGCCAGCCCGCCGCGACCATCGCGCCGTAGACGGCGTCGGCGACCCTGAGGCCGGCCGGGCGGCGGCCGGGGCCCTGGGCGAGGACCGGGACGATGTTCGGGTGGTCGCGCAGGGCGGCCCGGTAGGAGATTGCCCAGTCGTGCAGCGCGGTCCGCCAGTCCCGGTCGCCGTCGAACATCGACAGGTCGACCTGGGAGCTCACCGAGTCGGCGACCGCCTCCAGGATCTCGTCCTTGGTGCGGAAGTGGTTGTACAGCGAGGGCCCGCTGACCCCGAGTTCGGCGGCGAGCCGGCGCGTGGAGACGGCCGCGAGGCCCTCCGCGTCCACCAGCGCCCGTGCGGTCTCGACGATCCGGTCGGTGCTGAGAAGGGGCTTGCGCGGTCGGGCCATGGCGCACATAGTAGGGCGGACACATGAAACTAGCAGTGCTAATTTAAATGTCCGGCTTTCAAGGGGTGAGGTCGTGGTGAATCTGGGGCTCAGTGACGAGCAGGAGGCCGTCCGGCGGCTCGCCCGGGATTTCGTGGAGCGCGAGATCACCCCGAACGTCGTCGCCTGGGACCGTGCCGAGGAAGTCGACCGGGGCATCGTGAAGAAGCTCGGCGAGGTCGGCTTCCTGGGCCTGACGATCGACGAGGAATACGGCGGCTCCGGCGGCGACCATCTCGCGTACTGTCTGGTCACGGAGGAGCTGGGGCGCGGCGACTCGTCCGTGCGCGGGATCGTCTCCGTGTCCCTGGGGCTGGTCGCCAAGACGATCGCGTCCTGGGGGAGCGAGGAGCAGAGGCGCCGCTGGCTGCCGGGGCTCACCTCCGGCGCGTACGTCGGCTGCTTCGGCCTCACCGAGCCCGGCACCGGCTCCGACGCCGGCAACCTCGCCACCCGCGCGGTCCGTGAAGATGGGGGCACCTCCCGCTCGAGCGGAGCCGAGAGTGGGGGAATGTACGTGATCAACGGCAGCAAGATGTTCATCACGAACGGCACCTGGGCCGACGTCGTCCTGCTCTTCGCCCGCTCCACGGACGCACCGGGCCACAAGGGCGTCTCCGCCTTCCTGGTCCCCACCGACACCCCCGGCCTCACCCGCCGTACCGTCCACGGCAAGCTCGGCCTGCGCGGCCAGGCCACCGCCGAGCTGGTCCTCCAGGACGTCCGGGTGCCCGCGTCCGCCCTGCTGGGCGAGGAGGGCAAGGGCTTCTCGGTCGCCATGTCGGCGCTCGCCAAGGGCCGGATGTCGGTCGCGGCGGGCTGCGTCGGCATAGCGCAGGCCGCCCTGGACGCGGCGGTGCGGTACGCGGGCGAACGCGAGCAGTTCGGGAAGACCATCGCCCACCATCAGCTGATCCAGGAGCTGATCAGCGACATCGCCGTGGACGTCGACGCGGCCCGGCTGCTGACCTGGCGGGTCGCCGACCTGATCGACCGCGGGCTGCCGTTCGCGGTGGAGTCCTCCAAGGCCAAGCTCTTCGCCTCCGAGGCCGCCGTCCGCGCAGCGAACAACGCCCTGCAGGTTTTCGGCGGCTACGGCTACATCGACGAGTACCCGGCGGGCAAACTGTTGCGCGACGCCCGGGTGATGACCCTCTACGAGGGCACCAGCCAGATCCAGAAGCTGGTCATCGGGCGGGCGCTGACGGGGGTCTCGGCGTTCTGAGTATCCGTCTGAGTACGTGTACGGATGTGGCGCGCGCCACGTCGGCGGGATCCTTTCGCCCATGAGTGACACACCGGTCAAACAGCAGAACACGGCCGCCTTCTACGGCCAGGCCGTCGCCTCCTTCGGCATCGCCATGGCGGCCACGTCCATCGGCATCTACCAGCTGAACACCGACGCCTGGGTGCGCGCCTTCCTGGCGATCGCGGTCCTGTACCTCGTCACCTCCGCCTTCACCCTGGCGAAGGTGATCCGCGACCGCCAGGAGGCGGGATCGATCGTGAGCCGCGTCGACCAGGCCCGCCTGGAGAAGCTCCTCGCCGAGCACGACCCCTTCGAGAAGATCTGAGGCTGTCAGGAGCCGTCCGAGGCTGTCCGGAACCAAGGGTTTCCCCTAGGGCCTGTCCGGCTGAGCGGGCACTCTAAGCAACCGCTCACCTTCGGCGGTATGGTGGAGCTCCTGTATCGAGAGGGGCGAGCGAGGGATGAGTACGGCGCAGGAGATGGCCGGCGGCGAGATCGAGCCGTGGGAAGAGGTCACCCCCGACGCGGCCCGGCGACTGCTCGTCGCCGCCGTGGAGGCCTTCGCCGAGCGCGGCTACCACGCGACGACGACCCGTGACATCGCGGGCCGTGCGGGCATGAGCCCGGCCGCCCTCTACATCCACTACAAGACCAAGGAAGAGCTGCTCCACCGGATCAGCCGGATCGGTCACGACCGCGCGCTGGACATCCTCCGCACGGCGGCGGCGGGGGACGGCAGCGCGACACAGCGCCTCGCTGAGGCCGTGAGCTCCTTCGTCCGCTGGCACGCGGGGCGGCGCACCACCGCGCGGGTCGTCCAGTACGAACTGGACGCCCTCGGCCCCGACGCCCGCGCCGAGATCCTCGCGCTGCGCCGGCAGGTCGACGCCGAGGTGCGCGGGATCATCGAGGACGGTGTGACGGCGGGCGAGTTCGAGGTCCTGGACGTCCACGGGACCACCCTCGCCGTGCTCTCCCTCTGCATCGACGTGGCCCGCTGGTTCAACGTCGACGGCCCGCGCACACCCGAAGAGGTCGGCGCGCTCTACGCCGACCTCGTGCTGCGGATGGTGGGCGCGGCGAAGTGACGCTCGCGCGTTCTTCCTACAGGTAGTACCGGGAGACGGACTCCGCGACGCACACGGGCTTGTCCCCGCCCTCGCGCTCCACGCTGAAGGCGACCGTGACCTGGACACCGCCGGTCACGTCCTCGACGCCGGTGATCGCCGCGGTGGCGCGCAGCCGGGAGCCGACCGGGACGGGCGAGGGGAAACGCACCTTGTTCGTCCCGTAGTTGACGCCCATCTTCACGCCCTCGACCTTGATCAGCTGCGGCCCGAACAGCGGCAGCAGGGACAGGGTCAGATAGCCGTGCGCGATCGTGGTCCCGAACGGTCCGGCGGCGGCCTTCTCCGGATCGACGTGGATCCACTGGTGATCGCCGGTGGCCTCGGCGAACAGATCGATCCGCTTCTGGTCGACCTCCAGCCAGTCGGTGTACCCCAGCTGCTCGCCCACCGCCGACTTCAGTTCCTCGGCGGACGTGAAGATCCTCGGCTCTGCCATGTGTCTCCGGCCCTCTCGCACGATGTCTTACTAAGCGACTGCTTAGCATGGTGGGGATGGGGGCGCATGTCAACGATGGGTAGGGTTCGAGGGGTGCCCCAGATCCCCGAGAAGATCCACGAGCTCACCGTCGGCCAGCTCGCCGCCCGCAGTGGCGCCGCCGTGTCCGCCCTGCACTTCTACGAGTCCAAGGGGCTGATCAGCAGCCGCCGCACCACGGGCAACCAGCGCCGCTACCACCGCGACGCCCTCCGCAGGGTCGCCTTCGTCCGCGCCGCCCAGCGGGTCGGCATCCCCCTGGCGACGATCCGCGAGGCCCTGGCCGAACTCCCCGAGGAACGCACGCCCACCAGAGAGGACTGGGCGCGGCTCTCCGAGGTCTGGCGGGCGGAACTGGACCAGCGCATCCAGCAGCTCAACCGCCTCCGCGACCACCTCACCGACTGCATCGGCTGCGGCTGCCTCTCACTCGACACCTGCGTCCTCTCCAACCCGGACGACGTGTTCGGCGAACGCCTGACGGGATCACGACTCCTGGCCGAGAAGAGAAAGGGCTAGCCGCCCGGTGCCACCGGGGGAAGGGGTGCGGGGCATCGGGCGGCTGCGGGTGCGTGGGGGCTGATCGCGCAGTTCCCCGCGCCCCTGGGAGGTTGCAGTCACCCCGGCTGAAACCTGACGTAGCTGCGGGCAGTCGTGCCGCTGGGGCGATGGGGGTCCCCCTGCTCGAGCGAAGCCGAGAGTGGGGGAGGGCGGGCGCAGCGGCACCCCGGCAGCGCCGGGCCGCGCGCCCCACCCCCGGCCCGCCCCCACCCCGGGCGCCTACTCGTACTCGGTCCCGCCCTTCCGCGTCAGATACGCCCCGCTCACCGCCTTGGCGATCGCCCGTCCCCCCGTCACCGGGCTGTACCGCTCGACCGCGGGCCGGATCACCACGCCCTCCCGCAGATGCAGCTCCCGCCCCGACACCGTCTCCCGCCCGGTCGCGATCTCCAGCACCCGCTCACTGTCGTACACCCCCTCGTACAGCCGCGGCACCAACGGCAGCTCCCCACCGAGAACCTCGGCCGCGTCCAGCCACCGCACCGCACCCCCGATCTCCGCGGACACGTCGAACACCGCGTACCCGAGCGTCTCGCGCCGCCCGTCCGCGCCGTACGTCAGGTCCTGCACCCCCGCCCCGTACACCTCCCCGAAGACGCCGACCCGGCGCGCGCCGAGCCGCTCCGCGAGGCGGGCCGCCGCCTCGACGACGCCGTGCCCGCGCACCGCCCGCCAGTACAGGTTCCGCGGATCCTCCACCAGCGCCAGCGACTTCGCGCCGAAGCCCTTCGAGGACACGTACACCCGCCCCTCGTCGGCGACATACGTCAGCAGGCACGCCGAGCCGTGCAGCTTCTCCGTCAGGACCACCGGCTCACCGGGCTCGAAGATGTCCGGGTGGCGCTGGATGTTCTCGATGTCGACCCACGGCAGCAGATCCGGCGCCGACTCGACGTCCCCGCTCATGGTCGGCGGGATCGGCGGCACCCACTTCACGATGCCGAGCCGCTCCGCGAAGTCGATGCCCTCCGCCGCCGCCCGCGCCAGGTCCACGCCCGCCAGCGCCTGCGGCCGGCACACGATCCCCTGCGACAGCTCGCCCCGCAGCCGCACCGCCTTCACCCGGTCCGACCCGCTGCCCGCCAGCCGCCCGGTCAGCCCCAGCTCCTCGACCAGCTCGAGGGGGAGCACCGCCTGCTCGGGGATGTAGAGGGCGGCCTCACCGGTGCGGTACGCGCCCTTGGCGACGACGGCCCGGTACAGGCCGACCTGGGCCAGTTCGAGGGCGTCGGCGTTGGGGTGCTCGTGCACGGTCAGCACTTCGGCGGTGACGCGCAGCGTCGACATGAGGGGCTCTCCTTAGATACCTCAGCTCGGTTTCATCGTCCTCAACTCTCCCCACGGGAAAGGGATGGAGCGACCCGATTAGCGGCTGGTAACGTCACGCTCTTCGGCCGGCGGTCGCGAACGCGCCCTCGCGCACGGAGTCCCGACAGGACGAACTCCCATGTCCACCCCGGCCCTCGCCGCCGCCCTCGCCGACATCGACACGGTCTTCAACGGCTTCGCCAGCCCGCACGAGACCGGCTGCGAGCGCTGCTTCCGCCCCGAAGAGACCGCCTACCTGCGCACCCCCTACGCCCGGGTGCCGCTCGACGTGGTGGAGCGGTTCGTCTTCAAGGTGCCCGGCCACTTCGAGGACCACGCCGCCGTGATGCGCCGGCTGCTGCCGCAGACCGCACACGCCATGGCCGACGGCACGCTGGGAGGTGTCGGCTGGGGCATCCACGGTCTGTCCCGGGTCGGCTGGCGCAGCTGGCCGGCCGCACAGGCATCGGCCGTCGAGGCGTTCGTGCACGCCTGGTGGCAGGACGTTCTCACCACGCCCGACCCGCCGTACCGCGTCGACGACGTGTTTGAGACCTGCGCCATGATCCTCGGCACGCTCACCCCGCTCCTCGACCGGTGGGAGCCCGGCCCCGTCGCCGACGCGCACCTGGCGAGCTGCGCCGCCTCCTGGCAGTACGAACTCGTCACCGACCACGCGCCGTTCTCCTGGTGGGACCCGGACGACGAGCCCGCCGTCATCGCCGAGCACCAGGCCTGGCTCGCCGAGCACGCCCCGGCCCGGCTGCGCGCGGCGGGCGAGTCCGACCTCGCCGTCCGCGCCGAGCTCCTCGCCCTGCCCTACGACGAACGCTGGGCGCACCCGTACTGGTACAGCCCCTCGGCCACCAACTGAGCGTTGGACGCGGCGCGTCGCCCGTCCGGCAGGAACAGCGTGTCCTCCAGGCCCGTACGCGTCGCGAGCCCCAGCCGCCCGGCCAGCCGCAGCACCGGCCATGTGCCGCCCTCCTCGCCGTGCAGCAGCACGGGCCGTGCGCCGGGGGCGGAGCCGATCTCGGCCAGCAGGGCCCGCGCGGACGCCTCGGCGGTCCCCGGGTCCTGGTCGGTCACCTCCGCGAGGACCCGCAGCACCTTCGGAGCGAGTGGGGACGCGGCGAACCGGGCGGCGCCGTCCGTCCCGGACCAGATGCCCGCCTCGACACCCAGGCCCCTGCCGATCAACTGCTCGGCGACCTCCTCCGCGCCCGGCTCATGCCAGTTGACGGAGGCGAAGTCGGGCAGGACGTCCCATCCGCGCACGCGGGACAGCCGCGTCTCGGGATCCGGCTCGGCCCAGGCGCCCGTGGTCACCCCGACGGGTACCCGCACCCGCCGCCGTATCGCGTCGACGACCACCGAGACGACGCGCGGGGACAGACTCTCCCGCCCGCACGGCGTCCTGGGATGGACATGGACCTCCGTGGCCCCCGCCGCGACGGCCTCGGCCGCCGACTCGGCGAGCGCCTCCGGCGACAACGGCACACACGCGCCGTCGGCGCCCCCTCGGCGCCCGTTGAGACAGACCTGCACCATGCCTCGATGGTGCCAGGCACCACTGACATCGCCCCGGCGCGGCCGAAGCCGCGGACACAGGGGGTGCGGCATCCCCGGCGCCCCCTCGGCGCCCGTTGAGACAGACCTGCACCATGCCTCGATGGTGCCAGGCACCACTGACATCGCCCCGGCGCGGCCGAAGCCCGCGGACACAGGGGGTGCGGCATCCCCGGCGCACCCCCGCCGAACACGTGGGCCGTGCCCGCCGTGCCCTCAGAGGGGCATCAGGCCGACACCAGCAGCCGTCCGCGCCGGGCGTACGCCAGCGCCTCGGGGGTGAGCACGGGCCGCGGCACGAGTATTCCGCAGTCCGCGCAGACGGGACCCGCCGACGGCTCGTGGTCCAGGTCGTACTTCCACTGCAGTCGCTCGCCGCCGCAGACCGGGCAGGAGCAGCCCGGTTCGCGCTCCAGTGCGCTGATCAGCCGGCGCAGCACCTCGGCCAGCGGTTCACGGGGGTGGACCCGCGGGTCGTCGCACCACGCCACGCCGAAGCCGCCCCAGGTCAGCCGGTGCCAGTCGTCGACACTGCCCGGCCTGCGCAGCCCGTCGTGCTTCTCCTTCTTGCGGCGCTCGGCGAACTCGACCTCGTAGGCCAGCCACACCGCGCGCGCCTCCTCCAGTTCGTCCAGCGCGGCCACGAGCCGCGCTGGGTCGGGGGAGCGGTCCTCGGGGCCGAACCCCGCCCGGGAGCACAGATGGTCCCAGGTCGCCCTGTGCCCGTAAGGGGCGAACCGCTCAAGGCACTTGCGGAGCGAGTAACGCCGCAGTGCCAGATCGCACCGAGCGTCTCGCGCCTGTCTCGCCAGACTCCGGAAACCCGCCATCGCCTTGCACCTCCGTCACATCTGCACCTGTACTTCGGTCACTTCGGCGTCGTCGTACGGACGTCGTCGAATAGACGTATCGACATGCGATTCGGCTCCCTCCGATTTCCGATGTCCTCCACCTGCCGAAAACTTGACGCATGTTCATCTTCAATCCCGGGGATACCGCCGGTAACCTTCCGCCGACTCCCCCGTCGCTAGGAGCAGCCGATGCCACGGCGAACCCCCCGCTTCACTCTCGACAGACTGAGAACTCCCGGCAGATTCCCCGGGTTCCTGAAGACCGCCTCCGTATGCGCCCTCATTGCCGGTCTTTTGTCGCCTCTTGCCCAGACGACCGCCTCGGCGGCCACGGTCACGGCGGCGAACGACTACTGCGGCGGCCAGTGTTCCGACATCCTGCCGCCCGGCGAGAACGGCAACGCCACCCTCGCGCAGATCCTGCTCAACCAGGCCTTCGGCACCCAGCCCGACCACGCCGAGGACCAGCTCGGGCCCTACGCCAACCTGGCCAAGGGCTACTCCACCCTCACCAACGCCACGATCAACAACTTCTTCAACGACGCGTCGTTCGGTGTCGCTTCCGATCAAGTCGCCTCCACCTTGAGTCCCGCGGGCCGCACCGACGTGACGATCGTCCGCGACAAGAAGACGGGCGTTCCGCACATCACCGGTACCACCAGATACGGCACGGAGTTCGGCGCCGGATATGCCGCCGCCCAGGACCGGCTGTGGCTCATGGACGTCTTCCGCCACGTCGGCCGCGGACAGCTCACGACCTTCGCCGGCGGCGACCCCTCCAACCAGGGCCTTGAACAGCAGTTCTGGCGCAACGCTCCGTACACCGAGGCAGACCTCCAGGCCCAGATCGACAATGCCGTCGCCACCAACGGCACCCGCGGCCAGCAGGCCCTCGCCGACGCGAACGCCTACCTCGCCGGCGTCAACGCGTACATCGACGCCTCCGACAGCGGCCGGTACTTCCCCGGTGAATACGTCCTGACCGGCCACAAGGACTCAATCACCAACGCCGGCACCATCGACCACTTCAAGATCACCGACCTGGTGGCGCTGGCCTCGGTCATCGGCGCGCTCTTCGGCTCCGGCGGCGGTGGCGAGGTCAACAACGCCATCTCCCTGCTCGCGGCACAGGAGAAGTACGGCGTCACCGAGGGCACCAAGGTCTGGGAGGCGTTCCGCGAGCGCAACGACCCCGAGGCCGTCCTCACCGTCCACAACGGCGAGAGCTTCCCCTACGGCGCCAAGCCCGACAGCGCGCAGGGCCAGGCCCTGCCCGACGACGGCTCGGTGAGCACGCAACCGTTGGTCTACGACGCCACCGGCACCGGCGGCGACCAGAGCGCCTCCGCCACCGCCGCGGCGGCCACCGCGACCGCCCTCAGCTCGGCGAAACGGGGCATGTCCAACGCCCTCGTCGTCAGCGGCAAGGCCACCGCCAGCGGCCACCCCATCGCCGTCTTCGGCCCGCAGACCGGCTACTTCGCCCCGCAGCTGCTCATGCTCCAGGAGATCCAGGGCCCGGGCATCAGCGCCCGCGGCGCCTCCTTCGCAGGCCTGAGCATGTACGTCGAACTGGGCCGCGGCCAGGACTACGCGTGGAGCGCCACGACCTCCGGCCAGGACATCATCGACACGTACGCGGTCGAACTGTGCCAGGACGACTACCACTACCTGTACCACGGCACCTGCACCGCCATGGACGTGGTCGAACAGAAGAACTCCTGGAAGCCGACCACCGCCGACGACACCGCGGCCGGCTCCTACACGATGCGGGTCTACCGCACCAAGTACGGCCCCGTGGAGTACCGGGCGACCGTCGGCGGCAAGAAGGTCGCCTACACCACCCTGCGCTCGTCGTTCATGCACGAGGCCGACTCCATCATCGGCTTCCAGATGCTGAACGACCCGGACTACGTCAAGAGCCCGCAGACCTTCCAGAGCGCGGTGCAGCACATCAACTACACCTTCAACTGGTTCTACGCCGACTCCAGCCACACCGCCTACTACAACAGCGGCGACAACCCGGTGCGCGCGACCGGCGTCGACTCCGAGTTCCCGGTGTGGGCGCAGGCGGCGTACGAGTGGAAGAACTGGGTGCCGGCCACCAACACGGCCACCTACACGCCGGCCTCGGAGCACCCCAACTCCATCGACCAGGACTACTACGTCTCCTGGAACAACAAACAGGCCCTGAACTACACCACGGCCTCCTGGGGCGACGGCTCGGTCCATCGCGGCAACCTTCTCGAGGACCGGGTGAAGAAACTGGTCGCGGTCGGCGGCGTCACCCGTGCGTCGCTGGTGAAGGCGATGGCGGACGCGGCGCTCGCGGACCTGAGGGCCGAGGACGTCCTGCCCGACCTGCTGAAGGTGATCAACAGCTCCACGGTCACCGACTCCACGGCCGCTGCCGCGGTGAGCAAGCTGCAGGCCTGGGTGACTGCGGGCGGCAAACGCACGGAGACCTCGGCCGGTTCGAAGGCGTACGCCAACGCCGACGCGATCCGCATCCTGGACGCCTGGTGGCCGCTGCTGGTCCAGGGCGAGTTCGAACCGGGCCTCGGCACCGACCTGTACACCGCGTTCACCGCCAACCTGCCGATCGACGAGTCCCCGTCGGCCGCCCACGGCCCGACCGGGGCGCACGCCGGAAGTTCCTTCCAGTACGGCTGGTGGAGCTATGTCGACAAGGACATCCGGGCCGTGCTCGGCGAGACGGTGCAGGGCGGGCTGACGCAGAAGTACTGCGGCGGCGGCACGCTCAGCGGCTGCCGGGACGTCCTGATCAGCACCCTGAAGACGGCGGCCGGCAAGACCGCGGCCCAGGTCTACCCGGGTGACGACCTGTGCTCGGCGGGCGACCAGTGGTGCGCCGACTCGATCGTCCAGCGCACCCTGGGCGGCATCAAGCACTACAACATCAGCTGGCAGAACCGGCCCACCTTCCAGCAGGTGGTCGAGTTCACGTCCCACCGGTAGGTCCTGCGGCGGCGGGTCGCGCCCTGTGCGATCCGGGTGCGGTCCCTAGGTGATACGGCCCGCCGCCAGCACCACCCGCGCCAGCTCGGGGTGCACGATGTCACTGTGCGCCCCGGCCGGCGCCCCGCCCCGCCTGACCACGGCGGCCGCGTCCACGTTCACACAGCCCGACGTCGGCAGCTTCCCGTCGGACAGCGCCTCGGCGAGCCCGAACGCGCGCGTGCCCGGCACCGACTGCACCCCGTCGTGCCCCATGGCACCCCACTTGGCGCCCAGTACCTCCCCCACGAGCCCCCGAGCGTCGCCGGCCATCCGGGAAGCCAGCGGGTACATCGTGCTCAGCGCCTGGTCGAATCGCGAGTAGCAGCACACCAGGGGTCCGTCGATCCGGTTCTGGTGTCCCTGGAGCACCCCCTGCGCGGCGAACGCGTAGTGCGAGAAGGCCCCCTGGAGCAGCGTCACCGACTTCACCGTGCGCACCCCCTCGGGCAGCCCGCGCAGCGCGAACGACACCAGCCGCCCGCCGAAGCTGTGCCCCACCAGATGGACCCGCACCCCGGGCACCGCCCGCGCCAGCCGCCCGACCAGCGGCCCGAGCCCCCGCTCGCCGACGGTCCCGGCGCGCCGCTTCATCGCGTAGTACGTCGCCTGCCGCAGCAACTCCTTCGCCCCGTCCCACGGGTTGGGCAGCGCGAACGCCGGCTCCTCGCCGTCGGACGCGCATCCGGCCAGGGCGGCCGCGAACTCCTCGCAGGCGGCCGCCGCCGACCCGGTGAACATCTCCGGCTCGTCCTGCGGCACGCCCTCCGCCAGCGTGTCCGCCGCGAACAGGGCCTGCGGACCCGGCGGCACCGCGTCCACCAGCTCCCGCACCAGCCGCCCGAACTCCTCCAGCTCGCCTTCCTCCGGCGGGCGCTGTTCGAGGAGCCGCGCGATCCGTTCGATGACCGTGGCCCGGCCCGGGAACGTCTCCAGCAGCGCGTGCCGGGTGCCGTCGTCGAGCCCCGGGGTCGCGGCCACGGCCATGGTGTGCGGGAGGTCGGGGATCGGCTCGTCGCAGAACCGCATCGACGGCCACACCACGCCCGCGTACCCGATCCTGGCCGTCGCCGGGGCGAGCCGGGGGATCGGCTCGAAGAAGCGGCTGTAGAGACGGGTGGCGCCGGAGCGGTCGTTGTTCCAGCCGTGCGAGAAGACGATCAGGTCCCGGATCTTGTGCTGTTTCACCCCGGTCAGCAGCCGGTCCCGCTGTGCGGTGTCGACGTCACCGTCCGCGTCGAAGGTCAGCTCCCAGTACGGGCTCACGCTCATCGTCGGCTGTGCCATGGCGGCTCCTGTCCCCCGAAGCGGTGCGATGTGGGGCGTATCGTCCTGCTAACCAGCGGACTTGGCCATACGTCACGGCGCAGCCCGTTCCCCGGGGCCCGCGGAGACACGATCGCCCTTCCCTGCTACATACCGACCGGTTAGTCTGGTGTTCGAGCCGAATCGCGTCGCGCCGAAGGAGACGATGGTGGGAGCCGTACAGGGTGCTGGAGTGGTCGTCACCGGAGCAGGAGGCGGGATCGGGGCCGCGCTGGCCCGTCGGTTCGCCGCGGAGGGCGCCAGAGTCGTCGTGAACGACCTGGACGCCGACGGGGCGCGGGCCGTCGCGGAGGAGATCGGCGGGATCGCGGTGCCCGGTGACGCCTCGGCGGTCGTCGAGCAGGCCCGGGACGCCCTCGGCGGCACCGTCGACGTCTACTGCGCCAACGCCGGAGTCCCCTCGGGCGGCTCCGAGGCGGCCGACGAAAGCGTCTGGGCGCAGGCCTGGGACGTCAACGTCATGGCCCACGTCCGCGCGGCCCACGCCCTGCTCCCGGACTGGCTGGAGCGCGGCAGCGGCCGGTTCGTCTCCACCGTGTCCGCCGCCGGACTGCTCACGATGATCGGCGCCGCGCCGTACAGCGTCACCAAGCACGGCGCCTACGCCTTCGCCGAGTGGCTGTCGCTCACCTACCGCCACCGCGGGATCAAGGTCCACGCGATCTGTCCGCAGGGCGTCCGCACCGCCATGCTGGACGCCACCGGCAGCGCGGGCGACCTGGTGCTCAAGCCGACCGCGATCGAGCCGGACGACGTCGCGGACGCCCTGTTCAAGGGGATCGCGGAGGACCGCTTCCTGATCCTGCCGCACCCCGAGGTGGCCGGTTACTACGAGGTGCGCGCCACCGAGCCCGACCGCTGGCTGGCCAACATGAACCACCTCCAGCAGAAGTGGGAGGCCGCCGAATGACCGCGCCCGCCTCCCACTACGCGGCCAAGCCCTGGCTGGCCCTCCTCGACGACGCCCAGCGCGCCCCGATCGACCCGGCCGACTCCCTGGTGCACGCCCTGCGCCGGTCCGTCGCCGAGGCCCCGGACCGCACCGCCCTCGCCTACTTCGACGGGCGGCTGACCTACCGCGAGCTGGACGAGCTCAGCGACTCGGTCGCCGGACACCTCGCCGCCCGCGGCCTGGCGCGTGGCGACCGGGTGGCGGTCCTGCTGCAGAACTCCCCGCTCTTCGTCCTCGCCCTGTTCGGCGCCTGGAAGGCGGGCGCGACCGTCGTCCCCGTCAACCCCATGTACAAGTCGGGGGAGGTCGCCCACGTCCTGCGGGACGGCGAGGTGGCCGCGCTGATCTGCTCCGACCGGGCCTGGGAGTCGTATCTGCGGGACACGGCGGCCGGCTCTCCGGTGCGGATCGTGCTCACGGGATGCGAGCTGGACTTCCAGACGCGCGGTGACGCGCGCGTGCTGACCTTCGAACGGCTTCCGCAGCCGTCCGACGCCGACGACCTCACCGCCGTCGCCCGCGCCGGCCACAAGCCGCCGGTTTGGGGTGAGTTGGGCACGGTGGGACGTTGTACGAGCCCCCACAGGGGTGTCGCGGCAGGGCCTGCCGGAGGGATGACACCGTGTACGCGGTCGAGCGTCCGTGAACCTCGACCTACTGGGTCGGAATCCCCGCGCTTCGGTGCGAGGAGGAGGCCAAATCACCGGCATGGTCTGCCAGTTCACGTGCGGCCCGGCCTCACGGTCGGGCCGTCGGCGGTTTCAGGGGCGTTGGCCGCGTCCCCCGCCGTCACCCGCGACCACTTCTCCCTGTTCCCGAACCTCTCCGCGGACCGCGCCGCCGTGCCGCCCGTCCAGGTGGAGAAGTTCCGCGCCGGCCTCGGCCCGTACACCCGCAACGGTTACCACTTCACCAAGTGCGCAGCCACCTGCGCCACCGTCCCGCCGCTGCACGAGGCCCCGGTCGACCTTGCCCGGGACTTTCGCCGTCGGCGTGCCGGGGCTGACACGGTCGTACGGACCTACGATCAGGGCGTCGTACGTGGACCCCAGGTCGTCCCCGGCTACTGGAGGCGGCCCGGTCGGCTGTACGCGGTCGACCGCAAGAAGGACATGATCAACGCGTCCGCCGGGGGTCTGGGGGTGTCCCCCGGAAGGAGGGGCAAGGTGTGGCCGCGCGAGGTCGAGGACGTGCTGTACACGCATCCGGCGGTGCGCGAGGCCGCCGTGGCCGGGGTGCCGGACGGCTGCCGCGGGGAGACCGTCAAGGCGTACATCAGCCTGCGTCCCGGCGCGGACGCGGATGCCGATACGCTCGCCGCCTACTGCAAGGACAGACTGGCGGCCTACAAGTATCCGCGTCAGGTGGAGATCCTGCCCGACCTGCCCAAGACGGCAAGTGGGAAGATCCTCCGTCGGGAACGGCGTTCCCGCCCGCACGACAGTCAGTAACGCATCGAGGAAGAAGGCAGGTGGCGGCAGTGCCCAGGACGACGGACGGCGCAGAGGCTCCTGTTCCGCAACGGCTCCTCGCCGCCGCCACCCGGCTCTTCGCCGAGCAGGGGTACGACCGCACCTCCGTGCAGGAGATCGTCGAGGCGGCCGGCGTCACCAAGGGGGCGCTGTACCACTACTTCGGCTCCAAGGACGACCTGCTCCACGAGGTGTACGCGCGCGTGCTGCGCGTCCAGCAGGAGCGCCTGGACGCCTTCGCGGACGCCGACGAGCCGATCGAGAAGCGGCTGAGGGGCGCGGCGGCGGACGTCGTCGTCACGACGATCGAGAACCTCGACGACGCGATGATCTTCTTCCGCTCGATGCACCACCTGAGCCCCGAGAAGAACAAGCAGGTCCGCGCCGAGCGCCGGCGCTACCACGAACGCTTCCGCGCGCTCGTCGAGGAGGGCCAGGAGGCCGGCGTCTTCTCCACGGCGACCCCGGCCGACCTGGTGGTGGACTACCACTTCGGCTCCGTCCACCATCTGTCCACCTGGTACCGCCCGAACGGCCCGATGAGCCCCCAGGAGGTCGCCGACCACCTGGCCGACCTGCTGCTGCGGGCCCTGCGGCCGTAGCACGCGTGAGTAAGGGGCGGTCGCCATGGACGACCGCCCCTTACGTCATGCCCTACAGGTACTTCTTCAGCTCCCGCCGCGCCAGCGACCGCTGGTGCACCTCGTCCGGGCCGTCCGCGATCATCAGCGTGCGCGCGCCGGCGTACAGCTCGGCCAGCGGGAAGTCCTGGCTGACGCCACCCGCGCCGTGCAGCTGGATCGCCCGGTCGATGATGTCGACGACCGCGCGAGGCGTGGCGATCTTGATGGCCTGGATCTCCGTGTGGGCGCCCCGGTTGCCGACCGTGTCCATCATCCAGGCGGTCTTCAGGACCAGCAGCCGCAGCTGCTCGACCGTCACGCGCGCGTCCGCGATCCAGTTGTGCACCACACCCTGCTGGGCCAGCGCCTTGCCGAAGGCGTCGCGCGAGACGGCCCGGCGGCACATCAGCTCGATCGCCCGCTCCGCCATCCCGATCAGCCGCATGCAGTGGTGGATACGGCCCGGCCCGAGCCGCGCCTGGGCGATGGCGAAGCCGCCGCCCTCCTCGCCGATCAGGTTCGTCACCGGCACCCGCGCGTCCTCGAAGATCACCTCGGCGTGGCCGCCGTGGTAGTGGTCCTCGTAGCCGAAGACCTTCATGGCGCGCTTGACGGTGACACCCGGGGTGTCGCGCGGGACCAGGACCATCGACTGCTGGCGGCGGATGTCGGCGCCGTCCGGGTCCGTCTTGCCCATCACGATGAAGATCTTGCAGTCCGGGTTCATCGCCCCGGAGATGTACCACTTGCGGCCCGTGACGACGTATTCGTCGCCGTCCCGCCGGATGTGCGTGGTGATGTTGGTGGCGTCGGAGGAGGCCACCTCCGGCTCGGTCATCGCGAACGCCGAGCGGATCTCCCCGGCGAGCAGCGGCTCCAGCCACTGCTTCCGCTGCTGCTCGTCGCCGAACTGCGCGAGCACCTCCATGTTCCCGGTGTCGGGCGCGGCGCAGTTCAGGGCCGTCGGCGCAAGCTGCGGGGAGCGGCCGGTGATCTCGGCGAGGGGCGCGTACTGGAGGTTGGTGAGCCCGGCGCCGTACTCGGTGTCGGGCAGGAAGAGGTTCCACAGGCCCTGCCTGCGCGCCTCGGCCTTCAGCTCCTCCACCACGGCCGGGGTGTCCCAGGGGGACGCCAGCGCGGCCCGCTGCTCCTCCGCGACCGCCTCGGCCGGGTAGACGTGCTCGTCCATGAAGGCGAGCAGCTTGCCGCGCAGTTCCTCGGTGCGCGCGTCGAACGCGAAGTCCATGGCCGTCAGCCTTCCTGAAGAGTGGTCAGTCCGTGCTCGATGAAGACGGGGACGAGCTCGCCGATCCGGTCGAAGCCCCGCCCGACCGTCTGGCCCAGCGTGTAGCGGTAGTGGATGCCCTCGAGGATCACGGCGAGCTTGAACCAGGCGAACGCCGTGTACCAGGAGACGGCCGAGACGTCGCGCCCCGAGCGCGCCGCGTACCGTTCGACCAGCTCGGCCGGGGACGGGTGCCCGGGGGCCGCGGCGGTCGTGGAGACGGGGGAGTTCGGCACCTCGAGCGGCACGCTGTACATCACCAGCAGGCCCAGGTCGGTCAGCGGGTCGCCGAGCGTGGACATCTCCCAGTCGAGGATCGCCTTGATGCGGTCGTCCGAGCCGATCAGGACGTTGTCCAGCCGGTAGTCGCCGTGCACGACCGCCGGCGCGGGGGAGGCGGGCAGCTGACGGCCGAGCGCCGCGTGCAGCTCGTCGATGCCGGCCAGGTCGCGGCTGCGGGAGGCGTCCAGCTGCTTGCCCCAGCGGCGCAGCTGGCGGTCGAGGAAGCCCTCGGGGCGCCCGAAGTCGGCCAGCCCCACCTCGGCCGGGTCCACCGCGTGCAGTTCGACCAGGGTGTCCACCAGCGACAGCACCGCACCCCGGGTGCGCTCCGCACCGAGCGGGGCCAGCTCGGCGGCCGTGCGGTAGGGGGTGCCCTCGACGAACTCCATGACGTAGAACGGTGCCCCGAGCACATCGTTGTCCTCGCAGAGCAGCACCGGCCGCGGCACCGGCACGCTCGTCGGGTACAGGGCGCTGATCACCCGGTGCTCGCGCTTCATGTCGTGCGCGGTGGCCAGCACATGGCCGAGCGGGGGCCGCCGTACGACCCACTTGCCGGTGCCGTCCCCGACCTCGTACGTGAGGTTCGACCGGCCGCCCTCGATCAGCCGGCCGGTGAGGGGGCCGGCGACCAGACCGGGGCGCTCGCGCTCCAGGAGGGCGCGCAGCCGGTCGAGGTCGAGTCCGGGCGGATGGTCGGGGCTCATGAAGTCGCTCCTACGGACGGGTGAACGGGACCCGCCCTATCATGCCGACCGGTCGGTATGTAGTCCAGTGGTGACACCCAACGTGATCGGGCCCACCCTAGGCCGACCGTTCCCCGGGCAGAAGCGCGAGGCCTCGTCGCAGGCGATTTCCGGTCGCGCGGTGACGCCGTCCGCCGGACAGGCTGCCACGCGAACGGCACGGATCCGGGCACCCCGGTTGCGTGGCGTGCGCGTACCCCGGAGGGTCGGTGACATGAAGGCCATCAGCTACAGCCGGTACGGCGGCCCGGACGTGCTCGAGTTCGGCGAGGTGCGCGACCCCAAGGTCGGCCCCGACTCGGTGCTGGTCAAGGTCCGCGCGGCGGCCGTCAACCCCGTCGACTGGAAGGCACGCGAGGGCTACCTGGACAGCGTCCTCGACGCCGTCTTCCCCGTGATCCCGGGCTGGGACGTCGCGGGAGTCGTCGTCCAGCCCGGAGTGGCCGTCACCGAGTACGCCGTCGGCGACGAGGTCATCGGCTACGTCCGGGAGGACTTCCTCTCCCGCGGCACCTTCGCCGAGTACGTCGCCGCCCCCGTGCGCACCCTCGCCCGCAAGCCGCGCAACCTCAGCTGGGAGGAGGCGGCCGGGCTGCCGCTCGTGGGCCTCACCGCCTACCAGGTGCTCACCAAGGCCCTGCGGGTCAAACGGGGCGAGACGCTCCTCGTGCACGCGGCCGCGGGCGGCGTCGGCTCGATCGCCGTGCAGCTCGCCCGCCACCTCGGCGCGCGGGTGATCGGCACGGCGAGCGAGACCAACCACGACTTCGTCCGCTCGCTGGGCGGCGAGCCGGTGACCTACGGCGAAGGGCTCTCCGAACGGGTGCGCGGACTGGCCCCCGAGGGCGTGGACGCCGTCTTCGACACCATCGGCGGCGACACGCTGAAGGTCTCCGCCCAACTGCTCGCCCCGGAGGGCCGCCTGGTCTCGATCGCCGACGGCGACGTCGTCGGCTACGGCGGCAGCTATTTCTTCGTACGGCCCGACACCGAGGACCTCACCCGGCTGGCGGAACTGACCGAGCAGGGCGTGGTCTCCGTGAACGTCTCCGAGACGTTCCCCCTGGAGCGCGCGGTGGACGCCTACCGGCTGAACCAGGAGGGCCGCACCCGCGGCAAGATCGTGGTGACGGTGGACTGGTCCGACGAGGAGACCTAGGTCTAAAACTGAGGGCCTGTCTTTCGGATCAGGCCTGCTCCGAGTGACTAGACCACCAGCGCCGCCGCGCACACCGCCGTCGCCACCGCGTACAGCACCGCCGCGGTGGCGTACCGCGGGGCGAGCGCCGCGGGGGCGGGGGCGGCGGTCAGGGCCCGGATCCTGCGGTGGGCCAGCAGCAGGAAGGCCAGCCAGAGGCCGACGCACAGGGCGCAGGCGACGATCCCGGCGGCGGACGGGCCGCCGTGCAGCGCGGTCTTCATCGCGAGCACCGTGGCGACGGTGCCCGACAGGGTCGTCCGCCGCCAGGCCAGCCGGGTCCGCTCGGGCTGAAGCCCGGGATCCCGGTCGGCCGACGCCGGTGCCTCGCTCATCCGGCCCATCCGAGCAGCACCACCACGACCATCGCCACGGCCACCAGCGCGACCACCACGCTCAGCAGGGCCGGGAAGCGGGACGCCGGCAGGTCCTCGCCCCGGCGCATGGCCCGCTCGCAGCGCATCCAGTGGTTCACCGCGCGCAGCGAGCACAGCACGCCCGCCGCGAGCAGCGCCAGCGCGAGACCCACCCGCCAGCCCCAGCGCAGGTCCGGCAGGAACTGGTCCACCGCGAAGCCCCCGCCGATCAGCGCGAGCGCGGTGCGCAGCCAGGCCAGGAACGTGCGCTCGTTGGCCAGCGAGAACCGGTAGTCCGGTGTCCTGCCCTCCTCCCGCACCTGCTCGGGCGCGAACCACAACCGGACGTTCCGTACGAACTCGATCACGCGCAGGACCCTACCCGGCGCCCGCCGAGGGGGCGTTGTCAGTGGTGCCGGATACGGTTTCGGGCATGGAGGTCCCCACGGCACTGGCCGGGTACGCGATGCCCGGACACGGCATCGCTCGCGCCGAGCACCAGCTCGACCTGCCCGGATTCTGGCCGGCGTACTTCGGCCCCGTCTGGGGGGACTTCGCGTACGACCCCGAGCCCTTCGGCGCGGACGCCGCCGACGTGGACGCGGCACTGGAGGCGCTCCACGAGGCGACGGAGGTGTGGCCCGCGTACCGGATACCGCTCCCGGACGACCGGGTGGTGTGGGTGGTGCACCGCAACTTCCCGGACGACGCCGGCGTGGACTACCTGCTGACCGGCCCGGACCTCCCCCGTGTGGAGCGTCTGGCATCGATCGAGGGCCACTTCTGCGGCCCGGGCCTGTCCTGGCCGGACCTGCTCGCCGTCGCCGGCTCCGCACCGCCGGGCCTCGAGGGAGTCCTCGACCCGGACCGACGGCTGCTCCTGCTGCTCCCCGCCTACGGTGACGCGGACACCCCGGTCGAGGAGGCGCTGGAGCGGATATCCGCCGCGTTGGTCGCCGTGGGCGTCGACCCGGAGGCGGCACCCGACGCCGCGGAGCGGTTCCTGGACCACCCCTACTGGGAGAGCCCGTACTGGGACACACCGGGCAGGAGCCCGCTGAGCGGCGTCCGAGGCGCCCTCCCGCCGGTGACCCGGGTACTGCTCACCCTGCCGCCCGGTACTCCCTGAGCCGCTCGTAGGCCGCCAACCCGTCCGGCACCCACTCCCACTCGGGCAGCCGCCGCTCGACCTCCTCCTCGGGCAGGAAGTCGTGCCAGGCCACCTCCTCGACCTGCGGACTGACCGGCAGGTCGCAGCGGACCTCGTACACCGCCGACCACCAGCTCTGGCCGGCGCCGTCGTCGTAGAGGAACTTGAAGAGGAACTCCGGGCGGGGCAGTCCGCTCACGCCCAGCTCCTCCTCGGCCTCGCGCAGGGCCGCGTCGTCGTAGCCCTCGCCCGCGCCGACCACCCCGCCGACGAACATGTCGTACAGGGAGGGGAAGACCAGCTTGGTCGGGGTGCGGCGATGGACGAAGAGCCGGCCCTCGGCGTCCCTGGCCTGGATGAACACACAGCGGTGACGCATCCCCTCGGCGTACGCCTGCCCGCGCGGGAACTGTCCGATGACCTGGTCGTTCTCGTCGACGATGTCGAGGATCTCGTCAGCAGCGCTCATGGGCCCATCCAAGCAGGCGCGCCACGGCGCAAACAGTCAACAGCTCGCCCACGGCGCAGACAGTCGACAGCGCGCCCACGAGGCAGACAGTCAGCAGGCGCGCCCGCGACGCGGACCGTCAGCGGGACGACTGCGGCTCGAGGTTCGGGACCCGCTCGCGCGGTGCGGTGCCACTGGGCATCGCCGGGTGCAGTCCGAGCAGGACGATGCCCGCGACGACCGCCGCGAGGCCCGCCGCCTCCCAGGCCAGCGCGCCGGTGTCGGTGCGCAGCCGGTCGCCGAGGAAGCCCACGCCGCAGATGATCCCGGCGAGCGGCTGGGCCGCGGTCAGCGCGGGCAGGGACATGCGCAGCGGCGCCGTCTCGAAGGCGCTCTGCACCAGCACCAGCCCGGTCACACCGAGGGCCAGCACGGCGTACGGCTGCCAACCGGTGAACAGCTCGCCGAGGCCGCCCGCGGAGAAGCGCTGGCCGCTCACCCGGGTCAGGGCGTCCTGCACGCCGTAGAGCAGGCCGGCCGCGAGGGAGAGCAGGACCGGGCCCGAGCTGAGCCGGGAGCGTTTGGCGTACGTGGTGAGCAGCAGGGCCGTGCCGACCATCACGCCGATGATCAGCCAGTGCCGCAGCGGATCGGTGATCGCGGACCCGCCGCGCGGCTCACCCGCAACGATGAACGCGGTCACGCCGCCCGCGAGGAGCGCGAGGCCCGCCCAGCCCTGGCGGCCCAGCGGCTGTTTCGTCTGATGCCGGGAGAGGGCGAGCGCGAAGAGGAGGTTCGTGGCGAGCAGCGGTTCGACCAGGGAGATCTCGCCCTGACCGAGGGCGATCGCGCCCAGCACCATGCCGGCCACCATCAGACCGATACCGCCCAGCCAGCGCGGCACCTTGATCAGGTCGAGCAGCAGCCGGGGCGACAGGAAGTCGCCGAGTGGTGCCTTCTGGGCGGCGTTCTGCTGGAGCACGAACCCGAAGCCCAGGCAGCAGGCGGCGCTCACGGCGAGAACAAGAACCAGAACCGACACGCTGCGTACCTCGATCATCCGGTCGGACCACGGACGGGTGCGGTGTGGCCGACTGTAGCCTCCCAACGCCCGGTGCGCCCTGGGAGTGCCCGGAAATCTGCTTCCGGGAGTACCCGGATGCGGCCGGGACTACCCGGAAACCGGGCGGTTGACTCGGTCGCGGGCACCCGGCGGACGGAGCCGGAGGGCGCGGCGGACCGTACGGCCATGGTGTGCGCTGCCGCCGCGCCGCGCCATGGCGTACGCCACATCGACCTGGTCACGGGCCGCTCGCGGGACGCCTCACCAGCGGCGGGTCGTTCTCAAGTTCCTTGCGCTCCACGGTAGTTGACACCTGTCACATTCCCCCGGCCCTTGACGCGGGCCTTGGCTGAGGCTTTGCTGTGCGTGATCGGCCGATCGCGGGCCGATGTCAGAGCCGTCACCGAGGAGGATGAGGAAGTCCCGCGGTGCCCCCACCCCCACTCTCCGGGAGCGGCCGCGGACGCGCCGCCGCCCGGACCCCCGACCCGGCCCTCGACGACACCGAACTGGGTGCCGCCCGAGCCGCGTTGTCCCAGGGCCGCTGGCAGGCCGCCCGCTCCCTGCTCGCCCACACGGGCGAGGACTGGGACCGCCGCGCCCACCGCGTCGCGGTCCTCGCCCTCGAACCGTACGCCGCCGCCTGGGCCCACGACTGGCTGCTCGCCGCACCCGACTGCGCCGACGGACGCGTCCTGCACGCCCTCGCCCAGGTCCGCCGTGCCCTGCGCGGCAAGGAGGACCCGGCCGTCGCCCGCCAGTCCTGCCGCACCGCCGCCGCACTCGCCCCCGCGGACCCGACGCCCTGGCTGGGCCTGCTCATGCTGGAACGCGACGGGAGCGGGGGCCGCGACGGCGACACCGAGGCCGTGCGGATCTTCGAGGAGATCCGGGCCCGTCACCGCGACCACCACCACGCGCACCACCTGATGGTCGCCCGGCTCGCCGAGCGCCGCGCCGCCGCCGGCCCGGACCCGCTGCACGAGGTGTACGACTTCGCCGCCTGGGCCGCCGAGCAGGCACCCGCCGACTCCCCGCTCGCCATCCTCCCGGTCGTCGCGCACGCCGAGCGCTACCGCGTCCTGGCCGCCCACGGCTTCGAACCGGTCGACCCGGCCGCCTCGGGACACTGGCGCGACGCGCGGGCCCGGGACGTGATGAAGGCGGCCTTCGACTGGTGGCTGGAGTGGGAGTGCGACGGCCACCCCCGCCGCCTGATCGACCTGAACTTCCTCGCCCACGCCAAGGTCCACGAGGGCCGCAGCGCCGAGGCGGCCGCCCTGTTCCAGCACATCGGCGAACACGTCACGTCCAGGCCCTGGTCGTACCCGGACCGCGACCCCGCCCCGGCCTTCCGCACGGCCCGCGCCGCCGCCCTCGGCCTGAGAACCGCGCCCACGGTCTGAGAGCCGGGTAAGAAGTGATGACGGAAGTCTGACGGCTGCCGGGAAACCTGGCCCCGCCCGTCCCCCGGGTGTTCGAATGGATACGTGAATTCCGAAGCACCCGAGGAACGCGGCACCCCCGTCGGCCGCCGTGTCTTCCTCGGCACCCTCGCCCTCGGCGCCCTGGGTGTCGTCGCCGCGCCCCCGCTCCAGCGCGGCCTGGAGGCCTTCCTCGGCAGCGCCGCCGACAAGGACCCCACCGGCCTGACCGGACTGCTCCCCAACGGCGGCGGCTTCCGCTACTACTCCGTGGCCTCCTCCGTCCCGCACAAGAACGCCACGAACTACCGTCTCACCGTCGACGGCCTGGTCGACCGCCCCGCGACCTACACCCTCGCCCAGCTCAGGGCCATGCCGCAGACCCGTATGGTCAAGGACGTCCAGTGCGTCACCGGCTGGCGGGTCCCCGACACGCCCTTCGAGGGCGTACGGCTCTCCACCCTCCTGGACGCCTCCGGCGTCAAGGCCAAGGCCGGTGCCCTCCGTTTCACCTGCTTCGACGGCACCTACACCGAGAGCCTCACCCTCGACCAGGCCCGCCGCGCCGACGTCCTGGTCGCCCTGCGCATGCAGGACAAGGACCTCGGCCACGACCACGGCGGCCCGGTGCGCCTCTACGTGGCCCCCATGTACTTCTACAAGTCCGCCAAGTGGCTCTCCGGCATCACCGTCACCGAGGACGTGCGGCCCGGCTACTGGGAGAACCGGGGCTACGACGTCGACGCCTGGGTCGGCAAGTCGAACGGGCGGGACGATGAGCCTACGAGCTGAGGCACCCCCGGCGACCGGGATCCCCCGCTTCACCCGCGCCGAACGGTGGATCCACCGCACCACCGCCCTGCTCATGGGCGTCTGCGTGGTGACGGCCTCCTTCCTGTACGTCCCCGAGTTCGCGCAACTCGTCGGGCGCCGTGAACTGGTGGTCCGGGTCCACGAGATCGCGGGTGTGCTCCTCCCGGTGCCCGTGCTGGCCGGTCTGGCCTCCCGCGCGTTCCGTGCCGACCTCGGACACCTCAACCGGTTCGGCCCGCACGACCGCCGCTGGCTGCGCGCCGCCCTGCGCCGGGACAAGCGGCGCGCGTCGCGTCCGGCGGCCAAGTTCAACGCCGGGCAGAAGATCTACGCGGCCTGGATCGCCGGCGCGACCCTGGTGATGCTGGGCACCGGCCTGATCATGTGGTTCACCCACCTCACCCCGATCATGTGGCGTACCAGCGCGACCTTCGTCCACGACTGGCTGGCCCTGACCATCGGTGTCGTCCTCGCCGGCCACATCGGCATGGCGCTCGGCGATCCGGAGGCCCGCCGGGGGATGCGCACCGGATCCGTGAGCCGGGAGTGGGCGGAGCGGGAGCATCCGCTCTGGCGGCGCTGAGCCGGCTCACCGCCGCCGGACGGGGAAGCGCGGCGCGGGTGCCGCCCCCGGCTCTGCCGCTGCGGTGGCGGTGGCGGTGGCGGTGCCGATGCCGGTGTCGGAGTGGGTCGCTCCGCCGAGCCGGCCGACCGGGCGGGCTCCGCTGAGGGCGCCCGGCGAGCCGGGCGAACCGTTTCCGCCGACGCCGGTTCCGCCGGTCCCGCCGGGTCCCTCGGATGCCCCCGGTGTCTGCGTCGGCGCGCTCACCTCCGGCCCGACGACCCGGAACGCGTCCTCCTTCACCGCCTCCGTCGTCGCGTACCGCACGCTCACCGTCACCCCCGCGGACGTCGTCCCGGATCCCGTGCCGAGATCCGGGACCACGGCCGCCAGCACCAGTCCGTCCCCCGACCGGGAGAGGGCCCGCGGCGGCCCGTCCACCTGTCGGCCGCCGACCAGCACCGTCCCCTCCCGCAGCAGCTCGGCCTGGTCGAAGTAGGTGCCGCGCAGCTCGATCCGGATCGAGTCGCCGGGCCGGGCCTCGCCGTCGCCGCCCACGTCGACCGCGGTGACGGCATAGGCGCAGGCGGGGGCGGCGGCCGGGGCGTCCGTCAGCCGGGCGGTGGCCGAGGGCCGGGACCGGTGGAAGGCGAGCAGACCGGCCAGCACCCGCTGGGCCGCCCGCCCCTTGCAGGTGTTCAGCGGCCCCGCGAGCGCCGCGTGGTCGCGTTCCGCCGCCGCCCAGCCGCCGCCGTCGCGGCCCTGCGCGGCGAGACAGGCGTGGGCCAGCCCGCGCAGTACCTTCCAGTCGTCGCCGACGGACGTACGGGGGATCAGCCCGAGGGCGTCCCGGCACCGGGACGGTGTGCGGAGCAGGTCGTACACGCTGTCCGGGGCGGGCCGGTGGTCGGTGTCGGGCGAGGCGGGGCCGGGCGGCAGCCAGGCGGGACCGGTCACCGGGGGCGCCGTACTCGCGCTCGGCGCGGACGTGGGGGAGCCGTCGGGACTCGGCGGGGCGCCGGAGCCGGCGCTTGTGCCCGCCTCCACGCCCCCGGACCCCAGCACACTGGGCCACGGCGACGGCGAGTCCGCCGGGGTCTCCCCGACGGCACCGCCGGAGACGGACTCGCCCGAGCCCTGCGCGGTCCCGCCGGACACGTTCGTGTTCCCACCGCCGCGCGACGCGGCACCGCCCTCCGTCACCGCCGCCGTGGCCACGGCCACCGCTCCCACGAAGAGCAGCGCCGACACACGCGTCCCCAGTGATACGGCCATGACGTCCCCCCAGTCGTCGCCCCCAGGGCTCATCATGGGCTGCCCGCACCGCCCGGCGGAACCCCCTACAGGACGAGTGAGAGCAGCAGCACCAGCCCGCCCGCGACCACCGAGATGATCGTCTCCATGACCGACCAGGTCTTGATGTTCTGGCCGACGCTGAGGCCGAAGTACTCCTTGGTCAGCCAGAAGCCGGCGTCGTTGACATGGCTGAAGAAGAGCGAGCCGGAGCCGATGGCCAGGACGAGCAGGGCCGTGTGGGTCGTCGACATGTCGGCTGCCAGCGGGGCGACCAGACCGGCCGCGGAGATCGTCGCCACGGTCGCCGAACCGGTCGCGAGCCGGATCGCGACCGCGATCAGCCAGGCCAGCAGCAGTGCCGGGATCGACCAGTCCTTCGAGATGTCCAGGACCATCCGACCGACCCCGCTGTCGATCAGGGTCTGCTTGAAGCCGCCGCCCGCGCCGACGATCAGCAGGATGCCGGCGATAGGCGCGAGCCCCGTCTCGACCACGCCCGATATCCGCTCCTTCGAGAACCCGGCGGGCCTGCCCAGTGTGAAGATGCCGACCAGGACGGCCGCGAGCAGCGCGATCAGCGGGGAGCCGATGACGTCGAAGACGCGCTGCACGGTGTGCGTGGGGTCGTCCACGACGATGTCGACCAGTGCCTTGGTCAGCATCAGCACGACGGGCAGCAGGATGGTGGCGAGCGTGGCGCCGAAGCCGGGCCGCTTCTCCAGCTCCTCCGAGGGCCGCTGAGGCAGCATGCGCTCGGGAGCCGGGACGTCCACCCAGCGCGCGGCGAACCGGGAGAACACCGGCCCCGCGATCACGACCGTGGGGATCGCGACGAGCACACCGAGCGCCAGCGTGACGCCCAGGTTGGCGCCGACCGCGTCGATCGCGACCAGCGGCCCGGGGTGCGGAGGCACCAGCCCGTGCATCACGGACAGACCGGCCAGTGCCGGGATGCCGATCCGCATGAGCGAGTAGTTGCCCCGCTTCGCCACCATCAGCACCACGGGGATCAGCAGCACCACGCCGACCTCGAAGAACAGCGGCAGACCGATCACCGAGGCGATCAGCACCATCGCCCACGGCATCGAACGCCCGCCCGCCTTGGCGAGGATCGTGTCGACGATCTGGTCGGCGCCGCCGGAGTCCGCGAGCATCCGGCCGAGGATCGCGCCGAGCGCGATCAGCACGCCCACACTGGCGACCGTGGCACCGAGCCCGGTGGTGAAACTGGTGATGACCTTGTCCAGCGGCGCCCCGGCGAACGCGCCGAGCGCGAGCGAGCCGATGGTCAGCGCCAGGAAGGCGTGGAGCTTGAACCGGGTGATGAGCAGGACGATGACGGCGATGCCCGCCAGCACGGCGATGCCCAGCTGAGCGTGGCCGGCCGAGGTGATGGGCTCGGCGGTGTCCGCTGCCAGCATCTCTGCGCTGAGTCTGGTCACGGGGGTCCCTTGGAGTTGTGGTGGAGGGGGAGGGAAGTGGTTACAGGCGGGTGTCGGAGAGCCCGGCGAGTGCCTGCGCGGCCCGCTCGGTGATCTCCTCGGGCGTGCCGGAGACGTCGACGACGACTCCCGCCTCGTCCGGCTGGAGCGGCTGCAGCGTGGCGAACTGGGAGTCCAGCAGCGCGGTCGGCATGAAGTGACCCCGCCGGTGCGCCATCCGGTCCTCGATCAGCGCGCGGTCGCCCGCGAGGTGCACGAACACGAGCCCCGGGGCAGTGGCCCTGAGCCGGTCCCGGTACGACCGCTTCAGCGCCGAGCAGCTGACCACCCCACCCAGCCCGGCCCGCCCGTGCGCCCAGGCACCGATGGCGTCCAGCCACGGCCACCTGTCCGCGTCGTCGAGCGGGGTGCCGGCCGACATCTTGGCGATGTTGGCCTGCGGGTGGAAGTCGTCGCCCTCGGCGTACGGAACGCCCAGCCGGGCCGCGAGCAGCGGACCGATCGTGGTCTTGCCCGTGCCGGCGACGCCCATCACCGCGACGACGTGGGGGGTCTGCATCGCTGCCTCGCAGTCTTCCGAAGCCGTTGTCCCTGAAGCCGTCTTCCGACGACACCTGATGTCGACGACACTGAAACCGATTAGGTACGACGAATTCAAGAGTCTGTGACAAATAAGTCTGACTTTTTGAGGCTGTGATCCACCCCGTACGCTGAGTGCATGACCACTCCGGGCCGGGGTCTGCACGGCCATGTACTGGACACCCTGGGCCCCGCCATCACCGCGGGCGAGTACCCGCCGGGCAGTGTGCTGCGGACCGACGAACTGGCCCAGCGCTTCGACGTCTCACGGTCCGTGATGCGCGAGGCGGTCCGCGTCCTGGAATCCATGCACCTGGTCGAGTCCCGCCGCCGCGTGGGCGTGACGGTCCGCCCCAAGGCCGAGTGGAACGTCTACGACCCCCAGGTCATCCGCTGGCGGCTGGCCGGCGCCGACCGCCCGCACCAGCTGCGCTCGCTCACCGTCCTGCGCTCGGCGATCGAGCCGGTCGCGGCCGGCCTGGCGGCCCGCAACGCCACGGCCGAGCAGTGCGCCGAGCTGACCGAGTGCGCGCTCGGCATGGTGGCCCACTCACGCGGTCACAAACTGGAGGGCTACCTCTTCCACGACATCGCCTTCCACCGCGTGATCCTCGCCGCCTCCGGCAACGAGATGTTCGCCCGCCTCGGCGACGTCGTGGCCGAGGTCCTCACCGGCCGCACCCACCACGAGGTCATGTTCGAGGACCCCGACCCGGCCGCCGTCACCCTCCACGTCAAGCTCGCGGAGGCGATCCGCGAGGGCGACGCCCCCCGCGCCGAACACCTCACCCGCGAGATCACCGCCGGCGCCCTCCAGGAACTGGACGTCCTGGCCCCCTAGGGCCCGTCGTTTGGATCACGCCGCAGACGCGGGGTCTGGCACGCGCATCTGCCGCGTTGTCGTCGGTTGCCGACGCTCCGCGTCGACGCCCTCCTCCGCCTTGCAGCTGCACGCACCAGACCCCGCTCGGCTCGGCCGAGAGGACACCGCTGCTTTCCTGCGGCCTGATCCAAACGACAGGCCCTAGGTCAGTCCGGGAAGTCCCCGTCCACGTACACCCACGCCCCGTCCACCCGCTCGAACCGGCTCACCTCGTGCAGCGAGCCGCCCCGGAAGGACGCCCGGAACTCCACCGTCCCCGTCGTGTGGAACGCGGATCCGTCCTTCGTCGCGAGGATCTCCAGCCCCGTCCACCGCATCCCCGGATCCAGCTCGAGCCGCGCCGGCCGCGTCCGCGGATGCCAGGTCCGCGTCAGATACCCCACCTCGCCCTTCACGAAGGCCGTGTAGCGCGAACGCATCAGCGCTTCGGCGGTGGGCGCGGCGGCGGGGCCACGGTGGTAGCGGCCGCAGCAGGCCTCGTACGCCTGGGGCAGCCCGCACGGGCAGGAACGCGTGGTCATGGCCGCCATTGTGCTAGGCCGTCGCGCGGGTCTCGGCCATCGGCAGCGGCGGCAGCGCCCCCTGGTGCAGCCACGCGTCGAACAGCTCGTCGAGCGGCTCGGACGTGAACCGTGCGGCATGGGCCGTGAACATGGGCGTCGTCACCGCGCCACCCCGGTGCAGCCCGAGCCAGGCGCGCAGCATCCGGAAGAACGCGTCGTCGCCCAGGGCGCAGCGCACCGCGTGCACGGCGAGCCCGCCGCGCTCGTACAGCCGGTCGTCGAACATCGACTTGCGGCCGGGGTCGGCCAGCTTCAGATCCTGTGGGAGGGAGGAGAGCAAACGGTGTGCGACAGCGGCGAGTTGCTGCGCGCCGCGCCCGCCCGACCGCTCCGACCACAGCCATTCCGCGTACTTCGCGAACCCCTCGTTGAGCCAGATGTGCCGCCAGTCGGCGATGGACACGCTGTTGCCGAACCACTGGTGCGCCAGCTCATGCGCCACCAGCCGCTCCGAACCCCGCGCCCCGTCCACGTGGTTGGCGCCGAACAGCGACAACCCCTGGGCCTCGACGGGCACATCGAGCTCCTCGTCGGTGACCACGACCGCGTACTCGTCGAACGGATAGGGCCCGAAGAGCTGTTGGAACAGATCCATCATCCCCGGCTGCCGCGCGAAGTCCCGGGAGAACTTCGGCAGCAGGTGCGCGGGTATGTGCCCGTGCATCGGCACCCCGCCGAGCCCCGGATCGCCCAGCAGCACCGTCTGGTACTTACCGATCGACATCCCGACCAGATAGCTCGACGTCGGCGCCGACTGCTCGTACACCCAGGTCGTCGTCGACGCCTTCGTGGTACGGGTCAGCAGCCGGCCGCCCGCCACCACCGCGTACGCCGACGGGGTCGTGACCGAGATCAGGTACGACGCCTTGTCGGCCGGGCGGTCGTTGCACGGGTACCACGAGGGCGCCCCGACCGGCTGGCTCGCGACCAGGGCGCCGTCCGCCAGCTCCTCCCAGCCGATCCCGCCCCAGGGGCTGGACACCGGCTTGGGATTGCCCGACCAGTGCACCTCCACCGTGAAGGCCGCCCCCGCCCGCAGCGCCTTGGCGGGGCGGACGCGCAGCTTGCCGCCCCGATGCGTGTAGTGCGGCTGCCGGCCGTCCACCCGCACCCGCCCGATCCTGAAGTCGGCCAGGTTCAACTGGAATTCGGTCAGCGGCGCGCGCCCCGCGATCGCGTTGATCCGGGCCGTCCCCGACAGCCGGTTCGGGCCGGGACGGTAGTCCAGCATGAGTTCGTAGCGATGCACCCGGTACCGGGGATCGCCGTTGCCCGGGAAATACGAGTCCGGGCCCACTGACTGCTGCACTGCCACTTCCGCGTCCGCTCCCTGCGCCGTACTCGAAGAACCACCGACCGGTGCGCCGCCCGCAGTCACCGAGTGGCCCGCGCTCAGGGACGCCATGCCTCGATCGGGTTGCCGAGCCAGCGGGTGTCGTCCGGGACGGACTCCGCGGCCATGACGAGCGACGCGGGACCCAGGGTCGTACGGGCCCCGATCGTGCTGCCGGGCAGCACGATCCCGCCAGGGCCCAGCGTGGCGCCCTCACGGAGGACCACAGTATCCGTCCGCAAGATCCGGTCGTGGAAGAGGTGAGTCTGGAGCACGCACCCGCGGTTGACCGTGGTCCCGTCCTCCAGTGTGACCAGGTCCGCCTCGGGCAGCCAGTAGCTCTCCACCCACGCACCCCGCCCGATCCGCGCCCCGAGCCCCCGCAGCCACGCCGTCATCACCGGCGTACCGGGCACCGCGCCCGCCAGCCACGGCACGGCCACCACCTCGACGAACGTGTCCGCCAGCTCGTTGCGCCACACGAAGGAACTCCACAGCGGATGCTCCCCGCTGCGGTGCCGCCCCACCAGCAGCCACTTCGCGACCACCGACAGCAGACAGCCCGCCACACCCGCACCGAGCAGCACCAGCCCGCCGAGCAGCGGCGCCCACACCCCCAGCGCACACAGCGCGGCCACCGTCAGCACCGCCAGCGCCGCCGAGCAGAACACCGGCACGATCCGGCACAGCTCCACCAGCCCGCGCGCCCACAGCAGCCGCGCCGGCGGGTCGTACGTACGGCTCTGGTCGCCGTCCGCGGAGCTGCGCGGCAGCTTCACCGGCGGCAGGCCCAGATAGGAGCTGCCCTTCTTCGCCTTCTTCGGCGTCGCCGACAGCACCCCGACCAGACCGCCGTCCGGCACGCTCCGGCCCGGCGCGGTCATCCCCGAGTTCCCGAGGAACGCCCGCCGCCCGATCTCCGCGCGCCCGATCCGCAGCCAGCCGCCACCCAGTTCGTACGGCGCGGTCAGCGTGTCGTCGGCCAGGAACGCGCCCTCGCCGACCGTGGTCAGGCTGGGCAGGGCGAGCACGGTCGACACCTCGGCGCCCCGGCCGATCCGCATCCCGAGCAGCCGCAGCCACACCGGCGTGACCAGCCCGGCGTACAGCGGGAACAGGGTCTCGCGGGAGCGGTCCATCAGCTGGGTGACCGTCCAGGCCTGCCAGCCGACCCGGCCGTGCGTCGGATGCGTGCCCTCCCGCAGCCCCAGGCTGAGCAGCCGTACGGCGACCAGGAGCAGCAGCGCGTACGCCAGCCCGTAGGCCAGCGTCGCCGGGACCAGCGCCAGCGCCGCCCCGCGCAGCGCCCCGCCCAGCCCGAGGCCCGGGGTGACGAGGACGCGGGCCACGAGGAGCGCGGCCCCGGCCGCCGCCACCGGCAGCAGGTTCAGCGCGACGCCGGTCAGGCCGTACATGACCCGCCAGTACGTGCCGCGCTGCGGCCGCTCCTTGGGCCAGTTCCGCTTCGCCTTGCCGAGCTTCACCGCGGGCGCGCCCGCCCACCGCTGCCCCGTCGGGATCTGCCCGCTGACCGCCGAGCCGGGCGCCACCTCGGCGCGCTTGCCGACCCGGGCGCCGGGGAAGAGCATGCTGCGCGTGCCGACGACGGCATGCGCGCCCACCTTGACCGTGCCGATCTCCAGCCGGTCCCCGTCCAGCCAGTACCCGGACAGGTCCACCTCGGACTCCACGGCCGCACCCCGGCCCAGCTTCAGCAGACCGGTGACCGGCGGCAGCGAGTGCAGGTCGACGTCCTGACCGACCTTCGCCCCCAGCGCACGGGCGTACCGCTCCAGCCAGGACCCGGTCAGCGAAGTCGCCCCGCTGAACTCGGCCAGCCGCTCGGCCGCCCACAGCCGCACATGCACCGACCCGCCCCGCCGGTACCGGCCGGGCCTCACACCCCGCAGCAGCAGCCGCGCCCCGCCCGCCGCGAGGGCGATCCGCCCGGGCGGACTGAAGAACAGCAGGGCCCCGGCGGCCACCAGCCACCAGGACGCGGTCGGCAGCCAGCCGTACCCGGGCAGCAGATTGCCCACCGCGGCCAGCACGACCGTCCAGCGCAGCCCGAGCAGGGTGAACAGGGGCAGGAGCAGCAGGAGCTGGACGAACTGCGCCTTCCTCGGGACCGGCGCGACCGTACGGCCGCCGCCGTCGTCGTGCGCCGACTCCTCCAGCCGACGGGCCAGCTTGCGCAGCACCGGCTGCTGGTAGATGTCGAGCACCGCGGCGCTCGGGTAGCGGGTGCGCAGCCGGGTCGTGAGCTGGGCGGCGGCCAGACTGCCGCCGCCGATCGCGAAGAAGTCGTCGGACGCCGAGGTCACCGGGATGCCCAGCACCTCCGCCCACTGCTCGGCGAGCCAGGCCTCGGTGCCGTACAGATCCTCGCCCGCGGGCACCTCGACACCGTCGAGCGGCCACGGCAGGGCGTTGCGGTCGACCTTGCCGGACGTACGCGTCGGCAGGTCGTCGACCGGCGCGAGCAGCGGCACCAGGGCGGCGGGCAGCGCGGCCCGCAGCCGCTCCACGGCCTCGGCCCGGTCCCAGCCGTCCTGCGTGACGACGTACCCGACGAGCAGCTGGTTGCCGCTGCGCGCGGTCCGTACGGCCGCGGCCGCCCCCGCCACCTTGGGCAGCGCCTGCAGCGCCGCGTCCACCTCGCCCAGTTCGATGCGCCGCCCGCCGAGCTTGATCTGCTCGTCGGCTCGCCCGAGGAAGACCAGCCCCTCGGGCTCGGCCTTGACCAGGTCCCCGCTGCGGTACGCCCGCTCCCAGCCCAGCGAGTCCAGCGGCGCGTACTTCTCCGCGTCCTTCTCGGCGTCGAGGTAGCGTGCGAGCCCCACCCCGCCGATCACCAGCTGGCCGCTCCCGCCCATCGGCACGGGCTCACCGGCCTCGTCGACGACGGCCAGCTCCCAGCCGCGCAGCGGCAGCCCGATCCGGACCGGCTCCTCGCCCGACATCAGCGAGGCACAGGCGACCACGGTCGCCTCGGTCGGCCCGTACGTGTTCCAGACCTCCCGCCCCTCGGTCACCAGCCGTTGCACCAGCTCGGGCGGGCAGGCCTCACCACCGAAGATCAGCAGGCGGACGTCGTTGAGGGTCTCGGGCTCCCAGAGCGCGGCCAGCGTCGGCACCGTGGAGACGACGGTGATCTCCTGCTCGACCAGCCAGGGCCCGAGATCGGCCCCGCTCCTGACCTGCGACCGGGGCACCGGGACGAGGCACGCCCCGTACCGCCAGGCCAGCCACATCTCCTCGCAGGAGGCGTCGAAGGCCACCGACAGTCCGGCCATCACCCGGTCACCGGGCCCGATCGGCTCCTCGGCGAGGAACAGCGCGGCCTCGGCGTCCACGAAGGCGGCGGCGCTGCGGTGGCTGACGGCGACGCCCTTCGGCTTCCCGGTAGAGCCGGAGGTGAAGATGATCCACGCGTCGTGCTCGACCCCGGGCCGGGCGGCCCGGACGTCGGACACACCGTGCACGGCGATCTCGTGCCCGGCACCGATCACGGCCCGGACGTCCGCCTCCCCGAACACCAGCTCGGCCCGCTCGTCGGGGTCCTCGGCGTCGACGGGAACATAGGCGGCACCCGCGGCCAGAACGGCCAGGATCGCCACGTAGAGATCGTTGGTGCCGGACGGCACCCGCACCCCCACCCGGTCCCCGAGCCCCACCCCGGCGGCGGCGAGCCGGCGCCGCAGCCGCTCCACCTCCACGGCGAGCGCGCGATAGGTCAGGGGTGTGCTGCCGTCGTCCAGGGCGAGCTCGTCGGGGTGCGACCGCACCGACGCGTCGAAGATGTCGACAAGGGTGCGCGGAGAGGCGGCGGGCCCACCGGAGAAGCGGGCTCTGTCACCGAGTTGTACGCGGATTTCTTCGTCGAGCAGGCCGAGAGCACTGCTCTCGTGAATGGCTGCCATCGGTCCTCGCGTCTCGATCCCGGAAGCCTCCGGGGCGCCGGCGGGCCCGCAGGTCTGCCTGGGGTTGTCCGGGCCGGCTCCGTAACAAGCCGGAAATTTTAGTACGACGCTAGGCTCGCCCCTTTCTGTCAGCCATCGGGGAAGGCCGTCCGGGGGACGCGGGGATCCCCGGAGGCGGGCGGTGACCTGCGTGATCTTCGACCGGAGAGAGATCGGCCACACACAACGAGTGAGGGCCTCGACCAGCGGTCGAGACCCTCACTCTTCTCAAGTGTCCGAGGGGGGACTTGAACCCCCACGCCCGATAAAGGGCACTAGCACCTCAAGCTAGCGCGTCTGCCATTCCGCCACCCGGACAAGGTGTCTGTCGTGCGGGGTTTCCCCCGCGGCGACGTCGTAAACATTACCAGGCTTTGCGGGGTGCCCGATCACAGGTGGCCGACAGGACCACGCGGCCGGCGTGAACGGCGTGTGACGGGCCGGGACCGGTCTTGGGCCGGGGTTGCGGGGAGGGGGAGGATGAGGGGGACCACCAGCAGTGACGGTGGCCACCAGCAGTGACGGTGGCCGTCAGCGGCGACAGCGGGAGGAAGCAGCGTGAGCGACACGGCCAGGAGCGTCACCGGCGAGGACGAGGTCGTGGACCTCTGCCGTGACCTGATCCGGATCGACACCAGCAACTACGGCGACCACTCGGGTCCGGGTGAGCGCAAGGCGGCCGAGTGGGTCGCCGAGAAGCTCGCCGAGGTGGGCCTCGAGCCCCAGATCTTCGAATCGCACCCGGGGCGCGCCTCCACGGTGGCCCGCATCGAGGGCGAGGACCCGTCCCGGCCCGCCCTGCTCATCCACGGCCACACCGACGTCGTCCCGGCCAACGCGGCCGACTGGACCCACCACCCCTTCTCCGGAGAGGTCGCGGACGGGTGCGTCTGGGGCCGGGGCGCGGTCGACATGAAGGACATGGACGCGATGACCCTGGCGGTCGTCCGTGACCGGATGCGTTCCGGGCGCAAGCCGCCGCGGGACATCGTCCTCGCGTTCCTGGCCGACGAGGAGGCCGGCGGCCTGTACGGCGCCCGCCACCTCGTCGACCACCACCGTGACCTCTTCGAGGGCGTCACCGAGGCGATCAGCGAGGTCGGCGGGTTCTCGTTCACCGTGAGCGAGGAGCGTCGGCTCTACCTCATCCAGACGGCCGAGAAGGGCATGCACTGGATGAAGCTGACCGTCGCCGGCACCGCCGGGCACGGCTCGATGGTCCACCGGGACAACGCGATCACCGAGCTGTCCGAGGCCGTCGCCCGGCTCGGCCGGCACACCTTCCCCGTACGGGTGACCAAGACGACCCGGGCCTTCCTCGACGAGCTCGGCGACGCGCTCGGCACCGAACTGGACCCGGAGGACATGCAGTCCACCCTCGCCAGGCTCGGCGGCATCGCCAAGCTCATCGGCGCGACCCTGAGCAACACCGCCAACCCCACCCAGCTCGGCGCCGGCTACAAGGTCAACGTCATCCCGGGCGAGGCCACCGCGCATGTCGACGGCCGCTTCCTGCCGGGACACGAGGAGGAGTTCCTCGCCGACCTCGACCGGATCCTCGGCCCCAAGGTGCGCCGCGAGGACGTGCACTCCGACAAGGCCCTGGAGACGTCCTTCGACGGGGCGCTCGTCGAGGCCATGCAGTCGGCGCTGCTCGCCGAGGACCCGACCGCGAAGGCGGTCCCCTACATGCTCTCCGGCGGCACCGACGCCAAGTCCTTCGACGACCTCGGCATCCGCGGCTTCGGCTTCGCCCCGCTGAAGCTGCCCCCGGAGCTGGACTTCGCCGGCATGTTCCACGGTGTCGACGAGCGGGTGCCGGTGGACGGGCTGAAGTTCGGGGTGCGGGTGCTCGACCGGTTCATCGACGCGTCCTGAACGAGGTCTGAATTGTCCCGCTGAAACGAGATTTCACGGGGCCCGGGAAATCGTGCGCCTGTACGGGCGTGACTGGGAAGGGTGAATGCGCCGATAAGCGCGTAGCCTCATTAATTCCCCCTCGTTACTGGTGATGCGATCCGCTGATGGGGATCGCTTTTGCCAACAAGGAGGAATAATGATCAAGAAGGTCGTCGCTGCTGCGGCTGCCACTGGTGGGCTGGTTCTCGCGGGCGCGGGCCTGGCCGTCGCCGACGCCGGTGCCCAGGGTGCCGCGGTGCACTCCCCGGGTGTCGTGTCCGGCAACGTGATCCAGGTTCCGGTGCACGTCCCGGTGAACGTCTGCGGCAACACGATCTCGGTGATCGGGCTGCTGAACCCCGCCTTCGGCAACGTCTGCATCAACAAGTGACGTCGACCCGCTGAGGGGTCGTCCACACCGTCGGCCCCGGAGCGCACGCCATGCGCTCCGGGGCCGACCGGTCTTTTCCGAAGGAATGGCCGAAGAATTCGAACGGCCCGAAAGTCCCGGAAAACTGGAATGATGCGGGAATTCAGGTCGAGGACGAGATCGAAAGCAGGGAAACAGCAATGCGACAGGTCACCCGCAAAAGCCTCATGACCGTGGCGGCGGCCACGGGGGTGATCGCCGCCGCAGGCGGCTACGCCCACGCCGACTCGGGCGCGAGCGGTTCCGCCACCGACTCGCCCGGCATCGCGTCCGGCAACACGGTGCAGGCGCCGGTGAACATCCCGGTCAACGTGTGCGGCAACACCATCGACATCGTCGGGCTCCTCAACCCGTCGTTCGGCAACTCCTGTGCCAACAAGGGCGGCGGCCACCGCGCACCGGGCGGCTACGGCGACGACCAGGGGTACGGCGGCGGCAAGCACGGCGGCGGCCACGGGGGCGGCAAGCACGGCGGAGGGAACAGCGGCAGCCACGCCGGTGGCCACAACGGAGGCCACGGAGGCGGCTACAACGGCGGCTACGGCGGCTCCGGCATCCACACGGGCTCCGGGGGCGCGCACGCGGGCGGACACACCGGCGGCTCGCCCGGCGTCGGTTCCGGCAACCACGTCCAGGCACCGATCGACGTGCCCGTGAACGTGTGCGGCAACGGCATCGACGTCGTCGGGATCCTCAACCCGTCGTACGGCAACGACTGCGACAACGGCGGCGGCCACGACCACGGCACGCCTCCGACCCGCGGCCACGAGACGCCGGGCAAGCCGGGCCACCAGACCCCCGGCAAGCCGGCCGACCAGGACCGCTCCACCCCGTCCGGGCCCGAGGCCGTGCCGGCCACCCCGGGTCACAGGACGCCGGCCCGGGCCGCGAACCTCCAGCAGCCCGCCGGCGGCTCCGTCGCCAGTGGCGCGCAGCTCGCGGAGACCGGCAGCGAGCTGCCGATCGGCCTCGCCCTGCCGGCCGGCGCGGGCGCGCTGCTCGCGGGCGCGCTGATCTACCGCAAGGCGCGCGCCTCCATGTGACACCCCACGGTGCCGCACAACGGAGCGGGCCCCGCCTCGGCGGGGCCCGCTCCGTCCATGTCACTCACCTCACCACGTGGCACGCACCTGGCGGATGATCCGCCGGCGCAACCGCACCCTGCGGCTGCCGTCACGCATCAGGCTGAGGCGGTGCAACTCCCAGTGTCCGTACTCGGCATGGTCGGTCAGCAGACGTGTCGCCTCCTTGCGGGAGACCCCGCGCGGTACGTACACGTCGACAAATTCGTATTCCGGCATCGCATCTATTGTGCGGGCTGGGGCCTCGTACGGATAGCGTCTGCACTATGTCTGATGCTGCGCAGCCCACCGCTGCCGAGGTACGCGCCGCCGCCGAGGCGGTCAAGACCGCGCTCGACCGCCACCTGGCGGCGGTCGAACGCAGGACGGGGGAGGACGACCCGGCCGTCTACGAGGCCTTCAACGAGCTGGCCGCGGCGGCCGAGGTGTACGACGAACTGCTCTACGACCGCTACGACGAGGTCACGCCCTTCGAGATCCCCGGCGCGGAGGACTCCCTGCCGCCGTACACGGGCCCCGAGGAACCGAACGCGCTGAGCGTGCTGATCCGCCGTGACTACGCCGTCGCGGAGCCGCAGCGCCTCCTCGCGCAGGCCCAGCGGATCGAGGCGGCGGACGACGAGGCCGGCGAGAGCGCGGGCACCGTGCACGGAGCCCTCGGCATCCTGTTCGGCGAGTTCGAACCGGACGAGATCGCCTCCCGGCACAAGGAGTTCGGCCTGGAGGAGGGCGACTCCACGCTGTGGGTGCTGGCCGCGGACGAACCGGCCGAGCCGGGTGAATGGCTGGAGACGCCGTTCGAGCAGGCCGACCCGCAGCGGGTGGTCTGCCGGTTCGACGTGAGCGCGGTGTTCGACGACCTCGACGAGGACGAGGACGACGAGGACGACCCCGACGACGGCGCCGAGGATCTCACGACCGACCTCGAGGACCTCGACGACCTCGAGGACGAGGACCTGGACGGGGATCTCGAGCCGCTGGACGCCGATCGCCGCTAGCGGGCAGCAGGACGACAACGGGCGGCGGGGGCCCGGGCGGGGGAGCCCCACACCGCCCCCCCCCCCCCCCGTCGCCCCCACGGGGGCCCCGCCCGGCCCCCGGCCCAGGGGGGGCCCCCCGGGCGGCCGGCGGG
>NZ_JBIWGA010000036.1:0-86523 GCF_044763345.1 Streptomyces sp. NPDC096132
CACGATCCACGGCTGCGACTGACGTTTCCCCACGGCCAGACCAACGACCACCCCAGCCGAAAGTCACATGATCAACAACTTCTGTTAGGACCTCTAAGCCTGTCTCCCAGCGCAACGATGTCCTCGCCGACTTTCACAAGCAGTTGTTCGGCTCCGCGCGGCGCAACGGTCTCGTCCCCGACACCGAGATCGACGGGATCTTCATATCCGGTGACGGCTCCGTACAGCTCGTGCAGGCAAAGTTCCACTCCGCACCGCCTTCCCGGTCCGAGGCCCGGAGGCTTCGGCGCCCCAAGCGACGCGGGCGCGGCTGAATACCCCTGTCGCCTCGCGGACGACGGTTGCTGTCCTCGACGGACCCCGGCCCCGGCGCCTTTCGCCGGGGCCGGGCAAGGAGTGCGGCGAACTGAGCGGGGCGTGGTGTCAGGGGGAGTTCGTAGGGTGGGTGTGTGGTGAGAGTTCCGTGGGAGAAGCTGGCCGAGAACCCCAGACTGTCGGAGTCCCTGGTGACGCTGCTGGTGATGCGCCTGCGGGAGCGGGCGCAGGCGGTCGACGGGACGGGCGGGGACGGCGGCCGCGACCTGTTCGAGTACACCGACGACGGCGAACTGGTCGTGTACGAGGCGAAGTCGTTCACCGGCCGGATGAGTGCAGGACGCCGCAGGCAGGTGGAGCGGTCGCTGGTGTCGGCGGCCCGTCACCAGCCGGACCACTGGGATCTCCTCGTGCCGATCGACCCGAACCCGGCCGAGCAGCGGTGGTTCGACGGTCTGCGCGATGAGTTCCCTTTCGTGCGGCGGTGGCTGGGGCGCAGCTGGCTGGACGAGAAGTTCGCGGCCGAGCCTGGTCTGGTGCGCTACGCGCTGCAGGAGGCCGAGGCCTACATTCTGGAGTGCATCGCCGAGGCGCGCGCCGAGCGCGACACGTTGGCCGGCGGGGTCAGCGACTACGCCGAGCGGGCCCGCGCGCTGCATGCGCGGGTCCAGGAGATCTCCCCGCACCACGCGGTGCACACCTCCTTGAACAGCGACGGCCGGACGGCCGTGCACCTGACGCCCCGGGGGCCCGACCCGGACGGACAGAACACCATCCGGTTCACCGCCCGGGTCCGGTTTGCCGGCGGTGACGAGCAGGAGACACGGCGGCGGCTGCGGTTCGAGGAGGCCCTGCGCTTCGGCGGCGAGGTAGAGCTGACCGCGGACAATCTCGCCGAGGCCGCTCTGTCGGGCCCCGCCGGGCTGGGGCTGGAGCGGATCGCGGTCGGTGGCGTGCGCATCACCTCCCACCGGCAGGAGGTGACACCACTTCTGCGAGGGAAGGTCGTCGTCCAGCAGCCCTCGGGTGTTCCGCTCGCCTCCCTGCCCGTGACGTTCACGCACCGGGTGAGCGGCCTCGACGGCGGAACGCTCCACGGCCGCGACGGCACCGGATTGCTTCGGGTGCGGATGCGCTACCACCCCCGCGACCGCTGCGCCCGGCTGACGTTCTCCTTCGAGCTGCCCGAGTCGGTCCTGCCGCAGGCCCTGGTGCCGGTACTCCGGCTGATCGCACTCAGCCGCCCCGGACGCTTTCTGGAGGTCGGCTTCGCCGGAGCTGGCACCGTCCGGTTGCGGGCGCCGATCACCACGAGCATGACGCCGGCCAGCTGGGAGCCCGGTGAGGCCCAGCTGTGGGCCGACGCCTTCGACGATCTGGCCCGACTGCAGACCCGCACCCACCAGTTCTTCCCGCTCCCCGACGACTTCGGCAAACGGGAAGCACGGGAGGTCAAAGATGCTCTCGCGCTGCTCGACGGAGAGGAGGTCGTGCTACAGGGCGACACCGTGTCCGTGGGCGCCGCCAGCGCCGAGGCCCTCACCAACCTGGGCGACCTCTTCCACGACGGGATGCTCCGCGTCACCAACGGCTGCGAGTCGACACTCTTCACCTTCGGCGAGCACCAGATCGACCTCGGGCCCTCCACCGAGATCTACACCATGGACAAGGTCCTGAACATGCAGCAGGCCCGGCGCGACCTCGCCGCACACGGACACGCCACCGTCGTACTGCACCTCGCCGAACGCTTCCCGCCCGTGCGCTACCTCGGGACCGAACGCCCCAGTAGCACCGAGGCATGACGGGTGTCGTCGAGCCGGTGGCGGCACGGGTGTGCGGGAGCGGACAGGACGACGTGTGCGTGTGGGCGTCCCTCGGCTGTGATCCTTCACCTGGCGGCGGTGGGGCCCGGCCGGTCGTGCGGGGCGGCCACTTCGACCAAGACCGTCCACGACGCACGACACAGGCGGCGAGGCAGGCGTCGAGAGGACCGTGTGCGTGCGGGCTCTGGTGGCTGCGTCGTCGACGGCCGACGATGTCCAGAAGGATCACGGCGGGGGTGGGCGTGGAGCTGACGGCGTTCTTCAGCAGCGGCGACGGGTGGGGACAGCCCTGGGTTCTCGACGTCGGCCTGATCGAGTCCCTGCGGTTCGGTCCGCCGGCCGGTCACACCGACCTGGACGTGGCGATCGCGCTCACCCGGCTGCTGCACCACGACTTCGTCTCCCACGGGACCGACGGCAAGAGCAGGCACCTGAACGACGAGAACGTGCCCCTGGTCATCAAGGCGCACCGCGCCGTCCTGGAACGCCTCGCCCTCGAGCCGCCCGACTGGCCGTTCCGTACGTTCGACGGGCCGCACGGCTTCGGAACCTACTGGCGCGACAACGACATGCGCGGCAGCTGGCAGGCCCGCCGGGACTGCATCGAGCAGATCCTCGGACCGGTGAGGGACGCGCTGGAAGAGCTGCAGGAGCTGGAGTACGAGAGCCGTTTCACCAAGGGGCCCTCGGGCAGCTTCAAGAACCTCATCTTCGCCGCCGACGGCGCCAAGCCGCAGCTCGTGCTGCGGGACGCGGTGAACAACGACGTGGAGATCGTCCGCCACGCCGACACCTGTCTGGTGTTCACCGACCCTCTCCCGCCGCACGGGCTGACCTGGCGGCAGATGATCGCCTGGTGGACGCGCCACCACCAGCCGGGCGCGGACGAGAAGGCGGCCGCGAGCGGCCTGTACCGGCGCCTGTACCGGTCGCTGGACTCTCCGCCCGAGCAGCTGGTGATGCGGACCTACTGCGCGCGCTACGCCGAGGACGGCGGTTTCGACCTGCCCGCCCTGATCCCGCAGGTCTACCTCCACTACGACCCCTACACCCGCCGCAGCGGCAAGCAGTCCGGCGCGCTGCCCCGCCAGCGGATGGATTTCCTGCTCCTGGCCCCAGACCGCTCCCGCATCGTCATCGAGGTCGACGGCGTCCAGCACTACGGCCGCCCCAACCCGCCCGACGAGAAGGGGCGGATCACGCACACCGCCGTACCGCGGCTGTATGCGGAGATGGTCGCCGAAGACCGCCGGCTGCGGCTGGCCGGGTACGAGATCTACCGCTTCGGCGGCTGGGAACTCACCCAGCCCCACGCCGAACAGCTCGTGGCGGACTTCTTCACCGAGCTCCTCGCACGGCACCAGAAACCGGTCCCGTAGATCGGTGTCATCTCGCTGTGGGGCTGGGCCGTGGGGCCAAGCTCATCCGCCGCTGAGCGGGACCACTTGTGTGGACGATGGCCCTCGTCGTCCGACTGAATGATCTCGAAGGAGCTGGTTCGGCCCGGTTGGGCATTTGGCTACCGTGCGTGATATGCGCAGGCGCTTCATCTACGTCGCAGTGGCCGGGTGAGGTCCTCAGGCCAGCACCGCGGGCGGTGTCGGCCTGAGGAGGGGCAGGCGCGGGCCAACGCGCTTGCCGAGGTCCTGATGCGGTTTCGGGTGTGCGACCAGTAGCCGTGTCAGGAGCACCGGCGGCGGGCCGTCGGTGCGGTGATGTGGCTACCGTCCTTCTGAGGGGTCCAGGCCGCAAGCCGGCTGGAACAAACGGCGGGCCGGGGCAGGTGTGGGAGGCATGCGGCTGTCCGCTGCTGGAGGGGCGGCGCTTGTGGCCGACAACGCCCGGCAGGTCTCCCGCGGAGCACGGAACACCAGCGAAGCCGTGATGCCGCAGAGCGGACATACCGCCCACCGGTGGCGGGCGGAGGGGGACTGACGGGTGGAAGACTGTCTGCCGCGCAGCCGCTCTCGGCAGGGCCAACTGCCCGTAGCTGCACCCCTTTTGCGACCAGTAGCCTCCCGGCCCCGGCGTATCCGCCGACGGCCCTGTCAGGACGGACCCCTCCACCTTGAACGAACACGGCCCTCTTGCCCGCTCCGGCGGCCCGAGTCGGCTCTGCACCTGCGCGGCGGACTCCACCGGGCGTCTGGGGCCCACGCACGCGTTGATCCTGCTGATCGCCTTCCAAGCACTGGGCAGCGGCCTGTTCCTCGCCGGTACCTCCCTCAGCACCGTCTTCGCGCTCGTGGGAGGCCTGGGAGCGATCGGCGCGGGCACCCTCACGCTGGCGCGCGGGGGCCGCCGCCTTGCGGCAGTGGTGGTTGAGGCCGCGGTGCGCTCCGGCGCGGGCAAGTAGGGGGCGGATGTGTCCCGTTCTGCCCTTGCCTGCGCTCCGGAGCGCCCGTTCGCGGCTCTCGCCAAGCACCTCATCGGCCTGCGCCGTGCCGCGCGACTGCCCCAGCGCGCCCTCGCCGATGTCGCCGCCATCTCCCGCACGGCCGTCCAGCGCGCCGAGTCCGGTATCGCGGCGCCATCGCCCAGCGTTCTCGATGCCTACGTACGGGGCTGCCGTGCAAGCCCCGAAGACCTGGCCCGGGCACGGCTGTTGCGTCGCTACGGCCGTATCACCCAGCGCGGCCGGCTGCGCTCCCTGCGTGCGCCCTCCCCTGCGCTCATTCACAGCGCAGACGACCTCGGCCTGGCGCTCGCGGCAATGTACGAGCAGGACGGCGCGCCCGCTCTGCGCGAGTTCAGCCGCCGCGTGACGCACCGGCCTCCGCTGCCGGTGACGAGCGTGTGGCGGTTCGTGCACCGAAAAGGCCTGCCGGCCAGCACCGAGCAGCTGGTGACATACCTGATGGCGTGCGGGATCAGTCCGGCGGAGCAGCGCCTGTACGTGAGGGCCTACCAGCGGATCGTCGCCGGACGCGGCGAGCGTCCCGGGCCCCCGCGGACGCGGCACCGGGCCGCCCGCCCCGACGAACTCGCCCACTACACCGACAAGATCAGCCCGACGTACCGAAGCCTGATGGACAGGATGTCCGCCGTGGACGTCGAGACAGCCCTGACTGTCGGCGTAGCCTACGTCTATGCCGAGCAGTCCCAGCGCAACGGCGTCGCTCCCATCACTGACCAGCAGCTCTTCCGCACCGCCCGCCGACTGTTCGGTGCCGATACCGGGCCCGCCCAGCTCAAGGGAGTCCCCGCGACTGCGTCCCCCGGCGGTGACGCCCTGCCCTAGTCCAGGCCTCCGTCCTCCGCGGCGGCACCCAATGACGCAACCGGGGCACCTGCTCGGTGATCAGCCGACTGACCCGGCGGCGCGGCCAGGTCAGGCACTGGGCAGCCGGTCCGGGACGGTGAGCTCAAGTCGGGTACCGCGGCGGATTTCCTGGGCGAGACTGAAGACCTGGTTGGCGCTGGGTGCGCCTTGAGTGACGTACCGGATGATGCGGTAGACCTCGTAGCGCAACTGACCATCGCTCAGGGCGAAGGCGTCGTGCTGAAGTCGGTCGAGCCGTCGGCGGCCGGTGGTCACACGGCGCAGCGCGGCGTCGGCGAGCGGTCCGTAGGCATGTCCGTCGTGGGCGTCGAGGCCGTCCTCGGTGTTCTTCACGGCGCTGCTCTCTTCGGTCCGGGCACTGGTGCCTTCGGGATGAAGACGGTCTGCCGGTTCCGGACGGGCGGGAATGTAGAGCGGCTGCACCCTTACCGTCTCGCGCAGCCCGGAGGCTGGTGAACGGCCAGCAGACGGTGGGCGGCATGGTGGGCGGCCTCTCCGGCAGGCGCGGCCACCATCGCCGCCGTCGGCAGCGGACAGTGCCTGCTCACCGCCCTCGCCTCCGCCGCCGCCCAACCGGCCATTACTGTGTGGAGCGGGGATTGGGGGCGCTGGTGCGTGACTCACGGCTTGTTCAGACGGCGGTGGTCGGCAACGAGCATTCGGACGTGCCGGTGGTTCTGCCCGTAGCGGCCATCGAGCTGGATGCATTCCGGCGGCGTCATCGTGGTGACTCCTTCTGGTGCGGCCTGCTGCTCGGGGGGTGCGGGGCTCGTCTGGCGGACAAGCTGTACGTCGACAGGCAGTGCCACTTCCAGCACTATCCCGCCGGGCAGCACGGAGGCGAGGCGGTGTGCCGGCGCCGTGGTATCGGCGAGTCGAGCGCCGACCACCTGTACGTGAAAGGCGCGCTGCAGGCGTCCTTGGCGGGTCACGGGCGGGCGGCCCGGTTCTCCTATCCGGACCCGATCGGCTCTGCCCTGGACGTCGACCTGGACGATGGACGGCAGTTCAGGGTTCACCTCGACGGGAGGGTCCGCCCGGTCTGGGAGGGCGGCGTGCCGATCCTCGGGGCGGGTCTGCCGCTTGAACCTGGAACGCTTTCTCGCTGCCGGTACGTGTACTGGGTGCGTGTGCAGAGTGAGGGGGCGGACCGCCGGGTCTGGATCGGCACCGAGAGCCTCGCCCGCCCCACGGAATGGGTGCCCCTGGCGGATTGCGGGTGGACGGCGGACGGACTTGTCACCGAGGCCGCGCAGCGGATCCTGAAGGATTCGCGGGCGGACCCGCCCCTGCGCACGCAGCCGCTGCCGGAAGCGGTCACGCGTCTGATCCGAGGACTGGAATCGGCGCAGCGGTCCGGCACGGTCGAGCACGTCCGCCGGCTCTGCGAGGGCAGTGGCTCCTTCCTTGAGACCCTCGAGCCGCACGCGCGGGCGCAAGCGGAGCAGGCCCTTGCCGAAGCCCGCACTTGGCTGGACGGCCATATGGGCTACCAGCAGCGCGTGTTCGCGGACCTGGAGCGCGCGGTGGACGACAAGCGTGCCTGGGATGTGCGCGAGCACTACAACCGGGCCACCGCCCTGACCCGGCGCGGTGCCAGCGACGCCGAACTGCAGGTGCTGCAGAAAGCTCGCCTCTTCCTTCAGGAGAAGAACCACCAGCCGGCGCCGGACACGGCCGCTCGTCGACGCCAGGCGCTCGACAGGCTCGCTCCGGCCCCGCCGCGCGCAGGATCCGTGCTGCCGCCCCGGCCCGATACGGACGACGCACGCGTGCGACGGCAGCAGCAGGCGGCCGTGCTGAGGGTCCAGCGTCTGGTGGCCGAGCACCAGCAGACGCACATGTCGCCCAGACGCCGCGAGGAAAAGCTCCGGGAACTCCAAGACGCCGTGACCGCGGCCGGCGGTGCCCTGACCGGCAGACTCCTGCGGCAGATCCGGGCGCTGAGGGAGAAGTACGCCGTGGACAGGACGGCGCCCTCAGGGCACGTCGTCCCGCGCCCTGCCGCAGGCCTGTCGGACGAAACCCTCGCCGCGGCGGCCGCAGCGGTGCGCGGCGCTCTGATGCGGGTGGCCCGTGCCCAGCAGACCCTCACCTGGGCCGCCCTGAAAGGACAACTGGGCGCCGCCCTGCCCGACATGACGGACCAGGAGCGGCAGCGCCTGATCGCCCTGGTGGACGCGGCGTCACAGCGGGACGAACCGCTGCTCTCCAGCGTCCTCGCGGCCGCCGACCCACAACTGGCCGAGGCGTACCGGCTGTCCGCGAACCTCCTCGGCGGTCACCTGCCCGCAGACGACCGCGAGGTCCTGCGCGATGTCATCGACGCTGACGTACGTCACACGCACGTGTACTGGCGCCCCCGCTGACGAGGTTCGCGCAGCCAGGAGGTGGCGCGTGAAGGGTGCTGTGGCCCGCTCTCGCACTCGCCCAACGAGGTGCAACTGACCGGCTTCGTGTGCCAGTCGGCGCGCCGCCGTCTCCGCCGCGACTGCATCACGAGCAGGCTGAGCCTCGCGGGGCACTCATGGAAGCGGCGTCGTTACAGACCGCGCGTCACGTCAGCCGTTCCGTGCCGGGGAGGGTGACGCCGTTGGGTAACCGAGCACGCCGGTCGGGCGCCTGTGTCGCATTGAGCGACGAGAGCTAATAGGCGACAAAGGGGGGCGGGCTGTCGTGCGGCGTGACCGAGAGCTTCCGGTGCTGCGGAAGAAGGAACTGCTGGCGGCCGGGGTAGACGTCGGGCCGCTGCGGCGGATCACCGTGGTCCTGGGGCGTGCGGGCGGCGGGAAGTGGCACGCTCCTGCCAAGGCGGCGGGGTGGCGGAGCCATTGCCGCTACGCGCAGCACCTGACGGGCAGCCCGCTCGCTCTGCTGGACGTCTGCGAGCACGTGTGCCGCCACTGTGCTCCTGTGGTGAGGGTGGAGCCTGGCGAGGAGGCGCTGTGGCGGGCAGCGGCCGAGGTCGTGACGGCTGACGGGCGGGTACGCAGGCTGGAGGAGCAGGAGGCGGGCCCTCGGACCTGGGAGGGTTATGCGCGAGTGCTGTGGGAAGCGGCACGGCACCGCGATGCGGAGGTTCGCCGCGGGCTCGAGCCGTGGACGGCTGATCCCTTGGTCGGGGCGGGCGCGCGGCAGATGCTCAAGGCGTGGTCGGGAGTGCTGGAGCGGTCGGAGACTGTGCTGGCCGGCTGGCGGGCGGCAGCGCCCGCGGCGCGCGAGGTGACGTCGGTCAGCGGAGCGTGCGATGCGGTGGCAGCCGACGGGAACATGCAGCGCAGGGGCCAGGAGTTGGCGGCCGCGGTGCTGCAGTCCCGGTGGGCGGAGCCGTTCGACGTGTGGGCGGCCGTCCGGCGGGCGTGGAGCGGCGTCCGGGACCAGGGCGGCGAGGCGACTGCGGCACGTGCGGCGGCGATGCGGGCGGTGGAAGCCGCCTGGGGCGGGTTGCGGGTGCGTAATGTGATGGCGCTGCCGGATCCGGCCCTCGTGGCGGGTGCAGGGTTTGCTTCTCCCGCGCAGTGGGCGGATGCAGAGTTCCAGCACCGGTGGCAGCAGTACGTGTTGGACTGCTGCGACCGGCTGGAGGAGGCGCTGGGGGCGGCCACGGGTGATGGCGGCGACGGGTGGCAGCTGGTGCTGGTGAGCGGCTGGCCGCTGACCCGCAAGCGGGATGCGGAACTGGCCTACCTGGCCCAGTACGAGCAGCACGGGCCCACTGTCCCGTTCGGTGGCCGGCGTACCGGCTACGGCTTTGAACCCGATCACGCTGTCGTGCTTGCCGTCCCCCGCTTCGCCGCCCGGCACGCCGCCGACCACACCCGCGACGACCGGCAGCGGGTCATCCTCGGACCGGAGCTTGTCGCGGGCACCGCCGAGCCGGATGAGCTGGACGTGCTGGCGCTGCTGCGTGGCGCCTACTCCTATCTGCCGGCGGACGCTGAAGGCGACGGGCCGGGCGCCAGGCCCACGGCCATGGTGACGACGGCCCGGGCGGTGCGGCGCGCTGCCCAGCTCGGGCGGCGGGCTGCCTACAGCGGGCCCGACTCGATGGAGGTCTACAACGACCTGGTCGTCGGCAAGTACAGCTGGGTCCCCGACGACGAGCACCCCGGCCCCGCAGCCGCCGAGATGGAGCATCTGCCCGTCCACTGGCTCAAGGACTGGATGCTGCGCCTGGACGTCGAGTGCGGAACGCGTGACGAGACCGTGCTGCACCGGCTGTACGGCACGGTGACCTCCTACGAGCCTGGCACCGGCCGAGTGGAGTTCTCCCCCACGGGCGGCCACCCGGCCATCTCCGTGCCCGTCCACCGAATCGTCGCGCTCACCGGCGACCGGCAGCGGCGCAGCGACGGACAGGTGCCCGCCCACGAGCCGTACGAAGAGTAGAAGGCCGTCCGCCTCAGCCGCCAGGGAGGCCCGTGGGCGCCGATCCAGGCAACAGGCCGGGTTCTTCACCGAACTCCTCACCCGGCAGCAGAAGCCGACGCTGCGCTTCACCCGGCCCGCAGGTGCGGCGGTGCCGCCTGGCCGGAGCGGTTCGGCCCGGCATCGGTGCGTGGCGTAGCGCCGGCGGGGGTGCCCGTCCGCTGCTCCCCCAGAGGGGGAGGGGCAACGGCCGCATGCCTACAGGGCGCTGGGAGGCTGCTTCGGTTCGAAGACGCTTCGTGGGGTGCTCGGCTGGGGGGCGGACGCCTGGCGCAGTACCTGGGCCAGGTCGCGGTGTATCCGGTCGGCTTCCCCGCGGACCTGAACGGGGACGTCGCCGCGTTCGGCGACGAGGCGGTCATAGACGGGGGTCTGCTGGAACACGGTGGGGCGGTTTCCCTTCAGCGGGCGGTACGCCGGACCGGCGCAGCATACGGGCCCGGGTCACGCCCCGGCTGGCAGCGGGGCGTTCAGGCCAGGACGGCGGGGATGGCGGCCTCGGTTGTCCAGTCGCCGTCGAAGAGGGCGGCAACCAGGCGGACATGGGTCTCGGGGAGCTGGCCGGTGCGGTGCTTGGTGCGGGCTTTGGCGAGCCAGGCGCCGAGGTTGACGGTGTCGCCGTCGACGCGGATGGTCTCGCGGGCTGTGGGGGCGCGGCCTTCGCGGTGGAGGAAGAGTTCCAGGAGCTGGACGGTCTGTTCGAAGGTGCGGCGGGTGCGGCGGGCCGGGGCGAGTGGGTTGGTGTCGGGGGTGAGGCCGAGAGCGGTCATCAGGTGCTGCTGGCCGGGGTGGAGGGCGGGCCAGGTGGTGAGCTGGCGGTGGAGCCAGGAGCCGATCTTCATCCCTGCCGGGATGATCTCGCGGGTGAGGGCGGCCGGGTCGGCACCGGAGGCGAGGTGGGCGCGCAGCAGGTGGTATTTGCGGTGCCAGTCCGCGCCGTGGGGAAGGCGCCAGTCGGAGGCGAGGGCGGTCAGGGCGTCGGCGCGGGCCTGGTCGAGGGTGTTCTTGGTGGCGAGGTGGCGTTGTTCGGCGAGCCAGGCACCCACGGGGGTGGTGGCAGGGGCGGCGAGGTGGCCGTGCGTGTGGTGGTAGTCGGCTGCGGCGGCCAGGCGGGAGCGCCAGGCGGCGTCGTGCTTGTCCCAGATCATGCCGAGCGCGTCGAGTTCGGCGATCCAGTCGGCTTCGAGGCGGCCGGCGGTGCGGGCGTCGCGCATGGTGGTGATGAAGGTGCCCAGCCGGTAGCCGGTGGGGTCGATGTGGTCGGCGGGGACGTCGAGGTGGCCGTACTGGTCGCGGTAGGAGCGGGCGGCGGCGAGCCCTAGGCGGCGGGAGCGGGAGACGGCCGCGTCGCGGGGATCGAAGGAGGCCAGGTCCATCGCCTGGGCGATGCGTTCGGGGTGGACGGTGAAGTCGAAGTGCCAACGGCGGGCGATGACGTCGCTGGTCTCGCGTGGGAGGCGGTTGGCCTTGTCCGGGAGTCGCTCGAGGATGCGGTGGTCGTGGCCGGCCAGTGCGCAGGCGATCGCCCACACCGGCTCATACGCGGTGCCGAGGATGTTCTCGCTGTCGGCGCCGGGCGGGACGTAGACGGGGACGATCAGGCTGGCAGTCTTGCCGGAGACGTCCAGGCGCAGGGCGCGGCCCAGGGCCTGGACGCAGCGGATGACGCTGCGGGTGGGGTCCGCGAAGACGATCGCGTCGACGCTGGGGATGTCGACGCCTTCGGCGATCAGGCGGGAGTTGGCCAGGATCGCGCAGTCGGCGGCGGCGAAGGCTGTGAAGGTGTCGGCGCGCTGGGCTGGGGTGTGCTCCCCGTGGGCGAAGAACAGCTCGGGGGTGATGTCCGGGACGAGGTCGGGGTCGGTGCGGGCCAGCAGGCGCAGGGTGTGGGGGAGTTCGCGGGCGAAGCGGCGGGCGTCGGAGACGAGGTTGAAGTAGACCAGGACCTTGCTCAGACGGTGTTCGGTCATGGCGCGCAGGACCGACAGGTGCAGGGCGGTGGTGCGCAGCGCACCGTCGTCCCCCTGTTCGCCGGAACCGGCGGCGGTGTTCGCGGTCGTGCCCGGGGCGGGCATGTTCAGGCGGCGGCGCAGGTCGGTGTCGGTCAGGGTGGGCACCACGATGCGGTAGTCCGCGGCCCGGCCGTCCTCCACCGCCTGGGCGAGGGGGTATTCGAAGACCTTCTTGCCGTAGACGGCCTCGTTGTCCATTGAGTTGGCGAACGGATCCACCTCCCCGTCCGGTTCGGCGGTACGGCGGCGGCGCGGGCGGGTGGTGTCGGCGGACTCCGCCAGCTCCGGGGCGAGGAAGGTGCGGGGGGTGGCGGTCATGTAGAGGCGGCGGTCCGCGCGGATGCGCTGTGCGTCGTTGGCGATGGCCCACTTCTTGTCGGCCCGTCCGGCGATTCGGTGTGCCTCGTCCATGATCGCGAGGTCGAACGGCGGGACCGCGTACCCGGTGCGCTGGGTCTGTTCGATCTTGTCCAAGGAATCGTAGGTGCAGATCACCGTCAACGCACGGATCTGGTCCTCCTCCTCCCCCACCACCGACATCAGCCCGCCCAGCGCGTGGGGGTCGGTGGTCGACATGACGCGGGCCGCGACCAGGTCGTCGCGGCCGCTGGTATCCAGGGAGGAGACGATCACCATGTGCTCACCGTGGCCGTCCCGCCGCCACGCCAGCGCGGTCTGCGCGGCCAGGTCCAGGGTGGGGACCACGAACAGCACCAGCCGCGCGCCGAGTCCGTCCGCTGTGCGGATCGACACCAGCGTCTTGCCGGTGCCCGTCGCCGACACGAACAGCCCCCGCGTCCCCGCGCGCCGCAGATGCCGCACCAGCCGCTCCACTGCCTCGGCCTGGTCAGGGAAGAGCCGCGCGCGCCCGGGGCGCGGTAGTTCCGCCACCGTCATGACAGCTCCTTGCCGAGTCAGTGACTCCAGTAGTCGCGGCGGGGCAGTTCAGCCCACACGTCGGGCGGCCCGGTCACCGCGCGCCTGTCGGTCGGACGCAGGCCTGCGAAGGCGCAGGCGTAGGCGACGGCGTTGTGCTGGTAGAGGTAGGCGGCCAGCACCTGTGCGGGGGTGTCGTCCTCGTCCGGGTCTCCGCCGGGGTGCAGGTCTGAGCCCTCGATGATTCCGTTGCGGGCGATGCTGCCCTGGTTGCCGCTCTTGGGATTGGCGTAGAGGCCGTAGCAGAGGGTGCCGGCGGACAGCCGGGTCAGCACGCCCGGCATGTGCGGCGCGTATCCCCAGGGCTGGGTGATGACGCAGCCGCCCGGCACGGACGTCACGCCGATGATCTGCAGGCTCTCGTCCATGTCGTAGGCGTAGGGATCTTCCAGCAGCTCGTCGATGAGTTCGCCATCCACCGGCGTCGCCTGGAGACGGCGCACCGCCTCGGCCGCGTCGATGCCGGCCACGCAGGCCAGGCCCGTGCCGTCGTAGTAGAAGTCGCTCAGTGCCGTGGTGAGCCGATGGGCCTCCTGTGCTGCGGCACGCTCGGTGTCGGTCAGGGATACCCCTTCCGGTACCGGGAACAGCTTTGGCGTCGGTCCGGCCAGACTCAGCCGCCCCGGTGACCAGCCACCGAGCGACAGCCGCCAGGGATCGGCCCCGGCAGCGGCGAGCGCTCGTGCGTTGGCCGGCTTCCTGGACACGACGGCCTCCCACAGTGCCGTCACCCCGTTCTCCAGCGCGTCCACATCCGCAACCCGGCGGGCCAGTTCCGCAACAGCCTCCGGAGAGCCGAAGACCGCTGCCCGATGCAGGGGCCGACTCCCGTTCCAGCTCTCCGGATCAGCTCCATCGTCCAGGCGCCGACGGATGTCGGCGGCATCGGTCCAGTCCCAGCCCATGCCGGCCCAGCCGTCACTTGCTGCTGTCACCGCTCCCCCCTGCTACGTCGTCACGCTCTCACCCGGGAAAAGGCAACGGCACGAGCACACGCCTGACCGGACTTTAGCACCCCGAAACACTACTCGTACGCGCAAAGTACGTGGTTCGTACGTGGTTCGTACGTGGTTCGTACGTGGTTCGTACACTGTTTGTACACTGTTTGTACGTGGTAAGAGCGTTTCAGGGTAGAGTAAGGGACGGAGGTGTGTCATGTCCGAGTTGTTCGACGCGGTCGACGCGCTGGTCGCGTCCCGCTCCCCGCTGCCGCTGCCGGCCGAGCGCCGGCGGCTGCGCCAGGCGCACGCACTCACCCTGGACGAGGTGGCCGCTGCCCTGGGCGTGCGGCGGGCGACCGTCGGCGGCTGGGAGTCGGGCAGGACCGAGCCGAGGCCGCCGGAGCGGGAGGCGTACGCGCGCATGCTCCAGCAGCTCGCCGCGCTCTACCCCGCCCCCGAGAGCACCGGCACCCCGCAGGAGGACACGGACGTCGCGGCGGCGCAGACCGTCACCCCCGCAGCACGGCCTGAACCCACGGGCCGGGCGCCGGAAGCTGCTGCAGCGCCTGTGGCCGAGGAGTCCCCGGCCACGGCCATGGCGGCGGTCGGCTCACGGGGGGCCGCAGTGTCGCTGCCGCGTGCAGAGCGGGCCGCGGGTTCGCGCCGCCCGGCTGCGAAGAAGGCCGCACCGGCGAACGCTCCCAGGCCCGGCGCGGTGTACGCGCACGGTCCGCTGCTCGTCCTCGACGCCGACTCCGAGCGGAATGTGACGGGCTACGGCGTCGGCGGTCTGATCCTGGACGTGCCCGCCAAGTCGCTGCCTGCGCTGGTGGAGTGGACGCTCGCCGAGGCGCGGCTGGGGTCGGAGAGGCTGCACGGCTCGGGGAAGGACGGCGACCCGCTGCTGGTGCTCACCGAGGCGGCGTGCGAGCGCTACGGCCTGCCCGCCGCCTTGTCCGAGGCCGAGCGGCTTGCCGGGCGGCTGCCGGAAGGACACAAGGTCATCAAGCAGCTTGAGCGCGGCGACTGGCAGCTCACCAAGCGCGGGCTGGGGCCGTGGGCGCGGATCTACCATCCCGCCCACGGCAGCCGCCGCCAGTGCGTACAGCTGTGCATCCCCTCCTGGCGCGCCCTGGACGACCGCTCCTGGGGCCACGCCGCCCAGTTGCCACCGCCTGAGCTCGCCCGGGTGCTGGGCGTGTATGCGGCCCGGGTGATGACGCCGGTCGGCTCAACGGCCGTGACGGGGCTGCAGCTGATGACCGCGCTCAACCCGCCGACCCGCGCGAGCGAGCCGGACGCCTCCGGCAGGCGTCACCGCGAGCACCGGCCCGGGTCACTGGGCACAGAGCCGGTAGACCCGGCGCCGTGCGAGGCGATCGACGGACACCCCGTGCTGGCCCATCTGCCCCGCTTCCACGTGCGCGGCCCCGGCGAGCGGCTGTTCGAGGAGGCCTACGACTGGGCGCGGGACCTGACCGATGCCGAGTGCATGCAGGGGCACCTGGTCGGCCTGGATGTGAACCTGGCCTTCGGGGCGGCCGCCAACGGTGCGGTCGTCGGGCTGTCATCGCCGCCCGAGCACGTCACCGATCCGGTCTTCGACCCAGCGGTGCCCGGTTCCTGGCTGGTCGACCTCTCCCACGTCGACCTGTCCCGGGTGAAGGTCGGCAAGCAGTGGCGCGACCTTGACGGTGGCCTGCTGCCCAGCCCGTTCACGCCGAGCGGCCAGCGCCCGACCGGTCCGGCCTGGTATGCCACGCCCACCGTGGCATACGCCGTCGAGCTCGGCTATGACGTCACCCCCGTCGAGGCCTGGCTGCGCCGGGAGAGCGGCCGGTTCCTGGACGGCTGGTACAAGCGGCTGCGCGATGCCTACGTCGCCACCATGGCGGACCTCGGCGTCGCGGAGAAGCTGTCCCCGCACCAGTTCCTTCAGGCGATGGACGGTTACAAGAGCCGTGATCCGGAGCTGGGGATCGTGGTGGACGCGGTCAAGATGACCGTCAAGGGCGGCATCGGCAAGCTGCAGGAGAAGGCACGCGGGGGCGGCTGGAAGCCGGGGCAGGCCTGGCCCGCCCTGGCCCGCCCGACGTGGCGTCCGGACATCCGCGCGACCGTCATCTCCCGGGCGCGGGTCAACATGCACCGCAAGATGCTCGCCCTGGCGGCGGCCACCGGCCGTTACCCGGTCGCGGTCCTCTCGGACTGCGCCGTGTACGCGGCCGACGGGCCCAGCCCCCTGGACGTGCTGCCGTACGGCGCCGACGGCAAGACCGTGCCGGGCTCGTTCCGGCTCGGCGTCTCGCCCGGGATGGTCAAGCACGAGGGCACCCAGAGCATGCTGTGGGGGGCTGACGTGCTCGAGCAGCTCGGCGCCGACGGCCATGTCGCCAACCTCGCCCGTTACATCAAGACCGGCGAGGTCACCGCCAAGGACACCGGAGAATAGGGGGACAGGGTCGATGGTCACGGTCGGGGAAGAACTCGACAAGGCGGTGCAGGGCGCGTTCACGCGGCCCATCCCCAAGTCCGCCGGAGCGCAGATGCGTTACCTCCTCAAGAAGCACGGCGGCCGGACGATGCCGGTGGCCGAGCTGCTCGGCATCAGCCAGCGCACCGTCGAACGGTATGTGAAGAACCAGATCAAAAGGCCCCGGCCGGAGCTCGCCGACCGCCTCGAGCGTGAGGTCCGCGTGCGCTGGCAGCCGCAGATCAGGGCGAAGGCGAAGGAGGCAGCGGCCACCACGAGCGGCATCATGATCGATGTGCAGGCAAGGTTCGGCTACACCGCCGCCGTCGGCAGCACCGACCAGGCCCGCGTGCGTCACCTCACCCTCGCCCTGCCGCCCCGGCACGCCGCCCGCCTCCTTCAAGCCCAGGAAGCAGGCGTCGGCGAGGACGACCTCCGCGAACTCGCTGCCCAGGCGTTGGGTGAGGTGTACTTCCGCGACGGCGGCCGCCGAGCCCACGGCCTCGAAGTGGAACTCAAGGACATCGTCGACCTGCAGTTTGAGCTGTAGGCGGTCAGCGCGCCGGGGCAGGAAGCAGGAAAGAGCGTCGGGGAGAGTTGTGACAGCAGGAGCGTTACGGACCGTGCCGCTGGCCGGGGAGCTGACCTCGTCACTGATCAGCCGGGCCGCGGACCGCTACGGCCTGCCGGCTGCCGGTGTGCTGCGGCTGTGGACGTGCCGCAACTCCCCCGCCCGCAACGACGGCGGCGGTATGCGGGCCGATGCGGAGATCGTGCTCAACGAAGCCGGGCGGGCTGTGCTCGCCGAACTGTGCAGAGTCGAACCGGCGGTGCTGGCGCGTGCTCTGCCCGCTTTCACCGTGGATAATCCCAAGATCAGCACCGTCCGGGAGGCCGCCCTCCCGCAGGCCCGGTGGCGGGCGGCAGGCGCGGTGGCGGAAGAAGCGGCGTTCGCCTGCCGGTCGTGCACCGCGCGGCGGACCGGGCAGACGGTGCGGGCGGTGCGGTATCTGCCCCGCTGGGAGCGGGTGTGTGTCCGGCACGGGCGGTGGCTGCTGGACGCAGACGCCGACCAGCCGCTGGAACACCTCGACCTGCGCGGCGTCCCGGAGGTGGTGGCCGCGCAGCGGCAGTGGACGGGGGTGGCGCGCCGTGCGGTGCGGGCCGTGGCGGAGCCCGGTCAGGTGTTCGCCCTGGCGCACGCGGTCGTGGCCCGGTGGTGGGATGAGGCTCTGCACTGGGAGCAGGAAGAGATCTGGCCGCACAGGCTGCACCGGGTGGCGGGCGGCAACGCGGGACCGCGACTTGGGTGGTGGCGGATCGTGGGCCGGGATCCGGTCATCTTCCCGGAGGTGGTGGCCGTGGCCGACGCGCTGCTGGACCCGGCCATGACCGAGCTGGTGTGGAGGGACAGCGGCGCCGGGCGGCCGCGGCCGCTGCCCGCCGACGGGGCGTTCTGCCGCCGGCTGGGTGAGCGGGTGGGACGGGGCTGGCTGGGCCCGCTGTCGGCGGTGGACTATGGCGGGCCGCTGCTCACCTGGATGGGCGCTGTCATCCGCCAGCGGCGCGGTGAAGGCGGGCCGCCCGGGTGGAGGGACGATCCATGGCGGCTGAAGCGGGAACAGCAGCCCGCCACGATGGCCGGCCAGCTGCGCGTCATGGCGGCCGAACAGCAGGCAGGCGGCTCGCGCACCCGGTGGCGAGCCACAGTGAGCGCCGAACACCGTTTCCAGATCGAGCAGATGATCGGCGAAGCCCAGGAGCAGCTGGTGCAGCTGCGGGGCGTACACAGCGGCACCACCGCCGAGGTGGCCCGCACACTGCTGGAGCACCTCAGCCGCAGTGCCGCCTTGATCGACCGGGCCTTGGTGGACACCGCCGCCGCAGCCGTCTCCGCGGGGGTGGCGGTGGAGGAGGTGTCGGCGTGGTCCCGCTTGCCCGTCCATGAGCTGGCGGAGCTCGTGTCAGAGGGCCCGGATCAGCACTGACGCACGCAGCGGCCGGTGTGCCGTCTCTCAGCCGTTGCACGCCGCAGCCCGGGTCGCAGGGCGGATCCGGCCGGGTTCTCCCCTGGGGGGCGCCGTGCCTGCTTCGGGAGAAGCGAAGGCGTGCGGCCACTACGCTGAGGCGGGGCCGCGGGTAGGCGGCGGCCTGGGGACCGGCGCCGAGGGAGCACGTTGAGCACTCAAACGGGTCCGGCGGCAGCGGGGGCGGACCTTGCCCAGCTGGCGCTCGACTTCCACCACACCCACCAGTTGCTGGACCCTGCCGCGCAGGGAGTGCAGGAGTGGCAGGTGCGCATCACCGCGGCCGGCACACCAGTGGGAAGCCTGACGGCCGTCAGGGGCCTGTACTGGAAGTCCGACAATCTGCGCGAACGGATGGCCGACGAGCAGTCCTTCCCCGCCCTGGTGGCCGCCCAGCTCCTGGACGAGGACGGCCGGTTCACCTACGAGTTCGAGGAGTTCATCGAGTCGGCCTCCAGCGTTCTCGTCGTCGACCGGCTGCACGTGGAGGAAGCCTTCGCCGACCCTGTGGTCGTCGCGGGGGTGGTGGCCTCTGTCATCGACCGGCTGACGGACAACTACTTCGCCGTGGTCCTGCCCGCCAAGAACGCCTGCACGGACGCGGGTTCCGCCCTGCTCGCCGAGGCCGGCACGCTGCTGAGCGCCCAGGAGTTCTCCGACGAACTGCAGATCATCGACAACGCCCTGGCCGCTCCCGAAGAGGCCGCGCAGCGCGTGCGCAGCCGTCTGCGCTCCCTCGCCCGCCACGGCCAGCCGGCGGCGTGGGACGAAGACGACGAGGCCGACGGCTGGGACGAGGACGGCGAAGAGGACGAGCTCACCGCGCGGACGGCTGCGGTGCTGCGGGTGGCGCTCAAGGAGCTGTCCGAGCAGATCTGGCAGGACGTCGCCGACGTGGGGGACGCACCTGTTGGGCGCGGCGAGGGCCATGTCCTTGGCTCGCTGCCGCCGATCACCTTTCACCAGGACCAGCAGTGGCGGCGGCAGATGGCCCGATGCTTCGATGACCTGGCCGCCGACCTCGCCGAGACGCACACCGTGCGCCCGCTGTGCACCGGCGAGGAGATGGCCCTGCACCTGGGCATCGACCGGGCCAAGTCGCTGACGCGGAACCGGCCGCGCCTGGTCGCGGAAACAGTGGGGGGTCTGGGTGAAGACCGCCGCGACTTCGACTGGGACTGGTGCTCGGATGTCCTGTTCGAGGACCACGATGTGCTGATGCTGTTCGACGCCTCCCTGGACGGGATCGAGGACAGCGGCAACGAGATCAACCAGGCCCTCGGACTTGCCAACCTCGCCGCTGCGGACTGGTTCGTTCCCTTCCGCCCCAGTCAGGCCCGCGATCCCGACCGCGGCTTCCGACACTCCTGACCGCGGCCAGAGGAAGGACCGGGACGGCTACGCTCAGACTGCTGACGCGTCCGGGCGGGGAAACGAGGGGGCAGTGGCCAAACGCGATGTGTGGGTACGCGTCGGGGACGACCTGGTGCGCGGTGACACCGTCGTGGGCGTCACCGTGAGCGATCCGCACTACCACCACGAGACGTTCAAGATCATGCTGAGGGTCACGGGACACCGCGACCACCTGTGGCTCGACTCCGGTGTCCGCGACGACGACAGGGTGCGGGGCGCGAGCAGGTCAACGCGTTCGCAGACGCCTTCGTCGACACGCTCGCGCGCGGTGCGGCGATGCCGTCCGGCGCCCTGATCCGGTTCGGTTCCGGCGAAGACGACTCGGGATGGGTGCTGTCGTCTCTGGGATGGCGGCGAAGCCGATCCGGCGCCTGCTCACCTGGCGGCCCGGACGGGAAAGTGCAGAGATGCGCACTGACACCAGCGCGCCCCAGGCGGCATCCTGGCCCCCGCACAGGACAACCGGCTCTTGCGGCACGGCAGTTGGGGTTACTGGCCGGTTCGCCTGCGCGCCGTGTCCGGTATGACGTTGTGTGGAGCACGTGATCATCGACAGCAGCCAAGACGGCTTACCTGCCGTCGCGGGCAGGGCCTGCCGGGTGCCGGAACCGGGTGCGCTGGAGGCAGAGTTCACGGGGCCGGACGGCACTCTCGTGCAACGCCGCTGGGTCGAGGCCGCCGTGGCCATTCGGTTCGAGCAGCTCCAGCCGGTGGCGGCCTTCCCGGTGGTGCCCGGGCGCAGGTGGGGACCGGGCTGGTGGTGGTCGGCCACCACCAGCGGGCACGTACCGCACGGGTCGCAGGCGATGTGCATGCAGCTGATGTTTTTGGACCGTGATCCGCAGGTGGTGGGTTTGTCGGCGCGGCCGGTGCGGCTGATCTGGCGTGATCCGGGCAGCGGGCGCGTGCTGACGTGGGTGCCGCAGGTGTTCGCCCGCTACGCCGACGGGCGTGCTCTGCTGGCCGACTGTCCCGCGAGCACCGGGCCCGCCGGGGATCGTGCCGCGCGCGCGGCCGCGGTGCTGGGCGCGGCGTGTGCGGCGGTGGGGTTCACCTACCGGCGCCTGCGGCCGCCGGAGAAGGTGGTGGCGGCGAACGTGCGGTGGCTGGCCGGCTACCGCCATCCCCGCTACAGCGACGCAGGCGGGCTTGAGCAGGCGGTACTGGAGGCGTTCGCCGCCCCACGGTCTTTGATGGCCGGGGCCGCAGCAGCGGGCGAGGTCCTGAGCACGCTGCCGGTGGCCTACCACGCGTTGTGGAGCGGGCGGCTGACCGCGGACCTGACACGGCCGCTGGGCGAGCACACCCTCGTCTCGGCCGGCTGCCCGGATGCGACCGAGGACGACGCGGAGCAGGAACGGGAGCAGCACGCGACGTGAGCAGGAACCGTACGGCCGTCCCTGGTGGGCGGTGCGTTGAGGTGGGCGCGCAGGTCCGGTTCGAGGACCGCGCCTGGCAGGTGACCGGCCTGGCCGACGGGCGGGTGTATCTGGTGGCCGGGGACGGGGCCACCGCCTGTGTGCTGGCTGCCCGTCTGGTGGCCGCGCCCGGCTTCGCGGTGATCGGCGCGCCCGCCGCGCAGCCGGTCACCCCGGTGCTGTGGGAGGCGGTGCCGCTGGCGGCGCAGGAGCGGGCCCTGGCCTGGCTGCGGCACATCCGCGAGGTGGAGACCGGGCTGCCTGGCGGCCCCGGAAGCGGCACGCCGAGGCCGCAGTACGACCCGCAGGCCTTCACCCTGGCCGAGCGGGAAGCGGCCAAGGCCCAGGAGCTCACGGGGCTGGGCTGGGCCAGGGTCAGCCGGGCCACGGTGCAGCGGATGCGGCTGGTCTACGGCCGGCAGGGGCTGTGGGGGCTGGTCGACAAGCGCCACCTGCGCGGCCCGTCGCCCACCGGGCGTACGGACGAGCGGGTGGTGGCCGCCGTGCTGGAGGCGCTGCGCCGGTGCCGGGGGCGGAGGAAGACCACCACTCGGCAAGTCATCGAGCTGACGGAGCGGATCGTGGCGGACACCCACGGGCCGCATCAGGTGCGGCTGCCTGCCCGCTCGTCGCTGTACCGGCTGGTGAAGGCGTTGGCGGATCCGGCCGAGCCGCCGGGCAGCCCGGCACGCACCGCCACCGCGGAGGGCCGGGCCGGTGGCCCGCCGGCCGCGCTGCGGCCCGCGGAGCGGGTGCAGGTGGCCACCGCCCGCCTGCCGGCCGGCGTGGTGGGCGAGGACGGGACCGGGGTGAAGGTGGCGGTGACGGCCGCGCTGGATGAGGCGAGCGGCTGCGTGCTGGCCGCTGTGCTGCACCCGGAGCAGGACGGGGCCGCCCAACTGTCGGTGCTGCTGGCCGAGATGGCCGTGCCCCGGCCGCTGCGTCCGGGCTGGCCCGCCCTGCTGGAGCAGGCCCACGCGGGCGGGCCGGTGCGGCGGCTGATGTCCTTGCCCGCTCGGATCGAGGCCACCGCGTCGCGTCCGGCGGCCGTGCCCGAGACACTCGTCCTCGGCCACGGAACGGCCGGCGTCACCTCGGCGCACCTGACCGTGTGCGAGAGCCTCGGCATCAGCCTGGAGCCGGCCCCGCCGAGGACGGCGGACGCCCGCCGAGGTGCGCTGCGCACGCTTCAGGAGCTCGCCGGCCTGTTCTCTCGGCACGCGGTGGCGGCCCGGCCGCCCGCCGCCGCGGGCGAGAACCGGGCGGACGGGGCGGACGGGGCGTACTGGAGCATGCCGCAGCTGCAGGACCTGCTGGACGAATGGATCCTCGCCGTGTGGCACCAGCGCCCCCAGGAGCAGCTGCGGCATCCGCTGCTGCCCCGGGCGGGGCTCTCCCCGCAGGAGATGTGGCAGGTGCTGCTGGGCGCGGCCGGGAGGATGCCGCTGCCGCTGGCCGGGCAGGCGTACGGCGAACTGCTGCCGGCCCGCCGGTGCGCGGTGACCGAATCCGGCATTCTGCTGGGCGGGCGCCGCTACGACGATGCGTGCCTGGACGAACACCGCGGCCGCAAGGACCGGTTCGAGGTCCACCATCACCCCCACGATCCGCGGCAGGTCTTCGTCCGGCTGCCCGACGGCCAGCTCCACGCGGTGCCGTGGGCGCAGGGCGAGCATGCCTGGCGGCCCTTCGACGAACTGCTGCGGCGCCGCACCGGCGCCGTCCTCGCACACCGCGCCGCCGGTACCGGCGCGGGTGCGGATGTGGGTGCCGACGGCGGTGCGCGGCCGGGCGGCGACCGGACCGGCCCCGCCCTCACCGCGGCGCAGCCCGGGGAGGCGGCTGCCCGGGGCGGGACCGGTGGCGGCGCGGTGCCCGACACCGGCGGCGCCCGCGGCACGGCCGTGGAGCCGGGCGGGTTCGAGGTGTATGACGCCGAGGCGGAGGCCGGACAGTGGTGAGCACCCCCGGCCGCCCGGTCCGCGCCGCGGCCGCCGCCCGGCGCTGGCAGGTCAAACTCGGGGCGTATGTGACATTCGAAGGCCGACCCTGGCAGGTGGCCGCCGTGGCCGGAGCCTCGGTACGCCTCGTCGACACCCGCGGGCAGACCGCCTCGGTCTTGTCCTCGTTCCTGTTCGCCGACCGAACCTTCGCGGTGGTGGACTGTCCCGTTCCCGCCGCAGCGCCGTGGGGCCTTTTGGAGGCAGTGCCCGAACGGGAGCGGGAACGGGCGATGGCCTGGCAGCGGCACATCCGCGAGATCGAGACCGGGCTGCCCGACGGGCCCGGCAGCACCGGCGTCCCCCGGCCCGAGTACGACCCGCAGCGCACCTCGATGGCCGAGCGGGAGCAGGCCAAGGCCGACGAACTCGCGCAGCTGGGCTGGCCGCGGGCCAGCCGGGCCACCGTGCGCCGCATGCGCGCCCGCTACCACACGGGCGGCGTCATGGGCCTGATCCGGCAGCGCAAGCCGTCGAGCGCGACCGGGCGTGCGGATGAGCGGGTGGTGGCCGCGGTCCTGGAGGCGCTGCGCCGCCAGCGCGGCCGCTCCACGGGCACGCTGAAGGGGCTGCGGGAGGTGACCGGGCAGATCCTGGCCGATGCCCACGGGCCGGGCGTGGTGGAGCTGCCGGCGCCGTCGACGTTCAACCGTCTGGTACGGGTCCTGGCCGACCCGCTGGAACACCCGGGGCGCCCCGCCCGCACCGCCACCACCGTGCCGGTGCGTCCCTTCACGCCGACGGTGGCACTGCGGCCGGGCGAGCTGGTGCAGGTCGACACCACCCGGCTGGACATCATGGCTGTGGGCGAGGACGGCAAGCCGGTGCGCCCGGAACTCACGATCGCTCTGGATGTGGCGACGAAGTCGGTGGTGGCGGCCGTGCTGCGCGAGGAAAGCACCCAGGCGGTGGACGCGGCCCTGCTGCTGGCGGAGATGGCCGTGCCCCACCCGGTGCGGCCCGGCTGGCCCGAACATCTGCGCCTGGCCCACGCCGCCGTCCCCTACGACCGCCTCCTCGCCCTGGACGCGCGCCTTGAGCAGGCCGCAGCAAGGCCGGTGGTGGTGCCCGAAACGATCGTCATCGACCGCGGGCGGGTGTTCCTCTCCGCCGCGTTCCTGGCCGCCTGCGAATCCCTCGGGGTGAGCGTGCAGCCCGCCCCGCCCCGCTCCCCCACCGCCAAGGGCGCCGTGGAACGGACCTTCGGCAGCATCAACAGCCTTTTCGCGCAGCACGTCGCCGGCTACACCGGCTCCCACGTTCTCGAACGCGGCGAGACGGTTCAGGGCGAAGCCCGCTTCACCGTGGCCCAGTTGCAGGAACTGCTGGACGAGTGGATCACCGCGTGCTGGCAGCACCGCCCCCACGACGGACTGCGCCACCCCCTCCTGCCCAAGAAGGCCCTGGCCCCGGGCGAGATGTGGGGCGTACTGCTGGGCGCGTGCGGCTACGTGCCGCTGCCCCTGACCGGAGCCGACTACACCGAACTGCTGCCGGTGCGCTTCCACCCGATCACCGGCCGCGGCATCCGCATCAACTACCGAACCTACGACCACACGGCGCTCAACGAGCACCGCGGACGGCCCTCGCCCACCGGACCCGGTGGCAAGTGGGAGGTCCACCTCAACCCGCACGACGTGCGGCAGATCTACCTCCGTCTGCCCGACGGGCAGCTGCACGAGATCCCGTGGATCCACCGCGACCACGTCCACGCACCCATGAGCGAGACCACCTGGCGCCACCTGCGCAGCACCCTTGAGAAGCGCACCGAACGCGAGGCACACGAAACCGCCCTGGCCGAGACAGCCGACCAGATCCTGCGCCAGGTCCGGCCTGCCGCGACTCCGGGCACGCCCACCGAAACGACGACACCCCAGGCGGCGGGCGTCCGGGCAGCGCCGCACCGCAACACGGCCCAGGCCGCGACCACGGCTGAGGCTGAGGCTGAAGACAGCCTCGCTGAACTCCAAGCCCGGGCCCGCGCCGGAGTCCGAGACGGCGACAGCGCCGGCGCCGGCGCCGACGACTCCGGCACGCATCCGCTGCCGCAGAGTGGCGCCCTGGCGCTGTACGACGCCGACCAGGAGGCCGAACTGTGGTGACCCCTGCCCGCCCCTCGCCCGCGGACGACGGGGAGGCGGCCGCGGGCACGGTGACGACGTTCGACGCCTTCGCCCGCTTCGCCCACGCCGCGCCCCCGACGCCGCCGCAGCCGGGCCAGGCACCGCGTACGCTGGAGGAACGCCTGGCCTACCACTCGCAGTTCGTCACCGTGCGCACCCCGGCCATCGAATCCCTGGCCCGCCAGGTCCGCACCCTGATGATCCTGGGCCGCCACCAGCAGGCCACCGCACGGCCGTCGCTGATCGTCACCGGTCCGGCCACCACCGGCAAGACCACCGCGCTGCTCCAGGTCGGCCGTACCTGCCACCTCGCCCACACCCGCCGCGCCTCCCCGGGCGACACCAGCGTGCCCGTCGCCTACGTGCTGGTGCCGCCCGGCGCCACCGCCAAGACCCTGGCCGCCGAGTTCGCCCGCTACCTCGGCATCCCCGTGGCCAGCCGCATGACCACCGCGCAGATCACGACCGCCGTCTGCCACACCTACACCACGGCTGGCGTCAGGCTCGTGCTGATCGACGAGATCCACCGGCTCAATCCCCGCACCACCTCCGGCGCGGAGGCCGCCGACTGGCTCAAGGACCTCACCGAACGGGTGCCCGCCACCTTCGTCTACGCGGGCATCGACGTCACCGCCAGCGCCGTTTTCACTGGGCTGCGCGGCGCACAGCTGGCCGGACGCGCCTCGCTGATCGACTGCGGCGCACTGCCCGCCCGGACCGGCCACCGCGAGCCGTTCCGCGAGCTGATCGCCGCCCTGGAAGCGGCCCTCGACCTCACCGCACACCGCACCGGCAGCCTGCCCCGGCTCGCGCCTTACCTGCACGAACGGACCGCCGGACGCATCGGCAGCCTCTCACGCCTGATCCGCCAGGCCGCCATCGAAGCCATCCTTGACGGCACCGAGCGCATCACCAGAACGCTGCTGGACACCATCGCACTGGACCACCTCGCCGAAGAGCACTACCGGCCCCGCACCCCCGCCCGCCGCACCCGCCCCGGCCGGTGACCACCCCCACCCAGGCCCGCCCCGCGCCCGCGGTGCGAACGGCCACGATGTGGCCCAGCCCGCCCGGTGCGCTGCACGTGCGGCCGCTGCCCCGCGAAAGCGCAGCCTCCTACCTCACCCGCCTCGCCGCCGCCTACCGCCTCTCCACCGCCCACCTCCTCGACGGCCTGCACATCAACGCCACCGGCACCCCCGCCGCCCCACCCACCACCGAACTCCACCTCAGCTGCGAAGCCGCCCGCCGCCTGGCCGCCTTCACCCGCATCCCGCCCGCCCACCTCGACCGCGCGCTGACCCGCCGGCCCCCGCCCGCATCCATCGCCACCACCCCCATCGCCACCGCCCGCTGGCAGCCACTCGCCCCCGCCGTGCAACCACTGCCGGCCTGCACCACCTGCACCCTCCGCCGCCCGCCCCACCACGCCGCCCCCGCGTGGATCCACCCGCCGCCCGACCTGCCCCGGGCCCTGATCTGCACCCGCCACCAGCAAGCCTCCAGCGACCCCCGACAGCGCACCCCCCTCGACATCCGCGCCCTGCCCGAACTCACCCACGCCAGGCCCACCCGCCGACCGCCCACCGCGGCCTCCCTGAGCTGGGCCACCACGATCACCACCCGCTGGTACGACCACCATCAACACCTGCACCAGCGCTGGCGCACACGCCTCACCCAGCTCACCGCCGCCAACCCCCACCTCACCCACAGCCCGGCCTCCCCCACCCTGACCTGCCGGAACCTGATCACCTACCCCGAAACCCTCACCCTCGCCACCGCCCTCGACCGCCTCCCCCCGCGCCCCCTGACACGCACCCAGCAGACCGCCTCCCTCCACGACCTCGCCGGCCGCCTCCACCTGACCCGCCTCGCACCCGCCGACCACGACCTGCTCTGGCAACGCCTCACCACCCGCTGAACCACCCCACCCCACACACCCCCAGCCCTCGCACAGCCGACCAGCACCGCTACCTACAAACGCGCCAACCGCACTGAGCAAAAACCACCACCCCGCTCAGCACACTGAGCAACACCAAACAACCAGCTCAACCCACGTACCCCTCAGCGCCGGACACTCGGTTCCGCGTAAGCCTCACCGACTGACCAGAACTACCACCCAGTACAACTGAACAACAGCAGGCCACAATCAAGATCAATAAGCACACCACCAGCTACGCCATAGCGGCCTGCTCCCGGCTTCTTGAGCGCTACCGAACCATGGCATCCGCCGCCAGCTCGCACCTCGCCCCCGATGCGGACAGTCCGCCTTCCTCGCTCTTCACCAACCGCGAGACGGCGCTGGAGTGGCTGGAGAACGAACGGGCCAACCTGGTCGGCACTGTCACCACCGCTCACGAGACCGGGGCCGCCGCCACAGCGGCCAGCCTCGCCTTCAGCCTGGCCGCGTTCCTCGAGCAGCGCCGGTGCTTTGCCGACTGGACCGCTGTCACCGCCACGGCGCTGGCCATCCTCCAACAGGCCGGCGATCAGCAAAGTGCAGCCCGGGCCATGACCAACCTCGGCATCGCCCAACGGGAGCTGCGACAGTTCGACGCAGCGGTCCTGCTCCTACAGACGGCTGCTGATGCCTTCGCCGAGGCCGGTGACCGGCACGCCGGGGCCATAGCGCTGGATGCGCTCGGGGTCACCCGGCGCGAGATGCGGCAGTACGACGAAAGCATCGACGCCCACGCCGAAGCTGCGGCCATCTTCCAGGACCTTCAGGATCTCGGTGGCCAGGCTCGGGCTCTGAACAATCTCGGCTCGACCTGGCGGGAAATGCACCAGCCTGGCGAAGCCATCCCCGCCCTGCGCCAGGCTCTAAGCATCATGCGGACCACCGGCGACCAACGCGGCGAGGCCATGGCCTTGGTCAACCTCGGTGCCGCCCTACGGGAAGCCGGGCAGTTCGACGAAGCCATCGCCCTGTACGGGGAAGCCATCCCCCGTCTCCGCGAGATGCGCGACCGGCACGGCGAGGCCCTGGCCCTGCACAACCGCGGCGATGCCCTGCAGCAGATGGAGCAATTCTCCGAGGCCATCGAGGGCCACCGCCAGGCAGCAGATATCTTCCAGAAAGCCAAGGATCACCACCATCTGGCCAAGGCGCTAGCCAGCCTGGCCAGCGCCTACTCAGGGGATGAGCAGCACGCGGCCGCAGCAGAGATCTCCGCTCAGGCGGTGGAGATCCAACGGCAATTCGTGCAAGCCGACCCAACGGTCAACACGCCGGAACTCGCCCGCACGCTGTGCCTGGCCGCCTGGGTCCGGCGCAACGGACAACACGACCTCACCACAGCGCTGACCATGGTGGAAGAGGGCGTTGCGATCTACTGCGATCTGGGCGCCGAAGCGTCGCCCGTCCTCGGTGCCCACGTCCGCATGGCACTGGGACTCCAGGCAGACATCCTCGACCTGCTCGGCCACCACCAGCAGGCCGACACCATCCGCCGCAATGGTTCTGCTTCCAGATAGAAGTGCGTGAGCCAGCACACAGCCCCCAAGCAAACGTGCCTCACACTGCCAGCACCTCCAGATAATCGACATCGTCGGTGAGCGGGGCGTTGAGGCGGTGTGCTTCGCCGACACCCGCGGCTCCCAGGTGGAGATCGTGCAGAACATCGGCCGCGCGCTCAGGTTGAACCGCGACGGCTCCACCAAGGTCGCCCGCATCATCGTGCCGGTCTTCCTGGAGCCCGGCGAGGACCCCGCCGATATGGTTGCCTCTGCCTCGTTCCGCCCCCTCGTAGCCGTCCTTCAAGGCCTGCGCTCACACTCCGAACGCCTCGTCGAACAGCTCGCCAGCCGGGCGCTGACCAGCGGGCAGCGGCACGTGCACGTGAAGCGGGACGAGGACGGGCGCATCATCGGCACCACAGTCGAAGGCGGGGGCGGGCAGGACGCGACCGAGGGCTCGGCTGAGTCAGCGCTGCTGCACTTCTCCACTCCGAGAGACGCGGCGACGATCGCAGCGTTCCTGCGCACCCGGGTGTACCGGCCCGAGTCCCTGGTCTGGCTGGAGGGCTACCAGGCCCTGCTTCGGTGGCGGAAGGACAACCACATCAACGGCCTGTACGCCGTCCCCTACGACGTTGAGACCGAGGTTGGGGTGACGAAGGCTTTTCCGCTTGGGAGGTGGGTCCACCAGCAGCGGCGCGTGTACCGTGCGGGCGAACTCGACCAGCACCGCAAGATGCTGCTCGACGAGGCCGGGATGGTGTGGGAACCCGGCGACGAAGCCTGGGAGAACAAACTCGCCGTGCTCCGCTCCTTCCACCGCGCCCACGGCCACCTCGCCCCCAGACGCGACGCCGTATGGGGCGACGCCGACAGCGAACTGGTCCCAGTCGGGGAACACATGGCCAACCTCCGCCGCAAGGACGGCCTCGGCAAAAACCCGCAGCGCGCAACAGCCCGCGCCGCACAGCTCGCCCAAATCGACCCGGCCTGGAACTGCCCCTGGCCGCTGGACTGGCGACGTCACTACAAAGTGCTCGCCGACCTCGCCGCCGACGAACCCGACGGCCGCCTCCCCCACATCGCCCCCGGCGTGCTCTTCGAAGGAGACGACCTCGGTAAGTGGCTCCAGCGACAACGCCGCAGCTGGGCGGAGCTCTCCGAAGAACAGCAGCAGCGGCTCACAGCGCTGGGCGTGAAACCCGCCGAACGCCCCGCCCCGGCGGCCAAGGGCACCGAGAAGGCATCAGCCTTCCAACGCGGTCTGGCGGCCCTCACCCAGTACATCCAGCGGGAAGGCAGAACCGTCGTGGGAAGGGCACACATTGAGGAGCTGCCGGACGGTTCGGCAATCAGGCTGGGTGTGTTTCTGAGTAACCAGAAGGCCAGGCGTGACCGTCTGGACTCGGAGCAGCGAGCAGCCTTCGCCGAGCTGGGCTACACCTGGGCTGCAGAACAGTCCGGGCGCAGCTGACGTTCGTCCGCTGTCGGGGCGTCGCCGACAGCACCAGCGGGGCGCTGGACGCTATTCGCGGATGGGCCGTGCACGCCCATTACCGGATGGGCCGATAAGCCGTTTGGTTCTGTGTGCGGAGGGCGGAATGGGATGCGGCAACGGCCGGGCCGGGCGGGCCGGACTCAAGCCGGCATCCGGCTCGGTTGTGCCTGCCATCGGCGGCGGCGCGGCAGGACGGGTGGCTCCGCTGCAGGGAGAACTGACGCTGTCGTTCCTGACCAGGCTCGCCGCCCGCTACCAGCTCACCATCCGCGACCTGCTCGCCGCCGTCACCGACCTCGGCGGCCTGCAGAACCTCACCGGGATGCTGTACCCGGACGGCGAAATCCACCTCAACGCCCAGGCCCGCGCCCGCGTTCACATGCTCTGCCGCGTTCCACCGCAGGTGCTCGAGCGTGCCCTGCCCGCCTGGACACGGGAAGAGCCGTGCGGCAAGTACGGGGCCGGCCCGGTCGGGCGCCTGATGCGCGGTGAGGAGGCCGTGTCCGCCTGGGGGCCGGCCTGCCCCGCATGCGCCGCCGCCCGCACCGGACGCCACGTGCCCGCACGCCGGTACCTGGCAGCAGAGGCTCGCGTGTGCGCACGCCACCAGTACTGGCTCCGGTACCTGCCCCACGCCGGCGGCCTGCCCGTGCCGCTTGGCAGGTGCCCGGAGGTGATCAAGGCCCAGCGGCGGCATGTCCGGCTGCTGCACCGCTCCCCCACCGGAGCGCAGGCCTTCCACGTCGCACGCGCTGTCACCAACTCCTGGTGGGAGCAGTCCTGGCCCGTGGAGGAACGGGCGTGGCCGGTCGCCTTCTCCAGCGCCCGCACCCACGCCCCGACGGAACAGGCCGCAGCCACCCGCCACGTCATCGGCGAGGCCACGGGCATCCTGAGGGGCGCCCGCCAGCTCACCGAGGAGCAGGCCTTCGACGTACTACGCCGCTCCTCCCAGGAAAAGAACATCAAGCTCCGCCAGGTCGCCCGCCGCATCTGCGGACAAGGCAGCTTCTGACACCCACGGGGCGAGGCGGCCTCCCCGGCTCGTGGGCTGAACCAGACAAGCCTGGACCGGAGCGGCCCCCGCGGGGAACGCTGCCGGACCCGGCCCTTCCCGCCGACTCCCCCGCCCCACCGTCCCCACACCTGCTCGGGCACGCCCACGGCTCCGCCGCCGGGCCGGCTCTCCGCCGGGACCCGCGCGCCGATCTCCCGCACCAGCCGGTGACGCCTCCTGTGCAACCGGCCCGCCCTCCTCCGCGACCGTACGCAGCACCCTGAACAGTTCGTACCTCTCGTCCAGTGTCAGCAGCCGCAGCCGCTCGGTGTCGTGCCCCGCGGGAGCGAAGCCGATCTCATCGAGGGTCCAGGTGCTCATAGCCGTCCATGAACAAGACAACGCGTGCGGCCGCCGACAGGTCACTACAGGACAACGCGTGCGGCCCCGGCCGGCGAGGGCGCCGGCCGGGGCCGCACACGAAAAGTGTGGTCGTCAAGGAGCGGTCGCCTACGCGGCGAAGGGCTCTGCAGGGCTTCAGCCGAACGATCGTCCCCGCAGGCAACAGGTGAGGCCCGGGGACACTGTCCCCTTCACTTCCACGCCCTCTGCAACCGACCCCGCACCGCGGGCATTCCCGCCCCGGGCCGGGCAGGCCCGCGGGCTCCCGTCCCGGCTCGGGGAAACACGCAACGGAAACCCCACCACCCAGTCTCCTCGCACAGCAGACGTACCGATGCATCCAGCCCCGCGCCACCCGCCGTAAACCTCACCCCCCGGGGGGCCCGTGCAAGTCCGTGGCCTTCGGGCTCGTGCGCGAGGTGCGGGCCGCTGACCTGCGATGTCTCATGAAAGAACACCGGGCAGGGCAGGGCAGGGCAGGATGGAACGCGAGTGGGCGGCCACGGCACGCGCGATCCGGACCGGTGTCATCACGTTCGGGCCGGCCAGCTCTCCGGACCGGGCCATGCTGGGGTCCCGTGCTCGGCGTCGGGGTGTCGGGGTGGCGGTAAGGCTCGTGCAACCAGGTCACCCGTTCGAGTTCGCCCGGGCCGGCGGTGCCCTATCGATCGGCGGGGAGGCGTCCGACGGCGTCTTCGAGGCCGGCGTGGACGGGCAGGGTGTACCCGCGGGTGGTGTCGAGGCGGACGTGGCCGAGCACTCCGGCGACGAAGACGCTGCCCGCGCCGGCGCGCAGCAGGCCGGCGCGCAGCAGGCCGGCGCGCAGCAGGCCGGCGCGCAGCAGGCCGGCGGCGAGGGTGCGGCGACCGATGCGGGCGGACAGGGCGGGGTTGCCCGCGTCGCCGGTCAACGGCGCACCCGATAACGCAGATGAAGCACCCGGTCGCCCTGAATCACCACGTCAGGATCCTCCAACAGGTGCTGCGCACGGACCGACCCGAAGTAGCGCTTGCCGGACCCGAACACAACGGGTACGACGTCCATGCGCACCTCGTCGATCAGGCCCGCGGCAAGCACCTGGCCACCGACGTCGCCGGCGGCGACCTCGACCATGCGGTCACCCGCAAGCTCCTGCGCCCCGGCCACGGCTGCCTCGACGCCGTCGACGAAATGAAACGGCGCCCCGGGGTCCCAGCCCCCGGGCATGGGCCGGTGCGACACGACGACCACGTGGCCGACACCGCCCGGAGGCTTCCCGTCCCAGCCGTCCGTCAGATCGAAAACGCGGCGGCCGACGATCGTGACTGCGATCTGGTCCCAGTACGGCCGGATGTAGTCGTAGGACGTCTGCGACACCTTCACCTCGCCGCTCTCGTCCAACGGGACGTCACCGCCGGACAACCAGTCGAACAGCGGTCCGGGCCGGTCATTCCCGTCCGCGACGAAGCCGTCCACCGACACCGAGCCGTACATGACCACCCTGCCCACGCGACCCTCCTCTGCTACGGGATGCCCCAAACCAGCATGCCGCAAGCCGTCGCTCCTGTAAGAAAACAACCGGCCAGCAGCAGCTGGCCGTCCAGCACGCTGCCGCGATGTCCGCCCAGGAACCGCCTCCGGACTTCGACGCACCGGGCCGGCCTGAGCCCGGGAAACGCCCGGAACTCGCGGCCGAAGTGGGCCTGGTCGAAGTAGCCTGCCAGGTCCCGTGTCCAGCCCGCCCTGCACGTCGCCGACCCCGAAGCCTCGATCGCGTTCCACTCCAAGCTGTTCGCCGCCGAGCCTTCTGTATCGGGTTCGAGCCATGGGCCCTACGAGAATCACAAAACCCGTTGGATCCGGTCGGCATAGAGGCGCAGGCGGGCCCCGGCAATGCCGTCCGCGAGGGTCCGCCGCAGTACGGCCGCTGGGACCGGGAAGGGCGCAGGCGCGGGGCTGCCGAGCAGGCCGAGGACGGCCCGGGGGCCGTGGTCGCGGCGGGCGGCGGCGACGTCATCCAGATCCCGCACCATCTCGCCGACGACCGTACGGCGCCGGCCCGCGGGCATCGACCATGCCGCGCACCAGGAACAGGCCGCAGTGGAAGACGGTGTGCGCGCACGTCTCGTGGGAGTCTTCGAAGAAGGCGATGCCGCCCACCAAGCCGGAGCCGTCCTCGAAGGAGACGAAGATGACCCGTTTGCCGGACGGGACGGGAGGGGGCCGGGTGCAGGCCCGCACCCCGGCGACGAATACCTTCTGCCCGGGAATCATGCCGCGCATACGGGCGGCATGCGGTGGCGCCGAACTCGCGCAAGCAGCCGGCAGCGGTGCTCCATCAGGTGATGGGCGACGTCGATGGACAACGTCCCGAACTCGGCACTGACCTTCTCGCGGCCGGTCATCTCGGGCAGCCCGGCAGGTGTCGCGGTGACGAGCTCGCCGCCAAGTGGGAGCTGCCCGTCGCTGCCCGTCGCTGCCCGTCGCTGCCCGTGCGGGTGCGCGAGTGCCGGTGCAACTCGGTGGCCTGCAGCAGCAGGTCGCGGCGGATCAGGTCTCAAGCGAGCTCACCGAGGGCTCCCCGCGGATCAGCCGCTGTGCGATCGGCAGCAAGGGGCGAGCGCGCAGCCACAAATCCTGCAGCCCGGTGCAGGACCGGCCAGCCGTGAGACGGTCGACCTCGCCCCCGCTGATGCCCTTGACCGTCAACAGGGCCAGCCGCACGCCGAAGCCCTGCTCCGTCTCCTCCACGCTGTGCCGGGGCCGGGAGTGATTGACGTCGACGGGCAGCACGGGCACGCCGTGACGGCGGGCGTCGGCGACGATGACCCGGCGCGGGTCGTGCTCCAGCAGCCCCGCATACAGGGCTGCCGGGGCGTCGGCTGCCAGCCGGGCCCGCACTGATCCGAGGGCGCGTTCGGGCAGGCGGGCTTCCCGGGGCGGGACACCGGCCCCGCCTGACAGCGTCGGCCGAACGCGTGGCACCGGCTCAGGGGCACCGGTGGCTCAGCACCCGCTGGGCGAGGGGGCGGAGCGTTTCCAGGGTGAGCCCGCTGCGGCGCATTGCGCGCGCCGACTGAGGGAGCAGTTCGACATCATGACCGCCGTCGACCGCCCGGCGAGCATCTGGAGCTGATGCCGATTCTCGAACACGGGAGTACGCCGGCGGCCGGGAACATGACCGCCGTCGGCGGCCCGGCGAGCATCTGGAGCTGATGCCGATTCTCGAACACGGGAGTACGCCGGCGGCCGGGAAGGGGCTCGATCATGAGTGGAGCGGTCTCATATCGTGCACAGGTCGGACGCCACCCACCGCTCGGGACGCATGCGGGATGTACTCGTCGACCCGTTCGGCCGACAGATAAGGGCCGGCGACCTCGCGGAGCCGGTTGAGGGTCGCGGGGACCGTCTGTGTGACCGGGCCCTCGGCGCAGACGTAACGGACGCCGCGTGCCAATCGGCCGATCATCAGGGACAAGCGGCAGCGGGGCCCTCCCCTCCCCGGCCTCCACCGCCAGCGCGGCCGCACAGGCCTCGGCCAGGAACGCCTCGCACCGTTCACGGGAGAGCGGACGCCCTCAGTAGGAGATGACGATCTTGCCGAACCGCTCGTTGCGGATCAGGTCGGTGAAGGCCGTGCGGAACCGGCCGATCTCATGGACCGCTTCCACGACGGGCGCGATCTCACCACGGACCACCATGTCCAGGACGCGGGTCTGTGCCGCGGCCGAGGAGTGCGGGACGTAGACGAACGGCGCCTTCCTCCTGCTGAACAGCGACGCAGCCATGCCCACGAGGTCCTTTTGCGGATTGACATTGACGAAGACCCCCGTCCGGGACAGCTTCCTCGTCACCTGGCCGAAGCGCAGCCGGCCGGAGAGGTCGAAGACGCAGTCGTAGGTTCCGGTCAGGTCGCCGAAGGCTGTGCCGCGGTAGGAGTGTGCGGTCGTCGCGCCGAGTTCCTTCAGGCGCGCAACGGAGTTCCGGCCGCCGATCGCGGTGACGTCGGCGCCGCAAGCGGCGGCGATCTGCACGGCGTACACGCCCACACCGCCGCTCGCGCCGACGACAAGAACACTGTCCCCGGGCTGCGGTGCGGCCTTGTCCAGGCCGGTCAGCGCGGTCTCCGCACCGACAGGAAGGGCCGCGGCCTCCGGAAAGCCGAGAATGTCGGGGAGTTCGGCGAGGTACTCCTCACGGATGGCCACGTACTGAGCCAGAGCCTTCTCACCCTTCGTCAGATGAGGGCCGCCCATGACCCGCTGCCCTGGTGCGAAGCGCCGGCCGTCCGAGCGCACGACACCGGAGAACTGCAGGCCGAGGTTGACGTTTCTCCTCCTCGTTCTGCGGGCCAGGGAGCGGGGATCGTCGTCCTGGGCGAAGTGCTTCTCCCAGGCACTGAGCGCTACGGCCTTGACCTCGACGAGCACCTCTCCCGCGGCCGGTTGAGGGGTGGGCACCGTTGCGATGTGGAACTTGTCGGCACCCTGCTTGGTGGGGTTGATCAGCACCGCTTCCATGCGGAGTTCTCCGTTCGGCGGTCGGGCAGTCTCAGCGGGCCGGTGTCGCAAACAGCCGCATCAGGACGTCCGCGGCCTCGTCCCGGCGCAGACGACGGGCCATGACCGCTTCGCACAGGCGGTCCGCGGCACCCAGGAAGGCCGCGGTCAGGGCGTACGCGGTGCGCTGATCGACCCCGGTCAGCTCGGCCACGACAGGGCAGTAGCGTCCGGCGTCGTCCGCGTACACGGCACCGGGCGCCTCGCCCACAGCAACAAGAACGGCGCCGATGTCCGCGTGGAGGGCTCCGTTCTCCAGCGTGCAGGCGATGTAGGTGTCGCACAGTGCCCGCAGCGCGCCGTCGGCCGCGGTCCCGGTTTCCCGGTAAGCGGCCATCACTTCCATGACGCTGTCCTCGTACTCGGCTCCGACACGCTGGAGCATGGCGCGCAGCAGCCCGGCGAGGGAGCCGAAGTGCTGGTAGGAGATCGGCTTGCTGACACCGCAGGCATCCGCGAGCCGGGCCAGCGTCAGGGAACCGGCCCCCTCCCCCCGCGCCATCCGCAGCGCGGTCTGAAGCAGCAACTCCTTCCGCGTCGCGGCCGACACCCGCTGCCGCTTCACGGGACTCTCCGAGCCGGCCCCTGGCATGTACGCCCCTCTCGCTCCGGACTCCCACGTTATTACCATTCGTAACTTACAGGTAGTAGCTTGAGGGGGCAAGGCAGAACCCGGTGCGGGCGGGCAGGCATCCTGGTGCCTGACCGATGGGTCCGCGGCCGCCGCGCGGAGATCCGGCCGGCGAGGGTGTCGCAGCTCACGGCACACAAGGCCCACCCGGAAGGCCGAGGCGCGCACGCTCCCGCCCCGCGGGATGTCGTTCACCCCCTCGCTCCGATGCGTCCCCGGCCGATCACGGCGGTGACGAACTCACGCACGGGATCCGAAGCCTGGCGCGATTCGATGGCGCACTCGCACAGGCCGGGCTTCGATCTCCCGCCGCCCGTCAGGCGTCCCCGGCGAGGCAGCCGGAACGCACGGCCGCGACCACACCGCCGTCCACGAGCAGGTCGGTGCCGGTGACGAAGGAGGCACCAAGGCCGAGCAGGAACATGGCGGGCCCCGGCGATGCCGTCGGTGGCGCCGACGCCGCCGGTCCCGGACGCGTCGATCATGGCGCGCATCATCCGGCCGTGCACCCCGTCCCGATCTTCCTGGCCCATGCGGGGTGGCGTTGACGCCGGGGCCGACCGCAGCCTCCGGGCCATCCGCCCCGCCAGTGGCCCCCCATGACCCTACGGAAGCGGCGGGCGAGCGGTGGGGGATCTCCTGCCGCCACAGATGGAGGCGCTGCGAGTGTTCGTCGGCATGGCCGAGAAGTTGAGGACCCCGCCGGCCCCGGGGCTGGACGAGCAGGTCCGCAAGGCCCTGCGTGACCGCAGTAAGGGGCGATGGCGGCTGCATCTGTCGCAGGAGCAGATGGCGTCGGTCGCGAACGGGTTCTGGCTCCCATCCGACAGGGTCTGCGGCACAAGCCAACCGCTTCGCCGCGACTACGGCTTCACCTACCCACCGGCCGCGATCGTCGGCTCCAGAGCAAGGACGAACGGCCCTGCCAAGAGGCTGCCGCCGTCCGGCTACGGCCCCTCCGGCCAGCTCGTCAGCCGATGCCCGCCGCGTCGTCGTCCAGGGTGACGCGGGATCCGTCACGGCCCCTATACGCGCCGATCCCCTCAGCAGCTCACCCAGATCGACCGGTGCATCTCCACGCAGGACTGGCGGGAAGCGGGGCGGCAGCACAGCCTCGCGGCCCGGCCTCACGCACCGGACTGGCTGATCGAGCGCGGCCTGTCCGGCCAGGACCCGGTGTACGTGCACACCGGCGACTGCTGGAACGCGGGGAAGCGTTCGAAGGACGTCGACCGGGCGACGGCCCTGCGCGCGCTCACCGACGGCGTACCGGCCTGCCCGCACCGCCGGCCGGACAGCGCGCCCCGCTACCTGGAGGGGTGAGTCAGGCGCTGCGGGGCTTGCGGGCCGCCGTCTTCTTCGCCGCGGTCTTCTTAGCCGGCTGCTTCTTCGCGGCCGTCTTCCTGGAGGGGGCCTTCTTCTTCGCCCCGGGCATCTCGTGCACGGCCGCGTCCTCGCCGCGGGCTGCCTTCGCCTGGGCCACGGACTCGTTCAGCGCCGCCATGAGGTCGAGGACCTGGCCCGGCGTCTCCGGCTTGGGCGCCTCCGGGAGAGGCTTCTCCTCCCTCTTCGCCTCGATGATCTTCGCCATGGCCTCGGTGTAGCTGTCTTCGAACTCTGGGCCCTCAAGGTCCTCGCGGGTCATCGTCTCCATGAGGGTGAGCGCGCCGTCGATCTCCTCGTCCGACACGTCGACGGGCGGCGGGAGCAGTTCGGAGGGGTCGCGGATCTCGTCCGGCCAGCGCATCGCGTGCAGCACGATCGCATCGCCTCGGACCCGCAGGAGGCCGAGCCTTTCCCTCCCGCTCCAGGCGTACTTCGCGACGGCCACCTTCGAAGACCTCTCCAAGGCCTGCCTGAGGAGCTTGTACGGCTTGGCCGCGACCTGCCCATCTGGGGCGAGGTAGTAGCCCTCGCCGATCCGGATGGGGTCGATGGACTCCAGCGGCACGAACGCCTCGATCTCGATGGCCTTCGCCGTCGGGAGCGGCAGGTCGCGGAGCTCCTCATCCGTGATGGGGATGACCTGGGTCTTCGACAGCTCGTAGCCCTTGCCGATCTCCGCGTTCGGGACCTCGCGCTCGTCCAGTTCGCAGATCTTGCGGTTGCGGACCCGGCCCTTGTCCTCCAGGTGGTATTGGTGGAAACGGATCGAGTGGTCCTCGGTGGCTGACTGGACATGGATAGGGACCGTGACCAGGCCAAAGCTGATGGCACCTGACCAAATGCTCCGAGGCATGACGCGACCTCCGGTTCAGCCCCGAGCACCATCAGCCTACGGCGACGACTACTCCTCGGCCGGGCCAGCAGCGTCCGGACCGTGGCGCGGTGCCCGCGGCATGGGGACGCAGTGACGTCGTCGCGTTCACCAACCGCATGGGCTACTTCACCTCGACCGGACGGATCAGCCCGGCCCGGCGTCTGGCCTTCACCCGGTTCGTCCGCCGGGTCCTGCTCCGCTTCCGCGCCCTCGGTCTCACCACGCCCGGGCAACTGCTGGAAGGGATGCCAGCCGACTTCGCGATCTCGCCGGAAGACATGCCCGACGAGCCGGAGGACACCGAGGCCGGGCGTGACCTCCCGGACGAGGTGATGCGCGAGCTCTGCTCCCGCCTCGACGAACTGGAGGCCATGAGCAGCATCGAGGTCCGCGTCGCAACCGAGCTGCTCATCGACACCGGACGGCGCCCTGACGAGATCAACACCCTGGCCCTCAACTGCCTGGAGCAGGACTCGGACGGCTCGGACGTCCTGGTCTACGACAACCACAAGGCGTACCGGCTCGGCCGGCGCCTGCCGATCGGAGCCGAGGCCGCCGCGACCATCCGCCGCCAGCAGCAGCGCGTCCTCGAGCGCTTCCCCACCGCCGACCAGAACCGGCTGCGACTTCTTCCCCGGCCCAAGACCAACCCGGAAGGCACCAAACCCCTCGTGGACATCTCCACCCAGCACCGGGCCTGGGTGAACTCCCTCCCCCGATCTCCTGGTGCCGGTGGTCGTCGTCCACCCAGACACGCGCGTCACGCAGCTCGTGCCGTTCGACTAGACCCGGATCTTCCCCTACGCCTACCGTCACTGCTATGCCCAGCGGCACGCCGACGCGGGCGTCCCGGTTGACGTGCTGAAGGAGCTGATGGACCACCGGGCGATCCATACCACCATGGGCTATTACCGCGTCGGCGAGGAACGCCGACGCGAAGCCGTCGACCGGGTCACCGCCCTCCAGTTCGACCGGCACGGCAACCGTGTCTGGCGCACCGCGAAGAGCCTGCTCGACTCCGAACATGTCCGCCGCGCGATCGGCGAGGTCGCCACCCCCTACGGCGTGTGCCGTGAACCCTCCAACGTCGCGGCCGGTGGCCACGCCTGCCCGCTGCGCTTCCGTTGCCTGGGCTGCGAGCACTTCTCCACCGACGTCTCCTACCTCCCCGACCTCCAGGCCCACCTCTCCGATCTGCTCCGCAGCCGCGAACGACTGATGTCCGCGTTCGAGGCCGACGACTGGGCCCGGACCCAGGCCATGCCCTCCCAGGAAGAGATCCGCCGGGTGCGCCGCCTGATTGAACGCGTCCAGAGCGACCTTGAAGACCTCACCCCCGAGGACCGCGCCCAGATCGAACAGGCCGTCACCCTCGTCCGTCGCAGCCGCACCGTCATGCTCGGCATGCCCCGTGTCCGCCAGCCCGTTCCCGACGTCCACCCGACAAGGACTCTGACGTGACCTCTGCGATGGGCGACGGCCGCGAGGCCAGCACCGAACGGCGCCGCAACCGTGTTCAGCCATCGCCCGCGCAGCCGGTGTCGACCGCACCTTCCTCTACCGCCACCGCGATCTCTTGGAGCTCCTCCACGCGGCCGGCATTCGGTCGGCCGGTGAGACGCCGGAACCTGGGACGGTCACCAGGACGTCGCTGGAGGCGGACCTGGCCAACGCCAATGCCCGCGCCGCCCGTCTGCCCGCACGGGTCCAGCAACTGGAGAACCGCCTTTCACGGCACCTCGGGAACCAGGCGTGGAGCGAGTCCGGTCTGGGCAGCCCGGCCGGCACCGAGGAACTCCGGCAGACGATCATCCAGCTGGAACAGCGCAACATTGAACTGGCTCAGGCTCTGGAGGAGCGGCAGGCAGAACTCGATGCCGCCCGGGCCGCGAACCGCGACCTCACCCGCGCCCTGAACCAGCGTGGCTGATGCAACTGGGCCGACGTGGGCCTGCCGGGCCTGATCGCCGCGCTGGGCTGTCCGTACCGCTGTGCAACACGCCTGGCCGCCCCTGCTGGAAGGCAGTCGGTTATGAGCCAGTCCCGGTGTCTCCGGTTCGTGTGTGGGTGGTCAGACCGGTGAGGACCAGGGTGAGCCAGCGGGCGCGGGCGGCGGGTGGCTGGTCGGTGGGGGCGGTGCTGAAGAGCAGGTAGATGTCGTCGACGGTGACGTCCTGGTGGATGTCTCCGTCGGTCTGGCCTGCCTGGATCAGCGCGGCCAGCGCGGCGCCTGCGCGGGCTTCGGCGTCCCGGTCGACGGGGTCGGCGCCGAGGGCGCGAGCGGCGGCCTTGACGGCGTGGTTGGTGGCGGTCGCCTCCGTGACGCGGGCAAGGAAGTCGCTGATCTCGTCCACAGCGCGGGCACCGGAGGCGAGGCGTTCGCAGGCGGACTCGGCGGCCTCGGCGACATGCATGGTGTATTCGGCGATGACGGCGGCGACCAGGTCGGTCTTGGTCGGGAAATGCCGGTACAGGGTGCCCACGGCCACGCCCGCCGCGGCGGCGATCTCGTCCATTCCTGCGTCGGGGCCGTGCAGGGTGATCTGTTCGCGGGCGGCGTCGAGGATCTTCTTGCGGTTGCGGACCGCGTCGGCGCGCGGTGCTCGGGTCTGGGCCATGGGCTCTCCTGCGGGTGGGCGTCTCGGCTTGCATTAACGTGAACCAGGGTTCATGATGGATGGTGAACCGGAGTTCATCTTACTTGACAGGAAGTCCCCATGACCGCCAAGACCGCTCTCGTCACCGGTGCCTCCTCCGGCATCGGTGAGGCCACCGCCCTCAAGCTCCAGTCCCTGGGCTACACCGTCTACGGGGCGGCCCGCCGCACCGACCGCCTGCAGCAGCTGGCCGACCGCGGCGTCCGCCCGCTGGCCATGGACGTGACCGATGACGACTCCATGCGCGCCGGCATCGACCGCATCGTTGCCGAGACCGGCCGCATCGACGTGCTGGTCAACAACGCCGGCTACGGCTCCTATGGCGCCATCGAGGACGTCCCGATGGACGAGGCCCGCCGCCAGTTCGAGGTCAACGTCTTCGGCGCCATGCGCCTGGCCCAGCTCGCCCTGCCGCACATGCGCGCCCAGCACTCCGGCACGATCGTCAACATCACCTCCATGGGCGGCAAGATCTACACCCCGCTGGGCGGCTGGTACCACGGCACCAAGTTCGCCCTCGAAGCCCTCAGCGACTGCCTGCGCCTGGAGGCCAAGCCCTTCGGCATCGACGTCGTCGTCATCGAGCCCGGCGGCATCGCCACCGAGTGGGGCGGCATCGCCGCCGACCAGCTGGAGAAGTCCTCCACTGCGGGTGCCTACGCCAAGCAGGCCGACGCCGTGGCCTCCTCGCTGCGCTCCGAGGCCAACACCAAGCGCAACTCCCCGCCCCAGGTGATCGCCGACGCGATCGGCAAGGCCGTCACCGCCCGCCGTCCCAAGACCCGCTACGCCACCGGCTTCGGCGCCCGCCCGCTCATCGCCCTGCGGCGCCTCGTGTCCGACCGCGCCTTCGACACCGTCATCTCCCGCGCCACGGGACTCCCACGCTAAGCCTGATCAGGGTTGCCCGGCTCCCACAGCCACAGCGGTGGGCGAGGGCCGGCCGCCCGCGCGAGACGACGGCAGCCCGGCCTCTGTGCGCGTGCAGCCCGGACGGCCGGGGTCCCCGAGCCGACTCGCCAGTGCCCTCTACAAGCCCCCATCACGGCTGACGCCACACGGCAGCGGGCCCTCAGCACGCAGCGTTGGTCTCCCGGCCTGCCCAAAACCCGATAAATGGAGAACTCCATGACCAAGATCTGGTTCGTCACCGGTTCGTCCCGCGGCCTCGGCCGCGCGTTCGTCGAGGCGGCGCTCGGCCGCGGCGACAAGGTCGCAGCCACCGCTCGCGACCCGAAGTCCCTCGGCGATCTGGTCGAACAGTACGGCGACGCCGTACTGCCGCTGCCCCTCGACGTGACCGATAGGGCCGCTGTCACCACCGCGGTCACCACTGCACATCAGCACTTCGGCCGCCTGGACGTGGTGGTCAACAACGCCGGCTACGGCCTCTTCGGCATGATCGAGGAGTTGACCGAAGAACAGATGCGCGCCCAGATGGAGACCAACTTCTTCGGCGCGTTCTGGGTCACGCAGGCGGCCCTGCCGCTGCTGCGCGAACAGCGCTTGGGCCACATCGTCCAGATCTCCAGCGTCAACGGGATCACCGCTTTCCCGTTTGTCGGCGGCTACGCCGCCTCCAAGTGGGCCCTGGAGGGCTTCACCGAGGCCCTCACCCAGGAGGTACAGGGAACCGGCATCAAGATCACCCTCGTGGAACCGGGCAGCTTCGACACGGACTGGGCGGACAGCTCCGCCGTGCAAGCCGCGCCCCACCCTGCCTACGAGGAGTTCCACAAGGCCATACAGGCACTGCGGGACAGCAGGCAGCCCGCCGATCCGGCCGCAGCCGGCCGCGCCCTTCTGCGGATCGTCGACGCGGAGAACCCGCCATTGCGGGTCCTCTTCGGCAGCCAGCCCGTCGACCTCGTCAAGGGCCTGTACGCGCAACGCCTGCAGACCTGGGCCGAATGGGAGGAACTCTCTCGCGCCGCACAGGGCTGAACAACATCGAAACCCATCAGATCCCGGCGTGCCCCACCGACGTATCAGCCCACTCATCTCCTCGGTGGCAGATCTCTTCCTGCCACATCGCCTCCGGCCCCCTCTGCGCCGCAGCCCGGCTCCCCCCGCCCCCTCGGCCGTGGACTCCGGATTCCTCGGACCCGCAGGCCCTCGCAGGGCCGGAATACCCCCTCCCACCAGACGGAGTGATCCCCCATGCCCACAACCCTCGGGTTCATCGGCAGCGGCATGATCGGCGGCACGCTGGCCCGCCGCGCCGTCACCGCTGGCCTTGACGTCGTCCTCGCCAACTCCCGCGCCCCGCATACCCTCGCCGGACTGGTCACCGAACTCGGCGGCCATGCCCGAGCCGCCACCCCCGCAGAAGCGGCCGAGGCCGGCGACCTGGTCGTCGCCGCGATACCGCTCAAGGCATACGGCCGGCTGCCCGCCGACATACTGGTCGGCAAGACCGTGATCGACACGACGAACTACTACCCCGAGCGCGACGGCCACATCGACGCACTCGACAGCAACGAGCTGACCTCCAGCGAACTCGTCCAGCGGCACCTGCCCGGCGCCCACGTCGTCAAGGCGTTCAACAACCTCGGCTTCCACCAGCTGCTCACCCTCGCCCGCCCCTCCGGCACGCCCAACCGCTCCGCCCTGCCCCTCGCCGGAGACGACGCAACCGCCAAGCAGCAGGCCACCGAACTGCTCGACGTCCTCGGCTACGACACCGTCGACATCGGCACCCTCGCCGACAGCTGGCGCAGCGGACCCAACACCGCCCTGTACGGCTTCCCCTACCTGGGCCAGCCGCCCGCCGGACTCGACGCCGAAGAACTGCAGCACTGGGCCGCCCAGTCACCCGGCGTCCCCGTCTCCGCGCAGCACGTGAAGGAACTGGCCGAGGCAGCCGTCCGCGGCCCCGCGGGCGCCTCCTACTCCTGACAGCCCGCCCCCTCCTGCTCCACACGCCGCCTCAGACCGGGGTCGCCCATGAGCGGGGGCGCCCCGCCGCGCCGGATCCGTGGGGACGGGATCGGCGCGCCTCCCGGGCCCGGCAGCCCGGACGATCTCCCAGTCCGCCGCCGGGCCCGGGACCCTCCTCTCTTTCTTCTCTCTCCGTCACGAAGTCCCGAAGTGGGTACCCCCATGTCCGAATCAGCCCGAAAAGCCTCCGCCGCCCCGAGCAGTGACGCCAACCGCTGGAGGGCGCTCGTCTTCATCGCACTCGCCCAGCTCATGGTCGTGCTCGACGCCACCATCGTGAACATCGCCCTGCCCTCCGCCCAGGCCGACCTGGGCATCTCCGACGGCAACCGGCAGTGGGTCGTCACCGCCTACGCCCTGGCCTTCGGCGGTCTGCTCCTGTTCGGCGGCCGCATCGCCGACCTGTGGGGCCGCAGGCGCGCCTTCCTCATCGGCCTCATCGGCTTCGGCGCCGCCTCCGCACTGGGTGGCGTGGCCACCACCGGCGCGACGATGTTCGGCGCCCGCGCGCTGCAGGGCCTGTTCGGTGCGGTCCTCGCTCCTGCCGCGCTGTCCCTGCTCGCCGTGATGTTCACCGATGCGAGGGAACGCGCCCGGGCGTTCGGCATCTACGGTGCGATCTCCGGAGGCGGCGGCGCCGTCGGCCTGATCCTCGGCGGCTTCCTCACCGAATACCTCGACTGGCGCTGGACGTTCTTCGTCAACATCCCGTTCGCCCTCATCGCCGCAGTCGGCACCTGGCTCGTCATCCGCGAGCCCGAAGGCGGCCGCAACCGCTCCCCCCTCGACATCCCCGGCGTGCTCCTGTCCGCCCTCGGCCTCGTCGCCCTCGTCTACGGCTTCACCCGTGCCGAATCGGACGGCTGGAGCGACTCCGTGACCATCGGCCTGTTCATCGCCTCCGCGGTCCTGCTGCTCGCCTTCGTCGTCACCGAGTCCCGCGTCGAGGCTCCGCTGCTGCCCCTGCGCGTGATCACCGAGCGCAACCGTGGTGGCGTCTACCTCTCCCTCGGCATGGCGATCATCGCCATGTTCGGCATGTTCCTCTTCCTGACCTACTACCTGCAGGTCGTCAAGGGATACACCCCGGTCAAGACCGGCTTCGCGTTCCTGCCGCTGATCGCAGGCATGATCGCGGGGTCCACTCAGATCGGCGCCCGCCTCATGACCCGGGTCGCGCCGCGCCTGCTGATGGGCCCCGGCTTCCTCACCGCGGCGGCCGGCATGCTCCTGCTCACCCAACTGGAGATCGACTCCTCCTACACCGCGCTGCTCCTGCCCGCGCAGTTGCTCCTCGGCCTGGGCATCGGCACGGCGTTCATGCCGGCCATGTCCCTGGCCACCTACGGCGTCCAGGCCCGCGACGCCGGCGTCGCCTCCGCCATGGTCAACACCTCCCAGCAGGTCGGCGGCGCGATCGGCACCGCCTTGCTCAACACCATCGCCGCCTCTGCGACCACCGCCTACGTCAAGGACCACATCCAGGCCGCCACCACCAAGCCCCAGCAACAGCTCGTCCAGCTGGAGGCCATGGTGCACGGCTACGCCAACGCCATCTGGTTCGCCGTCGGCATCCTGATCGCCGCCGCCGCACTCGCCCTGACCCTCGTCAACGTGGGCCGATCGGCAACCAACTCGACTGCAGACGCCGAGACGCACATGCCAGTGATCACACACTGACAGGCTCCCTCGCCCCCCCCTACGGTCCGCCCCGGATCGCCACACCCGCCCGTCCTCCGCGCCCGCGTTGCGCCACAAACCTCGCGGACGCGGAGCCGCTCCCGTCTATCTCCGTGACGTCATCCACCGGCACCCGGTTCGCCCGAACCGGCGATGGCACCACACATGTCGCATCCGCTACCGTCGACGACACCGGCGCTGAGCTGCATCAAGACAACGCACTTCGCCTCGCGCCACACCTGTACACCCAGAGAAGCCGCTGGGCGTTGCTGCCGTATCGAACGGTGAGTCCCTGGCAGCGTGCGCATGGGCCGATCTGATTCGGGTTGCAGCCGAGCATGATCGCCGCCGATGCGGGGTCGGCCGAGGGATCGATACGTCTGACGGAGTCGTTCACGCATCCGAATCTACGTCGAGCGCAGCAGTGTGCGAGGCACCGGCGCTCGCGAAGCAGGACATGCACGTCACCGGGAGTTGCGCCAATGCCGTCCCCTCTCACCAACCTCTTGGCAGCGTGAAGAGCTGGGCAAGCCCGGGGCCTCCCCCTGAGTGGTGGACACGCTGATACTGGATCTGCTTGATCCGGAGGAAGCGAGAAGACCGCCGATGGCGATGAAGGACCACTCGGACGAGTTCAAGGCCGATGCCGTGGCCTTGTACGAGTCCACGCCCAGGGCGACGTACAAGAGCATCGCCGCCGACCTGGGCATCAACCGGGCCACCCTGCGTGAGTGGGTGCTGCGGGACCGCGAACGCCGCGGTGTCGCCACTGCTGCCCCGTCTGCGGGCGGGACGCCGGCGGCCCGGGCCGGGCAGACGGCATCGCCCGCCGATCCGGACGAGCGGATCCGACAGTTGGAGGCCCGGGTGGCCGAGCTCGAGGCGAATGAGCGGAAGCTGGCGACCGAGCGGGACATACTCCGCAAGGCGGCCAAGTATTTCGCCGGGGAGACCAACTGGTGAGCCGTATCCAGTTCATCGCCGACCACCGGGACGCCTACGGCGTGAAACGGCTGTGCGAGGTTTTGGGCCTGAACCGGTCCAGCTACTACAAGTGGCTCTCCGGCAGGGAGACGAGGGCGTCCCGTCAGAGCGAGGACCGGTTCCTGGCCGAGCGGATCCGCGACGTCCACGGCGAGTCCGGCGGCGCCTACGGCTCCCCACGGGTGACCGCCGAGCTCCGCGCGAAGGGCCTGCGGATCAACGAAAAGCGGGTCGCCCGCGTCATGCGGACGTTCTCCATCACCGGCATCCGCCTGCGCAGACGCGTGCGCACCACCGTCCCAGAACCGGCCGGCTCACAGGTTCCGGACCTGTTCCAGCGGGACTTCACCGCCACCGAGCCGGGGCGGAAATACATGGGTGACATCACGTATCTCCCGCTCGCAGGCGGGAAGTTCCTCTATCTCGCGACCGTGCTGGACTGCTTCAGCCGCAAGGTCGTCGGCTGGTCCATCGCTGACCACATGCGCACCGGCCTGGTCGCCGACGCACTGCAGATGGCGGTCCCGACCCGCGGCGGCCTGGACGGCGCCGTGTTCCACTCCGACCACGGAGCCCAATACGGCTCCCGCGCCTTCGCCGGCCTCTGCGACCAGCTCGGGGTGACCCGGTCGATGGGTGCAGTCGGCACCAGCGCGGACAACGCGGCGTGCGAGAGTTTCCACGCCTCCCTCAAACGCGAGACCCTCCAGGGCTCCCGCGACTACGGCGACGCCAGCACCTGCAGAAGGACAGTATTTGCCTGGCTGGCCCGCTACAACACCCGCCGCCGGCACTCCGCCAACGGCCACCTCAGCCCCAACGAATACGAACGCTGGCACCATGCGGCCAAGCTCACGCTCGCCGCGTGATCAACGAAGCGTGTCCACCATCACGGGGGAAGGCCCCCCTCCGGCTCGGTGGGCAAGCCCTCCGCTGCCTGACTCAAAGCACCCGTGATGTGCGAGCTTGTTCTCGATGGCGGATGAGTGCTTCAGTGGTCCGTTCTGAGGAGGGTGCGTGCGCTTCATCGTGCTGGATTCAAGGCAACGGCCGCGGGAGCGGCAGCAGGCTTGCTTCTTGGAGCCGCGGGGCGAAGGCGGGGGTGACGACGGCTACCTGACCCTGTACAAGCTCTCGTTCAGTGGCGCCACTGGGCCTGTCAAGGAATTGGGACTCGTGAAGATCGGTTACGCCGACCTTATCCGGGGTGAAAGGCCGCTCGAGAAGGGCGAATTCCATCACCTGACAGGGCTGGACCATCGGCTCTATTGGTTCTCGCTAGGGCAGGACGTCGCCTACTACGAGAACATCAACAGGCTCGATCCCTCTGCGCGCGTGGAGATTCTTGAAGCTCTGTGTGACATCGCGTTCAGCTCCACCGCTTTCGAAGACGCCAAGTTCTGGGACGTGACGAACACGTCCTTGCTGCGCAGCGTCGAGCCGCAGACGGCCGAGGGCCAGTTCCGGCGCATCACGCAGGGTGGGCACCGGCTGACGGCTTACCACTTCGACTACGTGACCCCGGAGGACATCGAGACGCACGTGGAGCGACTGTCTTTCTCGGTCACACCGCACTCTCGGCCTCCAACTAACATCCACGTTCTGATCGGCCGCAATGGCGTGGGCAAGACAACGCTGCTGAGCAATATCGGCGCGGCAGTGGTGAACCCGGGCGCGGAGTCCGGCGACGCGGGTGAGATCGTCTGGGCCGGTGATGGGGGTGGATCGTTCACGAACGTCGTATCCGTCACGTTCAGTGCCTTCGACCCCGCCCATGAGGACGTCGAGACAGAAACAGGGGACGACGAGGACCACCCGAAGACGAAGAAGGGGTGGGATGAGGACAAAGATGTTCCTGGCGAGCAGCTGCCCGCTGATCCAGTCGAGGCAGCCGTGTCGTACACATATGTGGGACTGGCCAAGGTCGACGTCTTTGGGCGCCCCACCAGAGACCGCAAGTCGTACGACGACCTGAGCACTGAGTTCGTCAAGAGTGTCAAGGAGGTCAAGGCCGCCGGGCGGATCAGTCGGTGGATAGATGCCCTGGACATGCTGAGCAGCGATCCGTACTTCTACGACTCCCCAATCCATGAGTTCGCCCGCGCGGTGCAGCGGCGCAAGTACTTCCTTAAGCAGGACGAGCGAGATGCCCACTCGATCTTCGCAGGCCTCAGCTCGGGGCACGCGATCGTACTGTTGACCATCACACGGCTGGTGGAAACCGTGGCCGAGCAGTCCCTCGTGCTCCTGGACGAGCCCGAAGCCCACCTGCATCCACCACTGCTCGCGTCCTTCATCAGGGCCCTGTCGGATCTGCTGACTGACCGCAACGGCGTCGCGTTGATCGGTACCCACTCCCCCGTGGTCCTGCAGGAAGTTCCTCGTTCCTGTGTATGGAAGGTCAGCCGCTGGGACCGCCACCCGCCAGTGCGCCCTTCTCTTGAGACCTATGGGGAAAACGTTGGGGTGCTCACTCACGAAATCTTCGGTCTGGAGGTCAGAGAGTCTGGCTTCCACGCCGAGATCGCCAAGGCTGTTGACGATCTGGGGTCCTACGATCAGGTCCTGGACCGCTTCCGGGGACAGCTCGGCGGGGAGGCGAAGGGACTGGTCCGGATCCTTCTGGCATACCGAGCCGTGGACAGGCGCCGCTGATGTGGCCCCTCGACCCTCCGGCCCTTTTGGCTCGGGAGAGCTACGACACGTGCGTACGCGGTACCAGGGATCGGCAGCGGCGCAGCCTGCTGGAAGCCGCAGGTGACAGCGTGGAGGCCGCGGGCGAGCGATTCCGGCAGGCTGCGCGACAGGGCCGTCTACACCAACTGAGCAGCACGGAGTTCACCGTGCCAGGCATCTCAGCAGGCAACGTCGTGCGATGGGTCTATGAATACGGCATGGTCACGAACCAGGACGGACGCGCCATCTATGACCGGATCAAGGCTGCTCCCTTGGACGAGAGATGTCCCCTGTGCGGCCATGGCGTGGTCAGTACCCTGGACCACTTCCTGCCCAAGAGGATGTTCCCCGCGCTGTGCGTAGATCCGCTAAACCTGGTGCCAGCCTGCCGTGACTGTAACCATGCCAAGGGAGAAGGGCTGCCCTCGGCCGCCGAGTCCACCCCGCTGCATCCGTACCTGGACCGTGTCGACCACGACTCCTGGCTGGAGGCGAGGGTCGTGGATAGCAGCCCAATCTGGCTCGACTTCTTCGTCAGCCCTCCACCCGCCTGGGAGCAAGTCCTCGTCGACCGGGCTCGCCACCATTTCGCACTCTTCGGGCTGGCCCCGCTCTTCGCAGTCCAGGCCAACCGCATCGTGAGCAACATCCGCCAGCAGCTCACCGAGATGTTGGACACGGGTGGGGAGGACATGGTCCGGGCCTATCTGTCAGCCGAAGCCGATTCGCGTCTCGCTCACCAGCTCAACGGATGGGAAGGGGTGACCTATCGGGCCTTGGCACGTGACCGCGCTTTCTGTAGCGGCGCCTTCATCTCATGACCCATTGGCGGCGTCAGCCGCCCGAGGCTTGCCCGCGGGACCTGAGGGGCGCTTGCCCAGTCGTTCGCGGTCAGTGGCGGGTGACGGTGTAGCCGGCGTCGTTGAATGCCGTGGTCCACACGTGCTGGTCGAACCATTTGGTGATGCTGGGCTGCATCTCGGTGATGCTACGCATGCGTGCCTCCCAGTCGTGGCCGGCGGGGCCGCGGCTTCTTTCGCAGCCGTCGCAACCGTCTTCTCCATGGATGTGGCCTGCCATCCATGCGTTGACGGCGACGTTGAGGATGACGGCGTACAGGTCTCCGCCGGTTTGGGCCAGGGCGTCCGGCACGTCGGCGAGGATCAGGGCCAGCTCGGGGTTGTCCCGCGGGGGCAGGGGTGCTTGCCCGACCCCTTCATCGGGGCTGCTGTCTTCGAACTCCCGCACGCTCTGGGCGAGGCTGTCAGCGAGTGCGGAGGCGTCGAAGTACCGCCAGGCTGATCTCACCTGGATGCGCAGCTCAGCGCCGGTGTGACTGACGCTACCGGACACAACAGGTGTGGCGCCTTCACTGAATCGAGCGACAGCGCCATCCCGGTGGAGGCATTTTCAGCCCTGGCAGCCGCACCCAGCGGCGCTCTTGGCCTCGTTCACAGTGACGGAGGGCATGATATCGGTAGGAGTCTGTGATCGATTGGTCGGTGTTCCAGTAGCTGACGGCCTGTGAGGTCACCGAGTGTGGTCACCGGGGGCGTACTTCTTCCAGGTGCCTCCGGCTTGGGCGGCGACTGCCTCGGTGTGAACGGTGTGGTAGCCGAGCATCCCCGCGACGACCGACGGCGGTGCCTGAAGGACGAGTTGCCGCAGGGTGGCGGTCCGGCCGTGGAGAGTGGGGATGCCTGCAGCGGTGAGTCGTCTGCCGAGGGTGGCGGGGTCCATGGGCTGTCCTGCCCGGTGTCCAGGAAAGAGCCAGTCGCTGGCGGGAAGAGTGCCGCCTGGCCGGTTCGGGCGTCCGTCACGTATGTAGCCGAGTAGGAGCTCGGCGAAGGGCTCGGGAACCGGTGTGGGCGGGTCACCGAGGATGAGTGTGACCTGGTCACCGTCGTGCTGGACGTAGTGGACGGTGAGCCGGACGAGCCGACGGACGGGCTGGGCATAGAGGAGGATCAGGGCGGCCGCGATCCGTTCCATCAGCGGGAGATCGTCGCTGGTCATGATCTTGCGGATCAGGGCGATGCGGTGGTGCTGGCTGATCGGGGTCGGGTTCTCCGTGCGGATCATGGGGACCTTCAACCGGGGCATGACCTGGTGGTTCATGCTCCAGCGCAGAATGCTTGGACGACGCGGCGGGTGGTGGCGTCCTGGGCGAACCAGGCGTCGAGGTCGGCCTGGGTGCACTTGCCGACGGTGCGGTCCCGTTCGGCGAGCCAGGTGAGGAAGGCGGCTGCCTGGATGAGCTGGGTGCGGGCGGTTTTGACGGCTCCGGGGCCGAGGGGCCGCTTGGCGGCGGTGGCCCGGAGCTTGCGCAGGAGGTGCCAGGTAGCGAAGCGGTTCAGGAGCTGACGGTGTTCGACGTCCTCGATGGCGTCGAGCCATTCGGGCAGGCGGCGTTCGAACAGCAAGAGGTGCCGGTCGCGGTGCGGCAGGACGCTGGTGTGCATGAGCAGGTCGCGGATGTGGGCGACCGACCGCCAGGGTGACAGTGTGCTCAATCCCTCGTGGGTGAGGGGCACTTTGCTGCAGGCGAGGGCGCGCAGGATCTTCTGGACGTGCGGTTTACCGACCCAGGTCAGTGTTGCCTTGGGACGGGGCACGGATCTGACCTCGTCGAAGAACGGCACGAGTTCGGGCCGGACTCGGCCGGCGCCGTCGTCCAGGAGCTCTTCCAGGCGCTCGGCCAGGACGCAGTTCCCGCATACTCCGAGCAGGTAGCGGCGGGCCTCACGGCCGCAGCGTTCGCAGTGGAACTCGCCGAGGCCGCCCGCACAGTTGGTGCACCACCGGCCGCCGTCCGGCGCGATGCCCGGGGTGAGCCGGTCGACGCCGCAGCCGGCGCACTGCCCGTAGGTCTCCAGCGCGTGGTCGTAGCAGGCGGCGCAGAGGTAGCCCTCTGGCCAGTGGGCAGCTCCGAGGCGGACGGCCCGGTGACAGCGCGCGCAGAACAGGTCCTCGGGCCGGACCCGGGCGCGGCTCATTTCTCCGGGCGGACCCGTGCCCGCTTGGGACGGACCGTGGCCGCGAGGTCGACCACGTCGGCGCCGCCGGAGGCGGCGGTGCGGCGCGGGGCCGCGTTCTCCGCTTTGGTGGCGATCAAGTCGGCGGGAGTGACGTCGAGGATGTCGCAGAGGGCGGCGAGGACGGGCAGGGACAGCCGCTCGGGGGTCTGGGTGACCAGTCGCCAGACCTGGACCGAGGACAGCTCGATGCCGCGGTCGGCCAGTAGCGGCGACAGGTCGGAGGCGACGAAGATGCCGCGGGTGGCCATCACCTCGCGCAGCCGCCACTGGTAGCTGACCTGGCGCTTCATCAGGCTCTCCTTGCCGGCCGCAGGGCGGCCTCCATCGTCGCGTCCAGCGCTCTGCGCAGGGTGCGGGTGCGGAAGTCGGACGATACGCAGGTATAGATCGCGGTCGTGGACGCGTAGTCGTGACCGACTTGCTCCTGGACGAACCGGGCGTCCCAGCCGCCCTCGATCAGGTGGGTCACGTACGACCTTCGAAACGAGTGGAAGTCCAGCCCCTCGTCCAGGCCGAGCGCGTCCCGGTAGGCAGCGAAGCGGGTGTTCATCTGGGAGAAGCCGATGCGGGCCGAGCGTTCCGAGGGCCACAGAGCCTCGGTGCCCGACGTGGCGAACAGCGGCCGGACCTCCTCGTTCCACTGCTGGAGGATCTCCGCCGACCAGTCCCAGACCGTCAGCACGCTGCGGCGCTTCGGGGGCGAGCCCTTCTTCGCCTTGCCGTGGCGGATGTAGCAGACGCCGTAGTCGCCGAACTCCGGGCCCTCGGGGTTGCGGCCGAAGTCGACCGTGTCCAGCATCCGGGTCTCGTTGCGGCGCAGGCCGAAGGCGTACGCGGTCTTGAAGAGCACCGCGTCACGGAACGCGGGCAGCCAGCCCTTACGGCCCCTGCCACGAACCTTGATGACCTGGTCGTCGGCGTAGTCGAAGAACGCCTGCAACTCGTCCTGGGTGAAGGGCCTCTTCGCCGCGTCGGCTTCGGCGTCCTCCACGTGCACCGCAGCGTTCCACTCGTGCACGACCTGTATGGGGTGTGTGCCGAAGCGTTCTTCGCAGGTCGCCGCCCAGCCGTAGGCGGGGTCGACAGCGAAGTCGCAGAACGAGCGCACGGCACCTTGATAGTTGCGCAGCGTGGAGCGCTTCAGCCCGCGGACCGCTCGCAGATCGCCCATCCACTCGTCGAGCATCTGCGGCGACCAGGTCCACGGGAAGGTATCGGCGTGCCGGGCGAAGGCCCGCACCGTTTTCTCCCGGCCCTCGATCGTGGAGAACGCCAAGTTGCGCGCCAGCTGCTGGTTGCGCCAGCCGTCCAGCATCGCGGTGAAGACCTGCTCGTCGGGCCGCAGCAGCGGCAGATCGCTGACCAGATGCAGCCCCGCTGCCCCGGGTGCGAGGCTGTTCCTGCTCATCAAAAGCACTCTCCGTCACTTACATCAGACGAAGGGATCTTTCATCAGATGTAAGTCGATCGCAAACATGCAGGTAGGAAGCCTGCCTGTGGTCGCCTTGAGGGCTCCGGAAGCGACCTGCCCAGCTGGGGGGACCGCATAGACTGAGTCCCTGGCCTGCGTCGATGAGTGACAGATCCTCCGATGTGCAGCCCGACCGCAGTGCTGCATCAGATGAAATTGCGGTCGCTTCCCAGATAGGCCAGAAACCCGCCACGGGGTGATCTTGAGGTCCTGAGCAGGGTCGCCGCGTCGCCGCCGAAGGTTGCGTGGGAGCGCCCGGAGCTGCGGTTCATCACCGTCTGAGTGGGCGCGGCCGGCCGGACTTCTCACCCCTCGGCAACGACGCTTCCAGCACAGCCCATGGTTCGTCCGTCAGATCTCCATGTGCCGCGAACCAAGATCGTCCCATGGTCAGGATCTGCTTTCGGCACGCGCCCCGGCGACCCGGCGTCAGTGCTGGTTCACCGGAAAGACGGCCGCCGGATCGCAACGCGCCGGGCAGGCCAGCAGGTAGACCTCGTTGCCTAGGAACAGGAGGTAGGCGTCGTCCCGGATGCTGTAGGGCTGCACCGGGGCCCCGGGATGGACGCCGAACTCCTGATACTCGGGTACCTGGCAGAGGAACGCCATCTCCGTGCCGCACGCGCACCAATACCGCTCGGGCCACTGCGCCCAGGCCGCCGTACCACCCACCTTGAAATGCACGTCGAACGGCCCGTGCGCGTCCACGAAGGGCCGCAGGGTCAGGGCCAGGGCGCGCACGGCCGGTTCGGGCTCCGCTTCCGGCACCCCCGGGTCACGCTGGAGCAGCACCCGCCAGAACGAGCCCGGGAACGGCGGCTGCGGAGCCTCCCAGAACCGGGGCACGAGGCGGCCGTCGGCCGTCACCGGGTCGGACGCGTCGTTGTGGTGGGCGCAGTGGAAGACCGACAGGTGTTCTCCGCCGAAGAACTCGATGTCGTCCGGCAGGTCCAGTTGGAAGAACAGGGCCATCCGCTCGCCGCAGAAGCAACGCGGCCACTCCTGGTCGTCGTCGAAGTAGGGCCACCCGCCCAACGAGTTCCGGGCCGGCCGGTCCAGCGGTTCGGTACCGGTCTCGACCCTGTACGCGGGCAGCGGCGCCCACATCTCCTCCACTCCGCCGTCGCTCACCGGGTGCCCCCGGCCGTCCGGTCGGTGTCCAGGTCGCTTTCGAGGACGGTCCGGGTGATCAGGGGGCGGTCAAACAGGGCGAGGAGCTCGTTGGCGAGGTCGAGGACCGGCAACGGGTGCTGTTCGCCCTGCACATCGATGGCGGCGGCCGACAGGCTCCGGGGGACGGCGCCCGCGTTGAGCAGGACGCGCCACTCCTCGGGGCCGAGGCTCAGGTACTCCAGACCCGTCAGCCCGGCGATCTCCAGGGGATCGGCCAGCGTGCCCGGGGAGGCGGTGAGCGTCCGCAGGCGGGGGAGGCCGGCGACCGGGGCGAGGCCGACCGGCTCGCCCTTCCGACCACCGATCCGGAGCACCTCCAGCTCGGGCCGGACGGCGGCCACCATGCCGCCCGGGCTGTGGGTGCTCACCTGGGCCACCACCGGCGGACGGTTCCAGTCATCGTCCGAGCGCCAGTCGTCGCGGTGGTTGACCACCATGTCGGTAAGGGAGTCGGCGCGCAGTGCGGCCCCGATGCTCCGCTCGTGGTCGATCATGATGACCTGCCCGGCATGTCCGCCCGGGCCCGGTGTCAGGTCGAGGGCCAGCCGGTCGCCGCCGCCGTTGTCGCCGAAGGCGATCCAGCCGGGCGAGCCGACGAGGCCCTGCACGGCGGCGTCCGGTGCGGTGACGACCGCGTCCTTGGCGGCGAACTGCCAAGGGCAGGGACGGGACCGGGCATCCGCGATGTAGAGCCCGTCCAGGGGGAAGAGCTCACAGCCGACCGCTTTGCTGACGCGTTCCTGCGCCGCGTAGTCGCCGCTCCAGTCCTGCCACCGCGCACGGGTGACGCGGTAGAGGGCCTTGAGCTCGTCGGGCAGCGTGACACCGAGGCGCGCCTCCGCTGCGGCTATCTCCTCCTCGGTGGCACCGATGGTGTCGGGGAGCCGCTCGTGAAGGGTCCGCTCCAGCAGTGCCGGGTCCGCCGACGGCGCCGGCGCCGCCCCCGGGAACTCCTCGGGCAGGCGCCGCCAGGGCTCGGGAACGGCGCCCTCGACCAGGAGCAGGGCTCCCACGAAAGGGCTCCTGACCCCGTGCTCCACGGCGGGCCCCGCATCGATGACATGGAGCACGGTCTTCCCGTCCGGCGCCGTCTCGACCATGTACGAAACGCCGCTCGCGCCGTCGGCCCTGAGGGCGGCCTGGACCCGTTCCACGGCGGTGAACTGGTCCTGGATGTCTGCCACTTGCAGGGATCGCCCTGGCACTGGGCGCGGCTGTGGCGCGGGCAGGGTCCAACTGCCGAGACTGATCTGGCCCGTGAAGCAACCACCCGGCGCGGCAAGCTGCTCCGCGTGGGAATCCCGCACCAGCCGCAGCAGCGGCTCCCAGGTCGCGAAGTCATGTATTGAGGACAACGGCGCTCTCCGCTCGGTCGGTTGGTTGGCCGGCAGCACTCCTGATCACTGCGTGCGACGCGATCCTAGGACCGGCCACTGACACTGCCGCTCCGTCTGATCTACTGCCTCCCGAGACACGGAGACCGGGAGAAGAGCGATGGGTGTTCTGACCGACTACTTCCGCGCACCGAACGCCGCGACGGTGGTGCAGTCGCTGGAGGAGACGGACGGCGGATCCCCGCTCCACGCGGAACCCCCGGTGTTCGACGGAGTCGACGCCAAGCGCGTGGATCCGATCGTCGTCCTGGGGCAGCTGGTCGCCGCCATTCGCCGGACGGAGTGGCGGGTGGACCTGGTGGAGCAGACGACTGTGTGGCCGACCTCCCCGGAACCGGGTCCGGACGGCCCCGAGTCCGAGGACAACCCGTGGGCGACGGGACCGTGGGTGTCGGAACTCCATCCCTTAGTAAGGGACACACTGGCCGGAGTACGGGAATCCGAAGTTCCCGCGGCCGTCACCAGATGGGTACAGGCGGAGGAACTCCAAGGAGCGAGCCTCGAGGAAACGCAGGCACTGGCTGAGGAACTCTTCCGTCTTTCCAGACGGGCTCACGAGACCGGTGAGCGGCTTTACTGCTGGATGTCACTGTGAAACCGCGCCGCCGCTGATCGTTCCTATCGGCCGCTTGCCGCGAGGCGGGTGGCATGTCGACCCCATGCCGGATTCGTCTGCGCAGCCCACCCCGAGGACGCTGGCTTCGTTGATCTCCAGGAACAGCGTTCGGCGACCGGTTCTGGAGGCACCCGATGATCACTTGGTCACGGATCTCGATGGGAGACGACGGCACTGTCATGTCCACGAACTGGGGACGCCACCCTCTCCGTCAGAGCGGCCGATCGTCGAAAGGGCCTCCGGAGCCGGGCTCGAACGTCGTGCCGAGGCGTTCAACGCCGGCTGAGCGGAGGGTACTCAGGGGCCCCGCAGCCCGGAGCGGCCCGGCCGACACCTGCCCCGTCTTCCCCGGCAAGCGGTACCTCGACTGGCAACTCGACGACCCGGCCGGGCAGGGCGTCGAGGCCGTACGCCCATCCGCGACGCGATCGAGACCCGCGTCCGGGTGCTGATCTCGGAAGTGGCGCCCGGCTGACGGCCCGGTCACTCGCGCTGGTTCAGGGCCCTGGTCAGCTGTCGGTTACGTAACTGCCTTCCCTTCAACACTAGCTCTGGGCCACAGGAGGGCCACATCAGACCGTTAACGCCAGCCGCGGTGGTGAGCCACGCCGCAGGGTTTAACTGGGGACTTGACCCATATGGCCCATGAGGTGAATCCGCATTTCGTAGTGCGCGCCGTCCGTCACGAACAGGGACAGCCCCGATGTCAGGTAGACACCAGGCGCAACTCTCCCTCGGCGACAGGACCACCTTTCTCACTCCCTGACCGTCGGTTGACCGGGGAACCCCGCTGCCGGGCTCACGCTTCACAGAGCCCGGCAGCCGTCGTCCCTCGCAGGGACGCGTCAGCCATCGGCCTCGCATGTCGGTTCGCCGCCTCGGCGAGGCCTACAGGCGGTACTCGCCGGCCCAGGTGTCCGGGCAGCGCACGACAAGGGCGGCGACGTCGTCGTCGAGCTTTCCTCCGCTGTAGTGGAGCAGGGCCGCGTGAAGCCGGTCGAGCAGCTCGCGGGGCGGCGCTTGGCCCTGCTGCTGCGTCCACTCCGGCAGAGGGAAGAACGTGCCGGTGCGGTCCCGGGCCTCCGTCACCCCGTCGGTGTAGAGGAGCAGCTGGTCGCCGGGGGTGAAGTCGAAGGCGTCCACGCGGTGGTGCTCGCCGACGAGCGTCGTCAGGTTGAGCGGCGGCGAGGGGGTGGTGGCTTCCAGTAGCCGGGTTTTCCCCTGGTGGACGAGCAGGGGTGGGGGGTGCCCGCAGCTGAGGATTCTGACCTGGCCTCCGTCCTGGGGGATCTCGGCGATGAGGGCGGTGGCGAAGTGCTCCGGCCGGTCCAGGAGGGGGAACGCGGCACTGTGACGAGTGATGGTGACCTCCAGGCGATGAATGATGCCGCTGAGATCGGGCTCGTCGTATGCGGCCTCCCTGAAGCAGCTGATCAGCGCGGAGGCCGCTCCGACCGCGGACAGGCCCTTGCCGCGCACGTCGCCGATGAGGAGCCGGATCCCATACGGCGTGTCGGCCGCCTCGTAGAAGTCGCCACCGATCCGGGCCTCCTCCTGGGCCGCCAGGTACAGGGCCTCGATCTCAATGTTGTTCATGCAGCGCGGCAGAGGGCGCAGCAGCACCTCCTGGGCGGCCTCGGCGACAAGCCGGACGTGGAACAGCGTCTCCTCGCGCTGCAGCCGGACATGGCTGGCGTAGGCGGCCGCCAGGGTGACCGCGATGATGGCTGCCGATGTGTAGGGCGTTCCCAGGTCGGTGTAGACGAAGCCGAGACCGATCATGACCAGGAGGCAGAACAGTCCGAGCAGGAGCGTGGGAAGCACGGGCCACATGGCGGCGGCGAGAGCGGGAGCGGTGGGAAGGAGGCGGCTGAAGGCGATCTGCCGTGGGGTGGAGAACGCCAGAACGGCGATGAGGGCGGTGAGGATCACCGGTGACAGCGTGGCCGCTTCCCATCGGCCGCCGCGGAGAGGATGCCGACGCCACGGCCGCCCAAACCCGATCACAAAATGCATCATAACGATAGGAACCAGGCATCGAGCTCGGATGGACGACGCGGCTCAGTCCTGATGATCAGACGCGTGCGGTGGATGTGTCACCATCCGGCCGACGGAAGGCCGCGCCGGGCCTGGCCCGCCGCAACTGAGACCCCTCACCCGGCGCGCCGCTCCGTCGTCAGTCATCCCAGGTCTGCGCAGCGGTGTTATCAAGGGTGTATGGAGGGATATCCCAGCCGATTGCGGACCTCACGTCCTCCGCCCGACGGTGGCCGGCGGACTCGGCGCCTGTCCCTACTGAGCCCGCGCACCGCGGCGGGGCAGGTGTTCCTCGTTCAGAGCATGATCGTGCTGCTGCTGGTGGCGGCCGCGGTGGCGTGCATCATGCTGCAGGCGGCGTACGACGCTGTGCGGCAGGGACGTCGGGAGTCGGTGGTGGCCGCCCAGTCGTTCGCCAGCGCCCCCGGTGTGAGCCTGGCACTGCGCAGCCCGGACCCGACCGCCGTGCTCCAACCGCGAGCCGAGCAGGCGCGCAAGCGGGCAGGCATGGACTTCATCGTCGTCATGAGCACGGACGGAATCCGGTACACGTATCCCTACCCCTCGGAGATCGGCAAGAAGTTCGTCGGGACCATCGAGCCGGCACTCGAAGGCCGTACCGTCGTCGAACAGGCGGGCGGTCCGCCTCTGCCGGCGGGCAAGGGGACCGCCATCCAGGCGGTCGTCCCGGTGACCGATGCGCGCGGCCGGATCGTCGGCCTGGTTTCTGCGGGGATCACCGTCACGAACGTGGCGCGACTGTGGATGCCGCAGCTGCCGATCGTCCTGGGCGTCGGCGCGATCATGCTGCTGCTGGCCGCGGCAGGGACGACCGCAGTGTCCCGGCGACTGCTGCGGCAGACACATGGCCTGGCCCCGACGGAGCTGGCGCGGCTGTACGAGCACCACCAAGCCGTGCTGCACGCGGTACGGGAGGGGGTTCTGATCACCGACGAGGACCGACGGCTGCTGCTGGCCAACGAAGAGGCGAAGCGACTACTGGGTCTACCGGCCGACACACAAGGGCGGCACGTGCGGGAGCTGGGGCTTCCCGAGCAGATGGCGCGCGTACTCGCATCCCCGGAGAAGGTCACCGACGAGGTGTACCTCGCCAACGACCGGTTGCTGGCTGTGAACAAGCGGCCCACGTTCCCGGAGGCCGACGACGCCGGCAGCGTGGTGACGCTGCGGGACACCACGGAGCTGGCGGCGGTGTCGGGGCGAGCCGAGGTGGCGCTGGGGCAGCTGAAGCTGCTGTACGAGGCAGGCATGCGGATCGGGACGACGCTGGATGTGGAGCGCACGGCCCAGGAGCTGGCCGACGTGGCGGTGCCCCGCTTCGCCGACGTCGTCGCGGTGGATCTGCTGGAATCGGTGGTGCGCGGCTCTGAGCCGACGACGAAGGGCTGGCGCCACCTGCTGCGGTCCGCGATCAGCGGAGATCAGCGGATGCTGCCGGTGTACCAGCTGGGTGAAGTGATCACATTCTCACCCGAGACTCCGCAGATGCTGGCGCTCGAACAGAGCCGGGGCGTCCTGGAGGCGGACCTGCGCCAGGCCCACGGCTGGCAGGAACAGGATCCGGAACGCGCTCGAAGGGCTCTGGAACTCGGATTGCACTCCCTGGTGACCATGCCGCTGCGGGCGCGCGGGGTGCCCCTGGGCCTCGCGCACTTCTACCGGACGGAGGGCTCGCCCGCGTTCGAACCCGAGGACGTGGCTTTCGCGGAAGAGCTCGGCGCGCGGGCGGCGGTGGCCATCGACAACGCCCGGAGGTTCACCCGCGAGCACGCGATGACGGTGACACTGCAGCGCAGTCTGCTACCGCGGGGCCAGCCGGAGCAGGACGCCCTGGAAGTGGCCTGGCGGTACCTGCCGTCGGAGGCGGGAGTGGGCGGGGACTGGTTCGACGTCATTCCGCTGCCGGGCGGACGGGTCGCGCTGGTGATAGGCGATGTCGTCGGCCACGGGCTACACGCCTCGGCGACGATGGGCCGGCTGCGCGTCGCCGTGCACAACTTCGCCACGCTGGACCTCCCTGTCGACGAGGTCCTTGGGAAGCTGGACGATCTGGTCGCCCGCCTGGACGACGAGGACGACTCCAGCGCTGCCCCCGACGACCAGGAGGGGACGGGGTTGACCGGAGCGACGTGCCTGTATGCCATCTACGACCCGGTGACAGGGATCTGCACGATGGCCCGTGCGGGGCATCCCGGCCCCGTGGTGGTGAACCCGGACGGGACGGTCGTCTGCCCCGAGGTGCCGGCCTCACCCCCGTTCGGCCTCGGAGGCTACCCCTTCGAAATGGCCGACGTGCACCTGGCGGAGGGCTCCCAGCTGATCCTGTACACCGACGGGCTGGTCAAGAACACTGCCCGCGACATCGACGCCGGCCTCGAAGAGCTGCGCCGGGCGCTAGGCGGAGCCGGGACCGGGGAACGCACTCCGGAGGAGACCTGCCGAGCCGTGATCGGGGCGTTGAAGCCGACCCGGCTCTCGGACGACATCGCACTGCTGGCGGCGCGGACCCGGCGGATCCCGTCCTCTTCGGTGTCCGAGTGGGATGTGCCCCCGGACACTGCGGTGGTGCCCTCGGTGCGGGCCCAGTGCAGGACGGTTCTGAGCGGCTGGGGCCTGGACGAGACCGCGTTCACCACGGAGCTGATCCTCAGCGAGCTGGTCACGAACGCGATCCGCTACGGATCACCACCTGTGAAGGTGCGCCTGCTGCGCGGACGCAGTCTGATCTGTGAGGTGTCGGACGGCTCCAGCACCTCTCCGCGACTGCGTCGGGCGGCGACCACGGACGAGGGCGGACGTGGGCTGTTCCTCGTGGCGCAGTTCGCACAGCGGTGGGGGACGCGGTACACGTCCCGCGGCAAGGTCATCTGGGCGGAGCAGATCCTGCACGACGGCGCGTCCGGTCCCGCGGACGATACGTCGGTCGACGTGCTCCTCGAACAGTTCGGGGATCCCCTGATGTGAGGACCAGGGCTGCCCTAGGTTCTTTCTCTTTGGTCAGCGTCGGGTCCAGATGAGGATGCCTGCGAGGTGGAGTGCGGCCTGGTAGGCGATCGCGAGCTTGTCGGTTCGTGTGGCCAGGCCGCGCCACTGTTTTGAGGCGGTTGATGCCTGTTCGATGGTGTTCCGCTGCTTGTAGGCCTCCGCGTCGAAGCCGGGCGGACGGCCACCGAGTCGGCCTCGCCGCAGGCGGTGGCTGACTTGGTCGGACGGCTGCGGGATGACGGCACGGATGCCCCGGCGTCGCAGGTGGCTGCGACGCGAGAGGAGTACGCGCGGTCGGCCAGGACAAGGCGAGGTCGGGTCCGTGGCCTGCCCGGCCCGCTTCGGGGCACGCGGATGCGGGACATCACCGTCTCGAAGGCGGGTGCATTACCTGCCTGGCCTGCGGTGACGGTGAAAGCGAGGGGCCGTGCACGGCCGTCTGCGGCCAGGTGGACCTTGATGTTCAGCCCGCCGCGGGAGCGTCCGAGCGCGTGATCGGCCGGCTCGCGGAAGTGGACCGCCCCTTTTTGAGTGCTCCGGCAGCGTGCTGGTGGGCCCGGACGACGGTGGAGTCCACCGACACCGTCCAGTCGATGTCGTCATCGGCATCCGCAGCCGCCAGGACGGCAGCGAGGAGCATCTCCCACGTGCCGTCGACGGCCCATCTGATCAGCCGCTTGTGGGCGGTCTGGAACGAGCCGAGCTCGTCGGGAAGGTCCCGCCAGGGCGAGTTGGCACGGTACTTCCACGCGATGGCCTCAAGAGTGCGTCGGTGGTCGGCCCATCGCCGCCCGCGGACCGGATCCGCCGGCATCAGCGGCTCGATCCGGTCCCACATCGCACCGGTGATCACTAATCGGACAGGCACATCCGATCAACTGACCTACCCATCAAAGAGACACGCGCTAGACGACTTCTACGTCGACCGCCGAAAACCGTGTTACGCGACGCAGCTCCAGCGGAAACTCGACGACCTCGCACCTTACGCCGACAAGGTGGCGGCCGCCCTCGGCCTGCCGACGCCAGCTCAGCCGCGTGTGGTCAAGGCGATCTTTGTCACCCGCGCGCCGGTACCGGCGGGATTCGTCGGTGGCCCCTTCCAGTTCCACACCTTGAGGGATTTGGTAGCGGCTCTGGACGGCGCCAATTTTTAGGCGCAGTCCGGGGGAGCCGAGCTCAGCCGCCGCGCCGCACTCGGGCCGCCTCGCGGGCCTCCGCGAGCTTGCGGGCCTCGCTGCTCTTACGGGACGGCCTGCCACCAGAGCCACCCCTCGCGTCCTTGGTGCTGCCCAGACCACGGAACGGGGCGTTGTGGTTCTTGGGGCGGGGTGCGGCCGCCCCGCCGTCGAGAGGCTGTCCGGAGGGTGCCTTGGCGCCGGTAATGCGGCTCAGCTCCGCCTCTCCAGACCGGACTTTGGTGACCTTGGGGATGACGTCGGCGTCGGCCATGACCTGGCTCGTCTCACGGCGCTGTCCCGAGAGGACGAGGGTCACGACGGTGCCGGAGCGGCCGGCCCGGGCGGTGCGGCCCGCGCGGTGCAGATAGTCCTTGGGGTCGGTGGCCGGGTCGACGTTGACCACGAGGTCGAGGTCGTCGACGTGCAGGCCGCGTGCGGCGACGTTCGTCGCCACCAGGGCGGTGACCTGCCCGTTCTTGAACTGGGCCAGGGTCCGGGTGCGCTGCGGCTGGGCCTTGCCGCTGTGCAGGGCGGCAGCCGCCACACCGCTGGCCCGCAGATGCCGCGTGAGCTGGTCGACGCCGTGCTTGGTGTCCAGGAACAGCAAGACGCGGCCGTCCCGGGCGGCAATCTCCGTGGTCACGGCGTACCGGTCGGGGCCGTGCACGACGAAGACGTGGTGCTCGATCGTGGAGACCGCGCTGGACGAAGGGTCCACGGAGTGGACAGCGGGGTCGCGCAAGTAGTCCTGCACCAGCTGGTCGACGTCGCGGTCGAGGGTGGCGGAGAACAGCATGCGCTGCCCGTCGGGACGCACCTGGTCCAGAATCTCGGTGACCTGCGGCAGGAACCCCATGTCACACATCTGGTCGGCCTCGTCCAGGACCGTGATGCGCACCCGTCCCAGCCGGCAGCCTTTACGGTCGACGAGGTCGTGCAGTCGGCCGGGGGTGGCGACGACGATCTCGGCACCGTCCCGCAGCACGGCGGCCTGCCGTCCGATGGAGACCCCGCCCACCACGGTCGCGAGTCGGAGCCGCAGCGCCTCGGCGTACGGAGTGAGTACCTCACCGACCTGCTGCGCCAGCTCCCTGGTGGGTACCAGAACGAGCGCCATCGGCTCCTTGGGCTGTGCGCGCCGCCCGGCCGTCCGGGCAAGCATCCCCAGGCCGAAGGCGAGCGTCTTGCCGGAACCGGTGCGGCCCCGGCCCAGGACGTCCCGTCCCGCGAGCGCGTTGGGCAGGGCCGCCGCCTGGATGGGGAAGGGCACCGTCACACCGCGCTCGTCGAGCACCCGCAGGATCTCGGCCGGCAGCCCCAGCTCCGCAAAGGACGCCGCCGGGGGCAGAGCCGCGGTGGCGCCCGACACCTCGTCCTGCTGGGCATCGACACGTGCTGATTCGCTCATAGAAAGCCTTCCTCCAAAGGGACCGTACCGAGGAAGGCGCGGCAGGGACGCGGCCGCCGGCCAGGGACCCCGCACCGGGCACCGACACAGCGACGCTGCAAACGCTCCACGCTAGCACGGAGCGCACCGCACGCCCGAGCCTCCCATGGGCGCGCCGCTCAGCCCCGCAACGAAACTGGACCCGCCTGTGCCGACCGTCTCGACGCGCTGAACCGCAAGGTCTCTGCCCGCGAAAGCGGCCCCCGCCCACCAAGATCCGCACCAGCCGTGGACCACCTTCCCACCCGTCAGGCAATCTCACTCATTCCTGCCGACCAGGAGCCGTTGGGGCGGTGTACCACATGCAGACCAGGAACCTGCCGGTGATCACCCCTCGACTGCGGTAGCCGCTCACGCAACCCGGCTGCATGACGTCTGATCATGCTGCCGACCTGCACCAATCCACCGGCGGGACCAAAGGAAGGCGCATTCGACCCGGATTCGACCCCGCTTCCCTCCACCCGCGACAACGACCACTTCTACGCAAACAAGCTCAATGTGCTCCCGGAAGCTGGCGTTGGACGCACGTTCCTCGCCGATCGCGGCTTCGATAAAGCCGCTGCCGCCCAGTTCGGCGTCGGCTACAGCCCTCAGGGCTGGGATCACCTCATCCGCCATCTGCGCAACCAGGGCTTCTCCGACAAAGAACTGCTCCACTCCGGTCTGGTCACCGAGGGCCGCCGCGGCCCCGTCGACCGCTTCCGCGGTCGCCTGATGTGGCCCACCAGTCCACGTGGGATCCGGTGCCGGTGCAGCGGCGGCTCTGCGACCGGAAGCTGCCGTGGATCGGTCACGCGCCGTGGGTGATCGACGACGTGTCGGTTCCCAAGGACGGCCGGAAGTCGGCCGGGGTGGCTCCGCAGTACTGCGGGGCCCTGGGAAAGAGGGCGAACTGCCAGGTCGCAGTCAGCGTGCATGCCGCGAGCGATACCGCGTCCTGCCCGCTGCAGTGGCGGCTGTTCCTGCCCGAGGAGTGGGTGTCGGACACCGTGCGCCGGGGCCTTGCCCGCATCCCGGCGGACGTCACACACCGCGAGAAGTGGCGCCTCGCCCTGGACATGCTCGACACGCTCGCAGGCTGGGGCATGACGCCTCCGGTCGTGGTCGCCGACGCCGCCTACGGCACGAACGCGCATGTTCGGGCGGCACTGGCCGAGCGCGGAATCGACTACGTGCTGGCTGTCCGAGCGGATGTGACCGCCCATCCCTTCGACGTCCAGCCCGTGGCGCCGGAACGCAAGGGCCCGATCGGCTGCTGGCCCCAGCCCCGTTACCGCCATGCAGCACCCTCGGTGGCAGCCCTGGCCGCCGACGCCGGGAGCGACGCATTCACTTCCGTGACCTGGCGCAATGGCTCGCGAGGGGAGTTACGCTCCCGCTTCGCCGCCCTGCGTGTCCGCCCCGCGGGCAAGGCCGTCGAACGGCCGGTCCCGGCCGCCGCCTCAGCCGGGCAGGGCTGGTGGGACGGCGTGCTCCCCGACTGCTGGCTGCTGATCGAATGGCCGGCCGACGCCGAGGCGCCTACCGACTACTGGCTGTCCAACCTCCCCGCCCACACCCCCATCACCGACCTGCTCGGTCTGGCCAAGGTCCGCTGGCGCATCGAGCACGACTACCGCGAACTCGAGCACGGCCTGGGCCTGGACCACTTCGAAGGCCGCCCCTGGCCGGGCTGGCACCACCACGTCACCCTCGTGACCGCCCCGTCGGCATCCGCGTTGAACTCCAGCATCGGCTCACCGACGGCAAGGATCTCTGCGTGGGTCATGAACTCACGTCCACTTCTGCGGCACGGGAAGCCCGGTCGTCCGCGTCGTACGCCTCCCGTACCTGCCGGTCACTGACGCGAAGGGCGAGCACGCAAGCGCACAGGCACAGGCAGGCCAGCGTGACGAAGGTGACGCGGTAAGCGGCGGCCGATGTCGTGAGGGACGCCGTCAGTGTCGCGGCCAAGGCCACTCCGAAGGCGCCGGCGATCTGGCGCTGCACGTTGAGGAGGGTGGTCGCGTCGGCCGTCCGCGAGGCCGGGATCGTGACGAAGGCGGCGTTCTGGGCGCTCGCGAAGAGGAGGCCGACGGAGGCTCCGAGGAGGTACATCGACGGGTAGAGGGCGAGGGGGTGGGGGGTGGCGGTGAGGATCGCGAGGACGATGATGATCAGTGCTGCTCCGGCGCCGCCCGCGACCATCAGGCGACGGGGACCGACCCGGTCGTGGAGGCGGGGCACGATCTGGGAGGCGGTCAGCATGCCGAGCGCCTCCGGGAAGGTGGCCAGGCCGGAATGGAGCGCGTCGTAGTCCAGGTCGCCCTGGAGGAACTGGGGAAGCAGGTACAGCACGCCCATGAAGGCGGCCCCGGTGGGCGGCAGGACCAGCTGCGTCGTACGGAAGAGCTCGTCTTGGGCCACCCGCAGGTCGATCATGGGGTGTCTGGTGCGCAGTTCCCATGGGATCAGCGCGGCCAGGAACACGGCGCCGCCCACCAGCGGGACCACGATGCCGGCACTCTCCCAGCCGCGGTCCGGGGCCGCCGTGAGGGCGTACAGGACCGCCGCCAGCCCGCCCCCGGCGAGGACGAAGCCCGGTATGTCGAAGCGGGGTGCGCCCGGGCCGGGGAAGTCGGGCAGGCCGCCGAGTCCGAAGAGCAGGGCGAGCACGCCGACGGGCAGGTTGACGAGGAACACCCAGTGCCAGGAGGCCGTGTCCACCAGCCACCCGCCCAGGACAGGGCCCAGGGCGGGGGCGACGGCGGTCGGCAGCATGACGTACTGCTGTGCGCGCAGCCGTTCGGCGACGGGGAACGCCCGCAGCATCATCGTCATCCCGACGGGCGCGAGCAGGCCACCGCCGACGCCCTGCAGGACCCGGTATCCGGTGAGCGCTTCGAGCGACCCGGCGGTGGCGCAGAGCCCCGACGCCACCGTGAACAGCAGCAGCGCCGTCAGCGCGGTGCGCCGGGTGCCGAAGCGGTTGCCGAGCCAGCCGGACACCGGTATGAACACCGCGAGGGCCACGAGGTAGCCGATGTTGACGGAACTCAGGCCCGAGGTGTCGACGCCGAAGTCCCGGCCGATGGCCGGGAGGGCCACGTTGACGATCGTGGTGTCCATGATCGCCATGAAGTTCGCCGCCACGAACACCCCGCAGACGGCGGCCTTCGGGGAGACGCGGTGACCGAAGCGAGGCCTCACCGGCCGTCCCGGAGCCAGCGGACCTGCTGCTCGGTGAGCGTGACGCGGCGTGCCTGGAGGGAGTTGTCGATCTGGGCGGTGGTCCTCGGCCCGATGGACGGCCACACGCCGGGGTGGTGGAGCGTCCAGGCCAGGGCCACGGTCTCGGGGCGGGTGCCGAGCTGCGCGGCGAGTTCGACGCAGCGCAGCCGCCGGGCGCGGTTGGTCTCGGTGTCGTAGGGATCGGGCTTGCCGTTGTGCGACTTCGGCCCGGTACGCGCGAAGTGGCCGCGCGCCTGTGAGGACCAGCCGATCAGGGGCAGTCGGTGTGCGCGCACGACGTCGAGTACGGCGCTGTCCGCGTGCAGGCTGCCTTCCAGCAGCGCCGGGTCGGGTTCGGCGAGGCTGAACTGATAGCTGGCCACCGGGACGTGGCCGCGCGCGCCCAGTTCGGCGGCGAGCTGCGACAGGCGCTCGGCCCGCCAGTTGGAGACGCCGACGCGGCGGACGTGTCCGGCCTCGACGAGACTCACGAGGGTATCGGCGAGTTCGGCGACCGGCCGGGCGGGGTCGTCGCAGTGGTAGAGGAGGACGTCGATGGCCTCGACGCCGAGGTTGTCCAGCGCGGACCGTACATGCTCGAAGACGGTGTCCCGGCTCAACGGGATGTCTCCGCCGGTGGTGTCGTGGCCGACCTTGGTGGCCACGCCGAGCAGGCCGGGGTTCGTGCGCAGCCAGTCGCCGACCGCCACTTCGGCCTTACCGCGGGCGTAGCTGTGCGAGGTCTCGACGAGCAGTCCGCCGGCGTCGGCGAAGTGGGCGAGCCGCTCCGCGGTGGTCTCGGCGGGCTCCGCGCCGAAGGGGCCGCCGAGGACGAATCTGTGGGCGGCGCTCTCCATGCCGTCCGTGTCGAGGAGTCCGTCGAGCAGTTGGAGCGGGGACCGCGGCATCAGGCCTCGCCCCCGAAGTTCCCGGAGCCCCCGGAGCCCTCGGAACCGTCGGCGCCCCCGGAGACCTTGCGGAACCCGTCGACGTCGGCGAAGGGCCGGGGCAGGTGCGGCCGGAGCGGGATCTGGAAGGTGTTCAGCATCATCGCGGACATGCTGAAGCTGCCGATGCAGCCGATCAGGTCCAGCACGCCTTCCTCACCGAACAGCGCGATGGCCTCGGCGTAGGTGGCGTCCGTGACGAAGTGGTCGTAGAGCATCTCGTGTGCGAAGGCGTGGAAGACCCGTTCGTCGTCGGCCTTGAAGCCGGGGTCCTCGCCGCGTGCGAGGCGCTCCAGGCACTCGGCCGGGATGCCCTCCTCGACGGCCTGCTGGATGTGGGCGTTCCAGGCGGCCTGGCTGTCGAAGTGGCGGCCGGCGATCAGCACGCTCAGCTCGCGCAGCTTCTGCGGGAAGCGGGACTCGCCCCGGCAGTAGCGGCCGAGGTGCTCGACCCAGTGGGCGAGTTCCATGTTGCGTGCCCAGGCGAGGAACGGCGGGGGCGGCTCGACCCCTGGGCCGACGATGGCTTCGAGGAGCTCGGTCTGTTCGGGGGTGAGGCTGGTAGTCGGGCTCAGGCGCATGGTCGCGCTGCCTTTCGGGAGAGGTGGGATCACCGAGTCGACGTCTGCTCTCGTGCGTGAGGGCAGCCGGAGGGGCCCGTGCCCGGGGCAGTCCCGTCCGGGACCGTCGGCCGCACGCCATGGACGTGTGGCCCCGCGGTCGGGGAAGGGGAAGGGGAGGCGCCCCGGAGCACGGGCGGTCGGCACCGTTGGGGCCGGGAACGGCGGCCCGTCGGCCGGCCGGGCGGGGACGGGGCAGCGTGGTGACTCGGGTGCGGGGAACAGCCCGGACGGGGTGTTCAACCCGCTGCTGTCAGGCGTGGACGTGGTGCGTCGGACGTGGACGCGGGGCGTCAGGCGGTGCGCCACCAGGCGTAGTACTTGTCGCCGTAGCCGTCCATGATGTCCGCGTACTCGTGGTCGGCGTCCGGGAACTCGAAGAAGTCGTGCGGGACATCGAGGGCGGTGAAGCGCTCGTCGAGGTCGCGGATCGTCGGTGCCAGACGGGTGTCGAGCCGGCCGGAGAGCAGGCGGACCTGGCTGGTGCGGCGCAGTTCGGGGGCGTTGGCGAGGACCAGGCTCCAGGGGTGGCAGAGGTCGTAGTACTCCTGGTCGCCGAAGTAGGTGTTGTTGACCCGGTCCTCCGGCTCGTCTTTGAGGAGGCGCAGGATCGCGGGGGCGACCGCGGAGACCTTGCCGAAGATCTTCGGGTACTTCAGGCCGAGGTGCAGGGCGCCGAACCCGCCCATGGAGAAGCCCTCGATGGTGCGCGACTGGGCGTCGGGGATGGTGCGGTAGGTCTCGTCCATGTGCTGGACCAGGTCGAAGGCGGTGATCTGGGCGAGCGGACGGGCGCCGTCCTTGGAGTCGACGTACCAGCCGATCGGCAGGATCTGCGGGACGACGACGATGGTCGGCGGGATCACCTCGCCCCGGACCGCCTTGTCGATCCGCGCAACCATTTCGGAACCCTGACGGGCATTGCCGAAACCGCCGTGCAGCCAGTAGATGACAGGGAACCGTCGTTCGGGCTCGGTCTCGTACTGGGGCGGGAGGTAGAGCTGGTAGCTACCCTGGGCGTCCGCGCTGCCGCGCGAGGGCTGGGGGTAGAGACCGAAGGCGGTGAGTTCCTGGTCCTCGCGGACCTCGTCGATCCACTGCTGTTCGATCTCTGCCATCTGCTCGGGAGTCGTGCGTACCTTGTGAACCTTCTCGGCCACGGGGTGTCCTCTCGGGGATGGGTTGACGTGGTGCGGTCCGGGGTCCTCCGAGGTGGGTGCGGCAGCCCTCCGACCCACCCCCCGGGGCGTTCCATTACGTAGAATGAAGTATTCTCTTGTGGAACGCCCATCAGTGAAACCCTGCGACGGGAGCCTGTCAATGGCCGGGATCGAAACTTCAGAGGACTCACAGACGGGCGACCGCCGAGGACGCAGTTCCCTCGCGGGCAACGCCACCGACAAGGCCCTCAACCTGCTGGAGGCGGCCTCCGGACCCGGCTACCCGCACCGGCTGGGCGAGGTCGCGGCGGCCGCCGGGGTACCCAAGGCCAGCGCGCACCGCATCCTGCAGAACCTGGTGGCGACCGGTTTTCTGGCCTCCGACGGCTCCGGCGGCTACGGGCCGGGACCGCGGGTCCGCGCGCTCGCCGCCCGGATCACCCAGGGCTGCGGAGAGGACCAGGTCATGCGCGCCGAGCTGGAGGTGCTCGGCCGCCGGATCGGTCACACCGTGCAGATCGGGGTGCGCACGGGCGATGCGATCACCCTGCTGGTCAAGGTGGCCGGCCCGAATCCGGTGCAGGACTCCTCCCGGGTGGGCATGCAGCTGCCGTTGCACACCACCGCCATCGGCAAGTGTGTCCTGGCCGGCCTCGCCGACGAGGAACTCTCCACTCTCGTCGACCGGCTGGGCCTGCCGCCCCGCACGGAGAACTCCGTCACCGATCTCACCGAACTGCGCGCGGAACTCGCCAGGGTGCGCGAGCAGGGTTTCGCGCTGGACGACGAGGAGAACGAGGTCGGCGTACGCTGTCTCGCCGTGCCGGTCCGCGACGCCAAGGGTGCGGTCATCGGCGCGGTCAACGTCTCGACGATCGCCTTCCTGGAAACCCGCGAGGCTCTCCTGAACTGGGTCGGCTTCGTTCGTACGACGGCGGACGCCTTGCACGGCCTGCTGGGCTGAACCTCGGCGGGTCCCCTGGAGCCGCCCCCCGTCCGACGCCCCGGCTCAAGCGGGCGCGTCCGTGCCGCCCGCATGTACAACGGGGTCCGGCATGCGCACCAGATCATGATCCGCACGCTTACCTTTCGCGCCTGTGACCCAATTCGCCTTGCGCGGAAGCTGGACAGCAGGGCGTCGTTTCAGCAGGGTTACAGCACTGGGCCGAGCGCGTCTCATCCGCACCGCGGCAGTCGGACGCGTACGCCCGGGTTCACCGGCCAGCCCCCGGTGAGCCGGCACTACCGCAGCATCTGGGACTGATCCTCGCGAGCAGCGGGAGCACCTCCGGTTCGTCGCCGCTCGTCCCGAAGACCGCCGGCCTCGCACGGCCTGTCTCCGGCCGTATCCGCACGGCGGTCCCCGGCGACGCAACCGAACCCTCTTCCCACCCGGCCCCGAGTCGGCCGGCTCGCCCCTCTTCATGAACACACGCAGGTGGATCGCGCCCCCAGGGCCCCGCGATCTCGCTCGCCCGCGCCCGGCGCGTGCGGATGTTCCTCATCACCTTCAGCTGCCCGCCCTTCCGGCCTGCGCCGCCGTGGCGGACCTCCCGTGGCGCAAGGAGAAGACATGCACCTCTTCGACTCCACCTCCCGTCGGCTCACCCCAAGAGCACACCGCGCCGGTCTCGTCGCCGTGTGTGCCGCGCTCTCCCTCACCCTGGCCGCCTGCGGCGGCGGCAAGGGCGGTGCGGCCGCCGGTGCCCAGAACACCGGCAAGGCCGTTCCGGGCGACACCCTGACCGTCGCCGAGCAGCAGGCCCCGCCCGGCCTCAACCCGGGAACGGCCGACCTCGGTTTCGTCGACTTCACGATGCTGTCGTACGAGTCGCTCTTCTACCTCTCTCCCGAGGGCAAGGTGGAGCCGGCGCTGGCGAAGTCGTGGAAGTACGTCGGCACCGGCAACACCGAGCTGTCCGTGACCCTGCGCGACGGAGTCAAGTTCGCCGACGGCACGGCGGTGACCGCGGACGCGGTGAAGGCCTCGCTGGAGTACGCCAAGAAGGCCCAAGGCAACCAGGCCCACTACCTCACCGACGCGACCATCACGGCGACCGGCCCGCTGACCCTGACCATCAAGCTCGCCAAGCCCAACCCGATCCTGCCGACCCTGCTGACCCAGTCGTACGGCATCGGCCAGATCATCAGTCCCAAGGGCCTGGCGAGCACGTCGAGCCTGACGCCGACCAAGACCAGCCAGGGCGCGGGGCCGTACATCTACCAGCCCTCCGACAGCGTCGCCGCCGACCACTACACCTACACCGCCAACCCGAACTACTACGACAAGTCCAAGCAGCACTACAAGAAGATCGTGATCCGGATCGTCCAGAACGGCCAGACCGCGGTCAACGCCATGAAGACCGGCCAGATCGACGTCTACAAGGGCGACTACACCTCCGCCGCTTCCGCGAAGTCCGCCGGTATGTCCACGGTCGGCCTGCCGGTGATCCTCCAGGGGCTGAGCCTCATCGACCGCGCCGGCGAGGTGTCCAAGCCACTCGGTGACGTCCGGGTCCGCCAGGCGATCAATTACGCCATCGACCGGGACACCGTCACCAAGGCGCTGCTCGGCTCCGCCGGCACCCCGACGACCCAGACCGTGATCAAGGGGGGCGACGGCTACTCCGAGGAGATGGCCGACTATTACCCCTACGACCCCGCCAAGGCCAAGGAGCTGCTGAAGGCGGCCGGTTACGCGGACGGCTTCGAACTCCCCATCCTCGCCGCCACCTTCGTCGGCTTCGACACCATGGCCCAGGCGATCGCCGGGCAGCTGGAGAAGGTCGGCATCAAGGTCAAGGTCACCGCCGTCACCAGCATCACCTCCTTCGTGGAGAACCAGACCAACAAGAAGTACCCGGCCGTCTCCGGCGGCTTCACCGAGGAACCGATGTACCTGGAGGGCCTGGATCTGTTCATGCCCGGCTCGAAGGTCTTCAACGGCTTCGGTTCCAGCTCGCCCGAGCTGACCAAGCTCTTCGACCAGGCGGCCGCCGCCGCCCCCGCCGAGCGGGCCGAGCTGGACAAGCAGATGCAGGAGTACCTGGTCAAGAACGCCTGGTTCGCGCCGGTCGCCTTCACCCCGGTCAACTACTACGTCCGTCCCGGCATCGGCGGGGTGAAGGTCAGCGCGGGCGCGCCCTTCGCGAGCCCGCTGGCCTTCTACGCCACCAAGTAAGAGCTCCGGGCAGCCCCCTGCCTGACCACGGGGGCCGCCCGGCCCAAGAAAGGAGTGAGGTGAGATGCACAGGATCCTCTTCCGCTGGCTGCTCGGCGCGATCCCGGTGGTGTTCGGCGTCACCGTCCTGACCTTCGTCCTGACCAGCCTCGTGCCGGGCGACCCCGGCCGCACCATCCTCGGCGCGAACGCGAGTCCCGCCCAGGTCAAGGCACTTGACGCACAGCTCGGCCTCGATCACTCACTGCCGGTCCGCTACTGGGACTGGCTGACCGACGCCCTGCAGGGCAACCTCGGTGACTCCATCACCTCCGGGGTACCGGTGAGCGACCAGCTCACCTCCCGCTTGGGCGTCACCCTCTCGCTGATCGGCGGCGCGATCCTGGTAGCCGCCGTGGCGGGAGTGGTGCTCGGCGTGCTGAGCGCCTTGAAGGGCGGCTGGCTCGGGCGGGCCGTGGACGGCATCTCACTGGTCGGGCTCGCGGTGCCCAACTTCTGGTTCGGCCTGGTACTGATGACGGCGCTCGCCGTGCAGCTGCCGGTCTTCCCCGTCTCGGGCTACGTCCCCTTCACCGACTCCCCGGTGCAATGGTTCCAGTCGCTGGTGCTGCCGGTGCTCACCCTGGGCGTCCCCGCCACGGCACCGGTCGCCAAGCAGACCCGCGACGGCGTCCTCAACCAGCTCGACCGCGAATACGTCCGCGTGCTGCGGGCGCGCGGGGTCCCGGAGCGGTCGGTGATCTTCCGGCACGTGCTGCGCAACGCGGCCGCCCCCATCGTCACCGTGCTGGGCGTGGTCGTGGTGACCCTGTTCGGCGGCACCGTGCTCGCCGAGACCCTGTTCGTCATGCCCGGCCTCGGCGGCCTCGCCGTCACCGCCGCGCAGACCCAGGACATCCCCATGGTCCAGGGCGTCGCCCTCGTCTTCACGGTGACCGTGATGCTGATCAACCTGCTGATCGAAGTCGTGTACACGATGCTCAACCCGAAGGTGCGGACATGAAGACGTCGGCGATCGCACGTCAGAAGGCGCCCGACAGCGGACGGGAGGGTCCTCGGCGGGGTCCCGTGCGGCGCGGTTTCGCCGCCCGGCTGCTGCGCAAGCCGGCCGCGGCTGTCTCCGCCGGCTATCTCGTCCTCGTCGTCCTGGTCACCGTGTTCGCGGGTCAGCTCGCTCCGTACGCCCCCGAGGAGCAGGACCTGACCGCCGCACTCCAGGGCCCCAGCGGCGCCCATCCGCTGGGCACCGGGGAGCTGGGCCGGGACGTGCTCAGCCGTCTCATGCACGGCGGCCAGATCACCCTGCTCGGCGTGGTGATCACGCTGGCCGTGTATCTCACGCTCGGCGTCCCGGCCGGCATGGTCGCCGGATACCGGGGCGGCTGGTTCGACCGCCTCGTCCTCAAGAGCGCCGACCTGATCTCCGCCGTCCCCGTCATCATCGTCCTGCTGGTGGTCCTCGCGGTCTTCACCAACAACGAGAGCGCCGCCATGGCCGCCAACGGCCTCCTCGGAGCGCCGCTGCTGGCCCGGGTAGTGCGCTCGGCCACGCTCGGCGTGAAGGAGGAGCTCTACGTCCGTGCCGCCGTCGCGAACGGCGTCCGGGACCGGGTGATCATCCGCCGGCACGTCCTGCCGCGCGTCACCGGTGTCGTCCTCGTCCAGGCCTCCGTGTACGGCGCGTACGCGGTCCTCCTGGAGACCGGGCTCGGCTTCCTCGGCGTCGGGACCACCGACGCCAGCTGGGGCAGCATGATCGCCGAGGCGTCCAAGAACATCGGCACCGATCCCTGGCTCCTGGTCCCCTCCGGGTTCATAATCATCAGCTTCATCCTGGCGCTCGGCCTGCTCAGCGACGGGCTGCGCGACACGCTCGCCGAACGGTACTCGCCCCCCGTCGACAAGCCGCCGTCCCGCCGTATGGGGCGGCCCCGGGGTGCCTCACCCGCACCGCAGCCGGTACGGGTCAAGGCCCCCGTCGAAGAGCCCGACGCCGATGCCCTGCTGTCGGTGCGCGGTCTGACGGTGTCCCTGCGCATCGAGGGCGCGCCCACCGACGTCATCCGGGACGTGTCCTTCGACCTGCGGGCCGGTGAGGTGCTGGGCATCGTCGGTGAGACGGGCTGCGGCAAGACGATCACCGCCACCTCGCTCCTCGGCATGCTGCCCGCGGGCGGCGAGATCGCCTCCGGCACCATCCTGTTCGAGGGCGCCGACCTCGCCCGCGCCGACGCCGCCGCGATGCGCCGCGTACGGGGCCGCCGTATCGGATGGATCTCCCAGGACCCCATCTCCAGCCTGGACCCGTCGTTCACCGCCGGCGCCCAGGTCGCCGAGGTCGTGCGGCTGCACACCGGCTGCTCCCGCAAGCAGGCCCGGGAGCGCGCGCTGGAACTCTTTGAGAAGGTACGGCTGCCCGACCCCGCCCGCGTCGCCGGCAGCTACCCCCACCAGCTCTCCGGCGGCATGGCCCAACGGGTCGGCATCGCGGCCGCGTTGGCGGGTGATCCCGCCCTGGTGATCGCCGACGAGCCGACCACCGCGCTGGACGTGACCGTACAGGCCGAGATCCTCGACCTGCTGCGCGAACTCCAGGCGGGTGGCACCGCCGTCATCCTCATCACCCACGACTGGGGTGTGCTGGCCGACCTGTGCGACCGGGCCGTGGTGATGTACGCCGGCGAGGTCGTCGAGGAGGCCGAGGTCACCGCCCTGGTCACCGCCCCGGCCCACCCCTACACAGCCGGACTGCTCGGGTCCGACCCGCACCACGCCCTGCCGGGCGAGCCGCTGCCCGCGGTCGAGGGCGCGGTGCCGCCGCCGACCCAGTGGCCCGTGGGCTGCCACTTCCAGAACCGCTGTCCGCGGGTGACCGAGTCCTGCAAGGAGAAACCCGTCGTGATCTCCCATCTGGTCGGGCCGGCACGGTCGACGCGGTGCATACGACCGCTCGAGATGACCGGAGGACCGGCACATGACTGAAGAGGCTCTGCTCCGGGTGCGCGGGCTGGACGTCACCTACCGCCGGTCGCGGCTGCGCGGCGGCGACGTCCAGGCCGTACGGGGCGTGGACCTGACCGTCGGGCGCGGTGAGACCGTCGGCCTGGTCGGCGAGTCCGGCTCCGGCAAGTCGACCATCGGCTCCGCGGTGCTGGGGCTGGTGCCGGCGAGCGGGGGCGTCATCGAGTTCGACGGCGCCGACATCACGCACGGCACGCGCGCCGAACGGCGGCTGCTGGCCCGCCGTATGCAGGTGGTCTTCCAGGACCCGTACGGCTCGATGAACCCCGCCCACACGGTCGGCGACACCCTCGCCGAGGCGCTCCGCTACAACCTGGGCCTGTCCTCGGACGAGATCCACGACCGTGTGCTGCGCGCCCTGGACGACGTCGGTCTGCCGCCCGGCGCCGCCCGCCGCTACCCGGGGGCCTTCTCCGGTGGCCAGCGCCAGCGCATCGCCATCGCCAGGGCGTTGGTCATGGAGCCCGACTTCATCGTGTGCGACGAAGCGGTCAGCGCTCTGGACCTGTCGGTACAGGCCCAGGTCCTGAACCTGCTGGCCCGCCTCAAGCAGACCCGGGGCCTGAGTTACCTGTTCATCTCCCACGACCTGGCCGTGGTGCGCTACCTCAGCGACACCATCGTCGTCCTGTACGCCGGCCAGGTCGTCGAGCGCGGCCCGGCGGCCAGGATCGCGGACGCCCCGGCCCACCCCTACACCCGCGCGCTGCTCGCCGCGGCGCCGGTGCCCGACCCCGTCGCGCAGCGCCGCCGCCAGGCCGAGCGACGCCTCACCGGCACGACCACCCCGGCGGCGGGACGGGTCAGCGCGGGCTGTGCCTTCGCTCCCCGCTGTCCGTTCGCGCAGGAGACCTGCTGGACGACCCGGCCCGAACTCGTGGAGCGCGACGGCGTCTTTGCCGCCTGCCACCGCCACGACGAGATCGCGGCGGGTACGGCCGAGGCCGCCTGACCCCCTATCCCAAGGAAGACGATGACCACCACCGCCCCCGCCCCGCTCGACATCGCCGCGCTGCTGCCCGACGGCACGCACCTCATCGACGGCGAGTGGGTCCCCGCCCGCTCCAAGGTCACCATCGACGTGCTGAACCCGGCCACCGGCGCGTTGATCGCCCGCGTCCCGCGCGGCACCGCCGAGGACATCGACGACGCCGTACGCGCCGCCGAGACAGCGCTGCCCGCCTGGCGCGACACCAGCCCCGCCACCCGCGGTGAACTCCTGTACCGCTGGGCCGAGTTGGTCCGCAAATACGACGACGACATCAACCGGCTGGAAGCGATCGAGGTCGGCCACCCCGTCGGCCCCTCCCCCATCGCCGCCCGGCTGACCTACCTCGCCGGCAAGGCCGACAAGGTCTTCGGCGACACCCTGCCCACCCGCTCCCCGGACGTCCTGGGCCTGACCCTGCGCGAGCCGTACGGCGTCATCGGCGCGATCATCCCGTGGAACGCGCCGGGCCCGATGACCGTGTTCAACACCGCCGCCCCGATCGCCGCCGGCAACACCGTCGTCCTCAAGCCCGCCGAGGACGCCCCGCTCACCGCCCTCTACCTGTGCCGGCTGGCGCACGAGGCGGGCATCCCGCCCGGCGTCCTCAACGTCGTCACCGGATACGGCTCCGAAGCCGGCGCCGCCCTGCCCGCGCACCCCGGCATCCGCAAGATGAGCTTCACCGGCTCCCCCGCCACCGGCACCGCCGTGATGGAGGCCTGCGCCCGCAATCTGATCCCGCTCCAGCTCGAACTGGGCGGCAAGTCCCCGCAGATCGTGCTGCCGGACGCCGACCTCACCAAGGCCGTCCCCGCGATCGCCCGCAGCATCGTCATGAACAGCGGCCAGGTCTGCGCCGCCGGCTCACGCGTCCTCGTCCACCCCTCCCTCCACGACAGGCTGGTCACCGAGGTGGCCGACGCCTTCCGCGCCGTACGCGTCGGACTGTGGGACCAGCCGGTCGACATGGGGCCGCTGATCAACGCCCGGCAGGAGAAGCGGGTGCTGGAGTACCTCGCCATCGGCCGGGAAGAGGGCGCCGAAGTCGTCGTCGGCGGCGGCAAGCTGACCGGAGCGCCGTACGACGACGGGTACTTCGTCGAGCCGACCCTCTTCGACCGGGTGCAGCCGGGGATGCGGATCGCCCAGGAGGAGATCTTCGGCCCGGTGCTGTCCGTCCTCACCTACGAGGACGAGGAAGAGGCCGTCGCGATCGCCAACGGCACCCGCTACGGCCTGACCGCCACCGTCTGGACGCAGGACGTCGGACGGGCCGTCCGTCTGGCCCGACGGGTCCAGGCCGGGCAGATCGCCGTCAACACCCTGGGCGACGGCGGACCCGCCGGTGCCATCGGCGCCCCCTTCGGCGGATACAAGCACAGTGGCTTCGGCCGCTCCATGGGCCCCGACTACCTGGAGGACTGGACGCAGGTGAAGTGCGTGGTCATCAACGCCGGCTGACGCACGTGGCCCGCAAGGACGACGACTCACTCGCCACACACAGCGCAAGAACCTCACCTTCTACCAGGGCTCGGTGATCGCCATGATCGGTAAGGGAATCAACGCAAGACGGCTGCGCGTCGGGCGCGGGCCGCTCGCCAGACTGTCGGCGACACTGCTGCTGTCGGCCGCCCTCCTCGGCGGGCAGACCCTGGTGGCAGGCGGGCAGAGCATGGCCGCCACCTCGGCCTCGGACGACATGCCCACGTCCTGTCCGTCCGTCACCGGTACGCAGTCGGCCACCCCGACCGCGGGCTGGACCAACCAGCAGGCCGCGCAGGCCTTCGCCGCCGAGAAGCTGGCCCAGTCGCCGCGCTCGTCCCGGTGGGTGAGCCTGCGCTTCCGCGGTCAGACGATGCGCGCGTGGGTGGACTACCCCGTCGGCAGAAGGAACGCGCCGGTGGTCCTCGTGCTGCACGAGGTGTTCGGGCTGACCGACTCCACACGCAACACCGCCGACCAGATCGCCGCGATGGGCTACATAGCGATCACGCCCGACATGATCTCGGGGCTCGGCCCGGACGGCGGCGGTGACACCCGGACCCTCACCGGCAGCGGCGGCGGGACCTCCGCCCTGGTGACGGCAGTCCCGGACGAAGAGGTCAGCGCCCGTATCGGCGCCTGGGCGGACTACGCCAGGCACCTGCCTCGCTCCACCGGGCAGACCGACATCGTCGGACTCTCCTGGGGCGGCGGCGCGGCGTTCCGGTACGCCGCGACCGGCACCAGGTCGGTCGACTCGGTCTTCGTGTTCTACGACGTCGGCCCGCCCGCCGTGACCCAGGGCTGCCACCGCACCGATGGGCTGACCAACTACCCGGTCGACAGGATCGCGGTTCCGGTCCACGGCTTCTACGGCGAGACCGACACCCGCGTGATGAACAGCCTGCAGGCCACCACCGACGCGATGTCGGCCGCCGGGAAGTACTACGACCCGGTCGTCTACCCCGGCGCCGATCACGCCTTCATGCGGCTGGGAGAGAACCCGGCCGGCACGAACGCCGCGAACGCCGCCGCGGAGCGGGCGAGTCTGAAGCGCCTGAAGAAGGAGCTCCGCCAGTCCTTCCGCCGCTGACCTCAGATGATCCCGTCCCGGCCACGCCCAGCGGTGTGGCCGGGACGCAAGGCACCCGCCTGCATCGTGGACCTCAAGGCCGCCGTGCGCTACCTGCACTTCAACAAGCACCGCATCCCGGGCAACACCGACTGGATCGTCTCCGGCGGCGGCAGCGCCGGCGCAGCACTCTCCTCACTCCTCGGCGCCTCCGGCGACAGCCCGCTCTACCACCGCTATCTCAAGGAGATCGGCGCGGCCGAGGAGAGCGACGCCGTCTTCGCCACCGCCGCCTACTCCCCCATCACCGACCTCGAGCACGCCGACATGGCCTACGAGTGGATGTTCGGCACACTCCCCCTGGCCAGTGGCGCCACGGCGGCCGAGCCCTACTCCACGCAGCTCAAGGACGCCTACGCCGGCTACCTGCGCTCCCTGCACCTGCGCGGCATCAAGGGCCACGGCACCCTCACCGCCGACAACTACGCCGACTACATGGTCAAGGCCTACCTCCAGCCCTCGGCCACCGCATACCTCACCGCCCTCCCGGACGCCGACCGCACCACCTACCTCGCCGCCAACACCTTCATCACCTGGTCCGGCGGCAAGGCCACCTTCACCTGGGACGGCTTCCTCACCCACATCGGCCGCCGGATGAAAAACGCCCCGTCCTTCGACGCCCTCGACGCCAGCGCCTTCGAGAACCAGGAGTTCGGCGACGCCACGACCAACGCCCGCCACTTCACCCTCTACAGCCTCCGCACCGAAACCGGCAACACCACCGCACGGCTCGACGCGGACCTGCCCGAGAAGATCAAAGCTGATGAACCCGATGTACTTCCTCGGGCAGCGCAACCCCCACCGCTCCCGGCATTGGTGGCTGCGCACCGGCTCCCTCGACACCAACACCGCGCACAACATCGTCCTCAACCTCGCCGCCAAACTCGACAACCTCGGCGACGACGTCAACTCCTACCTCTACTGGGACGGCGCCCACGCCCTGAACCAGGACGCCGACGCCATGATCGCCTGGATCAACAACCTCACCGGTTACCGCCTCGCATGACGTCACGACGGCAGAAGCGGCACCTGAGCGCCGCTTCGCCCACCATTTCATTGACCTAGGAGCCTCCCTCACATGAAGAAGACACGCCGTGGCTTTATCGGCTTAGTGCTGGCCCCAGCACTCGCTACGCCCTTCGCACTGGTTCCGTCGGCCGCATCTGCGGCGCCCCGGCGAACGGCTCACACCACGACGAAGACGATCGACGCGGACGGAGTCACGGGGATCACCGCCACGGCTTACGACAGTCTCTTCAGCGGCGGAAACGCCGCCCAGGGAGTAGCCGCCCTGATCGCGGCGGGCGCGGTGAAAATCAACGATGCGGCCGTGCCCACCGTAACCGGCAACTGTGAGTACAGCGCGGATCGGCTTGACATCAATGGCGGAAGCGGACTCTGGAAGAACGCGGACGGCACCTGGTCGTACAACGTCCACATACTGTTGCAGGGCTCGAACGAAAGCTACGCAGCCGCCGTCCTCGACTTCGTCAACGCCGTAACACTGATGCGCGGGATCAGCTATCGGCTCACCCTCACGGACGGCGTCGTGACTGCGATCGATGCGACGGTCAAGGACGCCGCCTTCGTGAACAAGGTAAGCAAAGGCCGCGACTTCACGACCTTCACCATCGTGGAGCACGGCGACGGCAGCACGGACAAGCCCAATCCCTCCACGATCAGCTTCCCGAACACGAACGTCGTGGGGCGTCCACAAAATCAGAACATGGTGCTGTACTGGAAAGACGCCGAGGGATGGCACCTGGAACGCGCGGCCGACAAGAGCGCGGTCCTCGATGTAAGCGTCGGTTCGTCAGGAAATTGGACGGAATCGGTGAACGGAGCCTCGTTCACGGACTCGCGCCTGACATTGCAGTACTCGGAGCCTTGGAACAGGCCCACCCAGCCGTTCAGGGCCATGTACTGGATGGGCGAGAACGACGTGCGCGCCACCCAGTGGTTCGCTACTGCGGGCGTCACTGTCGGCTTCTCGCGCGGAGTGGATGCGAGGCCCGCCCTCGCTGCCGCGGTCACGAAAGCGAAGAACGCACTCGACACCGTTGCGGTGTCCGGCGCCGGCGACGGGTCCGACGTAGCCGAAGGCACGATGTGGGTCACCCAGGCCTACCGTGACATCTTCGCCCGGGCGGTCGCGGACGCGCAGGCCGAACTCGATGCCCATGGCGCGACGAACGACGAGTACGAAGGCGCGCTCTACCGTCTTGCCCAGGCCTACGGCGGCCAGACGGGAGACAGGTTCAGCTGGCTGGAGAACACGTACTTCGGCAGTGGTGACGACTACGGTTTCGGGACGCCGTTCGACACCGGATACAACGGGACCGGCTTCTGGACATTTGCCCAGGCGCACCTCGGGACTGATACGGCACATTGAGGCAACTCCCGAGCCCCCGGCAGGAACTCGCTCGTGCCCAACACCCGTGTGAGCACGGCCGGGGGCAAGCGTCCCTCCCGCACGACTGCACCGCCTGGCCGCAGGTCTGCCATCCAGGTACCCGGTGGGACCCGGGTCGGCGGCGACGTCGATACGACTGCCGTTGATGCTCAGGCCGGGCGGATTGCGGCGATGGCCTCTTCCGGTGAGACCGCCGGGGCGCGCCGTTCACCCGCCGCATCGTCTGCCGCCGCGCCGAGTGCGGTGGGCGCGTGGACGCTTGCGGCACACCCGGACAGGCTCGACGGCCCTCCGCTCCGGTGCGGTGCGGTGCGAGTGCGCGAGTGCGAGTGCGAGTGCGAGTGCGAAACCTTACGTTGCGCACGGCGTGATCCCGAAGCCGTCGACACGGTGAACGATCGACCACGGCTCGCCCAGACTGTGACACGCACACGGTTGACGTACAGACGTTCCCATCGACTGCACCACCGGTCCTCGACCGACGTTGTCGCGAACAGACGCGAGCAGAGAGGTCATCGCAGCATGTGGAACTCCCAGCCAGCCGAGGCCGCTCAGGCAAGAACCACCCAACGCCCCTCCCCCAGACGGGGGCTGAGTACCTGGGCGGCATCCGCAGCCGCCGTGACCGTGCCGATGCTCGCCGGAACGCACAGCGCGAACGCGGCATCCGGCACCAAGCCGGAACTCCTGTACATCGGCACATGGCGGGGCACCCAGGTGAACGGCGCCTGGTTCTGTCCCGATAACGGGACCATGACCCCGTTCGGTATCGCGGCGGCGCTGAATTCGAGCTGGCAGGCCGCGCACCCGTCGAAGCCGGTTCTCTACGTCGGCAGCGGGGACGCCGGTGGCACCGTCTCGGCCTTCCGGGCCGCTCCGGCAACCGGCGCACTGACCGCATCGACCGACCTTCGGGCACCGTCCTGGCGGCGAACTTCGCGGCGGGCCTGACCGCGGCACTACCGATCCGACCCGATGACGGACTCGGCACTCCTGCATCCGTCATGGTGGACACCGGTTCCGGCCCTCACCCCCGCCAGACCGGCCCGCATCCGCACCATGTCGTGGTGGCTCCGGGCGGCAGATTCGCCCTGGTCGCGGACTTCGGCGCGGACCGTGTGTTCGTCTACCGCTTCGACCGCGGGACACGCGTACTGTCGGCCGACGAACCGATCGGCCCGCGCTCCTACGCGGTGCCCCCGGGTTCCGGACCGCGGCGCCTGCACTTCCATCCCGACGGCCGGACCCTCTACCTGCTCAACGCACTGACAGCGGATCTCCACATCCTCGACTGGAACCCCTGGAACGGCCGGATCGCCCTCGCCCAGACCCTGTCCACCGACTCACCCGAGTACACCGGCACCAAGAGCGCGGCCGAACTCGGCACGAGCCGCGACGGCCGCTTCGTCTACACCTCCAACCGAGGCGAGAACACCCTCGTCGTCTTCACGGCCGACCAGCGAACCGGTCGGCTCACACTCGCCCAGCGCATCCCCTGCGGCGGTCTGTCGCCATGGAGCTTCACGATCCACCGGAGCAACCGGTGGATGTTCGTGGCGAACCAAGTGAGCAGCAGCGTCAATCTGTTCGCGATCGACCTACGGTCAGGGAAGCTGACAGACACCGGGAATTCCATGCCCGTTCCGAATCCGGACTGCACAACAATTCCAGCGTTCTGAAGCGATCAAGCCACGACGAAGTGCCTTGCGCGCTGCGGCGGCGAAAGCTCCGGCCCGTCCAGCATCCCATTGCGGTTAGGGGCCGGGCCTCCACCTGGGCCGTCATCATCACGGCGGTAACGGTGTCCGGACGAGGCCGGGGTCGCCCACGCGATACGACGATCGACGAACGCGCTCTCGCCGTGTGGTCAGGTGTGGTGCTCATGCGGCCAGCAGCCTCCGCAGCATCTTCTGGTGGCGGCGGACCTGCTCCACCTCGTCCATCAGGTCTGCCCGGCCGCGGTCCTGGGAGTACCTCGTGCCGACGGAGGGCGAAAGCAACTGGACTCTTCTGGGCGGCAGGGTCGAGCACGGGGAGAACCCTTTCGATGGGATGATTCGGTAGGTCGCCGAGGAGACCAGGTGGGCCGCGATGACGGTGTCCCGCCGAGTGTGTAGTCGTTGGTCGAGTCGATTGGGTTTCTGCTGTGGCAGGAGCTGGTGGTCGTCCGTGGCCGGTTGCGTCGTGAGGAGTTCGGCCATGGATAGACGAACGGCGCCTTCCTCCTGCTGAACAGGGATGCGGCCATGCCCACGAGGCGCGGGCGGCTTGGCGGTCGGTGACGTTCGCGGCAGTCACCCAGACCATCAGCAGCAGGCCGAGGCTGTCCGTGATGACGTGCCGACGCCTTCCGTTGATCTTCTTGCCGCCGTCATAGCCCCGTGACACGGCGGGCACCGAGGAGGCTGCCTTCACCGACTGCGAGTCGATGATTCCCGCACTCGGCTCATGGCGCGGCCCTCCGCGGTGCGAGCTCTCCCGCGAAGCCGGTCGTGCAGTTCCCCGGCCAGGCCCCGCTTCCGCCACCTGCGAAAGAAGGCGTAGACACGGTCCCACGCCGGAAAATCGACGGGCATCGCACGCCACTTGATGCCGTTGTCGGTGACGTAGAAGACCGCATCGAGCATGTCGATGGCAGTAGCCCTCCGGCTGCCCGCCCCTCCCCTCCATCCATGCCGGCACCGGCAGGGCGTCCCGCACCACTGCCCACTGCGCGTCCCGTCATGTCCGAGCCGTAGACCGGGACCCGGTCCGGCCGGTCGGCTGCGTTCCCGAACCGGTGAGCGAGGCAATCGCACGAAGAACGCGCCGAGTTGAAGATAACCGGCGAAACTGCGTAGAACTGCGACAACAGGGCCTCTGGGGCAGACGAGTTGGCTTCGCAACCCGCGTGCTGCACCGGAGGCCCTGCCTTCATGCACCCACCCGGCCGAAATCACCCGACCAGGCAACCCGTTCGACCAGAACCGCCCTCACGGTCGATAGGGACTACGGCTTCTTAGAGCTCGTAACACGATCATGCGGCCCGGTCCCAGTAGTCCTGTCGTGGTGGAGCGTGGGAGCGTGGCCCTGGATCGCGGGCGACGGCTTGT
>NZ_JBIWGA010000037.1:0-83707 GCF_044763345.1 Streptomyces sp. NPDC096132
GGAGTCACCCGGCAGGAAGAACCCGATCAGCAGGCCGGACTCCGCGAAGACGATGAGCAGCAGACCCCAGATGCCGAAGTTGTCGAGCAGGGTGTTGGGTTCCAGCCAGCTCGGTCCGAGGGCAAGAGTCGTCACGGTTCCGGGCTCCTGAGGGGTGAAGGCGGTCGGTGCGGCGAAGAGACCGCCCAAAGCTATCAACGCAGCGCCACGGGACCAGGTTCCCAGGGCTTCCCCCAGGATGCACTGTGCCCCTCCTCGGTCAAAGCTGTGAACATGGGCATCGATGATTTCGGTGGTGGCCAGGGGCCCCAGCCGGACGTACTGGTCGTCACCACGAACGACGTACCCGGGTTCCGGGTGGAGCAGGTTCTCGGCGAGGTCTTCGGGCTGACCGTGCGTTCACGGCACCTGGGCAGCCAGATCGGCGCGGGCCTGAAGTCGATGATCGGCGGGGAGCTCAAAGGGTTGACGAAGACTCTGGTGCAGACCCGCAACCAGGCCATGGAGCGGCTCGTCGAGCAGGCACGCGCGCGTGGCGCCAACGGGGTGCTGATGTTCCGCTTCGACGTGACGGAGGCGGCGGACGTGGGCACCGAGGTGTGCGCGTACGGGACCGCGGTGGTCCTGGCCCGGGAGTAGCCCCGGACCAGGAGCGGGCCGGGCGGGCGTCAGCCCCGTCTCGCCGCGTTCGCCCGGATGGCTTCCTCGAGGTGCTCGGCCAGCCCTGGCCGCATGGAGTCGTAGAACGCCTTGAAGCGCTCGTCGGAGACGTACATCTCCCCCAGACGGCGGTGCATCTCGTAGGGGCACTCGTAGTACCACCGGCTGATGTGCAGCCGGTGCTCCTCGGCGAGGTCCATGGCCGCCTCCCCGGCCGGCGGCTCGCCGTCGGCCATGAGGGCGGCGTAGCGCTCGCTCCAGGCGTCGACCTCGGCCTGGATGCGTTTCCAGTCGTCCTTGGTGTAGCGGGCGACGCGGCGCTGCGACTCGGCGTACAGGTCCGTGCCGCCCCAGCGCGCCTCCGCCTCCTCCGCGTACCGCTCGGGGTCCTTGTCGCCGAAGACCTCGAACCGCTCCTCGGGGGTGAGGTTGATGCCCATCTTGCGTGCCTCCATGGCGTGTTCCACGGCCGCGGCCATCTTCTGCAGCTTGTCGATCCGGGCGGTCAGCAGTTCGTGCTGGCGGCGCAGATGCGCGCGCGGGTCCGCGGCCGGGTCGTCAAGCAGGGCGGCGACCTCGTCGAGGGGGAAGCCGAGCTCGCGGTAGAACAGGATCTGCTGCAGCCGGTCGAGATCGGTGTCGTCGTAGCGCCGGTGGCCCGCGTGGCTGCGGCCGCCGGGGACGAGCAGGCCGATCTCGTCGTAGTGGTGCAGGGTGCGCACCGTGACCCCGGCGAACGCGGCGACCTGTCCTACGGAGTAGCCCACTGCCTCCGCTCCCTTCCGTAAGCGTCCGTACGCCTTCCACGGTGTGCCCTCACGTCGCGTGAGGTGCAAGCCCTCACCTGAACACACCCCCTTCGAGACGCCCTCACCTGAACGCACCTTCAAGATGTTCGTCCCGTTTTGCCCGCTTATCGTGAGCCCGTGGCCCAGGACACCGCGCGGGTGCAGTCGCGCGCGGACGGAACTCCGGTCCGCCGTCACCCGTTCGATCGTGCAGGAGGCACACCCATGGCGTTGCACAAAGGTCCCGAGAAGCCCGACGAGCGCCCCCTCTCCCTGAACCCCTTCTACGGCGAGGCCAATCCGGTGGGCGGCATGACCGAGGCCCCGCCCAAGCACCGGCTGCCGGACGCCCCGATGGCACCGATGACGGCGTATCAACTGGTGCACGACGAACTGATGCTCGACGGCAACGCCCGGCTCAACCTCGCCACGTTCGTCACCACGTGGATGGAGCCGCAGGCCGGGGTGCTGATGGCGGAGTGCCGCGACAAGAACATGATCGACAAGGACGAGTACCCGCGGACCGCCGAGCTGGAGCGGCGCTGCGTGGCGATGCTCGCCGACCTGTGGAACGCGCCGGACCCGTCGGCGGCCGTGGGCTGTTCGACGACCGGGTCCAGCGAGGCGTGCATGCTGGCCGGGATGGCGCTCAAGCGCCGCTGGAGCAAGCGGAACCCCGCTCCCGGCGCCCGCCCGAACCTGGTGATGGGCGTCAACGTCCAGGTCTGCTGGGAGAAGTTCTGCAACTTCTGGGAGGTGGAGGCCCGGCTGGTCCCCATGGAGGGCGAGCGCTACCACCTGGACCCGCAGGCCGCCGCCGACCTGTGCGACGAGAACACCATCGGGGTCGTCGGCATCCTCGGCTCCACCTTCGACGGGTCCTATGAGCCGATCGCCGACCTCTGCGCGGCCCTGGACGCCCTCCAGGAGCGCACCGGCCATGACGTCCCGGTGCACGTCGACGGAGCGTCCGGCGCGATGATCGCGCCCTTCCTCGACGAGGACCTGGTGTGGGACTTCCGCCTCCCGCGCGTGGCGTCGATCAACACCTCCGGGCACAAGTACGGACTGGTGTACCCCGGGGTCGGGTGGGCGCTGTGGCGCGACAAGGAGGCCCTGCCCGAGGAGCTCGTCTTCCGGGTCAACTACCTGGGCGGCGACATGCCGACGTTCGCGCTGAACTTCTCCCGCCCCGGCGCCCAGGTGGTCGCCCAGTACTACACGCTGGTGCGGCTGGGCCGCGAGGGCTACCGCGCCGTCCAGCAGACCACCCGGGACGTGGCCCGGGGCATCGCCGACCGGGTGGAGGCGCTCGGCGACTTCCGCCTCCTCACCCGGGGCGACCAGTTGCCCGTCTTCGCCTTCACGACCGCGCCGGACGTGACGTCGTACGACGTCTTCGACGTCTCCCGGCGGATGCGGGAGAGCGGCTGGCTGCTGCCGGCGTACACCTTCCCGCCGAACCGGGAGGACCTCTCCGTCCTGCGGGTGGTGTGCCGCAACGGATTCTCGGAGGACCTCGCGGACCTGTTCATGGACGACCTCACCCGACTGCTGCCGGAGCTGCGCCGGCAGTCGGCCCCCCTGACCCGCGACAAATCGGCCGCGACCGGCTTCCACCACTAGGAGGAGCTCATCTGGAGCGGCCTCACGGGGACGGCCTCAGCGGTCGTCCCCCGGGTGCCGCTCCCCCGTCGCGTACGGGTTCTCCTCGCCCTCCGCGAGGATGCCGACGAAGGGCTCGCCCTCGCCCGCGAAGGTGTACGCCCCGCCCTCGATCCGTCCGATCAGTCCCCGGGTCCACTCGGCCTCGGCGTCGGCGGTGTGGCCCCAGAGGTTCATGATCTCGCCGATGTGGCCGAGCTGCTGCGGGCCGGCCTCGGGGACGTAGTGCTCGGTGACGGCGGAGCGCCACTCCTCGATGCGACGGATCCGTTCCTTCAGCAGGGTCACGGCCTCGGCCCGGGGCAGGTCGACGACGAAGCCGATCGCCGCCGACTTGACGTCCGTCTTCTGGTCGTAGGAGGTCAGCGCCTCGCGCAGCAGGCGGAAGTATTCCCCGGTGCCCGCCTCGGTGATCTCGTACTCGGTGCGCGGCGGGCCGCCGGCGGTGGAGGGGGCCGTCTCGTGCTCGTGCAGCAGTCCCTGCTTCGCCATCTGCCTCAGGGCGTGGTAGATCGAGCCGGACTTGGCGTTGGACCACTCATGGGCGCCCCAGTACTCCAGGTCGTTGCGGACCTGGTAGCCGTGGGCCCGCCCGTGCCGGCGCACGGCGCCGAGCACGAGCAGACGGATCGCTGACATGGGCCCCAGGTTATGACCCGGGGCCCAGGACACGACTCAGGGCTCAGCGCTCAGGGCTCGGGGCTCGGGGCTCAGAAGGGGAAGCCGCTGCGGCCGTGCTGGACCGAGATCCACTTGGTGGTGGTGAAGGCCTCGAGGGTCGTCTCGCCGTTGAGGCGGCCGACGCCGGAGTTCTTCTCGCCGCCGAACGGGACGATCGGCTCGTCGTGGACGGTGGCGTCGTTGACGTGGATCATGCCGGTGACGATCTGCTTGGCGAAGGAGACGCCCCGCTCGACGTCGCCGGTGTGGACGGCGCCGCTGAGACCGTACGGCGTGTCGTTGGCGATACGGACCGCCTCCTCCTCGCCGTCGAAGGTGTTGATGAAGGCGACCGGCCCGAAGACCTCCTGCTGGAGCAGGGCGGAGTCGAGGGGGAGGCCGGCGAGGACGGACGGCTCGACGAGGTTGCCGGTGGTCGCGCCGTGCACCAGGGCGGTCGCGCCCTCGGCGATCGCCTGCTCGACGGCGCCGGACACCGCCTCCGCCTGCTGGGAGTTGATCACCGGGCCGATGAGGGTCTGCGGGTCGCGCGGGTCGCCGGCCTTCAGGGTCTTCACCTTGGCGACGAACTTCTCGGTGAACTCGTCGGCGACGGAGCGGTCGACCAGGATGCGGTTGGCGGCCATGCAGACCTGGCCCTGGTGGACGTACCGGCTGAAGACGGCCGCGTCGACGGCGTAGTCGATGTCGGCGTCGTCGAGGACGACGAAGGCGCTGTTGCCGCCGAGCTCGATGATCGACCGCTTGAAGTGAGAGGCGGCGACCGTGGCGACGTGCCGGCCGACCTTGTCGGAGCCGGTGAAGGAGATCACGCGCGGGACCGGGTGCTCCAGGAAGGCGTCACCGATCTCGGCTATGTCGGTCACGACGACGTTCAGCAGGCCCGGGGGCAGGCCGGCGTCCTCGAAGAGCTTGGCGATCACCGTGCCGCCGGCGATCGGGGTGTTCTGGTGCGGCTTGAGCACCACGCCGTTGCCGAGCGCCAGCGCCGGGGCGACGGACTTCAGCGACAGCAGGAACGGCACGTTGAAGGGGCTGATCACACCGACCACGCCGACCGGCTCGCGGTAGACGCGGTTCTCCTTGCCGTCGATCGGCGAGGGGACGATCCGGCCCTCGGGGCGCAGCGCCAGATGGACCGACTCGCGCAGGAACTCCTTGGCGAGGTGGAGCTCGAAGGCGGCCTTGCCGAAAGTGCCGCCGGCCTCGGCGACCAGGAGCTCACTGATCTCGGCCTCGCGCTCCTCGACCAGCCGCAGCACCTTCTCGAACACCGAGCGGCGGGCGTAGGCGTTGGTCGCGGCCCACTCCTTCTGGGCGCGGGCGGCGGCGCGGTAGGCCTCGTCGACCTCGTCGACCGTGGCGATGGTGATCGAGGCGAGCTTCTCGCCGTCATAGGGGTTGAAGTCGATGATGTCCCAGGACCCCGTCCCTGGACGCCACTTACCGTCGATGTACTGCTGGGCCAGGTCCGTGAAGTAGGACGACATGTGATCCCTCAATCCCCTGCTGCGGAGTGCAGTCCAAAACAGACGCGATCGCATCACGTTCTGATCACACGTCATCGTACGTGTGTTTCAAGGGAGTTGGTGGAGATCGCCAGGGGCTCTAGGGGAAACCCTAGGAAGCGGCCGGAAAACGCCTGTGCCGACGGGAGGGACGCGCTACGACAGCTGGATCAGCCCGCGCAGCAGGTCCCGGCTCTCGTCGGGTCCGGGGCAGTCCCGCTGGAGTTCCTGCAGCGCCTGCTCGTACTGGGTGACGTCCTCGCGTTTGTCCAGGTAGAGGGCGCTGGTGAGCTGCTCCATGTAGACGACCTCCTTGAGGTCGGACTCCGGGAAGCTCAGGATGGTGAAGGACCCGGACTCGCAGGAGTGCCCGCCGAAGCCGAACGGCACGACCTGGAGCCGTACGTTGGACCGCTCGGAGATCTCGATCAGGTGCTGGAGCTGCCCCCGCATCACCTCCCGGCCGCCGTAGGGGCGGCGCAGGGCGGCCTCGTCGAGGACGATGTGGACGTCGGGGGCGTTCTCGGCGACGAGGTACTTCTGCCGCTCCAGACGCAGCGCGACCCGGCGGTCGATGTCTGCCGCGGAGGCGCCCTTCATGCCCCGGCTGACGACCGCGTGGGCGTACGCCTCCGTCTGCAGCAGTCCGTGCACGAACTGGAGTTCGTACGCGCGGATCAGCGAGGCCGCGCCCTCCAGCCCGACGTAGGTGGGGAACCAGTTGGGCAGCACGTCCGAGTAACTGTGCCACCAGCCCGCGACGTTGGCCTCGCGGGCGAGTCCGACCAGCGCCTGGCGCTCCGTCTCGTCCGTGATGCCGTACAGCGTCAGCAGGTCCTCCACGTCCCGGGTCTTGAAGCTCACCCGGCCCAGCTCCATCCGGCTGATCTTCGACTCCGACGCCCTGATGTGGTAGCCCGCCGCTTCCCGGGTGATCCCGCGTGCCTCACGCAGCCGCCGTAGTTGCGAGCCGAGCAGCATCCGCCGCACCACCGATCCGGGCTCTCCCGCGCTCACCTTGCCAGCCTCCCCAACCGTCCACAGGCCCCGCAGTCTGCCACTAAAACACTTCGAGCAGTACTCGTCCGATTACAGAGATGGAAAGAAGCCAAAGGATACGCATAGAGCGCCGCAAGGGAAGAGTGAGGAGAAAGCAAGGGAACGGGCTTCGAACGACGAGAAGATGGCGGAAAAAATGACCAAGAAGCGGTACGGGCAGGTCCATTTCGGTCACGTGCACGTGCATCTGCCCTTGCATCCGTCGTGCGCATCGGAAACCATGGTCCCGCGCCACCGCTGCATCGCAACGACCGCGAATCCCGGGAGTGCCTCGCATGGGGACGAATGGATCGACCATGCTCGAGCCTTTAAGGCAGGGCCTTCCGCCGCTTGATCCCGCGGCCGTGTCCAACGCCGCGTCGTGCGCCCTGCCCGCCCGCTTCGAAGCCGTGCGCGAGGCCCGGCAGTTCACCAGAAGAACCCTCGGCCAGTGGGACGTCGGCGACCGCTTCGACGACGTCTGTCTCGTCGTCTCGGAACTGGTGACCAACGCCCTGCGCCACGGACTGCCCGACACGGCCCCGCCCCCGGCGGACCCGAACCCGGCGGTGCGGCTGCATCTGATGCGGTGGACCGAGCGGCTGGTGTGCGCGGTGCGCGACCCCAGCCACGACAGCCCCCTGCCCCGCGAGAGCGAGGACTTCTCGGCGGAGTCGGGCCGCGGCCTGTTCCTCGTCGACTCCTTCGCCGACGGCTGGGGCTGGCACCCGCTCTCGGGGAGCCTCGGCGGCAAGGTGGTCTGGGCACTGTTCCGGCTGCACACGCCCGCCGAATGAGGAACCGCGGCGTTCTCTGACGCCGCGGTTCTACGCGCGTTGTAGCTGTTTTTGCAGGGATACGCCCGATACGCGGAGCGGACGGGGTGCGTCAGCTCGCGATCAGGTGGTCGAACTCCCCGTCCTTGATGCCCAGCAGCATCGCCTCGATCTCGGCCCGCGTGTAGACGAGCGCGGGACCGTCGGGGAAGCGCGAGTTGCGCACCGCCACGTCTCCGCCGGGCAGCCGCGCGAACTCCACGCACGAACCCTGCGAGTTGCTGTGCCGGCTCTTCTGCCAGGCAACCCCGTACAGCTGTGTGGCCGTCATGCCGTTGTACACGTCGTGCCCCCCGTCAACGTGGTGGTCCACAGGTCGCTCCCTGGTGGTGCACTGGCTCGTGTGGCCATTGGTGCCGTGGTCAACTGTCCCGGATCATAACCCCGTTCATATGCAGTTGCATGAGCAGATGCACGTGCACGCGGGGTGGTTGGGCGGTTACAGCTTTGACGCCCGCTTTACCCGACGGGGAAGTAGTCCAGAACGAAACCACTCGTGCCCTAGGAACAGACGCGCGGCACGGCCGTCATGTTCCATCGGCCCGCTCAACCAGGCCGTTTTCGTCCATTTCAGGATGGTCTCGGAAGGCGGAGGCCCGGCGTCCGATCCCTCCGGTGGACGTACCTCCGGACGTGGGGGTTCCGCGGGTCCCGTCCGGAGGTCCCGGAACAGGTCCTGACCAATCAGACCGTACGCGACAAACGCTCGCCCTCGTGCACGACGGGGGGAGTCGTACGCGAGGGCGAACAGGGGGTGGTCAGAAGTGAGCGGCTGATCTCGGCTGTTCGGACGGTGACGGGGAGGAGTGGCGTCCAGTCCGGATGGACGCCGGGACCGAGTTCGCTCGTACGACCGCCGAAACAGCCGGCTCAGCGGCTGCCGTACGGCAGCAGGGCCATCTCACGGGCGTTCTTGATCGCACGGGACAGCAGACGCTGCTGCTGGGCGGAGACCCGGGTGACGCGGCGGCTGCGGATCTTGCCCCGGTCGGAGACGAACTTCCGCAGGAGTTCGGTGTCCTTGTAGTCGATGTACTCGATCCCGGCCCGGTCGAGGGGGTTGGGTCGGGGCCCGGCGGGCTTGCGCTCGGTCTTGCGGGGCATGGGGGTCAGACCTCCAGGAGGGTGTCGAAGGCGGGCGGCAGCCGCTTCCAGGCGTCGCGGCCGGCGGCGTACTCGGCGTCGGTGAGCAGACAGGACTCCAGGAGTCGTTCGAGTCCGTCGCGGTCGAGGCCGGGGGAGGTGAAGACCAGGTGCTGGCAGCAGTCGCCGTGCTCGGCGTGCCAGTCCAGCGCGGCGGCGGCACGGCGTACCGGCGGGACCATGTCCCAGGCCGCGTCCGGGAGCGAGGCCAGCCAGGGTCCGGCCGACTCCACGCACAGGGCGCCGCCCGCCGCGTCCCAGTGCAGCAGCACGTCGGGCTTGTCGGCGAGCCAGAACCGGCCCCGGCTGCGGGCGGCGGCGCAGGTCAGGTCCTCCAGCGCCGCGTACAGCCGCTCCGGATGGAAGGGACGGTTCCGGTGCCATACGAGGGTGGAGACGCCGTGGGCGTCGGCCTCGGCGGGGAGCAGCGCGCAGGCGGGGTGCTGCGCGGCCGCCGCCGCCTCGACGTCGAACCCGGCGAGGGCGGCGGACACCAACCCCTCGGAGGAAGTGCCATGTGCATATGCACGTGCGGATGCGTCTGCCTCCGCGCCGGTGCCCGTCGTCCGGGTCGCGTCCGCCTTCCTTGCCGGGGCGCTCGCCGGGTCCCCCGGGTGGCCGGCCGGGACGGGGACCCGGCGGGCGGTCGGATGGAGCTGGGCGAGCAACTCCCGGTCCTCGTCGTCGGCCTCCTCCGAGTCGACGACGGCCAGCACGGGGGCGTACTCCAGCTGGCGCGCGAAGGTGTCGGCGACGGTCCGCCGGTCGGTGGCGGCCGCGGCGAGGCCCACGTCCGCGAGGTCGTCGCCGTTGCCGAGGTACGGCAGCAGCAGCGCCGGGTCGACGGCGGTGATCACGCCGGTGACGGTGAGGCCGCCGGCCACGACCACCTCGGCCATGGCCTTGGGCTCCACGGAGTCCCAGAGCTCGACGACCGCGAGCCGGGTGGTGCCGTGGTCGGCGAGCCGGCGCAGCTCGGGGACCAGGTCCTCGCGCAGGGCGCAGCAGGCGCAGTCGTTGACCAGCGGCGCCTCACCGACGGAGAGGACTCCGCCGGCGTCACGGACGGTCCGTACGACCGTGCCGGCCTCGGCCGACGCCAGGTCGTGGTGGAGTGCGACGCTGCCGGGGACGTCGGCGAGCAGACGCGCCACCGTCGCCCGGCGGGCGTCGGCGTGCAGCCCGCCGACGATCACGACGGACAGGCTCACGCCCCGCCCCGCTTCCCGTACCGGCGCTCGAAGCGCTCGACGCGGCCGGCGGTGTCCAGGACGCGGGCGGTGCCGGTGTAGAAGGGGTGGCTGACGTTCGAGATCTCGACGTCCACCACCGGGTAGGTGCGGCCGTCCTCCCACTCGATCGTCCTCTCGCCCGCCCTCACGGAAAGCGTGGAGCGGGTGAGGAAGGCGTGGTTCGCGGCACGGTCACGGAAGACGACCGGACCGTAGGCCGGGTGGATTCCCTCGCGCATGGTCAGCGCTCCTCTCGGAAGTCGACGTGGCGGCCGACGACCGGGTCGTACTTCCGGATGGTCATACGGTCCGGGTCGTTGCGGCGGTTCTTGCGCGTGACGTAGGTGAAGCCGGTCCCCGCCGTGGACCGGAGCTTGACGACCGGGCGGAGTTCGTTGCGTGCCATGCTGCTATGTTACTGAAAATGACATCCATTAGCGATAGCTGGCAGAGAGAGGTACGTCACCCATGTCCGCGCACTGCATGCTGACCGGGGCCCGGCCCGGCTTCGGCAACCGCGTCTCCCACTCCCACCGGCGGACCTCCCGCCGCTTCGACCCGAACGTCCAGTCCAAGCGCTACTGGCTGCCGAGCGAGGGCCGGTACGTACGGCTGCGGCTGAGCACGAAGGGGATCAGGACCGTGGACGCGATCGGCGTCGAGGCGGCCGTGGCACGGATCCGCGCGCGGGGGGTGCGGGTCTGATGGCGAAGAAGAGCAAGATCGCGAAGAACGAGAGGCGGCGCGAGGTCGTCGCGCGGTACGCCGAGCGGCGGGCCGAGCTGAAGGAGATCCTCCGGCGGCCCTCGTCGACGGAGGCCGAACGGCTCGCGGCCCGGCGGGAGCTGCACGGGCAGCCGAGGGACGCGAGCGCCACGCGCGTGCGCAACCGGGACCAGGTCGACGGGCGGCCGCGCGGTTACTTCAGGGCGTTCGGGCTGTCCAGAGTGGGTCTGCGGGAGCAGGCGCACGCCGGACATCTGCCGGGGGTGCGCAAGGCGTCCTGGTAGCTCACAGGCCCGTCCTGACAGGTCACAGGCCGCGCCCAGGGTTCTGCCGAGGCGTGCTGGTAGCTTGCTGCGGTCCTTCCCGTCCGGCTACACCCTGGGAGCTTGCAGTGACTTCGGCGATCCACTCGCGCGGCACGTCCCGTCGGCCGGTACGGGCCCTGGCCACGGCCGCGGCACTGGCGGGCGCGCTCGCCCTGACCGGATGCGGCGCGGGCGACGGGATCGACGACGGCGCCTCGGCCGCACCGTCCGTGTCCGCCGGGACGGCCACCGCCGACACCGGCGGCACGAGCGGAGGGTCGGGCGAGGACACCACCTCCGCCTCGGGCGAACTGGAGGGCAGCTGGCTGACCACGGCGGACGGCAAGGCCGTCGCGCTGATCATCACCGGGAAGCAGGCCGCGCTCTTCGCCACCGGCGGGACCGTGTGCAGCGGGACCGCCGGCGAGCAGGCGGGCATGGAGATGATCTACCTCAAGTGCGCGACCGGCTCGAAGGACCGTACGACCGGCATGGTCGACTCCGTCAAGGGCGACTCCATGAAGGTCACCTGGACGGGCGCGGCCGGCAAGGAGACGTTCACCAAGGCGGAGGACGGCCAGCTCCCGTCGGGGCTGCCGACGGCGGGATCGTAGCGCCCGGACGGGGATCGTGACGCCGGGAGCGGGGGCGCGCGACAGAGCGCCGCACGCGTGCGTGATGATCCCTTCGAGCACCGTCACGAACCTCAGGGGACCACTCATGCGCGCCGTTCCGATCACCGTCACCGCCCTCGCCGCGGCCCTTCTCCTCACCGCCTGCTCCGGCGACGACAGCGACTCCGGCGGCTCGGGCGGCTCCGGCGGCACCGCGAGCAAGGCCTCCGGTTCCGCCTGTGCCCTCGACAACCTGGGCGCGGAGGTCGGCCCCGTCGACGCCGCCCCGGCCGCCGGGGACACCGGCAACGTCACCGTCACGCTCACCAACAACGGTGCCGAGTGCACCCTGGACGGCTTCCCGGACGTCGACCTCTCCGCCGGCGACACCTCCTCGACCCTGCGCCGGACCGACGGCGCCGAGGCGCAGAAGGTGACCGTCCCCAAGCAGGGCACCTTCACCTTCACGATCACCTACGTGCGCGGCGAGAGCGGCGACAAGGGCCTCGCCGTCAAGACGGTGAAGTACGCCCTGCCGGGATCCTCGAAGACCGAGAGCTTCCCCTGGTCGTACGGCGACGTCGCGCTGAAGAGCGCGGACGAGCCGGAGGCGACGGTGAGCGCCTTCCAGCAGGCGGGCGACTGAGGCCAGGGCCGTCGCGGGCGGCTGACGCCACGGCCGTCGCGGGCGGCGGTCGCTACGGTCGTAGACGCGTTTCCGACGTCGTGGCCGTAGGCGGGGTGACGCCGTGGCCGGAGGCGGGTTTCCGGCGCCGCGGCCGTACGCGGCGCGGCGGTCGCCGCGGTCGTCAGGTGAGGCGTGGCCGGGAGCGGACCTGTGCGCGGTCGGCGGCCTCGGCGCCCTCGGTCCAGCCGGCCTCGTCGGTGATCCCGCGGAGCCGGGTGGTGACCGTGTCCGGGAACATCCGGTCGGCGGCCGCGGTGACCGCGACCTCCCGGGTGGCGAGGACGGGCAGCAGGTCGCCGCCCGCCTCGGTGCCGGCGGCGGCCGCGGCCTCGCCCAGGCGGCCGCCGATGCGGTGGGCGTAGGCGGCGAGGAAGGACTGCCGGAAGGTCTTGGTCCGCTTGCGTCCGCCGGCCCGCTGGGCGGCCTCCGCCTTCGCCATCGCCGACTGCGCCTGCACCAGGAGCGAGGTGTAGAGCAGCTCCACCGCCTCCAGGTCGCCCTCGAAGCCGACGACCGTGGAGAAGCAGAAGGGTTCGTTCCAGACCGCCCGGCAGTGGTTGGCGTCGGCCACCGCGTCCAGCAGCACCGCCTTGGCCTGCTCGTACGGCGGCTCCACCCCGATCCGGCAGGCGCCGGGCGCGTCCGGGTCCGGGGCCTGTGCGTCGAGCAGCGCCTCGTCGACACTGTGCCGGGCCATCAGCTCCTGTGCCTTCGCGGTGAGCGCCTCCGCCTCCTCCGGATACCCCGTGGCCTCCGCCTTGGCGAGCAGCGCGCGGATCCGGCCGAGCATGCGGGAGTCGGAACGTCGGCCCGCTCCCGGCCGGGGCTCTTGGAGGGGTTCGAGGGCGGGCAGGCGCAGCAGCAGGCGGTACAGCTCCAGGACCGCGGTGGCGTACGAGAAGCGGTCGGTGCGGGGCGGGTCCTCGGTGGGCAGCTCGGCCAGCTGGGCCGCCCAGCGGGGGCCGCGCGCCCGGTCGTCCGGCGCCTGCGCGCGGATCAGCGCGGCCAGCAGGCGTACGTGCTGGTCCTCCAGCTCGCGCCGCGCGATCCGTACGACGTCGGCGGGCTGCCAGCCGCGCCGCCAGACCGCCGCCACGAACTCCGCGCCGCGCCGGACGAGTTCGGCGTCCGCCGAGGGGTCGGCGGCGAGGACGGAGGCGCCGGCGTCGAGGGCCGTGTCGGCGGTGTCGTAGAGGGCGGCCCGGAAGGCGGCGTCAACGGTGCTGCTCACCGGTCGATCGTGTCACGCGCGCGTGCGGACGAAAGAGGGAGAGTGACAACCCGAGGTTGACAGCCGAACGGTGTCAACCTACGGTTGACACATGACGACGAACCCCAACATCACGTCATCCGTACGGCTCGACGAACTCATCGCGGCCATCAAGAAGGTCCACCCCGAGCCCCTCGACCAGCTCCAGGACGCGGTGATCGCCGCCGATCACCTCGGCGAGGTGGCCGACCATCTGATCGGGCACTTCGTGGACCAGGCCCGCCGCTCCGGCGCCTCCTGGACGGACATCGGCAGGAGCATGGGGGTCACGCGACAGGCCGCCCAGAAGCGGTTCGTGCCGAAGGAGTCGACCGACCTCGACCCCAGCCAGGGCTTCAGCCGCTACACCCCGCGCGCCCGCAACGTCGTGATGGCCGCCCACAACGAGGCCGTCGCCGCCCGCAACGCCGAGGGCCGCCCCGCGCACCTCGTCCTCGGCCTGCTGGCCGAACCGGAGGGGCTGGCCGCCAAGGCGATCACCGCGCAGGGCGTCCTGCTGGACGAGGTGCGCCAGGCCGCCACGGCCGCGCTGCCGGCCGCCGCCGAGGAGGTCCCGGAGCTCGTCCCGTACGCCTCCGACGCCAAGAAGGTCCTGAAACTCACCTTCCGCGAGGCCCTGCGCCTCGGCCACAACTACATCGGCACCGAGCACATCCTGCTCGCCCTGCTGGAGTTCGAGAACGGCGAGGGCGTGCTGTCGGGCCTCGGCATCGAGAAGTCCGCCACGGAAAGCTGGGTCGCCCAGGCCCTGACGAAGCTCACCGTGGGGCTGCCGGAGAGCGGGCAGGACAACGGCTGAGGGCCGTTGTCAGACCCCCCTGGCACACTCGCAGCATGTCCGGCCGGTGGGCTCTCGCTCCGGCCGAGGACGGCGGCGCCGAGCTCGCCGCCCTCGGTCCGGACGGGCTGCCCGCCGGACCGGTGCTCCGGGAGGCGGACCTGGCGCGGGCCGTGCGCGAGCGGCCCGACGTCACCCGCTGGGTCTGGCGTTCCACGGCCGAGGTGTACCCACGTCTGCTCGCCACGGGGGTGCGAGTGGAGCGGTGCTACGACGTCGAGGACGCCGAGACCCTCCTCCTGGGCCACGAGGGGCGCTACGGGGAACCCCGCTCGGCGGCCGCCGCCCTGGCGCGGCTGCGCGGCGGACCCGTACCGCCGGACCCGCCGCACCGCTCCGCCGTGCCCGGCGCCCAGTCCTCCCTCTTCGAGCCGGGGTCCGTCCAGTCCGCCCCCCTGCCGCTGACCGACCTCGCCGAGGTCTACGCCGAGCAGCAGCGGCGGCACACGCGGGCCGAGCACCCCGACCGGATGCGGCTGCTGACGGCGGCCGAGTCGGCGGGGATGCTGGTGGCCGCCGAGATGAACCACGCGGGGCTGCCGTGGAGCGCGCAGGTGCACCGCGCGGTCCTGCACGACCTGCTCGGCGAGCGGTACGCGGGCGGCGGCGAGCCGCGCCGGCTGGCCGAGCTGGCCGACGAGGTGTCCGCCGCCTTCGGCCGCCGCGTCCGCCCCGACCTGCCCGCCGACGTGATCAAGGCCTTCGGCCAGGCCGGGATCCGGGTGAAGTCGACCCGCCGCTGGGAGTTGCAGTCCCTCGACCATCCGGCCGTGAAACCGCTGATCGAGTACAAGAAGCTGTACCGCATCTGGGTCGCCCACGGCTGGTCATGGCTGCAGGACTGGGTGCGCGAGGGCCGCTTCCGCCCCGAGTTCCTGGCGCACGGCACGGTCACCGGCCGCTGGGTCACCAACGGCGGGGGCGCCCTGCAGATCCCCAAGGTCATCCGGCGGGCCGTGGTCGCCGACCCCGGCTGGCGGCTGGTCGTCGCCGACGCCGACCAGATGGAGCCGCGGGTCCTCGCCGCGATCTCCCGCGACCCCGGTCTGATGGAGGTGGCCGGCCAGGAGAGCGACCTGTACCAGTCCGTCTCCGACCGCGCCTTCTCCGGCGACCGCGACCAGGCGAAGATCGCCGTGCTCGGCGCGGTCTACGGCCAGACCTCCGGCGACGGCCTGAAGAACCTCGCCGCGCTCCGCCGCCGCTTCCCGCGCGCGGTGGCCTACGTCGACGAGGCGGCCAGGGCGGGTGAGGAGGGCCGGCTCGTGCGGACCTGGCTGGGCCGGACCTGCCCACCCGCGGCCGGCGTGGGAGACGCGGGGACCGAGGAGGCGGGCATCCCGGTCGACCCCGGCGGCACCACGGGTCCTGCCGAGGGCGAGGAGACGGAGGAGGGCCGGCCGTGGGTGCCCGGCTACGCCTCCTCCAACGCACGCGCGCGGGGCCGCTTCGCCCGCAACTTCGTCGTCCAGGGCAGCGCCGCCGACTGGGCGCTGCTGCTGCTCGCCGCGCTGCGGCGCACCTGCGCGGACATGGCGGCCGAGCTGGTGTTCTTCCAGCACGACGAGGTGATCGTGCACTGTCCCGAGGAGGAGGCGGAGACGGTCGTCGCCGCGATCCGGGAGGCGGCCGACCTGGCGGGACGGCTGACGTTCGGCCGGACGCCGGTGCGGTTCCCGTTCACCACGGCGGTGGTGGAGTGCTATGCCGACGCGAAATGAGGGGGTGCGGGGTCGGCGGGTACGGCGGGGGCGGGCGCCCGGCGATCAGGTGCCGTCCGCCAGCAGTTCCCTCAGCTCGGCCACGACCCCCTTCTCGTCCGTCCCGTCCAGCGCGGCGAGCGCCGTCCGCCACTGCGCGTACGCCTGTTCCCTGTTCCCCTGCTCGTGCAGCAGGAGACCGTGCTGGTGCCGGGCGAGCCCGCCGGTGTAGCGGTCGGCGCGGGCGTCGGCCCGGCGCAGCAGTTCGGCGCACTCCCCCGCGGCCGGTCCGGTACGGCCCAGCAGGCGCAGGGCGCGGACGAGCCCCAGCCGGGTCTGCGACTCGCCGTGCCAGTCGCCGTGACCGCCGAGGATCCGCAGGCTCTCCTCGAAGTGCGGCAGGGCGGCGGTCGGCTCGCCGAGGGTGAGGTGGGCGTAGCCGATGTTGCAGTGCGCCGAATGCTGCACGATCACGGCGCCGATCTCGTCCCCGAGGGCCAGCGAGAGCCGGTGCTGCTCGATGGCGGCGCGCGGGTCGGTGTGCTCGTAGAGGTTGCCGAGGTGGCTGTGGGTGACGGCCTCGCCGTGCGGGTCGTTCAGCCGGCGCGAGTACTCCAGGCTCTGGCGCAGCGCGTCACCGGACTCCTCGTACCGGCCGAGGCTCTCCAGCAGCAGCCCCCGGTTGTTGAGGCAGCGGCGGATCCAGGAGAGCCGGTCGAGCCGGCGCCAGATGGTCAGGGCGCGGTCGTTGAGGGTGAGCGCGTCCTGTTGGCGGCCGGTCAGGAAGTGCAGCCCCGCGAGATCGCCGAGGGCGTACGCCTCAGCCGCCTCGTCCCCGAGCCGCCGCGCCGCACACAGCGCGGTCCGCCCGAGCACCTCCATCTCGGCGACGCGGCCCCGGCGCTGGAGGTAGGGGAAGAGGAGACGCAGGAGGGTGGAGACGACGGCGGCCTCGACGTCTCCGTCACTCCTCTCCACCAGGGCGACGATGTTCTCCAGCTCCCTGTCGGCCCAGGCGAAGGCCTCCTCGGGGCCGGGGAAGGGCGGTACGGCCGTGACATGGGCCGGGTGGGCGGGCGGCTGGGCGGCGGTCGGGCGGCGGCGGTCGTCCTGGTCGAGGCCCGGTTCGATGATGGCGGTGAGGGCGCGTTCGGCGACGGCGGCGTACCAGTGCAGGGCGGTGCCGGTGACCGTCCTGGTGCCGTCCTCCGCCGCGAGTTCGCGGGCGAAGTCCCGTACGAGGTCGTGCGGCGCGTACCGGCCGTAGGCGGTCTCCTCCAGGAGGGCCACGTCCACGAGGCGGTCGAGGGCGGCCTCGGCGCGGCGCTCGTCGGTGCCGGTGAGGCGGGCCAGCAGGGGTGCGCCGTACGCGGGCAGGTCGAGGGCGCCGATGCGGCGCAGGGCGAGGGCCGCGTCCCGGTCGGCCTCGCGCTCGGAGGCGGCGAGGGCGTCGTGGGCGACGGCGAGGGAGCGGCGGACGCTCAGGTCGTCGTATTCGAGGTGGTGCAACCTGCCGTGGGCGGCGGTCAGTTGTCCGGCGAGGGCGTCCGGGGTGAGGGCGCGGCGGGCGGCGAGACGGGCCGCGACGACACGGAGGGCGAGGGGGAGACGGCCGGTGAGCTCGATGAGGGGGTGGTGTGCGTCGAGGCCGTCAGGGGCGTGGGGGGCGTGAAGGTCGTGGGGGTCCTCGCGGTCACCGGGGTTGTCGCGGCCGGACAGCGCGCGCAGCAGGGTGGCGCTGTCCTCGGCCGACAGGGGCCTGAGCGGGAAGCGGTGGGCGCCGTCGAGGGCGGTGAGCGGGGAACGGCTGGTGACGATCACCGCGCAGCCGGGTCCGGCCGGGAGGAGGGGGCGGATCTGGGCCGCGGTCGCGGCGTCGTCCAGGACGAGGAGGGTGCGGGTGGGCGCGAGCAGGGTGCGCAGCAACGCGGCTGCCGCGTCCGGGTGTTCGGGGATGTGCCGGGGTTCGGTGCCGAGGTCGCGGAGGAGGGCGGCGAGCGCCTGGGCCGCGGGGAGGGGGGTCATGCCGGGGGTGGCGCCGTGCAGGTTGAGGTAGAGCTGACCGCCGGTGAAACGTTCCTTCAGGGCGTGGGCCACATGCAGCGCGAGGGCGCTCTTGCCGACGCCGGCCATGCCGCTGATGACGGCGAGGGGGGTGGGGCCGGCTGCGGGCGGGGTCACGAGGAGATCGTGGAGACGGCGGAGGGTGTCGTCGCGGCCGGTGAAGTGGGCGGGGGGTGGGGGGAGTTGAGCAGGGCCGGGGACGGTGGCGGTCGACGGGCTCGCGGGGTTGGGGCCGTCGTGGGAGCGGGGGGCGTGGGTGCTGGGGGTATGGGGAGCGGTGCCGTCGTCGTCGATGCTGTCGGGATCGGTGGCGTGGGGAGCGGTGCCGTCGGTTTCAGTGCTGTGGGCACGGGTGCCGTCGGCGTCAATGCCGTGAGCGCGGCTACCGGCGGCGCGGCTGACCTGGGCATGGACGCCGTGGGCATGGGCGCCCTGGGCATGAGCGCCCTGGGCCCGGGTGTTCACGCCCCCGCCCCCGCCTGGCTCCCCTTCGCCGCCGAAGGAGTGTCCCTCCGTCTCCGGCGCGCCCCGCAGCACCTCCACATGGGCCTCGCGGACCGCCGGGCCGGGTTCGACGCCGAGTTCCTCGACGAGACGGGTGCGCAGGTCGCGGTGGACGGCGAGGGCCTCGGCCCGGCGGCCGGTGCGGTGCAGGGCGAGCATCAGCTGGCGGTGGTACGCCTCGCGCAGTGCGTGCTCGGCTGCCAGGGCCGTCAGCTCCGGGACGATCCGGTCCAGGCGGCTGCCGCCGAGGGCGAGTTCGGCGTCGTAGCGCCACTCCAGCAGGAGCAGCCGGGCCTCCCGCAGACGTCGTACGAAGGCGTAGCCGCCCAGGTCGGCGGGGAGGCCGCTGAGCGGGGTGCCGCGCCACAGCGCGAGCCCGGCGGCGCACTCGTGGACGACGCGCTCCCAGTTGCGGGCGGCGTGCGCCCCGCGCGCGGTGGCGACGTGCCGCTCGAAGACATGGACGTCGAGCTCGCCCTGTTCGACCCGGAGTCGGTAGCCGGGCGGCACCGCCCGCAGCCGCTCCGGGTCGTCGAGCAGCCGGCGCAGCCGGGTGACGTGGTTGTGCAGCGACGCCTGCGCTGAGGCCGGGGGCGCGCCGCCCCACAGCGCCTCCTTGAGCGACTCGACGGTCACGATCCGGTTCGCGTCGAGGAGGAGCGCGGCGAGCAGGGCGCGGAGTTTGGCGCTGCGGATGATTTCGTACGACTCGCCGGGGAAGTAGAGGACCGGCGGTCCCAGCAGTCCGAACCGCAGCCCGTCCTGCCGCATCACGCCTACCATCGCCTTTCCGTCCATGTGCAAACACTCGCTTCAGGCCACTTGACCAGCGACGACATGGCCACCCGTTGGCCATATGTTAGCGATTCGTTGGTGCCACCTGATGTGATCACAACATCGGAGCCGGCCCGACGGCGCGCGCGTGTGAACGCGGTACTCGGGGGAGTGTCGCCGCCGCGGCCGGGTCCGGGGGCGTTTCGGGCCTCGGTCGGCGGAGGTGAACGACCGGGGCCCGCGCCCTGTTCCCCACCACCGGCCGGACACGGACGCCGCTACCGGGGCGTCAGCACCCGGAACTCGTTGCCGTCGGGGTCGGCCAACGCCACCCCGCCGTCCTCTCCCCCGCCGGTGTCGAGGCGAGTCGCCCCGAGGGAGAGGAGACGGTCGACCTCTGCCCGCGGATCGCCGTCGGCGGGGGTAGCGAGATCGAAGCGCAGCCGGTCCCTGCCGGCCCTCGGCATCAGCGGTGGGCCACCCCATGTGATCTTCGGACCGCCGTGCGGCGAGCGGATCGCGGTCTCCTGGTCCTGGTCCCAGACCAGGGGCCACCCCAGCGCCTGACTCCAGAAGTACCCGACCGCCTGTGAACCGTCGCAGGCCAGCGCCCCGATGAAGCCGCAGTCGGCGAGGAACTTGTTGCCCGCCTCGATGACGCAGAACTCGTTGCCCTCCGGGTCGGCCAGCACCACATGCCCCTCCTCGGGGCGTTGGCCGACGTCGATGTGCCGTGCGCCGAGGGCCAGCGCCCTGGTCACCGTCTGCTCCTGCTCCTCCGGGAAGGCGCTCGTCAGATCGAAGTGCATCAGGTTCTGGACGGTCTTCGGCTCCTGGGTCCGCAGGAAACGGAGACGGAACCCGGTGTCGTCACCCGGCAGGAGCGTGAGTCCGTCGTGCGGATCGCCGATCGTCTCCCACCCCAGGAACTCGGACCAGAACCGCGCGAGACGCGCCGGTTCCCTCGCATCGAAGCAGAGCGCGAACAGTTGAGACGTCATTCCCCGTGCATCTCCCCTCCACCGAACGGCCGTTGCCGCCGGGGTGCCTTGTCGACACCCCAGAGGAGGCTAGGGGGCGGCCGCTGTCACCCGCAGCCGAGTATTCGGCGTATGCGGCGTATGCGGCGGCAGCGGGCAGGTGGCGCGGCAAGTCTTCGGGCGCCGGTTCGTACAGGCGGTCGGCTCAGATGACGGGCGGGCGGCCGAGGCGGGTCAGGCGCCACACCGTGCGCCACCGCATGGGCCGCCGGGGTCCGGCCGGCTTGCGCACGCCTTCCGCGAACCCGCCGAACCACGCCCGGAGTCCGCCGAGCGAGCGGGTGCGCAGCAGAGTGACGGCGATCCACACGCCCAGGTGCAGAGGGATGAGCGGCAGCGGCAGATTGCGCCGGACCAGCCAGACCCGGTTGCGGGCGGTGACGCGGTGGTAGATGGCGTGCCGGGCGGGCGAGGTCTTGGGGTGCTGGAGCAGCAGCTCGGGCGCGTAGAGGATCTTCCAGCCGGCGTCGGTGGCGCGCCAGGCCAGGTCGGTCTCCTCGTGCGCGAAGAAGAACTCGGCGGGCCAGTCGCCGGTCTCGGCGAGCATGGCCATGCTGAGCGCGTGGCCGCCGCCGAGGAAGCCGGTGACGTATCCGCCCTCCATGGGGTCGGAGGCGCCGACGCGCGGGACGTGCCGACGCTGGGTCTCGCCATGTTCGTCGGCGATGCGGAAGCCGACGATGCCGAGGCGGGGGTCGGCGGCGTACAGATCCCGTACGCGACGCAGTACGTCGGCGTCGACGAGCAGCCCGTCGTCGTCCAGTTCGACGACGACGTCGATGTCGCCGTACCGGCGGAGGCGGGCGAGGGCGACATTGCGGCCGCCGGGGCAGCCGAGGTTCTCGTCGACGTCGATGGTGGTGACCTCGCCGGGGAGGGCGAGGCGGCCGGCGAAGTCGGGGAGGACGCAGCCGTTGCCGACGATCACGATGCGGGCGGGTGCCAGGTCCTGCTTGGCGACGGACTCCAGCAGGGCGTCGACCTCGTCCGGCCTGTTCCCCATGGTCACGACGGCAACGGCGATCCTCGGCTCCACCACGTCGCTCAACGCCCCTCACTCCGTCCGGCCGACGACGGCACTCACCCGCGCTCCCGTCGCGCGACGCCCGTCATTCACCAAGATGTTGCCTCAGATACGGAGGTTGCCCGAAAGCCGGTTCACTTTGCGTCCCTTTTACGGCGATTTTCCAGCCGTCGGACGAACTTCAGCCCCGACCAGTCCTCCCCCAGCGCCGCAACCTTCACATCGACGACACCGAGGGGCAGGAAGAGGTCACGCAGGCCGTTCTCGGTGACGTCGCTGACGTGGCCCGCGGCCTTGCGGGGCCAGGCGATCCAGAGCATGGCGTCGTCGGCCAGGTCGCGGACGAGGTCGGGGGTTTCGACGGCGAGATCGGCGTGGGTGCGGTAGAAGGCGACGGTGATGTCGGCGTCGCGGGGTCCGCCGGGGGCGAGGTCGCAGTCCTCGGGGAGACCGGGTACGGCCCACCCGTCCGGGGCGTGACGGAGGCGGAGCCGGTGTCCGGGCCTGACGCCGAGCTTCTTGGCGAGGGGGGTGCCGGAGTAGCCGCTGCCGCCGGAGGCCGTGTCGCTCACGTCTCCACCGTAACCTCGCATCCGACCGCCCCCCCACCTGGAGGAAACACGATGCCCTTCCGCTGCGCGGTACTCGACGACTTTCAGAACGTGGCGACGGACTTCGCCGACTGGTCGGTGCCGGGAGAGGAGGTGGAGGTGGTGTCCTTCACCGAGCACTTCGGCGACGAGGACGAGCTCGCGGCGGCGCTGGCGGACTTCGACTGTGTGGTGACCCTGCGGGAGCGGGTCGCCTTTCCGGCCGGCCTGCTGGACCGGCTGCCCCGGCTGCGGCTGCTGATCGCCTCCGGCATGCGGAACTCGGTCATCGACTACGCGGCGGCGAAGGCGAACGGCGTGACGGTCTGCGGTACGGAGAGCTCGTCGACTCCTCCGGTGGAGCTGACCTGGGCGCTGTTGCTGGGGTTGGCGCGGGGGCTGGTCCAGGAGAGTGCCTCCCTCCGGGAGGGCGGGCCGTGGCAGTCCACGGTCGGCGCCGATCTGCGCGGGCGGCGGCTGGGGCTGTTGGGGCTGGGGAAGATCGGGAGTCTGGTGGCCCGGGTGGGGCTGGCGTTCGGCATGGACGTGAGCGCGTGGAGCGCGAATCTGACGGCGGCCCGGGCGGCGGAGGTGGGCGTACGGCTGGCACCCTCGAAGGAGGAACTGCTGGCGGAGGCCGACTTCGTGTCCGTCCACCTGGCGTTGAGCGACCGTACGCGGGGGTTGCTGGGACCCGTCGAGCTGGGGCTGATGAAACCGACGGCGTACCTGGTGAACACCTCGCGGGCGGCGATCGTCGACCAGGAGGCGTTGCTGGCCGCGCTGCGGGAGGGGCGGATCGCGGGAGCGGGGGTGGATGTCTTCGACGTGGAGCCCCTGCCGGCCGACCACCCCATGCGCACGGCCCCCCGCCTGCTGGCGACGCCGCACCTGGGGTATGTGTCCCGCGCGAACTACGAGCGGTACTACGGGCAGGCGGTGGAGGCGATCCGGGCGTATCTGGCGGGGGCGCCGGTGCGGATGCTGGGCTGAGCCGACCGCTTCCCTGAGTACGCCTACTCATGCCAAACCCCACCGGCCCGGGGACGATGAGCGGTGTCGATGAGCGGTGTCGATGAGCGGTGTCGACGGACCGACGGGAGGCGGGGCATGGGCAGACTTCTGGGGGCGGTCGTGGCCGTCGTGGTGGCGGCCTCGGCACTGGTCTTCGCCTACGTGGCGGGGGCACCGCCCGCGGTGGTGTTCGCCGTCGGGGCGGGTGTACTGAGCCTGCTGTGGCTGATGCTCCTGCTCACCCTGCCCTGGAACCTGTACTTCCGTGCGCATGCCGTGCTCGCCGAGATCGCGGTGAGCCGGGAGAAGGGGATGGAGATCTCCCAGGCCCGGGACGCCGAGGCCAAGCGCATCGCCCGCACGATGCTCCGGGCGGCGGTCGCGGGTCACGTCCTGACAGCGGGGGTCGTGGTGGCGGTCACCTGGGCGACGGGTGAGTTCACGGGCTACTGGTTCGCCGCGTTCTTCCTCCTGAGCACCTTCTTCCGCCCGGCCGGCGCCTACTTCGGCCAGCTCCGACGGCGCCTGGGAACCCTCCTGAAGGAGGTGAAGTACCCGCGCGACGACGTCGTAGAGCTGCGCTCCCGGCTGGACCACGTCGAGGCCGGGACGCGGGTCCTGGAGGAGAAGGCGGAGGAACAGTACAAGGCCCTCGCCGAACTGCGGCGCACCGTGGACGGGCTGGCCCTGAGCACGTACGAGCGGGCGGAGGGGACGGACCGCCGGATCGCCGCGCTGGGCAGGGAGTTCGAATCCACGGTGAACCGCCTCACCGACAACCAGGAGATCATCGCGGGAGTGAAGGCGTTCCTGCGTCTGCTGCGCTCCCCTGACGTGACCGGCGACGCCCCGGCTTCCGGGTGAGCGGGGCGTCCTGGTCGACGGGGGCGAAGAGGTCGTCGGCGGTGGTGGCGTGGACGGCGCGCTCGGACCAGAGGGTGAGCTGGTCGAGGTCGGCGCAGGCCTCGACGCGCTCGCGCACGGAGTCGGGGACGTCGATGCCGCGCCATCGCAGGATGTTCAGGGTCATCTCGGCGAGCGCCCCTACGCGGCCTTCTTCTCGGCCTTCCTCTCGGCCTTCTTCGCGCACCTGCTCGGCGAGCGGGTGCCGCCAGAAGTACTGCATGGCCGTCATCAGGTCCCTCCACATCTGCCGGGCCTGGGGGTCTGCCAGGCACGAGTCGACGAACTGCACGAACACCGCGGCACTGTCCGCGTCGATGGACTTCAGGGCGACTACCAGCGATTCCAGTATGCCCGCGGCCTGCGGCCCCCGGCCGTGCGTCATCGCCGAAAGCACCGCGAGGGCCGGGTCCCGCACCGCTTCCGCCTCGTCCGAGATCACCGGGACGTTCCCCGGCCCGAGCACGAACGGCCGTACGGTCATCGAGGGCATGCCCCGCACCCCGACGTGGATGGGCTTGGCCGCCCAGCGGGCCGTGGCGCTGTTCTGGGTGACGACGATCAGGACGGGGTCGCAGTGGTACTTCTCCAGCAGGTAGGCGAGGTAGTACGGCCAGCTGCGGTCGCTTCCTGTCGTCCGGCTCGCCCTGCGACTCCACGACGAGGAGGTAGGTGCCCTCGTCGGTCTCGGCCCGCAGCAGCGTGTCCACGCGTCGCTCGATCGGCTCGATTCCACCACCCCCGGCGCCCTCGCCCACCTCCTGGAAGGCATACGCACAGGGTCGGTGCGTCCATGCCCAGGGCATGCCGTACGGCGATGACAGCGCCCCGGCCGCTGCCGCGTCAGACGTCCATGCTGTAGCCCAACTCCTCGGCAGCCGTGTGCCAGAAGGAGTTCTCGTCGGCGACGGCCACCGCGTCAAGCACGTTGAACTTGTCGATCAGCGTGTCGGTGAGGGCGTCGGCAGCCCGTAGGGCAGCGTCCTCGTCGTCGTCGGCCTCCGCCCCCTCGTACAGTGAGGCCTCGAGGGCGGCCTCCTCGTAGGCGCGGGTGAACGCTGCGAACGCCTCAGGGCTGGAGTTGACCAGACTCGGTACGCCGTCCTGCGTCAGCAGCCACAGCGAGCCCTCGGCACGGTGCCAACCGATCGCGCTCAGGCCAGGATCGAGTGCGATCAAGGCGTAGCGCACTCCGTCGACCGTGCGCTCCGCGAACGGGCGGTCCTGCCAGGTGCCCGGGTACGGCACGCCGGAACACTCCGCCAGGAGGGTCGCAAGCTCGGCATCGTCCATGCGGAGAACCTATCCCTCGGGCGCCGCACCCGACACAACCGGCATTGATCAGCGGTGGTTACGGCAGGTCGACTGCGACTATACATTGCGCGTATACATTGCATGTATAGTGCGCCGAACGCACGAGACGTGCGGAAGGTATGAGCGCGACCGCGGAGGCCGGCATGGCAACGACCACAAGCCCGGACGACCTGGCGGCGCCGGGCAGCGATCACCGGGCATGGGCCACCACGATGGCGGCTACGACCGTCGGCGGGGCGCTGCTCGGCGTCCTCACCAACCTGGCTCAGGGATGGCTCCCGGGAGCCTGGAATCAACTCGCCAACTCCGGTGCCGTCTGGTCGGCCGTCGCGTTCGTCGCCGGAGCTCTGCTCGCCGGGTCGGGCACGGTGCTCCGGTCCGCGGTCGGCGGACTGTGCGCGGAGGCCGGGCTGGTCGTGGGGTACTACGGGTACGCCGAGTTCGGGCGGGACGGCATGGGTGCGCTGTTCTTCCCGCTGATCTGGCTCGGCATGGCCTGCGTGGCGGGGCCGTTGTTCGGTGTCGCGGCGTACTGGTGGCGACGGGAAGGAGACGTGTGGCGTCGTGTCGTCGGCCTGGCCGCGTTCGCCGGACTCTTCGGGATGGAGGGGATGATGGCGGCGTTCAACCTCCACTACGCGTCGCAAGCCTTGAGCTGCTTCGCGGTCTTCGCCCTCGTCCCCCTGCTCATGGCCCGTACGCACCGGGAGCGCGCCCTCACCTTGGCGGCGGCCGTGCCCTGCGCGCTCCTCGCCTATGCGATCGTCGAACTGCCCCTGCAGGCGGCCTCCGCCTGAGCGCCGTGCCGCCCTGTCAGACGGGCAGGGCGGCGAGCCAGTCGGTGAGGAGGCGGTTGACCTCGTCGGGGCGTTCCTGCTGGATCCAGTGACCGCAGCCGTCGAGGAGGTGGGAGAAGGTCAGGCCCGGCAGGGTGACCGGGTAGGCCTCGATCGCGTCGGCGAGCCAGGTCGTGGAGGCGTCCAGGCTGCCGCCGATGAACAGGGACGGCTGAGTGACGGGAGCACCGCGATGGGCGGCGAGGTCCTCCCAGTCGCGGTCCATGTTCCGGTAGCGATTGAGCGCTCCGGTCAGGCCGGTCCGCTCGAACTCCCCCGCGTAGACGTCGAGGTCGCTCTCACTGAGCCAGGCGGGCAGCCGACCGGCGGGGAACCGGTCGCGCAGTGTCCCGCCCTTGCTGACGAAATGGGGATCGGGAGCGCCGGGTGCGGGCATGGTGTCGGCGGACAGGGCAGCGTAGAAGCCGGCGAGCCAGCCGCGTACATCGGGTTCGATCTCGGCCTCGGCCCGGCCCGGCTCCTGGAAGTACGAGACGTAGAACTCCTCGTCCCCGCCCATCCCGGCGAAGACGTCACCGGGGCGGGGGCCGCCGGGCGGGGTGTAGGGGACGCTCAGCAGTCCCACCGCCCGGAAGACCTCCGGTCGGAGCAGGGCGGAGTGCGCGGCGATCGTCGCGCCCCAGTCGTGGCCGACGACCACCGCCGACTCCACCCCCAGCGCCTGCACCACCGAGACGTTGTCCTCCACCAGGTCGAGCATCCGGTACGCGTCCGTCGCGGCCGGCTTGGAGGAACGGCCGTAGCCGCGGACGTCGATGGCGACCGCGCGGTATCCCGCCGCCGCGAGTGCCGGCAGCTGGTGCCGCCAGGAGTACCAGGACTCCGGGAAGCCGTGCACAAGCAGCACCAGCGGCCCGGTTCCCTGCTCCGCGAGGTGAATCCGGCCTCCGGGCCAGGACACCGACCGATGCTGCATCTCCGCGACGTGCCTCGACATTGCGCGCCTCCCTGACCGTTGCGTCTGCTTTACGACGATCATCGGGACGGCCGCGCCAGGAAGACGAGCTCGTTTGCTGATTCGGCAAGGCCCTGGCAACGCCGGGTTGAGAAGGCGACGCCATGGCGGAAGGGGCGGTTTCGCCCTCCTGAAGCTTCAGGGCGCCACCGTGCAGTCGGACGAATGGCCTTGACGCCCTCAAGCCCTGCCCCAGGAGCGTGCCACCCAACCGTTCAGGCGTCCCCGCTCTCTTCCCCCACGTAATCGCCGCTCGACACATCGAACAGCAGCGAGTGCCAGAACCCCGGATCCTCCCGCAGTGCTGACGGATCGATCTCCGCAATGGTCCGTTCCAGCGACTCCGCGATGTCAGTCCATTCCTCTGGAGAGGTGTCGAGGGTCGTCCCCGAGGTTGCCCCTTCGAACGCTGCGAGGCACCTCGCGAAACTCCGTGGAGAATCGCTCACATGGAGAACTGAGAACGTGTGCTCCTCGATGTAGTCAATGGTGCCCGTCGCACAGTCGACGTAGTAGGCCCCTTCACCCTCCGTGCCGTAGCCGATTCTCACCGCCTCACGGACCGGCGCACCGCCTCCCTCCGGACCACCGGTCTCGGTCTCGTCCGCCGTGAAGAGGATGAAGGAAGCGGGCAGGCCGACGGACGCCAAGAACTCACGAGCCGCACGATCCTCCAGTACGACGTCGGAATTCCGGCCGTCTCCAACATGGCACGGCACTTGTTCGATCCCGTGCACGGCTGGAACTCCGAGTACATCTCCGTGATCGAGTCGCCGTACTGCCTGAGCAGTTTCCGTTCTGCGTGGTTGCCGAGACCCTTGGACGAGTACGCGACCGCGATCCGGGAAATCCCATCCGCGTCGGTGTACCGGGCCGCCGCGAAGTTGTTGCCCGTGTTGTTCGTCCGCAGACGCTCCTGGATGACCGACTGACTGAGATCGGTGCTTCCATAGTCGACCTCGTCGCCGCCCTTGGTCGGACGGGCGCTGGTGTTGTGAACCAGTACGGAGGTGGCATCCGCCACCACGTAGTACGTGTGCAGGACACTGACGGTGAGGTTGTAGACCGTGGCGTCCAGCGCCGTCCAGCGCTTGAGGGCAGTGACCTGAACGCGGGTGCCCGCACCCGTCTGCAACCACTCGCCGGTGCGGAGATCGGTCGCATCGATCCACTCACCGAGCTCGGGGACCCAGAACGGGTGCCCCTCGGTCGCGGTGACCTCAGCGGTCTTGGAGCCCTTCTTGCCATCGGTGTCGATGGTGACCTTGACCAGGTGCTTGACGCCCTTGCCCAGGGTCTCGGCAGTGACCGTCTCCGTGCGGGTCTCGCCCGTCTCGGGGTCGGTGGCCAGGACCTTGTCGCCCACGGTCAAGCAACTGGGCTGATCACCGACAGCACGAGCAAAGCCTCCGCCCCTGCCCCACCAGGCAGGGGCGGAGGCGTTTCGGGGCGGACGCACCGGATCCACCCCAGGTTGCAACGCTCCTCGTGGCGCGAAATGGCTTGTGAATCAAGGGAGTTCGCGTGTGATGCGGCCCTTGCCGGCATGACTTTCCACTTGGTGGCAAGAATCACCATTCTTGCTTGTTCACGGTCAAGAGCCACCGTAGATTCACCTGCGGCTCAGCGAACGGGAGTTCGTTGGGAGCCGTGAGGGGGGCCGCCCTCCTCACGCGCCCCTGACGGCATCCGCCGGCAGGGGGGGGAGCTGACTACGGAGGAACAATGTTGAAGAGGATTGCGCCAATCCTCGCGACGGGCGCCGCTGCAGCGGTGGGCCTGATCGCCATCCCGGCGGCCAACGCCTCGGCGGTGACGTACAGCAACGTCGTCAACAACTGTTACGGCGAGTACTACAACACCGACTGGAACCAGGACTGCGACTCGCCCGGAGCCACCGACGACGGGTACTACTACACGACCGCGGTGTGCGACTACCAGTCCGACAAGTCGATGACCGTGTACCGCGGCTACTACTCCACGGCCGAGGTCGACGGCACGGACTGCACCTTCGACGTCGACACGGGCTACACCGTGTTCTGGGACTGAGCTCGGCACCCAGATGATCAACGCTCCACGGTGATCCGAGGAAGGTGACCCGAGGAACCGGAGGGGTCGTGGCTGGTCTAGAGCCACGACCCCTCCCCACGATACATGTGCCCCGCTCGGCAACGCTGTGAGGGGCGTCGGGAAGAGGGAACATGCGCGTGACGCTGAGGGACGCGAGCCAGGGATACGGGAGGCGTCTCGTCCTCCAGGGTCTCGAGCTCGAACTCCAACCGGGCATAACGGCGTTGCTCGGCCCGAACGGCGCCGGCAAGAGCACGTTGATGCGGTCGCTGGCCACGATTCAGCCTTTACGGGCCGGCGAACTCACCTTTGACGGCGAGGCCGTCACGAGCGCACGGGCCGCCCGTCGGGTGCGCCCTCGGATCGGCTACCTGCCCCAGCGCTTCGGCTTCGATCCCGGTATGCGCGTCAGGGACTTCGTGGAGTACGGGGCATGGCTGCGCGAGGTGCCCCGGGACGAGCGTGCGGATCTCGTGGGAACCGCGCTGGAGCGGGTCAAGCTGAGCGACCAGGAGCGGACCAAGATGTCCTCTCTCTCCGGGGGCATGCGCCAGCGGGCGGGTATCGCGTGGGCCACGGTCGGCGACCCGTCCTTCATCATTCTCGACGAACCGACGGTCGGCCTCGATCCGAAGCAGCGCCTGTTCTTCCGCCAGGTGCTCGAGCGGCTGGAGGACACGACCGTCCTGCTCAGCACCCACCTCATCGATGACGTCTCGGCCATCGCCGACCGCGTCGTCGTGCTCCACGACGGTGAGATCCGCTTCGCGGGCACCATCGACGAAATGCTGGAGCGGGGCGACGACTCGCTTCCCGGTGACACCCCTCTGGAGCGCGCGTACATGGGCGTGCTGCCGGATGTGGAGCGTGCCCTGTGAGCGCTCTTGCCCTGCACTGGCGGATGCGTCCGCTGAAGTGGCTTCCCGTACTGCTCCTCGTCGTCGAACTCGTCGTCCTCCTCTGGCGCGCCGACCTGTGGACGGGCCACTGGGGTGAAACCGGGGCCAACGCCGAGGCCAGCGCGCTCTACACCGGTGGGCTGGCCGCCGCCGCGGCAGCCTGGACCGCCGGCCTGCGTCGCAAGAACTCCGAGATCAACGAGCAGTTGACCTGTTCGTCCAAGCCGGCCTGGCAGACCGAACTGCCCCGGATGGCTGTCCTCGTGCTCAGCGTCCTCGGGGCGTACCTGGCAGGGCAGGCCGTGGCCTTCGCCGTGACCGCCGCGAGCTGGCCCACGGGGATCGCTCTCTACCTCGGCTACGTCGCACTCGGGATGGCGGCGCTCCTGATCGCCTGCGCGTGGGGATGGGCCCTCGGCATGCTGCTCAGCCAGGTGTGGGGTCCGGCACTGGCCATGCTCGGCTGGCTGGCCAGCGATCTGGCCACGGACAGCAACCTCGTGGTCATCCAGGGGCCGGCCCGATGGGAGGTCGTGCCCTGGGCGTTGGCGCTGTACGCGCTGGCCGCCTGCGCCCTGCTGGCGCTCTGCCTGTGGCGGACCTGGTTCGAGGATGCCCCCCGGCGCCGCCTGGTGCTGCGTGCGTGCCTCCTCGTCGGAGGGGTGGCACTGTCGTGCACGGCCACGGCGGTACCGGCTGTGGCGGACCGTGATCCGGAGGGCAAGGCGCGGTGCATCGGGGTCGAGGGTGTCGACACCCTCGTGTGCCTGTGGCCGGAGGAGGAGAAGTACTTCCCCGTGGCCACCGAGATCCTGGGCCGGCTGGCGGACACGGACGTGGGACTGTCGTACGCCGAGCGTGTGTACTCCTACGGCCACCTGTACGACGAGCGGAACCACTGGTACTACGGCGATTTCGACATGGACAGCGGGTCGCAGTGGGAGATGGCGGACGGCGTCGCGGGAGCGACTCTGCAGGCGACGTTCGCCGACTGCAAGTTCTCCACGGACGACCTCTCGGCGACCAGACTCGAGGCCTGGCTGGAGAAGCGTCTCGCCGGCGGCGGCAAACCCCCTTACACGATCGGGGGTGCCCGCAAGGAGGTCCTGGCCGCCATCAACGAGGGTCGTGCGACGGCGGACCTGCCGGAAGCGGAACAGTCCGCCTGGGCACGTTCCCTGATCACCAAGTACAAGGCGGCACACTGTGGTTGATCTCGTCCGCGCACCTGCGGGCGTGTACCGGATCTGGCGCACCGTCCTCGCGGCGGCCGTCCTCGGCCTCGTCGGACATCCACTGAAGGGCGAAGTCCTGGCGGTGCCCTCCCTCGCGGAGGGCACCGCCGCCCCGATTCCGGCCTGGACCCTCCTGTCGGCGTTCGCCGCCGTTCTGCCCTGCCTGTGTCTGCACGGTCCGATGGGCGAGCTGGAAGCGATGGGAGCCAAGGTGTACGAGAGACGCCGGATGGCCCGTTTCGCCCTGGTGGTCCTCGCGGCCTGCCTCGTGCACCTGGCCGTCCTGAATCTCTCCGTCACGGGCCGGACGGTCGCCGCGGTGGCTCTGGCGTTGCCGGGATGGCTGGGCATCGCCCTGCTCTCGGGACGGGTCTTCGGCTGGCGCCAGTCGTGGCTGCTGCCGGCGGTGTACCTGGCCGTGGTCGGATCGGTCGGGGCGAAGGATCCGCAAGGACATGCCGTGTGGTGGGATTTCACCGAAGGATTCACGGCCGGCGGCCTCGCCACGGTGGCCGATGTCACGCTTCTGCTGGCGTGCGGTATCGCCGCATTCAAGACGCCGACCCTCAGTCGACTTCCGGTGCGCTGACTTCCCTATGGGCAGCACTTACAAAAAGGCGCGCCTTATCCGGCGGGGTCGTGTGGTTCGAGTTTCAGATGTCCCGCCGGTTCGGGGTGAATTTCGCGGGTGAATGAGTCACTTGCGCCCCGGACCGGCGACCAAGATCGGCGAGCCGGTCGGCCGACAGCGGCGGCACAGCCGTCGGCCGGGTGGGCGGCCGTGGGTCACATCGGCTGTCGGCACACATGGCCGTCTCGGACAGGCGGATGACTGCACGCCGCGACGATGACCAGCTCGTCGCGCGACTCGAGCCCGAGCTCGCGCGCGAGCCGACGAAGCCGGCTTCCCACGGTGCGCTCACTCAGGAATATCTTTCGAGCGATACAGGCGTTCGTGTAGCCTAAGGCAACTAGTCTGAGAAGTTCATTTTCCTCGTCCGGCAGCAGTCGCGCCCGCGTCACAGCACCTTGCCATCGCGCGATGCGCCCCTCCTCATCAGACACATCGGCGGCCGCGGCATAATCAGCCATCTTTCCACCCTCCCCCGGCTGGTTTGGCCCCCATATTCCATCATGAATATGTAAGCGCTTTACATAGCCTCCCAATTCACAGGAACCTCATAGATCTTTTTCATCGAGCCGGCTGCCGTCGGCGCGCAGTGCTCCGGACACGCGCATGTTCCGCACGGAACGTAAAGGAGTGGACGCCTCGATGGTGTTCAAACGGCTGCTCGGCTCGCTCGGCGTGGGCGGGCCCACGGTGGACACGGTTCTCGACCAAGGCGCGGCCCGGCCGGGCGGCAGCCTGTCGGGCCAGGTCCATCTCAGGGGCGGCGACGCCGACTTCGACATCGAGCACATCACCCTGGAGCTGGTGGCCCGGGTCGAGGCCGAGCACGAGGACGGCGAGAGCCAGGGTGTGGTCGTCTTCGACCGGTTCACGGTCGGCGGGGGCTTCCGGCTGGCGGCGGGCGCGCAGTACAGCGTGCCGTTCACCGTGACGCTTCCGTGGGAGACCCCGATCACCGAGCTGTACGGGCAGCCGCTGGGCATCGTCCTCGGCGTGCGCACCGAGCTCGCGGTGGCCGGCGCCAAGGACAGCGGGGACCTCGACCAGCTGGCCGTGGGCCCGCTGCCCGCCCAGGAGGCCGTCCTGGAGGCGCTCGGCCGGCTCGGATTCGGCTTCAAGTCCGCAGACCTGGAGTACGGCCGCATCGGCGGCACCGGACAGCAGCTCCCCTTCTACCAGGAGATCGAACTGACCCCGGCGCCGCAGTACGCCCACCAGGTCAACGAGATCGAGGTGACCTTCCTCGCGAATCCCGCCGGGATGGAGATCGTCCTGGAGGCCGACAAGCGGGGCGGCTTCTTCTCCGAGGGGCACGACGCGCTCACCCGCTTCACCGTCGGACACCACGACCACCGCGACTGGAACACCGAGGTCGACGGCTGGATCCGGCAGCTCCTCGAGCACCGGGCGACCTACGGCTCGCATGGCGCGTCCGGCTCGCACACCTCGTACGGCCACGACAGCCGTCACGGCCACCACGGTCACGACGAGCACCACCACGACGGTCACCGCTCCGGCCCCGGCATGGGCACGGCCGTCGCGGGGGACGACTAGCCCCCTGGAGGCCACTCCGCCCCTGGAGGCCGCTCCCGAAGTTCACCGAACCGGCCGGAACTTATCGGCCGCGCCACTAGTTTCTACGTTGCTGTAGATCTTTTACGACAACAACGAACACATGGAGTTCTCATGGCCCTGTGGGACCGCATCAAGGAGTCCGCGTCGACGATGCAGACCCAGCTCGTGGCGAAGAAGAACGACCTCAAGAGCGGTGCCTTCCGCGACGCGAGCATGGCGATGTGCGCCCTGGTCGCGGCGGCGGACGGCACCATCGACCCCTCCGAGCGGCGTCGGGTGGCCCAGTTGATCGCCACCAACGAGGTGCTGCAGAACTTCGACGCCACGGATCTTCAGCGGCGCTTCGACGACAACCTGAACAAGCTGACCGCCGACTTCGACTTCGGCAAGGTCAGCGTGCTGCAGGAGATCGCCAAGGCGAAGAAGAAGCCGGCCGAGGCGCGGGCCGTCATCCAGATCGGCATCGTCATCGGCGGCGCCGACGGCGACTTCGACAAGACCGAGCAGGCCGTGGTCCGTGAGGCGTGCTTCACCCTCGACCTGCCCCCGCACGAGTTCGACCTCTGAGCGACGGTGGTACGTGCGCCGGGCCACCCGCCCCTCACGGGCTCGGCCCGGCGCCACTCCGCTGATGCCGAGCGGTCACCCTCACGCCGGGCGAGGCCCCGACGCCGACGCCGTGAGGATCAAGCCTTCTTTTGGAAGACGAGCACCTCTGTCGAGGCGATGCCCATGGGGGCCAGGAAGCTGCCCTCCAGGCTGCAGCCGAGCGTGGCGAAGAGGTCCACGCACGTCTGGCGGGGCATGGCGGCCGGGTAGGAGTCGTGCCCCGCGCCGCCCTTCGTCGCTTAGGCGCGTACCGCGTCCGGGTCGAGGCAGGTCTCTGTCATCACGTCGAAGACGATCCGACCACCGGGTCGCGTGACCCGTGCCATCTCGAAGAAGTAGCGGGAGGCGTAGAGGAAGGTCACGGTGTTGAAGACCTTGTGGGCCTGAACGAGGTCGATGCAGCCGTCGGGTGTCGGGGCGAGGCTGGCTCCCTCGGTCGGTCGGGCGACCACGCCGAACGTGTCCACCAGGTAGTCGGCCCAGGGCTCTGCCGTCTCGTAGATCTCGTAGCGGTCCGGTGCACACTCCTTCAGCGTCCTCTCCAGGTACCGTCCGGACCCGGGGCCGATCTCCAGCACCGTGTTCGGGTTGGCGGCGAAGACGCCGAGAGCGCGTAGTTCGTCGATGGTGGACCGGGTGGCGCCAGGCGTCCCGTTCATGACCTCGTCGATGTAGTCACCGACTGACAGACCGGCTTCCCGCGCGGCCCGCATCGTTGCTTCGAACGGGATGAAGTCGTCGACGCCACCGAGGTTGTTGGTGCTGCGCACGATGTCGAATCCAGCACGTCCCAGGAGCCGCTTGACCCCCGACTTCAACACGGACTTTCCTATGCCTGCAGCATTCATCAGACATACCCCCAGGTCGTCTCCAGCTCGGCGTCAGCATAGGACAAACAACCCGATACCTTCCGCAGTCGGCGGCGGTTCATGCCCACCGGATCGGACGTACTCATGGCCGCCGGATCACAGGGGGGTCGCCGCGTGCAGGATGAGAGCCATCGTCACCGCGGAGTTGGCCGACGCCATCGCGGACACGGCCGTGCCCGCGGCCGCCGTCCACGCGGCCGCGCCGACCGAGGTGAACATCGACGGCCAGCTGCGCAGGACCGCCGGAGCGGGCCCCAGCAGCGCCGCCACCCGGCGCGGCACCGGCCCGGGAGCCGCCGCGAACGCCGCGAGGGTCGCAACCGGCGTGCCCCGGGAGACCAGCGCCGCCTTACCGATCGCCCGCGCCACCGTCCTGCGGTCACCCACGGCGCGGGCCGCCTCCTCGTCCGCCCACCGTTCGGTCGTGTACGAGACGGCCGTGCACAGCGGGCGCAGGAAGGGGTTGGCGCGCGCGGCCAGTTGAACGACCAGCAGGTGGCGGTGGTGCCGGGCCGCCAAGTGGGCCCGTTCGTGGGCGAACAGGGCGCGGCGTTCGGCGGGCCGCAGGCTGTCGAGCAGGGCCGTGGTCACCACGATCCGGTCCCGTCGGGTTCCACCGGGCAGGGCGTACGCGTACGGCACGGCGTCGGGAAGTACGGCGACCTCCGTGCCGGGCAGCCCGGCCAGGGCCCGGTGGGCCCGGCGGCGCACCCGCCCGTGCCGCCACAGCGTGCGGGCACAGACGACGGCCACCAGCAGCAGCGCCGGGATGGCCGCGCGGCCGGCGATCTCGTCGTAGGGCACGGCCTCGCGCACCTCCGGGTCCGACCAGGCGTCCGGCAGCGGGTTGCCGGGCAGTTGGGCGGTGCCGACCACCATCAGCAGCCCCAGGCACACCGTGCTGCACAGCGCCATCACGCCGGACACGGCCGTCAGCAACCGGGTCGCCGTGCGCGGGTGCAGACGCTGTTCCGCGAGTCGCGCGATCGGCCATGCCGTGAGCGGCAGGACCAGCGGCAGGAAGACGAACACCCCCATGAGGCCTCAGTCTTCCCCTTCGGCCTTCGTCTGCCCCAGGAGCTCTCGCAGGAGGCGTTCGTCGGCGGCGTCGAGCGAGGTGACGAAGCTGGCCAGTACCGCCTCCCGGTCGCTCTCGCCGTCGAGAAGCCTGCGCATCTTGTGGGCGGCGAGGCCGGCCTGATCGGACACCGGCGTCCAGGCGAAGGACCGGCCGGTCCGCTCCCTCGTCACCGCCCCCTTCGCGAGCAGCCGGGTCAGGATCGTGATCACCGTCGTGTACGCGAGGTCCGCGCCGAGCCGCTCCTGCACCCAGCCCGCGGTGGCCGGCCCGTCCGCCTCGCGCAAGGCCGACAACACCTGGATCTCCAGCTCGCCCTGCCCTCGCCGCCGCCGGGGACGCCGGTCCTCCGTCACGCCTTGTCTCCCTTCCGCTGCCCCGCACTTCACGGGTGGTCCATCGTAAGGACACCGGGCCGTCCGGCGCCTGGAGTCCGCATCCCGGCCACCACATTTTCTACAGTGCTGTAGATTCTGTTCGGGCACCACCCGGCGGACATCTCAACCAGGAGGAAAGCAGTGGGAGTTTCCCTCTCCAAGGGCGGCAACGTATCGCTGAGCAAGGAGGCACCGGGGCTGACCGCGGTCCTCGTCGGGCTCGGCTGGGACGTGCGCACCACCACGGGCACCGACTACGACCTCGACGCCTCCGCGCTCCTCCTGGACGCGGCCGGCAAGGTCCCGTCCGACCAGCACTTCGTCTTCTACAACAACCTGCGCAGCCCGGACGGCTCGGTCGAGCACACCGGCGACAACCTCACCGGCGAGGGCGAGGGCGACGACGAGTCCGTCAAGGTGAACCTCGCCGCCGTGCCCTCCGAGATCGACCGGATCGTCTTCCCGGTCTCCATCCACGACGCCGAGAACCGCGGCCAGAGCTTCGGCCAGGTCCGCAACGCCTTCATCCGTGTCGTCAACCAGGCCGGAGGGCAGGAGATCGCCCGCTACGACCTGTCCGAGGACGCCTCCACCGAGACCGCGATGGTCTTCGGTGAGCTCTACCGGCACGGAACCGAGTGGAAGTTCCGCGCCGTCGGCCAGGGCTACGCCTCGGGCCTGGCCGGCATCGCCGCCGACTTCGGGGTGAACGTCTGACCCGGCCCGACGACCCCTCGCAGGACGGCGTGACCGGCCCGCCCCGCCTCCGCCCCGAGGACCGGGCGGACTTCGAAGCGGTACTGCGCCTGGCGCTGCGCGGGAAGGCCCTCCGCGCCGTCCTCCTCACCGACCCCACCAACCGGGCGGCGGACCGGCTCCGCGCCGAGGCGCTCGACGCGGCCGACGCGATCACGGCGGCGGCCGGGGAGGAGTACGGCGCCTACCTCACCGTACGGGCGACGGCCGGGCGCGGCCCCAGACACTCGTCGGCCGACGGCACGTTGCTGCCCGCCATCACCGTGCTCACCCCCCTCGTGGCCGCCACATCCGCGACGGTTGTGCTGGTGCTCGGGTACACCCTCCACCTGGTGTTCCCGGCGGGCACCCTGCCCGGCTCACTCGTCACCGCCGGCTGGGTACTGGCGGTCGTCGCGGCCGTGAGCGCCCTGGTGGCTCTCGCCGTCCTGCTGCGCACCGCCCTGCGTCAGCGTGGCGACACGCTTCCGGACTACCGCGTGCAGCAGACCCGCCTGGTCTGGCGGCAGGCTCTGCTCGACCGCGGAATGATTCCCCACCTGCTCCGCTATGCCGCCGAGGACCCGGTCCTCGGCGGCGGGCCGCCGCCCCCACAGGACAGAACAGGACCCGCGCGCTCGGAATGAGCGAGACGGAACCGCCCGTACGGTCGTGAGCGGTCGCCCGCCCGCGGTCAGCGGTTCGGATCGATCCCACGGCCCCGAGACCCCGTACGGCCGCACGCCGCAGCGCGGGCCGTTCACGCACCAGCCGGTGGGCGGCCCGCCTCGGTTCGTGACGGACCCAGTGCAGGGCCGCGCCCGGGCGGTTCCCGTCGGACCCTGGGAACGACGGCCGAACAGAGAGCGGGGACAGGACGCCACGGGCCTCCGGTGAGCGGCTCACCCCTGGGCCAGGAGGACAACTCCGCCCGCGAGGGCAGTCCAGGCGAGGACCGCAAGGACCGCCGGTTCCTTCCTGTGGCAGCTCGACTCGCCGCCCACCGCCGCCGACGGCCAGTCCGCCGCTGTCACCGGCACCGACAGCCAGGGCCGGTCCACCGCGACCATCCCCGTCCCGATCAGCGACTGGGGCGTGCACACCCTCTACGTGGCCGGCGTCGACAAGGCCGGCAACATCTCCACCGCCCCCGCCGGCTACACCTTCACCGTCCCCTGGAACCCGGCCACGCCCGTCAAACCCGGTGACATATCCGGCGACGGCGTACCCGACCTGCTCGCCACCACCAAGACCGGTGACCTCGATCTGATCCCCGGCAACCTCGACCCCGCCCAGGCCACGGTCCCGGTGCAGAGCGGCCCGGTCACCGGCACCGCTCCGGCGGTCACCGGCCCGGTCACCGTCGCCACCGCCGCCGACTCGCCCGACGGCACCGGCTGGGACACCTACCTCATCGCCCACCGGGGCAACCTGCACGGCGCGGACGTCGACGACCTCTTCGCGTACAAGAGCGGCAAGCTCTACGTCGTCAAGAACGACCAGGACCCCGTCGACGACGCGTCCTTCCCGAGGTCCCCGTACTCCACATTCGGCGGCTTCATCGGCAGACGGTTCGACGTCGTCCCCAAGGACGCCTGCGCGCCGTCCGACGTCGTCGCCGACGACAGCCGCTGCCGCACCACCGACTACAACAGCACCTGCTGTGAGGTGCCGTAGTCGTGGCAGACAGTGATCTTGACTCGGTCGATCCCACCAACGAGGTCCGTGTCGCCGATCGTGAAGTCGAAGTGGCGAAAATAGCCTAGATCGCTCTCGTTGTTTGCGGTCCTTGTCTCGGAGTCGATTTTCACCGACCCCGCGAAGGCCTCGAAGACTGCGGTCGTCGAGTGGCCGTACAGGAAGTCTTGCACGTAACCCTGCATGCCTGCGGTGCGGTTGTACCAGGTGATGGTGCCGCGGGATAGGTCTTCGTGGGACATCACGCCAGAGCCGTCGCCAAGGCGATGCGCTTGCGTATTTGTGTCGGCTCCTTCCGGCCGCGGGCCGGGTCCCCCGTCTGGTTCCCCCAGCAGCCACGGACTGTGCGGTGTCCCGCGGTTCCGGGAAGGCTGCGGTGCCATGACAGTAGGGGCTGCAGTGCACCTGACGCGTCCCTCGGCGGGTGGAACTCCCGCCACACCAAGCGCGGTAGCCGCGCGCCTGCTGCAACTTCGGTGGCACCGATCCTGCAACTTCTGTGGTATCGACGCGAGTTGACGCCGCCGCGTGGGAGCTGGCGTTACGCTGCGGCGATGCGCATGCCTACGCCCAGGCCGCTCGTCGCCGACACGCTGATCGCGCTCACCGTGACCTCGGCGGCCGTCCGGCTGGGACAGTCGTCGGTGGCGCAGGGCTGGCCGGAACTCGACACGAACGCCTATGCGCTGCTCGCCCTGGCGCATCTGCCCGTCGCCCTGCGGCGCAGGGCACCGCTGGTCGTCTTCGCGGTCGTGCAGGTGACCGGAGTCGCCTACATCGGCCTGGGGTACTGGCCGGTGGCGTCCGCGTTCGGCTCGATGCTTGCCCTGGCCACGGTGGCGTCGGTCTACCCGACGTGGATCGCCGTCGGCTGCGCGGCCGTGATGACCGCGAAGTGGGTGTACGCCGGAGTGATCAGCGACAAGCTGTCCCTGGGGTTGGTCGTGGGTCAGGCGCTGCTGTTCTGCTCAGTGCTGGTGTGGTCCGGCACGCTGGTCCGCCGCTCCCGCGAACTCACCGAGCAACTCCGCCTTGAACAGGCCGAGCGGGCCCGGCGTGAGGTCACCGCCGAACGCGGGCGCATCGCGCGGGAACTCCACGACGTCGTCGCCCACCACATGTCGGTGATCTCCGTGCAGGCGGGGCTCGCCCGATTCGTCCTCGGCTCCGATGCCGAAACCGCCCGCACCGCACTCGGCACCATCGAGAGCACCAGTACCGAGGCACTGGAGGAATTACGGCGCATTCTGGAAGTCTTGAGGGAACACGACCTGGGCGGACCCGAGTCGGCCGCGCCCATGCCCACCCTGACCCGTCTCAACGACCTGCTGCAGCGGGTCCGGGCCGGTGGTGTCCGCGTCGAGTTGAGCATCCAGGGCATCGCGCGCCCGCTGCCGCCCGGCGTCGAGTTGTGCGCGTACCGCGTCGTCCAGGAGGCCCTCACCAACGTCCTCAAACACACCCGCCACGCCGACGCTCACGTGCGGCTGGAATACACCCAGCAAGAACTGACAGTCAGTGTCATCGATGACGGTGAGGGGGTGATTCCGGCCAGAGTCCCGTCGGGCGGCGGACACGGCTTGATGGGCATGCGGGAGCGGGCCAAGCTGTACGGCGGGACGATCAGCGTCGGCCCGCGCGCCGAGGGGGGTTTCGCCGTCCGCCTGACCCTGCCGACATCGACGACCGCCGCACGGTGGAGGGACGAACTCAAAGGATGACCAGAGTCCTCGTCGTCGACGATCAGTTCCTCATCCGCGCCGGGCTCGTCGGCCTGCTCAACGCCGCACCCGGCTTCGAGGCCGTCGGCGAGGCGGGAAACGGCGAGGAAGCGGTGCTGCTGGCCGCCCAGGCACGGCCGGACGTGATCCTGATGGACATCCGCTTGCCCGGCATGAACGGCATCGAAGCCACCGAGCGCATCCTCGCCGAGGCAGCCGCCCCCACGCCCCGGGTACTCGTCCTGACCACCTTCGACCTCGACGAGTACGTCTATGGGGCGTTGCGGGCCGGGGCTTCCGGTTTCCTGCTCAAGGATTCAGGTCCCGAGCGGCTGCTGGCGGCAGTGGCCGCGGTCGGCGGCGGTGACGCGCTGTTCGCACCCAGCGTGACCCGGCGGCTGGTCGAAGCCTTCGCCCACCAGCTCCGCTCCGCGCCCGACGCCCCACCCCCGCCCGACCTGGATGCGTTGACCTCCCGCGAGATCGAGGTCCTCCGACTAGTGTCGCGCGGTCTGTCCAACCCGGAGATCGCCAGCCGGCTCTCCATCAGCGAGGCGACGGCCAAGACCCACCTCAACCGCACGATGACCAAGCTGCACCTGAACAGCCGGGCACAGGCGGTGGTGGTGGCCTACGAGACGGGGCTGGTGACACCGGGAGGGTAGGTGGGCCGCAAGGTACGCGATCGCTGACGCGGTCGGTTGTGCCTCGCATGGCGTCCTTCCCCAACTGGCGGTTCTCCATCCGTTCGTGTGCTCGGGCCGCTTCGAACAGCGTGCTGAATCGGGTGAGTTGGGCGACATCGGGGGGCTGTTGCGCCGCGCGCCGCTGCTTCTGGTGCTCGACGAGCCCACGTCCGCGCTCGACCCTCAGGCCGAGCACGATCTGTTCGAGCGGTTCGCCGCCCAGGCACGCGATGCCGCGGCACGGTGCGGGGCGGTGACCGTCCTGATCTCCCACCGTTTCTCCACCGTCAACATGGCCGATCACATCGTGGCCCTGGAGGAGGGCGGTGTCGCCGAGCAGGGCACGCACTCCGACCTGCTCGGCGCGGGCGGACGATACGCACGGCTGTACATGGCCCAAGAGGCCGCGTACGGCGCGAACGACAACAGGTGAGACACGGCGCCGTACCGCAGAGAACGCCTCTCCACAACTGCCCGGGAGCGGGAGGGCTGGTCGGCAATCACGACGCGCGCCATGCGAACCGGGACATCCAAGAGGAGAGCTGCGACATGGCCCGCACGACGACGGTTCTGCTGGTCGGAGGTTCGGGGCACCGGGCGGGTCGGGAGAACCGTGCCCCCGCGTTGCTCGACATGAAGAGATCTGGATGGCCGGTCCGCACCGCGGTCATCTGCGATCCCCGGGACCCGTGAAAACGTGCCCGAGACGAGGACATGGCACGCCTGCGAGAGCTGCTGCGGGTGGACGCACCGGAGTGCTCAACCCTGACGGCCTCGGTCGAGTCGAACTGGAAGCGGTACTGGACCGTGCTCACGTCACTCATCGCTGCTCCCTGGTAGTCATCGCCTGCAACCCCGTCCACCACCGTGACCACCTTCTCTGGGCGGTCTCCCGTGGCATCAGCGTGCTGTGCGACAAGCCGCTGTTGGTCACCGAGGGCGCCGCGTACGATCCGGCAGCGGCCGAGCGCATCATCGACGGGTACACAGAGCTCGGTCGTGCGCTCATCCGGGCCCCCGCAGCAGGACCATGCCACCTGGCCATGCCACTGCACCGACGGGCAAACGACGTCTACCGGTGCATCGCCTCCGCCATCACAGAGGTGCAGCGCGTGCACGGGCAGGGGCATCACCTCGATGCAGCTGATCAAGAACCGAGGTCTCTTCCAGTACCGGGTGATCTGGGTGGCACACAGGGCGGGCAGGGCGGCGCGGGGCCGTGACCGGTCTCCCGTCCCGGTCACGGACCCGCTGGTGTGGAGGTCGGTCATCGGCGGGTCAGCAGCAGCCGCCCGCGACGGCGGGTTCCTTGGTGTCGGCTTCCGCCGTTCCGGTGCAGCAGGTACTGCCCGGCTGCTTGGCGAGGGAGTCGGCGTCGGCCTTGACGACGTACACCTCCCAGGGTTCCTGGCCGGGGCCGTGGACCCAGACCTTGTCCTGGAGGGCGTAGCAGCAGGTGGTGTCGTTCTCCACGTCGGTGTTCAGGCCCGCCTCGCCCAGGCGGGCGGTGGCGGCGTGGACGGCCTCGGTCGTCTCGACCTCGACGCCGAGGTGGTCCATGCGGGTCGCCTCACCTGCGGTGCCTTCGATGAGGACGAGCTTGAGCGGGGGCTCGGCGATGGCGAAGTTGGCGTAGCCGTCGCGGAGTTTGGCGGGTTCGGTGCCGAAGAGCTTCGTGTAGAAGGCGACGGACTCGGCGAGGTCGGGGACGCGAAGGGCGAGCTGTACGCGGGATGTCATGGCGAACCTCGTTGTGTGGGTGGGGTGTTCAGCAGCCGCCGGAGGTGGCGGCCGGGGCGCCGATGCCGATCTGGAGGGTGGTGGGGGCGGCGCAGCATCCGCCGCCAGGCTGTTCGGCGTTCTCCGGTTCGTCGAAGAGGCCCGCGCCGCCGCAGACCCCGGTCTCCGGGAGAGTGAGTTCGACGCGCTCGGCGGCCTCCTGGTCTCCGGCGAGGGCGGCGGTGATGGAGCGGACCTGCTCGTAGCCGGTCATGGCGAGGAACGTGGGGGCGCGGCCGTAGGACTTCATGCCGACCAGGTAGACGCCCTGCTCCGGGTGGGAGAGCTCGCCCACCCCGTGCGGGTAAACGGTGCCGCAGGAGTGGACGTTGGGGTCGATGAGCGGGGCGAGGGCGGTCGGGGCCTGGAGGCGCTCGTCGAGGCCGAGACGGAGCTCGGAGAGGAAGGACAGGTCGGGGCGCAGGCCGGTCAGGACGATGACCTCGTCGACCGGGTCGAGGCGGTGGCCATCCTCGGAGACCAGGACGAGCTGGTCGCCGTCGCTTTCCACAGCCTGTGTACGGAAGCCGGTGACCGCGCTCGCGTGGCCGGCTTCGACGGCTTCCTTGGCACGCAGGCCCAGGGCACCGCGCGCGGGGAGCTGGTCCGCCTCGCCGCCGCCGTAGGTGTTCGCGCCGATGCCGCGCCGCAGGATCCACACCGCGTGCGTGCCGTCCTCCTCCTTCGCGAGGTCGGCGAGGAGGGCCAGGGCGGTGAAGGCGGAGGCACCAGAGCCGACGACGGCGGTGCGCTTTCCCGCGTAACGGGTGCGTACGGCAGGGTCCTTGAGGTCCGGGACGCGGTACGAGATGCGGGCGGTGGCCGACTTCTCGCCGAGGGCGGGCAGGCCGTCGGCGCCCATCGGGCTCGGGGTGGACCAGGTGCCGGAGGCGTCGATGACGGCGCGGGCGGTGATCCGCTCCTCGTGGCCGTCGGCGGACTGGATGTGCACGGTGAAGGGCTGCGCGTCGCGGCCCGCGTCGACGATTCGGTCCCGTCCGGCGCGGGCGACACCGGTGACCGTCGTGCCGTAGCGGACCTTGTCGCCCAGGACATCGGCGAGCGGCTGGAGGTACTTCTCGGCCCAGTCGCCGCCGGTCGGGTAGACGGTGGCGTCGGGGCGGACCCAGCCGGTCGGGGCGAGGAGCTTCTCGGCGGCCGGGTCGATGACCTCGCCCCAGGGCGAGAAGAGGCGGACGTGGGACCAGTCGCGGACCGCGCTGCCGGCAGCGGTGCCGGCCTCCAGGACCAGGGGTTCGATGCCGCGCCCGACGAGGTGGGCGGCTGCGGCCAGGCCGATGGGCCCGGCTCCGATGACCACGACGGGCAGCTGGTCGGTGGTGAGCACGCTGTTGATGGACGCAGCCACGAGATTCCCCTTTGTTTCGACGTTTGTCGATGTCTTGCCCAGCCAGCATGGCACCTGAATCGATAGACGTCAACATAGACATCTATCGAATCCATGGCGGACCGGCCGCGTGCCCACGCACCCTCCTGCCCGAAGGAAACCACCCCTCGCCATTCTGGTTCGACGTATGTCAACATAGATGCATGTCGAATACGAAGGTGCTGCCGCTGCTGGAGCCCTCGGTCTCCGAGGTCGTGGCGCCGTGCTGCCCGCCGCTCACCGAGCGTCCGCTGACCGCCGAGGAGGCGGAGAAGACCGCCCGGATGTTCAAGGCGCTCGGCGACCCGGTCCGGCTGCGGCTGTTCTCGCTGGTCGCCTCGCACGAGGGTGGCGAGGCGTGCGTGTGCGACATCTCCGACGTCGGCGTCTCTCAGCCGACCGTCTCCCACCACCTGAAGAAGCTGAAGGAGGCCGGGCTCCTCACCTCCGAGCGGCGCGGCACCTGGGTGTACTACAAGGTGGAGCCGTCGGTGGTCGCCGCCATGGGACAGATGCTCGGCAGCCTGGGCTGAGCCGACGGGACCGACCGCGGAGAGCGGGTGAGCCCGATGAACAACGCGTTGCTGGATCGTCAGGCGATCCACGACGAGCTGGAGCGGGCCCGGACAACCTTCCACCGGCTCCTCGACAACGCCGCCGAGGACGACCTGCGCCGACCCACCGACGGCACCCGGTGGACCAACGAACAGCTGCTGTTCCACATGCTGTTCGGCTACATCCTGATCCGGCCGCTGCTGTTCCTGCTGCGGATCTTCGGGCGGCTGCCGCGTGGCGTCAGCCGGGCCTTCGCCGGCCTTCTCAACGCTGGGACCAGGCCCTTCGACGCCGTCAACTACCTGGGTCCGCTCGGCGGGGCGAAGGTCTTCGGGCGCCGCCGCACGGGGATCGCGTTCGACCGCGTGATCAACTCCCTGCACCGCCGCCTCGACACCGAGCAGGAGGCCGACCTCACGCTCGCCATGCACTACCCCACCCGCTGGGACCCGTTCTTCCGAGAGGTCATGACCATCGCCGACCTCTACCGCTACCCGACCCAACACTTCGACTTCCACCGCCGGCAGCTCACCCTGGCCGACGAGGGGCATTGACGACGAAGGGCCCCGAGTCGGGATTACCGCATCCCCTTTGAAACAAGCGTGCTGATCTCACGGGCTGCCTCGCGGGCGGTGCGGCCGACGCCGATGAGGGTGGCGGAGGCAGGGCCTGTCCAGTCGCCTTTGCCGAGTAGGCGCAGGCGCGGCTCGTGCACCGCGCGGGTGCCCTGGATGGCGATGCGACCGCGCCGGCCTCGGAGTTGCGCGGGCGTGCCACGTGCCGGAGTCGGTCTCCACCCGTAGGGTCTCGCCCTCGCGGTGGACGCCGGAAACGCGGATGGGGCGCTCGATGGGCAGTCCGTACCGCTTCTCGTAGTCGGTGAGGTATTCCACCACGTGCTGTGCGTCGGGGTAGGTCTCGCCGGGCTGCCGTGGCATGAGGCGGCCGGGCAGGGAGGAGTACGCGGCCGGGGAGAACAGGTGCAGCGACTCCCAGGCGTGCTGCCAGGCGCCACCCGGTGTGGTCTGGGCGTCGAGGATGACGAAGTCGAGGCCGAGGCGGCGCAGGTGGTAGCCGGCGGCGAGTCCGGCTTGGCCGCCGCCGATCACCACCACCTGCGTGCGGTGGCTCATTCGGCCGGTCGTCCGGGCATGAAGATGAGGGCCACCAGGGCCAGTCCGATCACGCCGCCGACGATCTGCATGCCGATGAACCCGGCGAGCGAGCCCGGTGCGATGCCCGCGAAGGTGTCGGTGAAGGAACGGCCGATGGTCACCGCCGGGTTGGCGAAGGACGTGGACGAGGTGAACCAGTAGGCGGCACCGATGTAGGAGGCGACCGCGACGGGCGCGAAGCGCAGCTGGTTCGCCCGGGCCAGGCCGAAGATCAGCAGGATCAGGCCGGCCGTCGCGACGACCTCGCCCAGGAGCAGGTGGCCGGCCGAGCGGTCGTGCGTGGACCACTTCACCAGCGGCTCGCCGAACATCGCATCGGCGAGGATCGCGCCCGCGATGGCGCCAATGATCTGCGCGGGCAGGTACACAGCCGCCTCGCGCAGGGTGACCCCCGCGCCGCCGCGTCGCGCCGTCCACCACTCGGCCAGCGTGACGACCGGGTTGAAGTGCGCGCCGGAGACCGGGCCGAGGAGCAGGATGAGGATGCCGAGGCCGAAGACGGTGGCCGTGGAGTTGGCGAGCAGCTGCAGGCCGACGTCCTTGGTCAGTTCGGTGGCCTGGATCCCGGAGCCGACCACGACCGCCACCAGCAGCGCCGTGCCTATGAGTTCGGCGGCGGCCCGGGCGACCAGCGGGGTGCGCGGCAGGGTGGCACCCGGCGCGGGCGCGACGGGGGCGGGTGCTGGAGCGGGTGTCGCGGACTCCGCCGTCGGGGCGGCTTCGGCGGCGGTCATGGGCAGGCCCTCTTGTTCTCGGCGGCGGTGCGAGCGGACTCGGCCAGGTCGGCGAACTGGCCGGCGAGGTGGGCGATGACGTCCGGCTTGAGCCGGTAGTAGATGTACCGGCCGCACGGCTCCGTCTCGACAACCCCGGCCTCGCGCAGCACCTTCATGTGGTTGGAGAGGTTGGTCTGCTTGGCACCGGTCTCCTCCACGAGGTGGGTGGTGCACAGCGTCTCTTTGGCGAGGAGGGTCACGATCTGGAGCCTGAGCGGGTCGGCCAGAACCCGGATCAGATCAGTGTCGACTGACGTCATCATGGGCTGATACTGTCACATCAGTGATGGCTGACACCACCAGGTGATGATGTCATTCGCGCCTGATGTCGTCGTGAGACAAGAGAGACCTCTGATGTCCGACAAGCCCTCCGTGCTGTTCGTCTGTGTCCACAACGCCGGCCGTTCCCAGATGGCCGCCGCGTGGCTGACCCACCTGGCCGGGGACCGTGTCGAGGTCCGTTCCGCCGGCTCCAACCCAGGCGCCAACGTGAACCCGGCCGCCGTCGAGGCCATGGCCGAGGTCGGCATCGACATCTCCGCCGAGGTCCCGAAGATGCTCACGGTCGACGCCGTGAAGGAGTCGGACGTCTGCATCACCATGGGCTGCGGCGACACCTGCCCGGTCTTCCCCGGCAAGCGGTACCTGGACTGGCAGCTGGAGGATCCGGCGGGCCAGGGCGTCGAGGCCGTCCGTCCGATCCGGGACGAGATCAAGGTGCTGGTCGAGGGCCTGATCAAGGAGATCGCGCCGGAGCCCCAGGCGTGAGCCCGGCGACGGACATCCGGAACGTGATCGTCATCGGCTCCGGCCCCGCCGGATACACCGCCGCCCTCTACACCGCCCGCGCCTCGCTCAAGCCCCTGGTCTTCGAGGGCGCGGTCACGGCCGGTGGCGCGTTGGTGCAGACGACCGAGGTGGAGAACTTCCCCGGCTTCCGCGACGGCGTCATGGGCCCCGAGCTCATGGAGAACATGCGGGCCCAGGCCGAGCGTTTCGGCGCCGAGCTCGTCCCGGACGACGTCGTCGAGGTCGCCCTCACCGGCACCGTCAAGACGGTCACCGACTCGGCGGGTACGGTCCACCGGGCGAAGGCCGTCATCGTGGCGACCGGCTCGCAGCACCGCAAGCTGAACCTGCCGGGCGAGGACGCACTGTCCGGCCGGGGCGTGTCGTACTGCGCGACATGCGACGGCTTCTTCTTCCGCGAGCATGACATCGTGGTGGTCGGCGGCGGCGACACGGCGATGGAGGAAGCCACCTTCCTCTCCCGCTTCGCCCGCTCCGTGACCGTCGTCCACCGCCGCGACACCCTGCGGGCCTCCAGGACCATGCAGGACCGCGCCTTCGCCGACCCGAAGATCTCCTTCGCCTGGAACAGCGAAGTCGCCGAGATCCACGAGGACGGGGGCAAGCTTGCCGGTCTCACCCTGCGCGACACCGTCACCGGCGAGACGTCCGAACTCCCCGCCACCGGCCTGTTCGTCGCCATCGGCCACGACCCGCGCACCGATCTGGTCACCGGCCAGCTGGACCTGGACGACGAGGGCTACCTCAAGGTCGCCTCCCCCTCCACCCGTACGAACATCGCAGGTGTCTTCGGTGCCGGTGACGTGGTCGACCACACCTACCGGCAGGCGATCACGGCGGCCGGTTCCGGCTGCGCGGCCGCTTTGGACGCCGAGCGGTACCTGGCCGCTCTGAGCGACACCGACACCGCGGGCGAACCGGCCACAGCCGCCGTCTGACTTCTTGGAGGAAGATCATGGCTCTCAAGAACGTCACCGACGACTCCTTCGCGCAGGACGTCCTGGCCAGCGACAAGCCGGTTCTGGTCGACTTCTGGGCCGCCTGGTGCGGCCCGTGCCGCCAGCTCGCTCCCTCGCTGGAGGCGATCGCCGCCGAGCACGGCGACAAGATCGAGATCGTCAAGCTCAACATCGACGAGAACCCGTAAATCGCCGCCCGGGAGGACTCGGTACTCACCACGTTGAGCTGCGCATACGCTGGCTGGAGTCGAGGAAGAGGGGCTGAACGAGTGGGTGCCGGGGTACGCCGTCCGACGATCCGGGACGTGGCGAAGCTCAGCGGGGTCTCCGTGGCCACGGTCAGCTACGTGCTGAACGGCAAGGAGTCCCAGACGATCAGTGAGGAGACGAAGCGACGCGTGGCCGCGGCGGTCTCCGAACTCGGATATGTGCGCAACCCCGTGGGTACCGCTCTGCGCCGCGGGCACTCGAACGTCGTCCTGGTGGTCCTCGACCCGACGTTCGTGGGGGATGTCAGCGAGCGCTGGAACGGCGCCGTCGTCGGCGCCCTGTCCGACCTCGGCTACACCGTCGTGACGCACACGCTGCTCCAGGAGGCGGAGGCAGTGAAGGTGGTGGCGGCGTTGCAGCCCTTCGGTGTCGCGTTGTTCGCCTTCGTGAGGGTACGGACCTGTGAGGAGATGCGTGCCGCCGGGGCCCGGCACGTCTTCGGATTCCCCCCTGCCGAGGCCGATCCGGAGGCGGCGGACCGGCCCTGGGAGCGGGCGATCGGCCGGGCTCAGGTCGCACACCTGGCACAACGCGGTTATGAACGGGTCTTGTACGCGTTTCCGGAGCCTTCGGCTCGGCGAGTGGTGGCCGAGCACCGGCTCCGAGGGATACAGGAGGAATGCCGGAGGCGAGGGATGCCGCAGCCCGAGGTGTTCCACCTGCCTCTGCACCGGCCGCAGGCGGTGGCGGCCCTGTCGGCGCTGGGCCGGATGCCGGGTTCGGCGATCTGCGCGGCCGATGACCGCCATGGACTTGCCGTACTGGCGGCGGCTGCGGATCTGGGCTGGCGGGTTCCGTCGGATGTGGCGGTCATCGGCGCCGAGGACACCGTGGAAGGCCGCCTGGCGATCCCCGCGCTCACGACGGCACGCTTGGCCGACTCCGACAGTCTTACGGGATTGCCCGTCTGGCTGGAGGCGGAGCTGAACGGTCACCGGACTCCGCTCGGCCGCACGATCTGGGAGAGCGCGGCTTCGGCGGAGGTCGTCGTCCGCCAGTCCACCTGAAGCGCCTGGACCGGCGGGCCCCGAACCCGTTCCCGTCGGCGGGCTCGGGGCTCGATCCCTGGTCAGGACACGCGGAATATGTGGGTTCCGGCCTGCACGCGGTAGACGACGTAGCCGTCCTGCCGCTCCGTGCGGGTCGCGCCCCGGTCCGTGGTGATGCTCCGTGCACCGTCCGGGAGGGGGACACGGACCTCGGCCGGTGTCCCCGCGGGCACCTTCACGGTGAGGGTCAGACCGCCCCTCTCCTGGCGCCAGCCGACGCTGACCTCGCCGCGCGGGGTGGTCACCTGGGCCGAGGCATAGCGCAGGCCGTCCGGTACGACCGGCGCGACGAGCACCTTGCCGTAGCCGGGAGCGGCCGCCTGGATACCCGCCAGGTGCTGGTAGAACCAGTCGTCCACCGTGCCCAGGAAGGGGTGGTTCATCGAGAGGTCCTTCTTGGTCATGGACCAGGTCTCCCACGAGGTGGTGGCGCCCTGCTTCACCCAGTGGCCCCAGCTGGGGTAGTCGGTCTGGGTGGCGATCTCGTAGGCCAGGTCGGCGCGACCGTTCTCGGTCAGGACCGGCAGCAGCAGTTTGGTGCCGATGGCCCCGGTGTTCAGGTGGTTGCCTCGATCGGTGATGTCCTTGACGAGGTTGGCGAAGACCGCGTCGCGGTGTTCTTCGGGGACCAGCCCGTAGGCCAGTGCCACCAGGTTGGAGGTCTGGCGATAGCCGGCGGCCACGGCCGTGTGGTACACGCCCGCGTCGGCGTCGAAGAACGTCTCGTTGAACTTCTTGGCGAGGGCGTCGGCCATGGTGTCGAACCGGGCCGAGTCGGCGGAGTGACCGAGTTCCTTCGCGATCCGGGCCAGGAGACGGGCCTCGTGGAAGAGGTCGGCGTTGGCGGTCAGCAGGGAGCCCTCCGGCGGCCTGAGGGCCACGGTGGCGCCCGTCTCTGCGCCAGGCGGTGACCAGTCACCGAAGGAGAAGCCGGTGTACAGACCGCTCGTTCCGGCGATGGTGGTGCGCATCAGGTCGAGCCAGCGCGCCATGGCCTGGTAGTTGTCGGACAGGACGCCGGCATCGCCGTAGTGCTGGTAGTGGGTCCAGGTGCTGGTGATCAGTGTGCCCGACCAGGACGGGTCGTTGAACAGGGGGAGGCCGCCGGGGTCCGGGGCGATGATCGGCAGGCTGCCGTCGGCCCGCTGGGATTCCCGGAACGTCCGCAGCCACTGGCGGTACAGGCCCTCGACATCGAAGTTGAGGGCTGCCGAGTCCAGGTAGAGGCAGGCGTCGGCGGTCCAGCCCTGCCGGTCCCGCCAGGGGGTGTCGGTGGGAATGCCCCACATGTTGTCCAGCAGCGACGCACGCTGATTGGCGTTGATGCTGTTCAGCAACGGGTTGGCGCAGTCGAAGCGGCCGGTCGCCGCCACCGCGGTGTGTGCGACGCGGGCCTCGATCCCGAACGAGGTCAGCGGTGCCGAGGTGGAGACCTCGACATAGCGGAAACCGTGCCGTGTGAAGCTGGGTTCCCACGTCTGAACTCCCTTTCCGCCCAGGGTGTAGGAATCCAGGTGAGTGACCGCGGCGGGACCGAGCATGCCCGACTGGAACACGGTGCCGTCGTCGTTCAGTTGCTCGCCGTAGATGAGGGTCACGGTCGTTCCGGCCGTGCCGCTGACCTTGATGCGGGTCCAGCCGGCCGTCGTGCGGCCGAAGTCGTAGACCCGGGTGCCGGTCTTCAGCTTCGTGGAACCGACGGGGCCGAAGGTGTCGGTGACCTTGACCGGTGGCATGCCGGCGGGCACCACCTGCTTGGTGGGCGCCGGCTGCACGTGCGCGTCCTCCCACCCCGAGTCGTCGTAGTCGACGCTTGTCCAGCCGGGTCTGGCCCGGCGGGCGTCGTAGTGTTCACCGAAGTACAGCGCGTCGAGGGTGGGCCCGTCGGTGATCTTCCACTTGTCGTCGCTGACGATTCGGCGCCTGGTGCCGTCGCTGAAGACGATGTCCAGCTGCGCCAGCAGTCGGGGCTCTTGTGTCCACGGTGCCTTTGCCAGGCCGAATATCGTGGCCGGAGTGGTCGCCGGGGTGCTGAGGTAGCCGCGTCCCAAGGTGACGGCAAGGGCGTTGTCCCCGCTGCGCAGCGCGTTCGTGACGTCGAACGTGCGCGAGTACGCGGTCTGGTCGTATGCCGACGGCGGCGGGTCCAGGACCTGGTCACCGACCCGGTGGCCGTTGATCCACGCCTCGTAGTAGCCCAGTCCGACGATGCTGAACCTCGCCTGTGCGACGCGCTTGCCCAGCCCGAACTTCCGGCGGAGCAGCGGCGCGGGGTTCTGCTTGCCCAGCTCGGGTGCCGCCGGCGGGGTGTCCCGCCCGATCCACTGCGCCGTCCAGCCGTCCTCGGCGCCGGCGGCCGTGGCCGACGGGGCGCCGGAAAGCGCGGCGCTTCGCGCCGGGTTCATCATGCCGAGCACCACGGCCGCGGCAGCGGAACCCACCACCTGGCGACGCGTGGCCGACCTGTTGAGAGGCATGCCCGTTCCCTCCTTGTCAGTGAACCCGCCTGGCATGGCCGCGTTGGCACGGAAGGGGCTGGCGCAGCACTCCGCCGGGTTGGAACGTTTCGACGCACGCTAGTGAGAGCGTACATTTCGCGTCAATAGACGTACTTAAACGTTTCGAGCTGCCTGCATATGGTTGAGCGAACGCCTCCTCCCTGTCTCCGCGCAACGCTGTGGCCGGTCACGCAACTCTCAACAGGTCCAAATGATGAATCGATTCATTCGCGATACGGAGGACTGTGTGGCGGTAGGGGGCCGGCCGAAAGGCGGAAGCCCACGCCACGTACGGCCTGGATGGTCAGGGCGTCGCCGAACTTGTGGCGTAGGGCCGAGACATGGGTGTCGAGGGTCTTGGTGGGGCCGAACCAGTTGACGTCCCAGACAGCGGCCATGATGGTCTCGCGCGTCATCAGCACGTCCGGCTGCGCCGCGAGGAAGGCGAGCAGGGCGAACTCCCGGGGAGGCAGCGCGACTTCGGCACCGTCCAGGAAGGCACGGTGGGCCTGGCGGTCGATGACCACCCGGCCGTATCGGCTGGTTGTCCGTCCTTGTGCGGGCGGGTCGATCACCACGCCGGGCCTGCCGGGTTCGAAAGGTTCCGGGGCGGGCGGCGGGGCGCTGGTGCGGCGGCGCTGGACCGCGCGCATGCGGGCGATCAACTCCCGTATCAGGAAGGGTTTGACGAGGTAGTCGTCGGCGCCGAGTTCGAGTCCGACGACCTTGTCGGTCTCGCTGTCCCGCGCGCTGATCATGATGAGCGGGACGTCGCCGGCGGCGCGCAGCTGTCTGCAGACGTCCAGTCCGTCGATGTCCGGCAGCCCCAGATCGAGCAGGACCATGTCCCAAACGGTCCCGGCGCGCAGGGCGTCGTGTCCGGTGTCGGCCCGGTGCACGGTGTGACCGTAACGCTTCAGGCCACGTTCCAATGGTTCGGCGATGGCGGGGTCGTCCTCGACGAGAAGTACGTGCATGTCGGTTCCTCATGGTCCGTCGGTCGGCGAGGGATGAAGAGGGAGGGCCCGGCGGGAGCCAGGGGAGGCCGTACGAGTCCGGATTCGTAGGCGAAGATCACGGCCTGGACGCGGGCGCGGGCTCCGATCTTGGTGAGGATGCTGCTGACGTGGGACTTGACGGTGCTCGTGGCGATGGAGAGCAGCGCGGCGATCTCGGCGTTGGACCTGCCGGCGGCCACGGCCACCAGGACGTCGCGTTCGCGCTCGGTGAGGTCCTCCAACCGGCTCTTCGACGAGGGGGCTTCGGGACGGGGGCCGTAGCGGACGGCGTGGACGAGCGACCGGGCCAGGCCCGGGGGGACAACCGCGTCTCCGGCCGCCACGGTGAACACTGCCGCCATGAGTTCGTCGGGGGCGGTGGTGGCGGGGAGGAAGCCGTCGGCTCCGGCACGCAGGACGTCGTAGGCGTGCTCGTCGTGGGGTGCTGAGCTCAGGACGAGGACGCGGGGTGATCGCGAGTCCGGGGTGCGGGTCCGTCTGAGGTGGCGGACGGTCGTGGTGACGTCCGTGGGCGACAGGCCGCTGCCCAGGAGCACGACGTCCGGACGGAGACGCTCATGCATAAGGGCCGTCTCGGCCCCGGTGGTCGCTTCGCCGACGATGGCCAGGCCGGGCCGGGAGGCGAGATGAGTGCGCAGGCCGAGGCGGTGCAGGGCGTGGGGGTCGGTGAAGAGGACGGTGATCATGCCGGACTGCTCCAGTGTGGGGGGGCGTGTCCACAAGGGTGAGGGGAGCGATGCGCGGGGGGGTGGTCCGGTCGGGCCCCCGGAGGCCGGGGCGTTGTGCGCACGTGCCCCGGGGGCATCGACGTAGGGTCAGACGTGGACGGGCTGGTGCCGGTCGTCGTTGTCCGGTCCTGAACCGGGGTCCGCAGCCGGGGACTTGGCGAGTTTCTCGCCCTCGACATCCACGTTCGGCAGGACCTTGTCGAGCCAGGCGGGCAGCCACCAGGCGGACTTGCCGAGCAGGGCCAGGACGGCGGGGACGATGGCCATACGGACGACGAAGGCGTCGAAGAGGACGGCCACGGCGAGGCCGAAGCCGATCGTCTTGATCATGGCCCCGCTGGCGCCGATGAAGCCGGAGAAGACGGCGATCATGATGACGGCGGCGGCGGTGACCACGCGTCCTCCGTCCCGGAAACCGGTCAGGACGGCCTGCCCCGGTCCCTCGCCGTGGACGTACGCCTCCCGCATCCGGGTGACCAGGAAGACCTCGTAGTCCATGGCCAGTCCGAAGACGATGCCGACCATGAAGATCGGCATCAGGCTCATGATGGGCCCGGTCTCCTCCACCCCGATCAGGCCGGCGAGCCAGCCCCACTGGAAGACGGCGACGACCGCGCCGAGGGCGGCGAGGACGGAGAGCAGGAAGCCCAGGGCCGCCTTGAGCGGGACGAGGACGGACCGGAACACGGCCATCAGCAGGAGAAAGGCGAGTCCGACCACCAGGGCCAGGTAGGGGATCAGGGAGTCGTTGACCTTCTGCGAGAAGTCGATGTTCACCGCGGTCTGGCCGGTGACCAGCAACTTCGCGCCGGTGTCCTTCTCGATGGCCGTGCCGGTGTCCCGGATGTGCTCGACGAGCTTCTCTGTGGCTTCGGAGGCGGGCTTGGACGCGGGGACGGTGGAGATGATCGCGGTGTTTCCGGCCTGGTTGAAGCGGGCCGGGGCGACGGCGGCCACGTCGGGGAGATCACCGATCCGGGTGGCCACCTCGGCGGCGGCCGTCCTCGGGTCGTCGCTGTGGGCGGCGTCGACCACGACGACGAGCGGGCCGTTGAAGCCGGCACCGAAGCCCTCGGAGAGCAGGTCGTAGGCGCGGCGCTGGGTGGTGTCGGTGGGCTGGGCGCCGTCGTCGGGCAGGCCCAGCGTCATGGAGGCCGACGGGATGGCGATGACACCGAGTCCGACGACTCCCGCGAGCAGGACGGCGACAGGACGCCGGAGCACGAACCGCGCCCAGCGCAGGCCCATCGGGGACTTCGCCGTGTCCTTCGCCTCGGCGGGCTTCTTCTTGCCGGTCTTGGACAGGACCCGGTCACCGGCGAAGCCGAGCATGGCGGGGACGAGGGTGATGGCGATGACGACGGCGATGGTGACGGTTCCGGCGGCGGCCAGGCCCATCTTGGTCAGCATCGGGATGTTGACCACGGCGAGGCCGGCCAGCGCGATGATCACGGTCAGGCCCGCGAAGACGACCGCGGAGCCGGCGGTGCCCGTGGCGCGGGCGGCGGCCTCCTCGCGTGGGTGCCCCTCGGCGAGTTCGGACCGGTAGCGGGAGACGATGAACAACGCGTAGTCGATACCGACCGCCAGACCCAGCATCAGGGCCAGCACCCCTGCGTTGTCGCCCAGTTCGAGGGGTGAGTTCAGCGCGGTGAGGGCGAGGAAGCCGATGCCGACGCCGATGAGGGCGGTGAGCAGCGACAGTCCGGCGGCCACCAGGGAGCCGAAGGTGATGACCAGGACGATCGCCGCGACGATCACGCCGATGACCTCGGCGGCCGCGCCGTGGGACGCCACCTTGACGGCGTTCCCGCCGGCCTCCACGGTCAGTCCGGACTCACGAGCCTGCTCCACCGTCTTGTCGAGCGCGTCGTGTGAGTCGGAGTCCACCTCGGCCGCCGTCACCTTGTAGGTGACGGAGATGTACGCGGTCGAGCCGTCCTTGCTGACGGTTCCCGCGGTGTAGGGGTCGGCGGCGGAGGCGACCTGCTCGGAGCCGCTCGCGATCTCCTTCGCCACCTTCTCCACCTCGGCCTTGTTGGCTGCGGTGGTCATCGTCTGCCCCTCGGGGGCCTTGAAGACGATCCGGGCGGTGGCGCCGTCCGAACTGCCGCCGGGGAACCGCTCGTCGAGCAGGTCGAACGCCTTCTGGGACTCCGCCCCCGGCAGGGTGAAGGGCAGTGCTTTCGTCGCCGGCGCGCTGAGGGCGGCGACGACGGCCGCGCCCAGCAGGGCGAGCCAGACGAGGAGGACGACGGGGCGCCGCCGGAAGCTGGAACGCCCCAGTCTGTACAGGAATATGGCCATGGTGGAGCTCTCTCGGTCAGGTCGTTGGGTACGCCCGTCGGGACATGAGGGCGTGCGGGGGTGGCCCGACGACGTGAGCGGTGCGCGTCAGGTGGGGGGTGTTCAGTTGTGCGGGGAGACGGGGAGAAAGAGGGGCGCCTTGGTCATGCGGCCGTCATCGGCCGGCGGCAGGGCGCGGGACGCCGTCGGCGTGGGGAGGCCGAGGGCGGGAAAGGTGCGCGGGGGCGCGCCGACGGTGGGGGAGGTCGGTGCGTGAGGACCCGGGTGCGGGTCAGATGCCGAGGGCGGGGAAGGCCAGTGCTTCCATGTACCGCCTGACGTCGCCCTGGGCCATCGGCGTTTCGCTGATCAGCGGGCGGGCGATGACGAGGCTGGCCAGCATCGGCGGGATGAGATCCAGTGCGGGGTTGTCCGGGGCGACCTCGCCTCGGTCGACGCCGCGTCGGAGGATGGCATGGATGTCGTCGAGGATGGGGGCGAGCATCACCTCTCTCAGGGTGCGACGGAGTTCGGGGTTGGTGTAGATGGCGTGCCCCACGCCCAGTTGCACGGCGGCGCTCTGTGCGAGTTCCTCGTTGTCGGAGTGAGCGGCCAGCGCGTACAGGTCGCCGCGCAGCGAGCCGGTGTCGATCGTGTCGATCTGGACCGGCCTGCGGTACTTCATCGCGGCGGCGACCAGCTCGGGCTTCCCTCCCCAGTCGCGGTAGAGAGTGGCCTTGCTGAAGCGGGCCCGGGTGGCCACGGCCTCCATCGAGAGCGCCTCGTATCCGACTTCCCGCAGGAGGTCGAGCACGGCGTCGTAGAGCTGGGCCGCACGCAAGGGGGTGAAGCGGCTCCGGCGAGCCGTCGATTGCTCGGCCATGAGCTGCCCCATCCCTTCGGAAAACGCTGCCGTTCTGTTCTTGTGCCATCAGATTAACCAGACTCCGCAGAAAACGGCAACGTTTCCTTTGTGATGCACATCACATTTCATTGTCCGAGGTGGCTTCACGCAGCCGGGCTGCTCGGGGTGGACCGAGCGCCCGCGCCCAGTCCGGCGTCCTCGCCCTCAGGGAGCGGGACCTCCGGCCCGGCCGTGGTGTTCGTACAGAGGCCGGTCCTGGCATCGCACCAACCGCCGTCCGGCCCGGGTTCTATGAACTCCAGCGGAGACGGGGTGGAGGGGGTGTCAGCCATGTATGTGCTCCCATGCCCGGTCGATGGCGTCGGTGTACTGGGCGAGACTCGCCGTACCGGAAACGGCCAAACTGTTGCCGAGGACGGTGAAGGGCACTCCGCGGGCGCCGAGGGCGACGGCGGCAGCGTGGTCGGCCTGCACGGCGTCGGCGTAGCGGTCGGTGGCGAGGACGTCGCGGATCTCGTCGGCGGGGACGCCCAGGTTCTCGCCGAGCCGGGTCAGGGTGTCGTGCCCGAAGGCGTGGGGGTTTCCGCCGAACAGCTCGTCCTGCATCGCCGCCATGTACGGACGGCCGACGCCGTGCTCGTTGCCGAGGTGGACCAGGCGCAGCATGTCGAGAGTGTTGCGCACCGGTCGGTCCAGGACGTAGGGCAGACCGTCGGCGGCGGCCTGCCCGGCCACATCCCTCTCCATCGCGCGCGCCTGGGTGGGGGTGACCCCGAATTTCCTGACCCGGTACTCCGGGATCCACGAGATCTCGGTGGGGACGTCGGGGTCGAGCTGCCAGGTGTGGATCTTCAGCTCGATGGCGGCCGCGTAGGGGGACCGCGCGACCGCGGTGCTCAGACGATGCTCGCCGACGTAGCACCAGGGGCAGAGCACGTCCGCCCACACGTCGATCGTCAGGCGGGGGGATGTCATGTCGGTGCGCTGCCTTCCGTGAACCGAACGTAGTGTCAACTGCTGTGGACGGCCCCGGGGATGTCCTGTGATCGGGGGGCATTCCCGGGGCCGGGGGGGTTGGTTCGTCGCCAGTACGGCGACGGCGTGCGTGGTGTCGAGGCACTCCCGGATGCGGAGGATCTTGTTGTCCCGCACCTGGAGGACGAAGACCAGCCGCTGGTCGTAGACCTTTCCGACGAAGCTTTCGAAATACTGCAGCACCAGAGCGGTGTTGCCGGTCTCTCTCGTGACGCGTACTCCTTGCTCGCTGTCCGCGATCGGAAGGGCGCAGCTTCTACTTGAGAGCGACGGGGGTGATGGGGGACCCGACCGAGCCGGTGATCTTGAGGCCGGGGGCGCACAGGAGGAACTCCCAGACGCCGTCCTGGGCGCAGTCGGCGGACAGGGCCTCGAAGTCCCACATCTCGCCGAGGGTCAGGCCCATGTCCCGGATGGCGACCTGATGGAACGGCGCGTAAGTGCCTTCGACCGGGGACGGGTAGACCTCGACGGCCCAGTTGTCCACGGCGACGGCGGCGACCTCGCGGTCGTACAGCCAGCGCAGCGTGTCCAGGCCGAGGCCGGCCTCGTTCTCGCCCATGTAGTGGTCGCGGTCCCCCTCGGCGAACCACCGGTGCCACCCGGTGCGGACGCAGAGGATGTCACCGGACTCCACGCGCACACCCTGGCGCTCCTCGGCCGCCGACAGGTCGGCCGCGGTGACCTCGTAGGAGTCCTCCAGGCGGTCGACGCCCTTGAGCGCGGCGATGTCCAGGAGCACCCCGCGCGAGATAGGACGTCCGGCGACCTTGTCGAAGGAGTCCCGGGAGGCGCCCGTGAAGTTGTTCACCGCGGCGACCGGCACGTTGTTGTAGAAGTGCCCGTCGTATCCCATGTGGGCCAGGCCGTCCCACTGGGTGGCCGCCTGAAGGCTCATCACCACCAGGTCGTCGGTGCCGAACATGCCGTCGGGGGCGCCGACGCTGTCCGAGGGCAGCAGGGTCATCAGGTGCTGGGGGTTGTTCCGGAAGGTGTTCGGGCCGGCCGGGCCCTCCTTGCCGAAGGCCATGCCCAGGTCGAAGGTCTTCCCTGTCCTGACCAGTTGGGCCGAGGCGACCCGCTTGGCGGGCGTGATGAAGTTCAGGGTGCCGATCTCGTCGTCGTCGCCCCACCGACCCCAGTTGCTCAGCTCCTTGCCGAGTGCGTGATGCGGCCATGCCGTCGTGTCGCTCATGGGTCTCTCCTCAAAGGGGTTTCGGTTTCGTGGTGTTGGTGGCGGTCACAGCTGGGTGTGGCCGCCGTCGATGACGAGGTCGGATCCGGTGGTGTAGCGGTTGTCGTCGGCGGCGAGGAACAGCACGGCCGCGGCGATCTCCTCGGGCCGGCCCAGCCTGCGCAGGGGGACCATGGCGGCGAGGGCGGCGCGCAGGGCATCCGGGTCGTCCTGCGTGTCGAGGGCGGGCGTGTCGACCGGCCCTGGGCTGACCGTGTTCACCCGGATCCCGCGGTCCTTCAGCTCACTCGCCCAGGTGCGGGCGAAGGAGCGGATGGCCGCCTTGGTGGCGCTGTAGACGGTGCGCTCCGCCGCGCCGTTCAAATGCCCGGCGGACGCCATCAGGACGACGGAGCCGTTGTCGTTGAGCAACGGCAGCGCCTTCTGCACGGTGAAGAACGTGCCCCGGGCGTTCACGGAGAAGACCCGGTCGAAGTGCTCCGGCGTGGCCTCGGTCAGGGTGGCCTGCTCGCCGCGGCCTGCGTTGGCGACAAGGACGTCGAGCCCACCCTGTTCCCGCTCGACCTGCTGCCAGAGCCGGTCGAGATCTTCCAGGCGGGAGATGTCGATCCGCACGGCGGTGACATCTCCGCCGATCCGGGCCTGGGCCGCGACCAGTTCCTCCGCGTCGAGGCCGGTGATGTACACGTGGGCGCCCTCGGCGACGAACGTCCGGGCGGTCGCCAGGCCGATCCCGCTGCTTCCGCCGGTGATGACCGCGGTCTTGCCCGTCAGCTTGCCCATGAGAACCACCCACCTTCCCTGTAGTGAACGCTAAAGCGGTCGGTCGCTACACTGTAACGACCGCTAAAGGAATGGTGCAACCGGCACCCGGCGGAGCCGAGCAAGGAAGGGGAGCGCCATGCCCAGGGGCGGTAAGCGCGCGTTCGACGAGGAAGCCGCACTGGACGTGGCCCTGGAACTGTTCTGGCGCCAGGGCTACGAAGCGACCTCGATCGCCGACCTGACCGAGGCCATGGACATCCGGCCGCCCAGCCTCTACGCGGCCTTCGGCAACAAGCGGCAACTCTTCGAAAAGGTCCTGGACCGCTATGCCCAGGCTCGCTCGCCGCTGTCCCGCGAGGCGCTGGCGCAGCCCACGGCGCACCAGGTGGCACTGCGGCTGCTCACGGGTCTGGTCGAGGCTTACACCACACCCGGCAAGCCCCGCGGCTGCCTGACCGTCCAGGCGGGCCTCGCCTCCGGCGAAGACGGCCGCGCGATCGTGGAGGTGCTCAAAGCCGCGCGCAACGACTACCGGCAAGCCGTCCAGGATCGCTTCGAGAAGGCCGTGGCGGACGGAGACCTGCCCGCCGGCACCGACTGCAAGGCTCTGGCCCGCTTCCTCATGGCCACCGCCGAGGGACTCGCCGTCAACGCGGCCTCCGACGCGCCCCGCGAAGAACTGCTGGCCGCCGCCGTCCTCGCCGCACAGGTGGTACCCGCCAACTGACAGCCATACCGGCCAGAGTTCGCGCCCGTTCCCGGCATCGACCAGCGCGTGCCCGGTGGGCTCGTCGGCGTCGGCGTCCCGGCCGGCGCATGACCACCATCACGTGAGGAAGCACCGCGCCTGGTCAGGGGTGGGGCGCCGCGCAGCCCAGGGTGACGAACCGAAGTCGGCGGCCGCCTACGTCGAGGGGGCGGCGACGAACTCGGTCACGATTCCGGGGCACACCATGAAGTGGTCCATCTGGCCTCGAATGTCGATCAGGATGTCCGGTCAGGCCGGGCCCCCACCAGGTGGCGACCCTGGATGACGGGATCCCGCGCGAACGGGGTCATCCCGCGACGACGGCCATCTGGTCGCTGATCTCCTGTGCCGCGGTCAGAACCTTCCGGCGATCTCCGCTTCGGCCTCCGGGTACACCCGCGAGGCGAGGGGCGGCCACGCTGACGGCAGCGGCCACGTTCTTGTTCATGATCGCCTTCGCACTGACCACCGTGCTGTGCGCCGCCACGCACGTCGTCCTGACCCGTACGCGTGCCGGAAGCGCGGTCAGGGCGGCCTCGGCCGACCCGGCCACGGCCGCGTGGCGAGCTCCGCCACGGTCGGCTCCCGGTCGAGGCGGCTGGCCAACTCGTCGCGCGCCCGCTCGGCGTCAACGTGTCGACGGTGTACGCCATGACCTTCGCCGGAGCCGCGGCGCTGGCCGCGGCCGGCGGAGTACTGACCGGCGTCGCCCAGCGCTTCACTCCCACCAGCGGGCTGCCACTGCTGCTGACCGGCATGGCCGCGATGACCCTCCCGGCATCGGCAGCGTCGGTGGTTTCGCCGTCATCTCCCCGGACGGCTGGCAAGCGTCAACTGGAGCCTGAACGCCGTACTCATGTCCGTGGTCGGCGGCGCGGGCACCGTACTCGGCCCGTCGTCGGCGTGGGCATCGTCCACTTCGGGCTGACCCGTGCGTTCCATGACCAGCAGACACTCCGTGGTCATCGATGGAGTCCCGCTGATCGCGAACATGCGCTTCCCTCCGCAGGGAGCCTGGCCCCTGGTCCGTCGGGCAGTTCGGCTTCCGGTCACCCGCCGCACTGCACCCGCCGCGACCGACAGCGGCTCGGACGCCGTCGCCCGGACTCCGGAGCACGCCTGATGACGGCCTTCGGCCTCGCCCAGGGCTGAAGGCACCGTCCTCGTTACCAAGGCCGCAGAAAGCGGGTGAGGCAGCGCACCCGGACCGGTCCGCCGGTTACGCCGCCTCCACATGAGCCACAGGACCGGCCAATGCCAAGCGGCCGAGCCTCAGCTCCCGTCTCGACTTGCAGAAGACGGCCGCCAAGTCGTCGCCAGGCCGCGGACCCCGTCTCCCGCGATGCCCTAGGGCCGCCCCAGGAATGGCAAAAGGCCAGGTCACTGACTATGCAACCTGGCCATCACCGGAGCCGCCTTCGGGATTCGAACCCGAGACCTACGCATTACGAGAACGCAAGATCGTTGCCCCAGGTTTCACCGACCGTCCCCGTCTTCACCGTCTTTGCAGGTCAGATGGCATGACATTGTCCCGGCGCATAGTGATCGTTCACGGGGTTTCACCGTCCTTCCGGCCCCATCCTGGCCCCAGGAATGCAGCGAAAAGGGCGGCGAGACCAGTCCGTACACAGTGCTCGGGCGGATCTCCGGCGCGCTGACGTATCGCTCCCTGGTTGACCGTGGTTGACCGGACAGCCTAGGACCGACCGGAGTCACTGGCCGCCCGGGGCGAGCGAGGATCTGTCCGGGTGCCGCTTCGCCGCCGCGGGGTCGGACTCCAGGCGGTAGCCGATGCCCCGGATGGCGTCGATGGTGCAGCGGCTGCCCGCCTCGTCGCAGACCTTGGTCCGGAGCCGCCGGATGTGGACGGTGAGGGTGTTGCTGTGCAGGCCGCTGGTGCCCCACAGGGCCTGGGTGAGCTCCGGGCGGCTGATGACCTTGTTGGGGCGCTCCGTCAGGTACCGCAACAGCAGCAACTCACGGACCGTCAGCTGCTCCGGGCGGCCGCGCACATAGACATGGAAGCCCGCCGTATCGAGTTCGATGTCACCGACGACGAGGAAATACTCAGAACCGTCAGCTGGGCGTGTGCCCCTGAGCAGCGGAATGATCTCCCGGATCCGGTACGGGCGGGCCACGAGGGCTACGGCGCCGGCTGTCAGCGCGGCGGTCGCCTCGACGGTGTCCTCGGGGCCGGCGATGACCGGCACCGGGTGCAGTTTGGCGATCAGTTCCGTGACCCGGGCGGCGTCCACCACCGGCAGTGGGGTGCTGAGCATTACGGCGTGGGGTTTCCGGTCACCCAACAGCAGCAGGGCCTCGGCACCGTCGTGGCAGACGAGTGTGCGCAGGCCCGCGCGCGAGAAGCGGGCGACGGCCTTCTTGGCGAGGTCCGGATCGGGTTCGCTGCACCGGGCGGCCGCGCACATCTTGACCGCGATGGTGCGGGCGATGCACAGCCGCTGCTGCTGGCCGCCGGACAGGGCCAGCGCGGAGGTTTTGAGCTTGTCCTTGACCTCGTCCCACAGCGCCGCGTGGGTGAGGGTCTCCTCGACCAGGTCGTCGAGGTTGCCCCGGAAGCCTCCCACGCGCGGCCCGTACGCGATGTTGTCGTAGATCGACTTGGGGAAGGGGTTCGGCTTCTGGAAGACCATGCCGATACGGCGGCGCACCTCGATGGGGTCGACTTCCTTTCCGTACAGGTCTTCGTTGTGGTAGCGGATCTTGCCGACCACGCGGGCCGTAGGGATGAGGTCGTTCATCGGTTGAAGCAGCGGATCACGGTGGATTTGCCGCAGCCGGAGGGGCCGATCATCGCCGTGATCTGACGGTCGCCGACGGTCATGTTGACGTCGCGGACGGCTTCGAGGCCGCCGTAGAACACCGACAGGCTGCCTACCTCGAAGACCGGGGTCGTCAGCGGCGGGGCATCGCGAAAGGAGATCTGCGGGAGGGGACTGCCGCTCGGGGCGTCGGGGGCGTCGGAGGGGGAGGTCGCGGAGTCCGGCCGCGCGGGCCGAAGGGTCGGTCGGCGAAGGCGGTGGAGGCGTCGAGGGGGCTGTGAGGTCATGGCGTGGTCACCAGCGGTGGGAGTAGCGGTTGCGGAGCCAGATGGCCAGGGAGTTCATGACCAGCAGGATCGCCAGGAGGACGACGATCGCTGCGGCGGCGAGTGAGACGAATTCGGCACGGGACTGGCTGATCCAGTTGAAGATCTGGATGGGCGGCACGGTGAACGCGCTGTCCGGACCGGTCGGGTTGAAGGTGATGAACGTCAGCCCGCCGAGCAGCAGCGGCGCCGCCTCGCCGATGGCGCGGGACAGGGCGAGGATCGAGCCGGTCGCCATGCCGGGCACCGCGGCGGGCAGCACCTGGCGCCAGATGGTCTGCCACTGGGTGGCACCCAGCGCCAGGGAAGCGTCGCGGATCGACTGCGGTACGGCCCGAATCGCCTCCCGCGCGGCGATGATCACGGTGGGCAGGACCAGGAGGGACAGCGTGAGCGAGGCGGTGAGGACGGTCTGTCCGAATCCCAGGCCGCGGGAGATGATGCCGAGCCCGAGGATGCCGTAGACGATCGACGGTACCGCCGCCAGGTTCTGGATGTTGATCTCGATCGCACGGTTCCACCAGCGTTCGGTGTCGGCGTATTCCTCCAGGTGGATGGCGGTGAGGATGCCGACGGGCAGGCACAACAGCCCGGTGAAGGAGATGACCCAGATGGTGCCCGTGATCGCCGACTGGGCGCCGGCCTGGGACGGGTCGATGATGTCGGGGAAGTTCGTCAGGATCCGCAGGTTCAGCCGGGGCCATGCCTCCACCACGATGTAGACGAGCAGGGAGCCGAGGAAGACGACAGCGACGGCGAGTGAGGCCCACAGGCTCAGCTCAAAAAACCGCTCCCGCCACGGAGTGGCGTGGCCCTTGAGCCGGCGCACCTCCGGGACGCCGGCTTCCGGTCCTTCGTCGAGCACGCGCGTGTGCATCTGGGGTCGTTCGCGGCGGGCGTCCTCGTGACGAACTCCTCGCCGCCCTGGGCGTACTTCGGCTCCCTCACCCGGGCCTGGGAACTGGGCGCCGGCGCGCTCCTGGCGCTGGGCACCGGCCGGCTGGAACGGCTGCCGCTGCCCTCGCCGCCCCGCTGACCTGGCTCGGCCTGGCCTGCGTCACGCTGGCAGCGGTCCGGTACGACGACCGGACGCCCTTCCCCGGCCACCACGCCCTCCTGCCGGTCGCCGGTACCGCGCTCGTCCTGGCCGGCGGCTGCGCGCCCACACCGCACGGCGCGGGGTGGCTGCTGGGGCGCCGACCACTGGTGTGGCTCGGCGGACTCTCGTACGGCTGGTACCTGTGGCACTGGCCGCTGCTGGTCATCGCCCCGGCGGCGCTGGGCCGCGCCGACGGCACGGCCGACGTGCCGCTCGCGCTCGGGCTGTCCGCGGCGGCGCTGGGCCTGGCGTGGCTGACCCTGCACCTGGTCGAGAACCCGGTCCGCTTCCACCGGGCCCTGCGCAGGCGCCCCCGCCGCGCCCTGGCTCTCGGGGCCGCGCTGACAGCCGGCGCCTCGGCACTGTCCCTGACGGCGACGGCGGTCCCACCGACGATCGAGGTGGGCGATCCCGCGCCCTCCCTGGCGCGGGCGCTCTCCGCACCGGCCCCGCAGGCGCGCCTCACCGCACTCCTGGAGTCGTCCCCCACCACCCTGCCGAGCAACCTCGCCCCACCCCTGCCGAAGGTGAAGTCCTCCCGCTCCGCGGTCTACCGGGACGGCTGCCACGTCGACTACGCCGCCACCGGCACCCGCCCCTGCGTCTACGGCGACCGGACCTCCTCCCGTACGGTCGTCCTCTTCGGCGACTCCCACGCGGCCCAGTGGTTCCCGGCCCTGCACCGGCTCGCGACCACACGCGGCTGGAAGCTGATCTCGCTGACCAAGGCCTCCTGCAAGATCGCCGACGTGACCATCCTCATCGCCCACAAGCCGTACATCGCCTGCGACACCTGGCGCTCCAACGCCATGGCAAGGATCAATACCCTGCGCCCCGACCTGGTCGTCGTCTCCTCCTCGGACGCCGGAGACCCGGCCCGCCCCGCCACCGACCCCCTCCACCAGTGGACCACCGGCTTCGAGAACACCTTCCGCGCCCTGGGCACCTCCGGCGCCCGGGTCGCCGCCCTGCTCGACACCCCATGGCCCAAGGGCGACCCGATCGACTGCGCCGCCAGGAACTCCCTGCAGCTACGCGGCTGCGCGAACCACTTACCGGACGCGACCCGCGACGCGACCCGACGTACCGCCCTCCGCGCCGCCGCATCCACCACGGCCACCACAGTCATCGACCCCACCCCCTGGCTCTGCGCCCCCCGCACCGGCAACTGCCCCGTAGTCGTCGCCAACACCGCCGTCTACCGCGACGACAGCCACCTCTCAGAGGCGTACGCCGAGGCGCTCGCCCCGGTCCTGGCGCCATCGCTGGATCGCCTCATGGGCGCACCCTGAACACACCGGATGATCACAGCGACGGCGACCGAGTGATCACGGCGGTGTCGATTCCGGGGCGCCGGTCCCGCCGATCCTGCCGCCGCAGCACGGGCTCCTCTTCCGAACCGACGGCCAGGCCGGTCTGCTGGGAGAGTGCTGCGCCCGCCTCCCGGGAGTCCGAATCAGCCGACGGTGAAGTCCACCGCCTCGGTGTCCAGGGTGGTGGTGCCGTCCTCGGCGGTGGCGAGAGCGGCGACATGCCAGGAGCCACGCGGGGACGAAGCGGCCTCGACGGCGGTCACCGAGGCTGTGTACACGCACCGCACGGTGTCCCCGCCCGCGGGCTCGCACCGGGCCGGCTCTGCCTCGGCCATCTCCTTCGCGGTCAGCTGCTTCGCGGCGAGGGCGGACTTCTCCGGCCAGGCCAGCACCTTAAGGCTCTTGACCCCGGAGGACGCCGTGACCTCGGTGGAGAAGGTGAGCGAGCCGTCCCGCTCTCCGTCGGGGGCGGTGTAGCGGGCGGTGCTGTGCGCCAGGGCGGGCCCCTGCTCCCCGGCCAGGGCGGGCCCCTGCTCCCCGGCCAGGGCGGCCCCTGGTCCCCGGCGTAGGCGAGAGCGAAGGCCCCGGCACCCGCCAGGACGACGACACCGGCGACGAGGGACAGGGCGATACGACGGGACATGGCGAGTTCTCCGTAATTGGCTCGAACGCTCTCGGCTGAAGGAAGCCGGCGCTCTCGACCGCGCCGCTGCACCGATGCTCGCAACGGGAGGCGGTCCCGGACCTGAGTACGGACACTCAACCCGGCCTGGGTGATCAGGCACGGCCGACCGGCAGATCACCCAGAGCCTCTCGGGAAAGTGCTGGTCACAGCCAGTCGTCAACGACTGCGGCCAGTACGGTCCCTCGTAGCGGAGGTAGGTGGGACGCTTGGGGCATGGCCCTTCGACCACGGCCGGACTTCCGGCGTTTCTGGCGGCCGGGTCACGCACCCGCGCTGGTCGTGATCCCACTGGGGCTGATCGTCACGGTCTGTGTGGTCGATGTGCTGGCTCCGCCGCACATCCACCTCGGTCCGCTGCTGGTGGCGGCGCCCGCGATCACGGTGGCGTTCGCCGGAGCCCGGCGGCCGGGTCGACGGTCGCGGTGATGGTGTTGCCGTCGACGTCGTTGCTGGTTTCCAGTTCTTCGTACGTCTGGCAGGCCTCGTCGTCCGGGGTGTCCAGGTAGCAGTCGGGGAACTGCACGAACCGCAGGCGGGAGGCCCAGTCGGCGCCGTAGAGGCTCTCGAACCCGGAGTAGTCGAGCTTCACGGAGATCGGGACCCCGCCGGTCGTGGGCGCCTGCACCTTCAGCACCGCGCCGTCCACGCCCTGGCCTGTGGAGGAGGTGCGGGCCGAGATGGCGACCTGCCAGGTACCGGTCGGCGTCGGCTGGTCGGGCGCCTGCCCCAGGCTGACCGGCAGGGAGTCCGCCTGCTGCATGGTCGTCTGGTCGGCGGAGGTGACGGTGTGCAGGGTCATACGCGCGTTCCTGTACGTTCCAGCGCTGAGGGCAACCAACCACGGGCTGGTGACCAGTACCTGCCCGCAACTCCAAGGCTGCGTCTCAACCGCCGCGCGCATAGCGGCGGACGCGATCCAGTCGCTCGGACTCCAGCTCGTCGTCCACAGCAGGTGCGATCTCGAACGGATGGGACTCCACGATGTCCCGCGCCCGAGCGAAGGCGTCCTCGCCGGTGGCTCCCCGGGTCATCACGAAACCGAGACGGTCGAAGCTGTGCAGCACCTCGCTCACCCGCTGCCCGGGCCGGGCGGTGAACGTCACCTCGGTGCACTGCTCCCTCACCGCGTCCGGTACCCGCGGCACGGTGACGACCGTGCCGGGCTCCCCGACCCAGAAGTGGACGGCCGCACCAGTCGGCCGGGGAGGCGGAGGCGGCACCTCCATGAGGCCGAGTGGCACCGCGACGGCCAACTCCGCGAGGTTGATCCCGGTCGCGAGGTGCACGAGGTACGGGATGCCATCCCCGCCGGGCCGGTTGTGGGACTCGACGATCCTCGGGCCGGAAGGCGTGACAATCACTTCGGTGTGTGAGTTGCCATCGGTGAGTCCGACGATGTCGAGAAAGCGCGTCACCAACCGCACCACGGCGCTGTCACCGTCGCTCTGGACACCGGAGACCACGTGCCCGATCTCAACGAAGTTGGGGAGTTTCACCTTTCGGGTGACGGCGAGAACATGGTGCCGCCCCGCGTGGCTGAACGCCTCGACGCTGTACTCGGGACCCTCGAGGAACTCCTCCACGAGAACCGCGCAACCGATGTCGTCGGACTCCTCGAAGGCGGTGCGAAGCCCCGTCGCGTCGTCGACGCGGCGCACCCCGAGACTGCCCCATGCGTCGTCGGGCTTCACGATGACCGGGTAACCCACGTCGTCGGCCGCGCGCACGACTTCCTCGTAAGTGAAGCAGCGGTGGCTTCGCACTGCGAGGTCCGGGTGACCGCCGAGCATGTCACGCATACGGCTCTTGCTGCGCAGCAAGGTGGCCACGTCGACCGGGACCGGGGTGCGCACGCCCAGTTCCTGGGCCGCCACGGCAGCCGGGACAAGGCCGAACTCGGTGACCGAGAGGATGTAATCGACCGGATCCCGGTCATGGATCGCCTTCACGGCGCGTACCACCGTGTCCGTATCCCCGAGGTCGGACACCGCGATCACCCTGTTCGCTGTCGAGCGGTGATGGTTGGTGATGTTGTCGGCCTCCTGAATCAGGGAAAGCCGGCATCCGTGGGCCCGGGCCTCGTCGACGACCCGTGCTCCCGTCCACCCCATACCGCCGACCAGTAGCGCGTGGCGTTGCCGCGCCGTTTCCATGATGTCCCTTCCTCCGGTCGTTTCCTCTCGGTGCCCTCTTTCCGTCACGCAAGCGGTCCCAGCCACGTCACCCCGGTTCCGGGGGTGGCCGGGAGCACTGGTCGGCCGCGGTACAGGCGTACGCCGTCCGCCACGTCGCGCGCGACCAGCACCGCACCGTCGATGTCGGCGTAGTCGACAAGGGGAAGCAGTTGGGCGATGGCCGAGATACCCACCGTGGTCTCGGTCATGCACCCGGCCATGACTCGCAGTCCGTTGCGGCGGGCGCGCTCGATCATGCGGCGGGCGGGCGTGAGGCCGCCGCACTTGGCCAGCTTGATGTTGATGGCGTCGAAGCCCTCAGTACACGTGTCGATGTCGTCCTCGGTCCAGCAGCTCTCGTCGGCCATCAAGGGAATGCCGGCCTCTTTGCGGAGCAGTTCCTGATCGCGCCGTGCGCCCCTCGGCAGGGGCTGCTCGATGAACTCGACACCGAGTTCCGCGAGATGGGGGGCGTAGGTGAGGGCGTCCTCGACGTTCCACGCACAGTTGGCGTCGACCCGGAAGGTCGCTGTGGTGTACTGCCGCAGCGACCGGACGATTCCCAGGTCCCGATCCGTGCCGAGCTTGATCTTGAACACGGGCCAGTCGGCGAACTCCAGCATCTTGGAGATCATGCGGTGGGTGTCGTCGATGCCGATGGTGTAGTCGCTGACGGGCAGGGGGCCCACGGGCAGGCCCCAGAGCTCGCGCACCGAGGTGCCCTTGCGTTTTCCCCACAGGTCATGGGCCGCCTGGTCCAGGGCGGACAGAGCGCACCGGTCGTCGGCCAGGAGCGGGAGGCATGCTTCCCAGAACTCCACGGGATCCTGCGGATCCATGGCCTCGATGACGGCGCGGTTCGTCTCCAGGGCCGCCCGGATGCCGGGGGCCAGCCAGCCCTCGTGGGGGATGCATACGGCTTCGCCGAATCCGCTGAGCTCACCGTCGGTGAGCTCGACGATGATGCTCTGCTGCACCTCCGCCGTGCCATGGGCGGTGGTGAAGGCGTGGCGCATCGGCAGCCGAACCTCGTGGATGTTCATTCGGATCAAGGGAGTGTCTCCAAATCATCGACCGCAATGGCCGGTTCGGCGCTCTCGGTCAGTGGCCGGGGGCGAATCCCAGCAGTCGACGGCGCTCGGCGCCTCTCACTGCGGGTGCGACGAGTGGGATCAGCGCCAACAGGCAGCAGGCGAGGACGAACCAAGCGTTGCCGCCCCGTTCGACCAGCAGCGACACGAGTAGGGGCCCGAAGACCAGTTGGGCGCTGAAGCCCAGCTCGAAGGTCGCGTACATCTCGGCGGAGGCGTCCTTGGGGGCGAGGCCCAGCAACAGGGTCCAGGATGCGGCCGCCTGAGTCAGTTCGGCCGCGGTCAGGGTCAGCACCCCCAGCGCGAGACAGACAAGCCCCCACGCCACGGGCCGCCCGGGTAGGACCGCGATGCTCACGCAGGTGGCGGCGAGCAGGGCCAGGGTGATGCCCATGGCCACGGTCGCCGACCGGACGGACGCCTTGAGCGCCGCGCTGACCCGGCGCTGGAAGGAGACGGCAACGATCGTGTTCACCACGTACGTGCCGGCCACGACCCAGCTCGGCAGGTCGGTCCACAGGGTGATGGACAGGGGGAACCCGATGCTCAGCAGGCTCATGTGCAGACAGCAGACGGCGTCCAGGGCGGCAACCCTCACATAGGGAAGCCTTGCCCGCCAGGGAACCTTGTCGGTGCTCGCATCCGTGGCCCGTTCCCTTCCGGCCTCCTCCCCATCCGTCGCGCCGGCCACGCCCAGGGCAGACAGCAGCACCGCGCTACCGCCGAAGGACAGGGCGTTGACCACGAGCACCGCGGAGAGCGCCCGGTCGGAGGCGACCGCGAGCGTACCGATCGCGAGCAGGCCGCCCAAGGCGAACCCCGTGTTCCGCAGCATCCGCATCACGGCCAGTGCGTCCGTTCGCCGCTCCTTCTCGACCACGGAGCTCACCACCGTGGAGGCGAGGGGGTGCCAGCCTCTCTCCGGTACCGCGACCAGACACGCGACGAGCACGAATGCGAGGAACCCGTCGACCAGCAGGAAGCAGAGGAACGCCAGGGCGCTCCAAACCTGCAGGGCAATCAGGGCTCGCCCCACACCGATCCGGTCGGCCACCCGTCCGACCCACACGACGCAGAGCACAGCGACGAGCGCGCCCACGGACATTCCCGCACCCACCTGGGTCGCCGTCAGACCGACGCGCTCCGTGAAGTAGAGGACACCGCCCGCGACGTACATCCCCGTACCGGTGGAGTCCACGAGGCTGGCGAACAACAGTCCCCTAGCAGCGGGCGTCGTCCGGAACGCCGTGAGGGAGGACGCCGCCGTCATGCGAACCTGACCATGTGGTCCGCCTTGTCCAGGACCGACTCCAGACCGAGGGAGTCCGGCGCCGTGAAGGTGAACCATCCCAGCCGGCCGGAGAAGTCGGCGGCCTGCGGAATCGGCTCGCCCGGGGCATAGGACAGCGCCGAGTCGACGTAGCCGTCGAGACCGCGAGCCTCGTCCAGACCGGTGATGATGGTGTAGCCGGCCAGGCCGGGCCTGAGCAGGAACCTGATGCCGGCTGCCCGCGTCGCGTCGGCGGTGGGGATGTACGGGGCGGGTGTACGACCCAGCATCGCGTCCACGAACACAGCGGCCAAGTCCACACCGTGGGCGAGTTCGATCAGTTCGCAGATGTGGTCGCCCGGGAGGCGGGCGCCCATCTCCATGAGGACCGGGCCCTCGGCAGTGATACGGACCTCTCCGTGGAATACTCCCGTGGTCAGCCCGAGGGCCGCGATGACCTGCTCGGTGTAAGCGCTCACCGAGACGCGCAGTGCCGGGTCGCACCCGGGATCCACCACATGGCCGCGCTCCACGAAGTAGGGCTCGCCGCCGAGGAGTTTGCGGGTGACGCTGACGATCGATGGTCCCTCCGCCGAGATGTGGCCCTCAACGCTGTATTCAGGGCCCTCGACGAACTCCTCGATCAGCGCGAGCGGCATGGGCGTGAGACCGAAGGCGTCCGGACCGGCGTCCGCGATCTCGGCCACGGCCGCGACCGCCTCGTCGAGGGAGCGCGCGAGCCGCACCATGACGCTGCCGCCCAGATCCACCGGCTTTACGACGCAAGGCAGGGACAGCTCCTCGACCGCCTGCGCCACGGTGGGCTGCCAATCGCCACGGTCGGTCGCCACCACGCGGTGCGCGGCCGACCGGACCCCCGCCCGGTCCAGGGCGAAGCGCATCAGGTGTTTGTACCTGAGCCGCCGGGCCGCATCGGTCGGCAGTCCGGGCAGCCCGAGTTCGGCCGCGAGCAGCGCTGCGGCCGGCACGAAGTACTCGAACCCGGGGACCACGGCGTCCACCGGCCGGGTCCCTTGCAGCCGGCCGACGGCCGCCGAGAGTTCCGTCGCGTCGAGCAGGTCGACATGCATGACGTCGTCCGCGAGCCGCTCCGCCAGGGTGGGCGGGCCCTTCCGGCTCGGGGCGAGCGCCACGGTGACGTGGTGTCCCGCCTGCTTCGCGCGGGCGACAAGCAGGTCTCCGGAGGAGGCCGGCCCAAGAATCAGTACATGGCTCACTCAGCGCTCCTGGAGCAGTCGTCGACGAAGGCACGCAGACGTTCGACGCCGAGATCGATCTCTGCCGGGTTGAGCTGCGAGACGGACAGCCGGATCCGGCGCCGGGATCGCTCGTCCGCCGCGAAGTGCGCCATGGGCGTCCAGATCACTTCGTGATCCTCCGCGCAGCGCTCCAGCTCCTCGTCCCCCGCGGCGAACGGCAGGTCGACGACGAGGAACAGACCTCCGTCGGGGCGGTTCCAGGACACTCCCGGCACGTCCTCGAAGTGCCGGGTGAGCGAGTCGTGCGCGCACCGCATGTTGTCCTGGTAGAGCGCAGTCTCCCGGGTGTTCGCCGCGACCAGACTGCAGTCGTTCTCCAGCAGTCGTCCCGCGACGACGGCCTGGGCGATCGGTGAGGTGTTCACCGTCAGCATGCTCTTGATCTTGGCGAGTTGGTCGGCGAGCAGCGTGACTCCCCTGGTGCCGTCCTCCACCGTCTGGTCGGCGACCACATAGCCGACCCTGGCGCCAGGCAGTCCCGTTTTGGCGAAGGACCCCAGGTAGACGACGCGCCTTTCGCGGTCCATGGACTTGATCGTGCGCTGCCGTTCGCGGACGCCACGGAAGAGGCCGTAGGGGTTGTCCTCCAGGATCAGGAAGCCCTCGGTCCGAGACCGCGACAGCAGGCGCCGGCGGTCGGCCTCGCTCAGGGTCTGTCCGGTGGGGTTCGAGTAGTCCGGGACCACGTAGAGCGCGCGGGGCCGCAGGCCGTTCGCGCGAGTCTCCCGGACGACGGCGTCGAGGGCGTCGAAGTCGATGCCGTCGTCACCGGATGCCACGGAGGCGACTCTCATGTCGACGAGGCGGGCCGCCCCTGTGATCCCCACATAGGACGGGGAGACCGCCATCAGGACGTCGCGTTCGTCGGTGCGCAGCGCCCGGAGTACCACGACCATGGCCTCCTGGCACCCCACGGTGACGACGATCGACTCGGGGTCCGCCGTGATGTCCTCGTCCAACCGGAGGTTGCGGGCGATGAGTTCGTGGATGATCCCCTTGGTCCGCCCGTACTGGAAGAGCGCGCGGCGGACCTCGGCGTCGGAGTGTCCCAGCTCCTGCTTCAGGTAGCGGCAGTAGCGCTCGATGTAGCGGTGTACGTCCTCGACGGCGAAGTACCCCTCGTACGGGCGACCCGCGGCGAAGGAGATCGCCTTCGGGTACCTCTGGGACACCTCGTTGAGGAACGTCATCGACGCCAGCGACGGATCGGAGAGGGAGACGTGCAGGTCTTCGAGCGACAGGCCGCCGTCCCTGACGTACGGGCTCACAGCCCCTCACCTCCCTGGCCGTTCGGGCAGTGGGGTTCCCGGCCGACGCGCAGCCGGCGGGCGTCCCCGACGCCGGCGCAACTGCTGAGGGCCAGGGCGTCCTCCAGTTCCCGGCGCAGGATCGACAGGACGTCGCGGGCGCCGCGCTCTCCCGCCGCAGCGAGCCCCCACAGGATGGGGCGGCCGATCAAGACGCCGCGGGCGCCCAGGGCGAGTGCCTTGAGGATGTCGGTGCCCGAGCGGATGCCGCTGTCGATGAGGACCTCGCAGTCGGCGCCGACCGCGGTAACCACGTCGGCCAGTACGTCGATGCCTGCCGGCGCGGCGTCGAACTGCCTGCCGCCGTGGTTGGAGACGACGAGAGCATCGGCCCCGGCGTTGGCAGCGAGCACGGCGTCGTCCGGGTCGAGGATCCCCTTGAGTACCAGCGGAAGCCGGGTCCGCTCCCGCAGCCATTCCACGTCGTCCCACGAAAGGGCGGGTTCCAGGGCTTCGGCTGTGTGCCGCATGAGGGCGGACGAGCCGTGCTGTCCCACCCCGGCGGTGTGGCCCTCGGCAGGCGGCAGGTTCGCCGCCCGTATGTGCGGCGGCAGGCTGAACCCGCTGCGGACGTCGCGCAGGCGCCGCCCCATACGAGGTACGTCGACGGTGAGGACCAGGGCACGGCACCCGGCGGCCTCCGCGCGTTCGACGAGTTCGGTGACCCGGGTGCGGTTGCGCAGCCAGTAGAGCTGAAACCACGTGACTGCGCCTTGGGCGGTGATCTGCTCGACGGGAAAGCCGGACAGAGTGCTGGCGACGAAGGGCACGTCGGCCGTCCGGGCGGCGCGAGCAGCGGCCAACTCGCCTTGGTTATCGACGAGTTGCTGGTACGCCATGGGCGCCACTGCGATCGGCAGGCCCGTCGGGACGCCCAGCAGCGAACCGGCCGGGGACGGCTCCGCGGCACCGCACAGCACGCGCGGCGTCAGACAGATCCGGTCGAACGCGGCGCGGTTCCTGCGTAGCACGGCTTCGTCACCGCTGCCACCTCCGATGAAGTCCCTTACATCTGCAGGAAGTTGGTCAAAGGCGGCCTGTTCGACGTCACGCAGCGAGAGCGGGGCCCAGGAGGCCGGCCGGGTTCCGGTCTCAGTCTCGATGTCGGTCTCTGTCCGCATCACGCACCGGCAATCCGGCGGTCGAGCTTCTCGGCCTCCACGGCCTCGTACAGCGCCTTGATGTTGCCGCTGCCGAAGGTCCGCGCGCCGACCCGCTCGATGATCTCGAAGAAGAGGGTGCGCCGTGCATGGCTGGAGCGCGTGAAGATCTGAAAGAGCTGACCGTCGTGGTCCTCGTCGACGAGGATGCCGAGTCGCTCCAGCTCCGCGACAGTGTGCACGCTCAGCTCCAGCCGCTGCTCCATGAGCCGGTAGTACGTGGCGGGTGTGGTCAGGAAATCCACCCCGTTGCCCATCATCCGAGCGACCGAACGCACGGCGTCGGCCACCCGGAAGGCGATGTGCTGGACGCCCGAGGCTCCGTGCTCCTTGAGGAAGCGGTCGATCTGGCCGGGCTTGCGGGTGACGTCCGGCTGGATGAGCGTCAGTGTGACGGCGCCCGAGGGACTCTGCACCACCTTGGAGATCATGGCCTGGTCTCCCACGACGATATGCTCCTCGAATATCTCTTCGAAGCCGATGGCCGTGCGGTAGAAGTCGACCGTCGGCTGCAGCATGTCTGCTTCCAGGCACACCGCGAAGTGGTCGATCTCGATGACGTCGGCCGTGTCGGTCCGCCGCGCCTCTCGCCGGCGGTCCGCGTCGATCCGGAACCTGGGAAGCACCCAGTCCTGGTCCGGTCCACCGGGCTGTACGAAGGTGTGGGTGACGTTCCCGAAGCCCCCGATCACGGCCGTGACGGTGCCGTCGGACAGCTCCGCGGGTTCGCTGACCGCGCGGGCTCCGGCGGCAACCGCCCGGGTGTGGGCCGCCCGCGCGTCGGCGACGCCGAGGGCGATGTCCCCCACGCCGTCGCCGTGGACGCCCACGAAGAGCGCGGCGGGATGGGTCTCGTCCAGGCCCTGCGTGACGACCAGGATGGCAGTGCCGCGTTGGAGGACCGTACTGCGCGCACGGGAGTCCGCTGCCTCGCCGATGCGCAGGAACCCGTACGAGCGCTCCATTTCGGCGGCGTACGCGTCGACGTCGCGGACGTAGAACTCGACATGAAACAACTGCACGATCTTGAACCTTCCAAATGATTACTGGCTGTCCCCGAGGAGCACGCGGATCTCCGTGATGAGCGCGGTCAGCGCCGCTCTCTCCGCGAGCGTGGTCTCGGGGTGCCACAGGTCGACGAGCAGGCAGGTCCGCGTCCCGGTGCCCCGGTTCCATGCCTCGTGCTCGAAGGAGTAGTCGAAGAGCAGACACTTGCCCTCGACCCATTCGCGCGTCTCGTCGCCGACCCTGATGCCGCAGTCCTCGGGTATGTCGACGGCCAGGTGCAGGTTGATGCTGAAGTTCCACAAGTCGCAGTGCGGCTTGACAGACGCGCCGGGCAGCAGAGTGGAGAAGTGGCTCTCCAGCAGGGGGCAGTGCGTCGCTGTCCGGAGGGCGTACTCGTCCAGGATCCGGTAGGCGGTAGGGACGACCTGGGCCGACTCGAGCACCGGCGCGCCGTCGCGGAAGAGGTACAGGGCCTGCCAGTCCGACTGGGTGGAGAGGTAGTGCTCGTAGTCGGTGAACGACGGCCTGTTCAGGGACCAGGCATCGGCGAGTTCCCGCTTGATGTCGGCATGGCCGGCTTCGAAGGCGCGTACGACAGCGGCCGTCTCGGGGTGCTCGTACGGGTCGTGCCACGGCTTCTTCGACAGACCCGGCAAGATCCACTTGGCGTTCTTCTGCTGCGGATGCCGGTCCTGTCGCGCAGGGTCGAGCATCTGCCTGACCCGGTCGATGCTGCCGACGCCGTATTCCTTCTCGACGGCCTCGAATGCGTCGTCGATCTCAGGTGTCATTCGCGTCTCTTTCGTACGGTGTTGTCGTGGCGTGTGCGGCCGGACGAGTCAGCCGGCCGTGTCGGCGGGCGCTGTCTCCTCGTCGTCCCGACCGGTCGGCGCCGTCTCCTCCTGTGCCGCGGTGTTCTCGGCGGCCGCCAGACGCGCGCCGATCGTCCGGGTGAGCAGGGCGTATCCGCAGGCGGCCGCAGTGCCGATCACGGCGCAGCCCGCCCAGATCGCGTTCGCGCCCAGCCGGTCGAGGACGAATCCGCTCATGACGGGAGTGGCGAGCGCTGCGGAGGCCCAGGCGAGGTTGTAGGCGCCCTGGTAGCGCCCCCGAGCGTGCTCGGGTGACAGGTCGGCCACCAGGCGCATACCGATCGGGGTGAATATGATCTCGCCCAGGGTCCAGACGGCGACAGTCGCGGCGTACAGCGCGAGCGAGTCAGCGAGCGCGGTGAGCCCGAACCCGTAGCCGCACAGCAGCGCCGCGACCGTGAGGACCTGGAGGGGAGTGCGATCCCGTACCGCGCGCGACAGGGGGATCTGCAGGATCACGACGAGCAGTCCGTTGAGACTCAGGATCAGCCCGTAGTCCGCGCTTGAGCGCCCCTCCTGACCCATGGTGATGGGCAGGGTGGTGGCGGCCTGCTGGAACAGCGTCACTACCAGGAAGGCGAGGCCGGCGAGGCACATGAAGGGGCGGTCCTTCAATACCATGCCGAATCCCGCTCCGCCATCTGGTGCGTCGACGTCTACCGGGGGCGCTTGCGTCCTGGTCTCGGGAACCTTCAGGAAGACCAGAACGGCGCAGCACAGGGTCGCGAGCGCCTCGCACACAAAGAGCAGGAAGTAGCTCTGCCGGGCAAGGATGCCCGCGGCCGCCGCAGACACGCCGAAGCCGATGTTGGCCGCCCAGAAGTTCAGCGAGTACGCCTTGCTCCGGTCCTCGCTCGGTACCAGGTCGGCGATGACCGCGCCGATCGCGGGGCGGGAGGCATGACTCACCACGCCCACGACGAGGGCGAGCACTGCGATCAGCACGGCCTGTTCGGTCAGGCCGAGCGCCACGATGGAACCGGCGGTGAGCAGTTGGGCGACGAGGATCGTGGGCCGACGCCCGATCCGGTCGGTGAGGACCCCACCGACCAGCGATGCGACCGCTGCGCCACCGCCGTACAGGGAGACGACCAGGCCCGCGAAACTCGCGGAGTGGCCCATGTCCTGCGTCAGGTACAGCGCGAGGAACGTCGCCACGAACCCGGCGAGCCGGTTGACGAGAGTCGCCGCCCACAGCCACCAGAACGCGGCGGGCAAGCCGGTAAAACTCTCGGCGACCGCCTTCCGGGCAGCGGCGAGCACCTTGTTGGACATGGACTACTCCTCGACGGTCTACGGGCGGGTCTCGGCGATCACTGGAAGCGTCGGCGGAGTTCGTCGAGCTGCCGCAGCCCGTCCAGCGCCAGCTTGCCGTCGACTCCGAAGTCGATCAGGCAGGCAATCTCGTCGACTCCGATACCGCGCAGCCGCTCAACCGTCTCGGCTGCCTGGTCGACTGTCCCGAAGAGACCGCGCTCGTCGAAGTACGTGTCGAAGGACCGCTCGACCAGGAAGTCGACGTCGTCCTCGTGGAGAGAGTCGACGTCGAAGTCCGGGCCCACGTCCGCGACGGACCGCGCGATGAGGTGGAAGGAGCTCTTCAGGTACGCGCACAGCGGGTCGTGCACGACGTCGCGCACATAGGCGCGGTCGTCGCCAAGAAACGTGTGGAGCATCACGGCGACCCGGCCGTCCCAGTCATCGTGCGCGGCGCGGGCCGCTGCACGGTAGGCCACGATCTTCTCGGCCAGTTCGTCGATGTCCTGGTGCAGCAGGTGCGTCAGCACCCCGGCCTTGGCCGCGCCGGCCATCCGGAACGTCTCCGCCTCGCCCGCGCTGGTGATCCAGGTCGGCAGTTCCGGCTGGACCGCCGGCGGAAACACTCGCACGGTGGCCGGATTGTCTGTGCCGTCGACCACATCTACCGGCTCGCCCCGCCACAGCGTGCGGACCGTCTCGATGGTCTCGAGCATGGTCTCCTTGCGGTTCACGTAGGACGAACCGCGGCTGAGGCAGAAGTCGACGGGATGCCATCCGGAGGCGAAGGACACCTCGACACGGCCGTGGGACAGGTTGTCCACGACCGCCCACTCCTCCGCGATGCGCACCGGCGAGTGCAGGGGTGCCACTACGCTGCCGGCCCGGATGCTGATGTGCCGCGTCGCGACAGCCAGCGCAGCGCCCACCACGGCGGGGTTGGGGTAGAGGCCACCGAACGGATGGAAGTGCCGCTCGGGGGTCCAGACGGCGTTGAAACCGTGCTCGTCGGCGAAGCGGGCGCCCTCCAGGAGTACGTCGTACCGGCCTTCGCCCACCTCCTCGGTGCTGTCGTTCGCGAAGTAGAACAGCCCGAACTTCATGTCCCTACTGCTTCCTGATGTCATGTGAATGTCCCGTCCGCGGTCAGTGGTCAGCGCAGGACGAGCGCGTCGGCGGCCGCCGGGATGTCGTCGAACGCGTCGCCGTAGGGGTTGTGGGAATCGTCGGACACCGATTCCAGGTCGACGTGCCGGCCGAGACCGTACGTCAGGGCTAGTTCGTGGAAGACGTCGAAGGCGACGTGGTCCTCCAGAGCGAAGCCCGTCGAGTCGAAGACGGACAGCGACTCCCGTGCGCCGCGCGCCAGCTGGGGGTCGGCGCAGACGCTCGGCAGGGTGGGTCCGATCTCGTGGAAGTCGAGCTGCTGGCACTCACCTTCGCGTCGGGCCTGATCGACGTGGTCGGGGCAGACGAACGCGTTCCTCAACACCTGTGCGGGCACTTCGACCTTGCCCGGCAGATCGGCGCCGATGGCGTTGATGTGCAGGTGGTCGCGCAGGTCCCGGCCTTCGAGGACCGGCCCCTCGCCGACGTCCACCGACGTGGCCGTGCAGATCACGTCCGCGCGCGACTCCAGTTCCGCCAGAGGTACGACCGTGATGTCGAGGCCGAGGAAACGGGCCCGGTGCGCGAAGGACGCGCTGTGCTCGGACGCCGTGTCGTGCACGAGCACCGTCTCGATGCCGAGGACGCGGGACAGGGCGTGCAGTTGGGTGACGGCCTGTGATCCGGTGCCGATCAGACCCACGACCCTGCTGTCCGGGTGCGCGAACAGGCCGGTGGCTATGGCCGAGGCGGCACCGGTACGCACGGCGGTGGGCAGGACGCCGTCGCACAGCCCCACAAGGTGGCCGGTCTCGTCATCGAAGCGGGCGATGGTTCCCAGGATGGTCGGGAGGCCAAACCGCGTCGGGTTCATGGGAGCGTAGGAGACGGTCTTGATCGTGACGGCGTGCCCGGGGTCGTGGTGGGGCATCCACTCCAGCACCCCCGTCCGGTCCGTACCAGTGAGGAACCCCTGCCGGGCCGGCGTGACTGCCCGTCCCGAGTCCGCTGCCGCGAAGGCCGTGCGCAGCCGTTCGATCATGAGATCCATGACCTGGTCCCGGCCGGCCTGCCGGAGTATGCGGTAGATGTCGGACTGAGTGAGCAAGAGTGTTGTCGCAGCCATTGGTCCCGCCGTCTTCTTTCTACTATGGATTTCGGTCCGAGTGATTCGACTGAAAAATGTCGGCATAGGATCGGTCGCAGTAGAGCAGCGGGCGGCCGGCATCACGCACGGCGACGTCGATCACTCCCCCCACGACCATGAAGTGGTCTCCCACTTCCACGAATTTCTCCCGCCGGCACACCAGATGGGCCGTCGCCCCCTTCAGCAGGGGCAGCCCGAAAGGCCCGTCCTCCCATGCCTCCGATGGCGCGAACCGGTCGACTCCACTCCGGGCACATGTGGCGGCCACGTCCCGCTGACCGCTTTCCAGGAAGCTCACCGCGAACCATTCCGACGCCCGCAGGACGCCACAGCTGGACGACTCCTTCTTCAGGTAGAAGGAGACGAGCGGCGGGCTGGCACTCGCCGAGGTGAAGGACGTGACCGTGACGGCCGTACGCAGTCCGCCGGCCGTCGGGGTGACAACGACGACTCCGGCCGGATGCCGGGAGAGCGCCGCACGGAACTCCTCAGATCCGACCAGCCGCCCGGCGATGCGGCCCTCATCGGCTCTGTATCGGCCGCTCAGTTCTCACCCATGGCCAGCGCGAGGCTCTTGGGCCGCATGTCCGTCCAGTTCCCCTCGACAAAGGACACGCACTCGTCGCGCGACTTCCCCTCCAGGGCAACCGTCCAGCCCTCGGGAATGTCCACAGAATCCGGCCACAGCGAGTACTGGCCCTCCTCGTTGACCAGCGCATGATAACGGCCGTCTGAATTCTCGAACGGGTTTGCCATTACGTTGACTCTCCTATTGCGTTCCGAAATAGCAGGCGAGGCAGAAAATAAATTGGCGAAATCCCTCGATAGCCACATCAAAAAAACCATTGGAGGCGCTTCGAGAAACGGCGACCTATAAACTCGGACGCATTATCGACCATATCATAATGGCCGCAGTCCACGGAGATTGCATCGACAATTCCCGACGCATACTTCTCCCACTCCCGCGCATGCTCGACTCCCCATCCGTCCCGCTCCGCCGTGAAGACCATCAGGTCTCCATCGAACGTTTCCGGCACAAACGCGTCGATGAGCGAGATATTGTTCATCGCCACGCCCAGAGCGCGCTTGACCGCCGCGTCGTCGGCTTCCATGAGCGGGATACACATCCGCCTGAGCTTCTCGACGGCCTCGGCCTCACCCAGGGCGCGGTCTCCGGCTGCCTCACGGTCTCCGGTCAGGGCCTCGACGGCCTCCGCCCGTAGGTCCTGCTCCTGCTTCGGCCCGGCCGCGTCGTCGCCCCGGGGCGGGTAACTGTCCAGCAGGGCAAGGAACTCGACCTTTTCACCGAGCGCCTGCAGCCGCGTCGCCATGGAGTGGGCGACCAGACCGCCAAAGGACCACCCCGCGAGCCGGTACGGTCCCGCCGGCTGCACGCGCCGGACCTCCTCCAGGTACTCCGCAGCCATCTCGGCCACCGAGGCCGGCAGCTCTTCCTCCTGCGCGGCAAGGCCCCTCGCCTGCACCCCGTACACCGGCTGCTGCGGGTCCAGATGTGCCAGCAGACGAGTGTAGGACCAGCTGAAACCCCCACCTGGGTGGACCACGAAGAGCGGAGTACGGTCGCCGACCGTGCGCAGCCCCAACAGCATCTGCAGGCCCTCGTGTTCGCCGCGTTCGCCGTCCAGACCGGCGGCGAGGCCGCCCGGCGTGGGGGTCTCGAAGAGCGCCCTGACACCCGCGTCCACACCGAGGACGATGCGGATACGGCTGATCAACCGGGTGGCCAGCAGCGAGTGACCGCCCAGGTCGAAGAAGCTGTCGTCGATCCCGACTCGCTCCACGCCCAACACCTCGGCGAACAGCGAACAGAGAATCTCCTCACGTGGGGTCCTTGGTCCACGCCCCGATGCGTCACCGGTGACATCGGGTGCGGGCAGTGCCCTGCGGTCCAGCTTCCCGTTCGGGGTCATGGGGAGCGAATCCAGCACCACAAAGACCGAGGGCACCATGTGGTCCGGCAGTGAACGGGCAAGCTCCGCGCGCAGTTCGCGCGGCCTGATCTCAGCGTCGACCGCGGGGACGACGTAGGCCACCAGGCGTTTGTCGGCGCCGCTCGCCCCGTCGGCGGGCAGAGCAAGCACGCCGACCTGGCCGACGCTGGGGTGCTGGGCGAGCGCGCCCTCGATCTCACCGAGTTCGATACGGAAGCCCCGCACCTTCACCTGGTGGTCCACCCGGCCGATGAACTCCAGCTCCCCGTCGTCCGTCCACCGCACCAGGTCACCTGTGCGGTACATCCTCGACCCCGCCGGCCCGAGCGGACACGCCACAAAGCGTTCCGCCGTCAGCCCCGGCCGGTTCAGGTATCCGCGCGACACCGAGTCGCCCGCGATGTACAGCTCACCGGGCACACCTGCCGGGACGGGCTGCAGCCCGGAATCCAGGACGTAGCCGCGGGTGTTGCCGACGGGGCGGCCGAGGCGGGCGGAGAGCGGCCAGCTCTCCGGGGCGCCGGGGACTTCGTGCAGCGTGATGAGGTGAGTCTCGGTGGGGCCGTACACATTGTGCAGGCGCAAGCGCGGGCGCCTGGCGCAGAAGCGGCGCATGCGGTCGCTGAGCACGAGCGCCTCGCCGCCCTGAAGGATGTCGGTGAGGTCCGCCAGGGCCAAGTCGTGTTCCTCGGCGGCCTCGATCATGGACTCGATCACCAGGTTGGGCGCGAAGAACTCGTTGACACGGTTCCGGTCCAGCCAGCGGGCGAACTCCTCGGCGCTGTAACGCACATCGTTGGGGGCGATGTACAGCGCACGCCCCGTCACCATCGCGCCGAGCATCTCCTGAACGGAGCTGTCGAATCCGAGCGACGTGAACTGTCCCGTTCGCAGGCCGGGGTGTCCCGGATAAGCCTCGATGTGCGCCGCGAGCATGTTCATCAGTCCACCGACGTGCATGGCGACGGCTTTGGGGGTGCCGGTGGAGCCGGAGGTGTAGATCACGTACGCCGGTGACGCCGCACGCAGCGGCGCCAGCCGCTCCTCGTCGGCCACATCCTCC